>JAFRHL010000035.1 GCA_017433295.1 Eubacterium sp.
AGGATTCATCCTGTGAGAAGTAGCAAGCAGTTCCATACTCAGCCAGTCATAGGTTGCAGTACCGCTGCCGGATGCAAGAGGACTGGTATTCTTACCTACGATCTGCATATTCACAACGCCCTCTGTACCAAGGTCCAGAGGCTTATAATTGCCGACCTTATAGGTTGCTGTGCCGTTTGCGATCTTAGATACGATGGTTGCCCAATCGTCTTCGATCTCAACCACAGCGCTCGGAGCCTTGAACTGTGCATAGCAGGATGTATTGCCCTGGATATTCGCATATCCCGGCTGCCATCCTGTGAATTCATAGTCTGGACCATCCGGACTTACCGGAGTTTCCGCAGGCGGTGTAGCACTGCTGCCCTGCTGTACCTGCTGTTCCTTCAGCAATGTTGTGCCGTTGTAGAAGTAAACGGTATATACTGGGATATAGGATGCAGTGTAAGTAGCGTTGCCTGTAACAGTTGTGATGGAAGGTGTCCATCCCTGTGCTGACTGTCCGCTGCTGTTAGTCGGCATAGCCTGTCCCCACGATGGTGTTGCGCCGTATTTCAGCGTATCTGTCCTCAGTGTCGTACCGTCCGAATTCTTCCAGGTCACAGTGTACTCCCTTACAGTCTTGCTGTAGGCAGCATAGATCGTCCTGTCAGACATAACATTATGAAGCGCATCAGAATCAGCTGTCTCAGCATCCATACTCTTACTCCATCCTACGAAGGTGTAAGTGTACTGAGCTGTCTGGGCTCTTGATGGATTAGCCGGTGCTGCTTCCTGCGGTACGCCATCGATGCAAGCAACCTTCTTCAACTCTGTACCATCATAGTCTGCATAGGTACGGTAAGATGTGGTGTGGTCAGCCATGATCTTCAGATATGGATACTGACCTTCAAACTCTGCCATCTCAGCCCCGGTCAGGGAGTTGATATGGATGGAGCCGGATACATAAGCCTGATCCTGGTTGTTACCGTGCTCATCAAGGCCTCTCATGGTATCAAGGGTAGAAAGTATACCTCTGATCTCATCAGCCGTCTGTGCTTCCCATGCGATTCCTACGAGATGGACACGGGTGCTTGCCGGCACAGCATTGAGGACTGCCAGTGTGTCGATGACAGCACTGTTATTCTCAAGCCACAGGGTAGAGATGTTGCTGTAGGACGGGATGACAAACTCTGTCAGGTTTCTTTGATTCCTGATCGTAAGGTTAGTCATCGTTGCCGGTACATGCAGCTTCTTCAATACACCACCATTCGGCAGGGATAAGCCCTGGATGGATGTACCATCGAAATATGCCTCTTCCAGAATCACGCAGTTTGAAACATCCACGCTCTTTTGTTCACCTGTTCCCAGTGCAGAACAGTTCCTTGCATCAATCTTTCTAAGAAGTCTGTTGCTGCCAAAACTCAGACGCTTCATGTTCGGGTTATCGTAGTTTGCATCCGCATCCCCGACTTTAACCTCCTGGATTCGTGTAGCCGGTGAGAAATCAGCCACACCGACTTTCAGTCCGGACAGATCACCGACATTTGCGATCTGAGGAGCGGAATAGATATAGATCTCAGTGTCATTTACAGAATCCATTGGGCATTCAAGCAGTGTTGTCTGCCCTGCTTTACTCCGTTTCTGTACCAGATAGGATCCATATTTAACTGTTGGATACAGGTCGATATAGGGTGTTACGGTTATATCAGATTTAGCATAACCACGGAGCTGGATAACCTGTGCAAGAGCATCACCGGCATTCCACTTGGAATCCATGTATGCGAATCTGTTTGTCATCCACAGCTTACGCTGCTGTTCCTTAGAGCCCTGACACATCGGCAGATAGAAGTCTGTCGGCTCCTTGCCTGCTGCAGGATTGGTAAGAGGCTCGATGTATTTCTTTCTCGCATCCTCATTCCAGATGGTTTCCGGCCATACGGACTGCCTTGCCTCGTATCTTTCCTCGACCGCCCCATAATTCAGGCCGCCTGTTGACCGCAGGGTCTGGTACATATTGACAATAGCGGCTCTCTTCGTATCTCGCAGGTTGCACCACAGTACGGAGTGCTGACCGTTGAAAACGTCTGCACCGTCAACAGTATCGGTGTCCTCCAGGCTGTAACCATAACTAAGGGTACCTTCATTGTTTGTTCCAAGGCCGGTATCCATATCGTATGGCTCTGCAACGATCTTCCTGTCGATAGCACTGCCTTCTATCGTGCATTCACTGCCGTGGAAGCCCATGAACAGGTTTTTGCTCCGGGAATCCACCATCAGGAAGAATTCAGTAAATACATAGTAGAAGATCAGGGAATCGATCTCTGCATAATCTTCGATCTCTGCATCAAACTTAGCAAGCCTGTACTCTGCCGTATCATGGGTGTACTCTGTACCCTTATATGTTACCGGGGTTTCAAGAGCATCACCGGTAGCCTGGTCTCTGTCAGTAGATACAACCCAGCTGATCCATTCTTTGAGCTTTGTGATGTCATCCCAGGTATCCTCCGGGAAACGCGCCTCAAAGTCATTTCTCCATGCCGGATACTCTTCCAGTGTCTCAGGATCTGTATAGATGGAATCGAAATCAGCAGATCTGAACAGCAGTCTGTCAGATGTGTTGTTCTGCCACTCCCAGGACTCCTGATCACCAGTGTATCCATAGCCCTCCGGGAACCTCTTCGGGAAGTTGAAGTTAAACTTGCCAATGAAGTTCAGGTCACCCGTCATCGTATCACGCCAGAACATGACGATCGGGATACCATCGATACCCCACCTCACTCTGTCATCTGCAAGCATTTCCGATGTCTTGTAAGGACAGATATCATTGTAGAGTCTTACAAGCTCCACATTGTTTGCAGCCTCAGAGGATGCCACGTCAGCCTTGATAACGAACCTTGCTGTCGGCATTGATGTTGACCGCAGCTTATAAGTCCGGGAATGTCCGGCCGTGGTCATTTCGAATCCCTGCTTAAACTGCAGGTCCTCATTCTTGACATAGTATGGAGCGGATGATGTACCCTGCACGTTGGCCTGTACACCGTTGGCAGTGAAGGAATTGGACGGATACAGCTTATCTGTGAAGGACACTGTTACCGTCTTCTTATCGCCCTTATACTGCGGCAGCTCATCACACTCGATGATCATGTAAGGCAGGTATGCAGGAAGCTGTGAAGGTACCACTTTGCCGTATGCATCAAGCACCTGGTTCCGTGTGAACCTTTCGAGCATAACAGAACCATCCTGTGTATCAGCGATATAGTTATCCCTTATCTGATCCATGGTCAGATTGTTGGTATAGACCCGGATGCAGTAAATATCAATGGTACAGTCATCGGATCCGATGGAAATACCCACAGGTGTTACCTGGGAGAAATCATCATCTGACGGATACTGTGCCACTCTTGCGATCTTGCCATCGATAAAGTTCTCAACCAGACGGTTTTCAGACCTCTTCTCAACAGTAAAAGCAACACGGATATGCTCATCTTCCTTATACTGCATATCAAGCTCTGTCTGTTCTGATTTCAGCGTTGCCCTCTGCGGTGTGATCTCCAGACCACGGCCGCCGCTCATGCAGGAAAGGATTGTGGCATCATAGTCAGATACGTTCCGTGTAGCATACTCCAGCTCAATGGTCAATCCATCCCGTCTTGCATCCTGTGCAAAGATCTGATAGGGGATCTCCACCCTTGCGCCGCCGGTTACACGCAGGCAGGTAACTCCATCCTCATCCTGCTGCCATCCATCGGATGTGAAGTTAAATCCGGTAAGCGTTGCTTCGATATCTCCTACATCGGATGCCCACTCTTCAGGATGAGCTTCGTTATTACTCCTTCCCAGAGAAGTAAGGTGTAATGCAAGGTCCTGTGTCTCAGCCTCCACATCTACCTCAGACTCTGTAACAGTGATGTTCAAAGTCTTTACAGTATCACGGCACTTGATATCGATCTGGAGCGGACCGGCCGTGTTAGCCCTGTATGTATAAGACTGTTCTGTCCTGCCCACTGTCTGGGTCGATACAAGCTCCTCATTGGCGTAGATCTTGACCTCTGCCGTATCTGATACCGGGTCATATACGGTAAATGGAATCGCAATGGATGTATACTGAGCAACCTCAGTCTGATTGAATGGGGAGGTGATGATGACCTCATCATTCAGTGTCTCAACGCTGGTAAACTCATAATAGAGCTCGTTGGACCGTACTGTTTCCCCATTGACCTCTGCCTCAAAGTAAACCCTGAGAGAATGCCCACCGTGGGACTGAGCCGGGATCGTATAAGACATCTGCCGGCCTGTAACGGAGGTCTGCTGTGTGCCAATCTCCGTACCATCCAGAATGAAATGGACGGTCTTTAGCACGGCACCGATCGGAGTATACGGGAATGATATAGCCCCTGAATATGGTGCGGCCACATCAAAGGTAGAGCTTAAGGACAGGGCTATGATAGTGATACTGTAGCTGATGCGCTTGTACTGACCCTCGATATCTGTCACCCTGACTTCTACCCTGTTCACGCTTGCGGACAGATATGGCGCAAGGTCGATCTCTACCGCACCCTGGGAGACATCCATGGTAGTCTTTGTTACATTGTTTACTGTGATGCTGACCGTACCATCCCCGGTCGGGATACCTTCCATCATGGAAGACCAGATAAAAGAGATCGGGCAAGAAGCATTCTCGGATATGGTCTTAGACAGCCATCCGGTCATATTCTCCATGCTCACTACGGATTTGACCGTCTGGTCACCGCTGCCACTGCCGCCGCCTGACCCGCCGCCAATGCCGGTGATACGGAACATCTCGTTGCCTTCTTTATCAACGAATACAGCTTCCTCGTCCTCTACATATCCGTCGGCCACAAAGCCTAAATGCTCTTGTTCAAGGCCTTTCAGCTTGGTTTGGACATCCTGTAGTGTATTCGTTGCTTCAGCAGCTTCATTGAGCGCATCACTTGCATCCGATGCGGCCTTTGCGGCTGTCTCATCCGCTGTGGTGACAAGATCTGCGATGGCTTTGGACTTACGGTCCATCTGCTCGGAGATATCTTCCCATCGTTCTTCAGTCTGTGTAGCAATTTCCTCCGTCTGCGCCTTCATCGTAGTTGCTGTTTCTGCTGCTGATTCGGACCTTTCAGTCAGTTCCTCCATGGCTCTCTGGGAATTCTCATATTGCTGTCCTGCGTTGATGATCTCTTCCGCATTATCCATTATATCAACAAGCTCCCTTACTACGGACTTGGATGCAACTGTATCCTTGTCCATGGCCGCCTGTTCGATATCGATAATAAAGTTTGCGGTATTGAGCTCTCTGCCATTTCTGCGTAAGGACAGTTCAAACACGGCCCTTCCTGCGGCGGCTGTGATCTGCTGGTTACCGGTTACGGTCACAACAGTACCATTTACGGAGGCTTCAGCAGAATAGGCATTCCCGTCCGGTTTTGTTCCACGGATTAGAGCTGTTGTGCCGGTCAGTACAGAAAACTGACCGTTTCTGGAAAAGAGGTTGATCTTTAGATTAAAATCTTCGTCGTACTGGTTCAATCTGACAGACGCCATTGAACCGCCCGGTATCATATCCAGGCTAAACTCATGAATTATCATTCGCTCTTCTTCCTTCCTTTCGTTTAAATATCCTCAATACACACTTTGAAGTTTTGTGTAAAAAGTTCTTTTCTCGCATGGGTAAGACAGATTTCAAATACACCAACACCAGGAGTGTTTGTCATGTTACTGTCCCCATTCACTGTTACCGTGTTGCCCGAGATAGAAGCAGAGGCTTCATATTTCGTGCCATCCGGCTTTGTTCCACATATTTTTGCAGACGTACCATTCTCCATCTTAAAAGTACCTGACCTTGACATGATGTTAAATTTCAGTTTGAAATCAGCATCGCCCCGATTCAGGTGAATCACAACAGGATCACCGAGTGGTGTAACACTCAGATCATATGCTTCATGCTCCATCATGGCTCATCACTCCTTTCTATTAGGTGATAGGTGCCTTTGCTTCCCATGAGAAAGCAAGTGAACCGGTTCCCTGGACAACAAAAAAGCTATCCGTCTTTTCACTAACGTACAGCTTTCCTTCTCCTTCCTCCTGAAGGAATACATAATATGCTCCATTCTCCCCAATGATTTCCTGAAAATCTTCAGAGAGATAGATATAGCAGTCACCAGTTTCTCCCGTCGCGCCGCTTCCTAACTCGCTCTTATAGGCGTTGCTTGCCACGACAGCCTCTACTTCTTCTGCCTTTTCTCTGACGGCTGCAAGGGCATCCTGCGCATTCGTGGCGGCTGTCTCTGCGTCTGATACTGCGGAAACAGCATCAGCTTTAAGATCCTCAACATCAGACTTTATAGTCTCTGCATTCTGTAGTGCAGTTGATGCTGATTGCAGATCTGTATCAATCTGTTCTTTAAGATTGACCACATCTGCTTTTGCAGTTGCCGCAGCCTCTGCTGCAGTCTGCGCATTCGATTCGTAACTCCCCATCTCGTCATGTGTAGCCATCCTCTTCACATCTCCGGCAGAAAAGCAGGCATACACCGCTTTACCGTCATTGGTATCAGGATCACCACTCAGTACAAAAGCAATTTCTCCCGGCTTAAGGCTTGACGGATTGAAATTGAGATAGGTCCCCCTTCTATGCTGGATTGCCATCTGCATCCTCCTGTTCTACCTGATTATCTGCAGGTTCATCTTTATCACTACCGTTGCTGATCATATCAAGAAGGGATCTCGTAATGTAAACATCTTGAATCTGTTTGGCTACGGCATTGATTATCACGACACCCATTTCCGGGGAGATGTCGTTTGCCCGAAATTTACTTTGGATATCCGTCAATATCAACTGTGTAAGTGCTATTATGCGCTCGTCCATATCTCGCTCTCCTTATGATTATTTTATGATCCCATCTACGATTTTATAGGTTGCCCAACTTTGTACTGTCCCATCAGAGTTGATGCTAATTGGTATTGATACAGAGCTCCTGCTTGCTCCTCCTGCGTGAAATCCACTTGAGTCCACATAGGCCTTTTCTGTTCCAGAGCCTTCAATTCCCCCTACTTCAAAAGATATTTTTTTCCCGGCTTCCAAATGTAAATATGTTGCTCCTTCCAATGAAGCGTGTTTGGCACCATCACTATATATAGCACACAAGTCCAAATGACCGTACAGTGTACTTCCCACATATCCTTTTAGATCGGCTTCATTGATTATGATCTTTCGGTTACCTGTTGTTGATGTAATCTTTCCAGAAACATCAGCTCCAGTCAATTTAGCGTTTTTTGCTGTCAGATTTCCGTCTGTGTCAACCTTAAAATTGCCAATATCGATGCTTCCCTTTTTCATAGTCAGGGAACCAGAAGACAGATTAAACACCGTGTTACCACCAGCATCCTTAATAGTTCCCGTAGTGATATTAGAACCGTTGATTGTTGTATAACCGGATGTCCCTAATCCCGTTTTTGTGGCGAACCCATCAAAAGATGTGACGCCTTTTATATTGATGGTATTCTTATCAAGGTTTATGGCTACTGACCCGTCCTTCGATGTGATCGTACCAGTATTAATCCAGTCTGCATTAACACCTCTTGCCGTCAGGATCCTCGCAATCAAATCGCCGTTAACTTCAAGGCCGTACCAGGTCTTCCCACCATTTGGCGTGACCGTAATTCCGACATCCGATATCAGTATCCGAATATTAGATTCTTCCAGATTCTTTTTGTCATGATAATAATACTTGCTTGTACCATCGCTCTGCTTGACTTCGGTATAGTATAATCCGGAAGCGGTATCAATCTTCTCATGCAGCTCAGCTAGCTTCGCTTCATAAGAAGTCCTTTCCTCCAACAGCTTCCGCCGACTTTCCACATAGCTCTTTGTCCCTTGTGAAAACCGTGTAGCACTGTTCCTCGCTGGTGTCTCTGCACCGCAGACCGTAGTCTGGGAATTATCAATGGAGAAGTTCGACCGGGTGATAAGTATAGGATGTTCATTACCTTTCCTGTCCCAAAGGATTCCGATATCACCGGCCTCAATGGATGGATCACTGGCATGGGTGATATTGGATTTACGAAATGTCAATCCGATGAGCTGATCGCCCAGCCATGATGATACTTCTGTAAGTGTATCCTCTGTGATGAACGGATTATCAATCACATCGATGATGTACCCAGATTTTCCTACCAGATTTGTTTTTGTGGCCGGACTATCCTTACCTGTGGGCTCTTCTGCATCCGGGTCATCATCAATCTTGACAGTGACCTGAACACCTGTTATCAACACATCATCCATGCTGGTATTTTGGGAATAAAGCGCATTGATGTGATGTATGTTCTTATCCTCTGTGAAGTTTCCGGCATCTACATCAGGATCGTTATTACCATCAAGAGATACACCGGATGAATACGATGTAAATGTACCTCCGTCATAACCTTCTGACCGGTTTTCAAGAGTTGTCTGATCGAACCATTTCAGCTCCAGCTCTCCGCTGACATTGCACCGGGCAAAGCACCCGGCAACAGCCGCTGCCCATCCGATGACTTCACGGTATGTGACAGCCTCTTCTTCCGGCCTCTTCTGGACCACATAATCATTGTGCGGGAAGGAATAGGTATTAAGCCTCACACCACACTTATCACAAGCATCCCTGATGATCCTGTCCAGTGTTGCAGGATAACTCAGAGCAGTATCATAAGGCCTGTCGAACTGGCACATATTATCAAGAAGTGTCAGCGTGATGGTTGCACCGTTGTAAGATGTATCATCGACAGTATAGGTTCCTTTTTTGATCTTTTCAGTATGTGCTCCGCCGTCTGTCAGGTACATACCGACGTAAAGAATGACTTTCGCATTCGTAAAATCATAAGGTGTATAGGCTTCCGTGATGTTGTTTATAATCAATGTAGCACCGCCTATGATCGTGCTTCCTAATGCAGTGAAGTTATCATCCTCTGAAACAGCGTCATCTGTAGAAAACCCGCCTGCCCAGATCTCAGTGTTCGTAAGTGACAGACGGGTTCTGTTTTCTAGTGTAATTTCAGCGTAGGCCAAATAGTTTCTGCGGTCATAGTAAAGCTCCCGCTTAAAGCTTTTTGAGATATTCAACATATGACCACCACCTTAAATCCTCGTAAACTGCAGCGTAACATCCTTCCATGTATGGACAGGATCGTTGAGGTTTCTGGCACTGCAGCTTCTCTTGCCGACATAAAAATTGTTCGTTAGGAACCGGTTGGGAACACGTGGATCCGCATAAGTTAGGGAAACTTTTGTCTTCCCGTCTACCGCTTTGAAGATTCGTGCTGCTTTTTCCCATGACACATCTTTCCAGACGAATTCATAGTAATCCTTGACGGCCACAACATCCTTATGCATGATGCCGTCAAGCGTTCTACCGGTCTCCTCTGAGGACAGGTCCTCAATGCCCGGTTTGTACTCATCAGGGGTTGGGAGCGTTACCCCGTCAACTTTAAAAGGATCTTTAAATGTTGCCATTGCGCCCTCCTACCTCTTGACCGGATTATACCGGCGGTCTAATTTAGCATTTCCCGCATTCGCATGTCTGGCTATCTGCTCATCACCTATGCGGAAATCAAAGTGCATATAGTCTCTAAACATCGTTGTCAGTATTTCGATAAGATCTGCTCTTGTAATACGCTCAGATTCACCCACAGACAGCATCTCGATGAGAGAGGATAAGTCCTCCCTGTCTCCTGCCTGGCTTGTCCTGCGGGCTGAATACGGCATCACAGACCCGCCTGCGACAGCCGGCATTGTGAATGCAGAGCCGTTTACAATGGCTTCCATGGCGGCAACCATCGCATCAAAGCTCCTGACCACCTTATCAGAGAAATTGGACAACACTCCGTCAATCTCTGCTATGGATGCATCGATCAGCATAGTGGGCTGTGCAGTCTCTGCTTCTTCAGTCACTGCATCCGCGAGGGATGTCACTGCCGATATCGCAGTATCTTGTGTAGCATCTATGCCCTCTGCCAGTCCGGCGGTCATCATATCGCCTATCCATGCAAATTTCTTGGATGGAGATGCAATGCCTAATGCTTTGCAAGCACTATTGTACATATCAACGGCCATATTCCATGCCGTAGTCTTTAGATTTTCGATACAACCAGATATTCCCGTTGATATGCCGCTTGCAACATTCTCTCCCAAGTCAGACCAGCTGATATCATTGAATTTTGACTTCATATCATCACCAAGACCCGATAATGTGGTAGTCACATCGGACTTTCCATCATCAATGCCCTGTTCTAATCCAGCTGTAAGATAACCACCATATTCCTTGAATACAGTAGACGGGCTGCTGATCCCAAAGAGATCTTTAACCCCGTTGCAGATAGGATCTGTGACGTGGGCCTGCAGCCAATTATGTATACCTGACAGCTTAGATGTGATACCATTCAGCAGGCCTTCGATGATAAAGCCGCCTATTGTATCCATCTCTTTCGATGGTGATGCGATGCCAAATGCCGTCTTTATTCCATCCATAAACGGAATAAAGATATGCTGATATACCCAGTCACCGATACTGGCAAGTGCATCAACAATACCTTTAAGCATGCCACCTATCAGGTCTTTCCCGATCTCCAGAATGTCCTTTGATGGGGATGATGATGAACCAAATACGGTTCTAAGCGCATCAACGATAGGCGCAAATACGTGTTCATATATCCATTCTCCGATAGCTGCAAGGGCAATGGTGATACCATTTAAGAGCCCACCGATTATAAATCCTGCGAGTTTAAACAATGCTTCCACAAGACCGGGAAATGCATCCCATAAAGCCCCGAACGCTGCGGCAAGGAGCTGACCAACTGATAAAGCAATGCCAGCCCAGTTAACCCCCATAAAGAAATCAATGATCGCCTGGACAATCTTACCGGGCAGTGTACTCCAATCTATCTCCTGTATTGCTCCTGTAAAGAAATTATAAAGAGCTATTATACAACCGGATATGAATTCGCCGAAATTACTCCAGTCCAGATTACCAAAGAAACCTGCTATCACATCTATCACGGCTTTTCCCAACGCTCCCCAATCCGTGGATGTTATAAAGCCATTCAGTGCATCAAATATACCGTTTATCGTTTCGGCGAGGCTTGCACCGCCCTCTGTCCAGTTAACTTCCCGGATGACTTTTGACAGTGTTTCACCGATATGTGTTCCGAATTTCGTAAAATCAAACGTAGTTACAAAATTATACCAAAGGTCAAACAGGGCATTGAAAGCATCTACTATTGTCTGACCAAGAAGTTCCCAGTTTATCGTTTCTATGCCGTTGTTCAGTCCCGTGGCAATATTCTGGCCGAGTGATCCCCAGTCTATCGCCTGCAAGAAACTGTCCAAAAGATAGAGTATAGAATTAAAACCTTTAGCAATCGTATTAAAAATGGCTGTCCAGACCTCCGGATTGTCAAAAGCGTTCTCTAAAGCTTCACCCACACCGGTGCCCAGCTTCCTCATAGTGTCGTATATCAGGCCCCAATCCAAATTGTCCGCAAAACCAAGTATCAGATCCCGTATGGCCTTGCCTAGACTGTCCCAGTGCAGATTAGAGACAAACCCGTTCAGGAACTCAAACATCGTATTAATTGCCTGCGCAATTGTCCTACCGATGGACCTGAAAAGTCCCGGTACCTCCATAAATCCGTTTAAGAAGGTTGCCAGGCTCTTGCCCAGCTTATTTGCCACTTTCCTGATCTTGTCCCATGGAATGCTGTCGAGAAGGCTTTTAAGGCTTTCTCCAAGCTTCTTTCCAAGCTCAGTGAAATCCCCGTTTTTCCACATATCCTTAAGTTTTTTCGCAAGGTCCATCATCGCCGGATCTATTGGTGTCTGCTGAAAAGCAGCAGGTTCAGACTCACTGCTGTCTTTATTATCCTTCAGGATATTGACATCATCAAAACTTGCTATCGTTTTCTGATTTTCTTTTTGAGCTTTAGTATTTTTCTTTGTAGCTTTGGTAGAGTTGTTGGTCTCTGCCGTATAATCCTTTTGTTGTGCGGCCGCTGCCATGAAAGAATTCTTACCAGTAAGAGCCGCAACAAGCATACCGATTTTTGTCATACCTATCGTCAGATAGTTGATGAACTTTGTAAGCAGAGGAAGCACTACCTCTGCGATGGGAGCAAGCGCTGCCACGAAGCTGTTCTTCAGTGTAGCCAGAGCATTCTTAAACCCGTTGTAGACCTGTGCAAATTCCGGGTCTGCTTTTGCCATCTCCCCCAGACCTTCGGTCACTATGGATCTGAGCTTTCTGAACAGGATGTATAGGGAACGGATCCCAAGGCCATATTTTAATATGGTCCTCAATCCTTTTTTCAAACTGGCAGATGCCCCTTTTGAACTCCTTCCGATGCCGGTCAGATTTGATGCTAATTTCTTCAATCCTCCAATAATGCTGCCGCTTATCATCGACCTCAGATGAGAGAGCACCTTGCCCGTGGCTTTTGCGGCCCCGTATAAACCACTGATGACTGCACCCTTGCCAATTGTTGCGAGGACGGATACCACCTTTGACGCACCGCCTGCCACACCTGCAAAAATTCTGTCTAAAGCCTGTAAAGGATTCTGCACCCCAGTAGTGACAGCATAGCCTACGGTCGTCAGGCCGCTTTTTACTCTGTCTACCGCAGATGAAATCCTTGAAAACGTATTAGTGAAAGCATTTTGAATGATACCGCTTAGAGTAGGCATCTCCTGCCATTTCTGCTGAAAAGCTTCCAGACTGTTTGTTGCTGTCTGGAGACCATCTGACATAGCATCCCCACCCATCTGGCCACCAAATGAAGTTACCTGGTCACGGTACTTGATAAAACTGTCAAGCATGCTCTGTACCGAACTCGTATCTGCACCGCTCTCAGTCATGGTACTTTTTAAGGCTTCCAGTCTTTCAATGATTTCATCACTTTCTGCTTTAAACTGTGAAAACGCCTCTGAGTCTCCGCTGAACACTTTCTTAGTAAGATCACCCAACGAGTTGATATCTGCGTGTATCTTCTGCATGGTCTGCGAAAAGGCATCGGCTTCCTGTGCTTTTTTCTGGAAATCCATCCCCGGTGCTTTCTTCTGCCCATCGGCTTTACCGATAGTCTTCAAAAGTGAATTGACAGAATCCTTCATGCCATCTATGGCTTCCTGCGGTTGGTCAAGATTTAACTTAGGCTTGGTTTGATTGATCTTATCCCCTGTTTTGCCGATTGTTTTCAGTAAAGAATTGACAGCGCCCTTCAGCTTATCTGAATCCCTATCAAATCCACTGTTATCTAATTTAGTGTCAATCTTTATTGATCCATCATAATTTGCTGGCACACTGTCACCTCCTCCCGTCAGCCATTAAGTAAGGCGTTGAGCTTATCTTTTTCTTCCTGCTCTTCCTTGGATAATTTGGGTTTCAGGATACATAGATCTTTGTTTGACCTCCAGAATTCCTGTTCCCATTTCTCCAGTTTTTTGCCTTTAGTTTTCTTCTGCCTCAATGACAGGACTTGTGAAAACACACCCTCTCTGATTTCCATGAAATATCCCATAAAGGTCCACCAATGCACGTACTGGCTTGATCTTGTTTCATATCCAGCCACCGTATTGATGGCAGGAAACAGGATGCGCTCATCCTGCTCCCAATCCATAAGTCTTGGTGTCTTACCTTCTTTAGGTTCTTCCCCGCAGTCGATGAACCGGATAGCTTCGTTATAAGCCTCCTCATATTCCTCTTTTGGGATATTCTCAAAATCCTCATAAAGAATGTACAGACAGGCGAACATCTTCTCATAGTCTTCCAGGTCAGGGTCGTTAAAGGCCGTTATGATCGTAAGGATATCCCTGAAATCCGTCCGGATCTCATATTCCTTTTCACCCACCCAAAGCTGTGTAGGCAGTTCCCCAATCATTTTTTCCCTTTACCATACCTTCCGACATACTTATTGAGCCGCTTGCTGACCTTCTTTGTCTCCTGGTCAAACTGTGATGCGATGAAGGAACCGACTTTCTCCAAAGCGGTCTCACAGTAGAAAACGCCGCCGATCGGAGAGAAGGGGTGCATCTTTCCGAAAAATGCTTCGGACATATTGCCGCCAAAGATATAGTCACAGGCTTCAAAGAGTCTCTTTTCTGCCTCATCTAATGCTTTCATGGCTGCATCATCATCTGCATCGGCTGTCCCTTCCGCTGAGATATCAATGTTCTCCAGGGGGGCAACGATCTCGTCAAATTTTGATACGGTATCGTTGTATCTCTGGATGATCCCGATATCTGTCGGCCTGAAGTAGAACACTCCTATTTCTTCCCCTGCAAGGTTCTTGATCGGTACCCGCTGACTACCCTCATCTATAACAATCTCTAATGCTGTCTGTTTATTTTCTCCTGCCATTGTTTAGCCTCCTTATACGAAAAAAGGAGCCCGGTAATTCCGAACTCCTGACTGATCAGCTGCCACCCTTTCTTAAGTCGTAGCTGTGAACTTCTTAGTGCTCATGTTGAAATTGCCCTTCTTCCTGTTTCCGGCATTGTATACCGTAAACGGAACCTGGACACCGGATGTGTCTCCACCCACTGTGTTTGGCACTACATAGCAGTCTTCACAGTACGCCCACTCTACAGTCCCGTCTGCCTTAAGCAGGACATCAACCTTGGTGGTTGTGCAATCGTCACCTGTAAGACGCTCATTAGCGATTTTGCAAAGGCGGGTAAACAATGGATCGCCTTCATATGCATAGAATGGCTCTACTTCACTTTGCACTTCATATCCGTTATGCATTACATTCTGTTCACCGAGAATGTTCTGCTGCACCTCAACATCCGGATTGAGCTCCTCATTGTACTCTTCCAGATCTTTACCCAAACGGACATAATTCACTGGAGTACCGCCAAAGGAAGCGTCAATGAAATGTGCAAGGTACTTTCTTTCTAATTTTCCCATATTACACTCTCCTGTATGTGATTCTCAACTGAATTTGATATTTCGCAGCATTACTTCCGACCTGTGCCGGATACCCGGTCAGTGTAGGTACAATGGATTTTACATAACCACCTGACCATTCTGGGAAGTTCCTTGCCTCATTCTGTTCAAGGATCCAATCGATAACATCCTGATGGAATCCCAGGTTGGCAAGATTCTGCCGGATATCAGATCCATAATGCTCTTTACTCGCAAAAATAAAATTCTGGGTCTGGATGTCATCGGGGACCTCCTCGCCCAGAATGTTTTCATGGTATTTTAAGGTGGAAGGTACCGCATAGATGGCATATTCAGTCGGGCTTTCCGCCACATAATCCACTCTGAAACGGTTTCCTCTCTGTATGACCGGACAGGTACGGAACCAGTCCCTCAACAGTTCGACATTATTAAAGTCCGACATTGGCTTTAGCCTCCTTTATGATGTCATCGAGATGGTCAGCCTTCATCCGCTCGAACCAATAAGAACCGGCAAGAGGATTGATGTCCTGACTATAATGTAATTCCCGTCCTGTTGGGTGCTTCTCCTGCCCTGGAGGTGAAAACCATCCCGTAGGTTCACCTGTATCATCCTCAAATATGGGGATGTTGGGGCCATAGACCTCTCCGTAATACAGATAATGGGCATATGGACCCGGATATATGACTTCACCGCTGCCGATGTCAGTCATACTATATGGACTTTTGGCAAGCGTGCCTGTCTCAAAAGGCACGTACTGCATATTCCAGTCTATCACGGCTTTATCAATAGCCTTCTGGACCAATCCACCCTCTTCGAGATTTAACCGGCTCAACAGGTCATATGTATCCAGATTCATGAACACCTTTTCAGCTTTAAAAGTGATCATGCTCCCACCACCTTCCAGTGCTTCGCATTCGGACTCCTGCGGTTGTCCGTAACTCCAAGGATAGTGACGGTCTCCCCATATTTTTCTTTCAGCTGTGCTGGTCTTAAGAATCCTGTCTCTTCCCCATGCACTATGATATCCCCCTGTTGCAGGGTAAATGCTGTTTTAGGATCACCTCCTGCATATGCCGCAGGCGTTACATATGCTTTACCAGAAAAATCTGCATCCTCCGGGATACGGATCGTAAACTTATTTGCTGCCTTAAGTCCTGATGAATCCACATTCGATGCGATCTCACAGAACCATGATACACCGCGGATGATGGTGGGCTCATATGTGTCGTAACCCTTATCATCATCAATCCGGGCATTGAATACAGTGATCGTATCATTGCATAATTTCATCAGTACACCCCCCTATAAAGAAGTGGTGTCCCTTCGTCATCAAGCTCTCCATAAAGCAGGTTCCGGACAGTCTTATACAGACTGTTTTCAGCAGCCGACATCTGCTCTGAAGCACTTCCGTAGCTTTCAGAATAGCCGTCTGTATTGAAAGATGCGACTACCGGATTATCTGCTTGTGCATCCGCCCCAAACTTCCTGTCAAACTTGATGATATGCATCATGCACAGCTTGACAGCTTCAGGAACCTCTTCCATCCTCTGCACACGGCAGTCTGTCCAGTAGTCTATCTTCTTTCTTGCCCGAAACTCAAATAACTTGAAATCCGTATCCGGGAGATCTCCGCCATATCCTTGGTATTCCTCATACGTCAGATATGTCATGTGTAGCACCTCCCCACAGCAAAAATCCCTGGGGGATTAGCCCAGGGAGATGATACGTGCGATCGGGATTGCCTTGTGGTTGATATACTCCTTAGAGGAAGAAGCATTATCATTGACAAGTTCCCAGTTAGCACCATCCTCAAGCTCTGCATCTGTCGGAGACAGGGAAGACATATTTGCTTTTGTAAAGCTGACGCCATACGGTGCAAAGCTCTTTCTCTGACGGGAGTAGAGGGTGTCTTCACCGCCATTCTTGGCAGGATCACGGTCTGTCTCGTAAGGTACCTTTGCTCCACAGTTGGTGTACTCAATGGCACCATCACCCAGAACATAGGTAACATATCCGGTATCACCGCCAGTCACCTCATAATAGTTGCCGATATCAGCAACAACCGGGGATGCCACTGCGGTATATACATAATTTCCGGAAGAACCGGAACGGGTGTAATATGTCTTGCCGGCATCAATCACGGTGTCAGAGGTCTTTGCATATGTCGGATTAACTGTGATAACAGGCATATTATCGTCAACGAGGACAGTCCTGCCGTTCAGTGTACCGATAGCAAGATCTCTCTGCATACCGTTGGCATCGTTGTACTTGAGATAAACCAGAAGTCTCAGGTTCTCAAGGTTAGTGGCAACCATGGAATGCATGATGGCAAGGCTGAACTTGCTCTTGTTGTCACCACAGGCCTTCTGCATTGTGGTATTGAGGGTAGTGCCGTCCATGTTTCCGGTCACGCCTTCGCTGTTCTGCTTTGCAGTTACATCGTTGGTGTGGGATTCTACGAACTTTGCCCCCTCAGTGTCGGACATGGCAAACACACCGTTCAGCACATGAACGATAGTGGCCTGGTCGACCTCCTCCCAATACTCAGAGATCTGCTGTGCCACGTTCTCCAGGAAGTCCTCTCCGCCGGTGATATCGTAGGAGAAATCCTTCTCAGTCCATGCGTTTGCACGGCCGATAACAACACGGGAATGAGAGAAAGTCTTGGTCCCGTTTGCGGTCAGGTTTGTGCCGCCATCATAGTTCTGGGCAGCCCCGCCGATAAGACCCTTCAGAGGAGTGGTGATATAGTTGCCACCCACCTCATCTGCCATTGCGGATGCAAGGTCAGGTCTTGGACGGATGGCACGGGAGCGGATGAGCTCGTTTCTGTTAAGGTTCGGAATGCGCTCCACATATTGCTGGAACACTTCTGCGTTAAATAGTTTGCTGTCAAAAATACCAGGCATATTCATTCTCCTTTCTGGTAATTGTCCTTAAGATCACGCATCAAAATTGATCTTAAGATTTGGATTCTCGTTCTTTGCCTTCATCGCCTCGGATAAAGACATCTTATGTGCAGGAGGATTCGATCTCCCTGGAAGCACGATAGTGGGTGCCGGATCTGCCGGTTTCGGGTCTGCCGGAGGCGTATCCACAACAAATGCATCAGGATCACTTTCCTGATATCTCTTCGCAAATTCTGTGTAACCTATCAGCACTTCACCGTCCAGCTTGACGGTTTCATCTGCGACAGCTTCGCGGATATAATCCCTCTTGGCCGCTGCGCTTGTGAATTTCTGTTCGTTGGCCATGCTCCGAATGGCGTACTCTCTGGCCTGACGTGCGTTCTTGGCAGCCCATGCCTTGCTATCCTTGTCATACTTAGACTGCAGGGTAGAAAGCTGTTTCTGTGCTTCTGCAAGCTGTCCTGCATCCGCCTGTGCGGCACTAAGCTGTTCATTAAGTCCGGCAAGATCTGTGTCTCTCTGCGTGATCTGCCCCTGCAAGTCAGTCACCTGCTGAGTAAGGCCGTTGACTTTATCATCATACTTTGATTTGCTGACATATCCCCCTTCGGACAGGTCCGCAAAACGGACGTGCTTTGTCTTGTCCGGCTGATTTGCGTTGATCTCATTGATCTTTGCTTCTACCTGCGCATATAGTTCAGCGCCTAATACATCTTCCAGTTTCATGGTCATACCTCTCTTTCTACGGCAAAACCTGCCGTTATATCACAGTTTTAAGCCCGTGTGATGGGGCAAGTTCGGAATTTCTATAACCGGGTCCGTACCGGTAATATATGAAAAGCCCCTGAACATTTCAGAGGCTAATCAGCAAATTATTATATTTTTGCGCATTTTATTGCGGTATCGCGCATTTTTTGCGGTTATTGAGCAAAAAATACACCGATTGGGCATTTTAGTCCGCTATATCCGTGCAGAAGAAAACTCCCTGAGTGTCCTCAAAGACATCTTTCGCAATGTCCTGATAGAGCGTGGATGTCAGTCGGTTTACATCTCCAGTGTTGTCACTTAGATACTGGACTACTTTAGCCTTAAAAACAACGTAGTCAAAATCAAAAACACCAACACTTTCATGAATGTATGAAAGTGCGGGATTGCCATCAAACGCTTTCTGAAACAGCTGCAGTTTAGAAGGTTCTCCCAGGTTTGACGGAATGACATCAATCTTCACAGTGATGTTTCCGAATTTCCGCTCTGTCGGAAGAAGCTGTGCAAGGGCATCTGCCTTTTCAGCACCTTCCACATACAGCTTAATCGTCTTTGTGTCTTCATCATAATCGACACTGATTGCCGGATCATCTTTGAAAAGTGCTTCAATCTCTCTGTAAAAGATTACCCATGGTGAACTAAGACTTGTTTTTCCTTTCATGATCGCTACCTCCTCAATCTTTCACTACTTGGTTAGCTAACTTAACATAGACATCTATGTAAGTTTCTCTTTCATCGCCATTATAGGTGATCTCATAATACTTACCATCGGGTATGATGGTACTTACAAGGGCTTTCCAGTTCTGCAGCGTCTTACAGAACCATACGATATAGACATCATCCGTTGATATCTGTACATTATCTGTCTTATCGACGTGTGTATTAAAATAATCAACAACAAGCTGTTTCGCTTTTTTCTGCATATCTTAATCCTCCGTATAGTCCCTGATAATCGCAATGCCATATTCCTTTGCACATACGTTCTCGATTCGGCATCCTCTTGCGTCCTGCCACCCTTTCGCAAAATATGCAATATCGGCATCAGCCAACAATTCCAGGGATTTTGCCAGAAATTTCAGCGGAACACATCCGGCATCCGGATTATAGTCTGCAAAATAAGAATCAATTATTTCCACATTCTCCCCATAACCCCTTTTTACAGTTGCAATTGCCTTTTCACGAGCCTTCAGGATCTCTTCCTCAGTTTTATCCTTCATGGGCTGTGAAATAAACACTTTAATCATGTCGTGCCTCCTTTGATTTTATACTTTCACCATCCTGAACCCCTCAACCCTCATCCGGTCTTTTCGTGGTGTCAGGCCTGATACATTGCACACATTCTGATACCGGGCTCCCAGGGCATTTATCTTTCTCTGGCATTCCCGGCGCAAGTCATCATCACCTGCTATCCTCGCAGCATTCGCTGTGTCTTTTTCCCTTCTGACAGCCGTCTCTATCCGTCTCATGAGCTGGGAAGCCTCATAGATCGTATAGTGTTTGCCATCTATCTCACAGCCCTCTTTATTGGCTTTCGCCCAATCATTGAGCTGATCATCTGTATACCGTCTCACGGAATACTTCGTGGAAAACGACATCGCAATGTGCATACAGTTCCATTCCCCAATGGCTCTTTTTATCGCATCAAAATGATGGCCTTCTATATCCTTAAATGGCTGCTGGCTTTGCAGCTTTTCAAACTCTGCCTTTAAGAACACCCTGCCCTGTATCGGTTCATGATCGGGTGCGGACCTCATATGCGCGGACAGTTCAAAAGCATCATATCCCAGTTCTTCCCCCATCATGATAGACCCATTCTGGGCGATCTGATTGGCTCCGTCTATGATGTTCTGCCGCACAGCCGTGTCAAGCCTCCGATGATAGCCACTCGGATACTGCAGCTGCATCCCGTTGTGTCCCAGCTCCCTGATACTCTGGCGTGTAGCTGACTTGTAATCAGCGATCCCGCTGCTGACAGCAAGGACGGCATTGTCCACGGTGCGCCGGTAGGTCTGCGATGTCAGGGTAGTGTTAGACAGGTTCACCAGACGCCCTGCCGTCTGTCTGCTAACAGTCTCCGTATAATGGTTCAACCTTGCTTTAGCTGAATCAGACAGAGGCTGTAAAGTCAGTACCCTTTTAAACCTTGGATCTGTATAGTGGCTCTGCATTGCATCCTGATATAGTGTGTACAGGTCCGGTATGGTATACCGCAAGGCATCCGCAAGCATCTGGTTAATGGCTGCGATGTCCGCATTCATCTCTGCAATTATGGTCAGCTGATTGATGGAAGCCGGTATCAGTTCTCCTGACTTTTTGACCTGTTCAGCAATCTTCTGGATGTAAAAAGCATTCACATCATCAAACCGCTTCATCAGAGCATCGACTTTCTTTTCAAGTTCACGCTGTGTCACTCTTCCTCACCGCCTGCAGGTGTCGGCAGCGAACCGTCACCGTTGCCCATCTCAGCGGGCATCATGGCTTTCATGTTCTCGGCCTGTTCCTCTGTGATACTCTCGATAGCGGCTTTAGCCTGCGCTTTTGTTTCCCCAAAATACCATTCTCTGAATTCAGCCTTGCTGATGATACCCGCATTGAGCATCATCATACGCTCCTGCATCTCTGCGTCCGTATCAGTCAGGATGGAATCATCCCATTCAAATGACACATCATACTCCCCTTCAGGGGCAAGCTTATACAGTGTGGCGTACTTATCCATAGCCCGGACAACATCCTTCAGACACCGCTCCAGGGCCGCCTGATTGTCCGCTATGGTAGTGTAAGACCTCTGCTTGATGATCTTTATCTCTGTGGCTGTCCTGGCTTCCACGTTGGCATCTGACAGCGTTCCGCGGGACAGGCCTGAAAGGTCTTCAATACGGATAAGGATCTGGTTAAGACCGTTTATCAGACTGGCATCACGGATATTAGGTGCAAAGACCTCATAAAGGTCACGGTCACCCTTATCGGCATCGACCGCCCTGAAAAGACGTTGATTAAGCTTCGGCATCTCCACGCCGCCGCCCTCTGTCTTCTTTGGCCTTAGCACTGTCGGGTCAACGTCAATGGCAAGTTCTGACCCTTTATACTCCCATATCAGGCGTGAGTATTGCTCATCCGCTTCCCTTATCAGATCAACTGACTTAGCAAATACGGACGCGCCCAATGGGCTATCGATATCTATATTATTTGCGGACGCGACTTTATACCATCCGAAAAGAGGGCCGTCTGTCTTTGTGACAGTGGCTTTTTCTTTAAGACTGGACCATCTATCCACATCTGCCAGGTTAATCTCTATCCCCAGATTATCCTCCATAGTTGACTTGAATGCTCTCTGTGTAATCTCCACATTATCCTTTACAACAGTGTGCCTTTCTAGTCTTGTATATATCGTCTTGCCATCCCGATAGACATCCGGAATAATGACATCAGACAGGTTCCCATCATCATCAAATGATAAAGGATAAAAGCCCCAGTCCATCGCCCAGTCAAAATAGATATGCTTATCGTCCAGGTTCGGATATGGCTTGATAATCATTCCCCCGGATGCACAACCCTGTTCTAATTTTAACCGCAGGGAATGGATAAGCTTTTCAAATTCTGCTTTAAGATACTCAGCACGGGGGTTCATCACATCTTCCCCATCCTCATTCTGTGTAGCCCCATCCTTACCCTTCCCAGTGATATTCCATTTCATCTCCAGGACTATCTGCCTGGCTATCTCAGAACTGATAAAAGCCGGAAGGTTCATAGACTTTACTTCTGCATCTCCTCCAAGCCAATATGCTCTGTTCACATAGAGGTCATACCACAATTCAAGGGCATTGATCATATTTGTAGATATAGGTGTCTCTATGTTTTCCGCCTGCTCAATCGATCTATACGGAATCATCCTTCTGAACACCTCCCGTATCTTTGATGCTATCAATGAAAAAATATTCATGGTTCATACTTGCCTCCAAAAAGACGTATTTAACTCTATGCGCAAAAGAAAAGGACATCATTTCTGATGTCCTCCATACCAGTATTTTATTTATCAAAATATCCGTATTTGACTTCCATTGCATCGCAGAGCTTATTCCGGTTAATCTCACCCGGTCTGCATTCACCTGACAGATATCGGTTTAAACTTCTCCGGTCTATGCCACTTTTCTCTGCCAGTACATTCAACGTCATATCTTTCTTTTTCATCATCCTTGTAAGCTTTCGATTATTGAACCATGTAGTATAGCCTGCTCTGGAAACACTCCGCTGAAGCTGTGGTGGTTTGTTGCTCTTTTTCGGAATCAACTCTTTCAAATCTGGAAACTTCTCAACCGCTTCCGGATATTCCTCAATAAGCTGGGGATACTGCCTAAGAGTCTCATACTGCATTCGGTCCCTTTCCACCTGACTGAACCGGCCGCCCCTGTCCGTATGCACAGGAGGAATGGCGATCTTTACAGGTGGATCCGGTATGGCAATCCCTCCCTGCTTAAGGACAGCTATGACGTAAGGCAGCCGGTCAAGGCTGCACGATGCCAGCATTTCCGCTGCTTTCAAGTAGTCGATCTCTTTTGCAGATCCCATCTCATACTTCCCGGTCTTCCTGATCGCAGGAAGGACCTCGGATGTGATCCAGTGCTTAAACTTCTTCGCATTCGGCAGTTTGCTTGACAGGATCAGGGAATATAGGCCGGATTCGTTGATAATTATGGTTGATTGCATTCTTCCGATGGTGTCCTGAATTGGGACACCATCTTTATCGTCATTGTCTACATGGTCTTGAATTGCCTTTGTGCATCTCTCGTATCCAAGAGCTTTCGCAACATCCTTACCAACCCACCAGGGTTCATTTGCAATCATCAAAGTACGGACGGAGCCAAATTCAGGGTTGTTAAAAATCTGTACAGCATTCTTCATGCGGCTTCCCTCCCTTCTGTATCCATAAGGGAGCGGACTATGTCGTTTACATGGCATATAACATCGACATAAACGCTGCTATCCATATCTCCTGTTTCTGCTGATTCCTGAACTAGCGACAATAATGATTCAATTAATCTTAATTTTTCCTGCATAATATACCTCACTTCAATATTGGATTTTGCTTTGACAAGCACACTGAAATGAGATATACTATATTTATCAGCATTTTAGTGTGCTGGTGGGCTTTAAGGTGGTTGTACTTTTCCAGGGTGGCAACCATCTTATTTTTTTATCTCCGCTTTCAGCAGTTGAATTCCACGAATAATAGCATCTGTTCGTGTTATGTTTAAAAGCTCTGCACATTTTTGAATATCATACGCTTCGTTTTTAGTCAAACGAATGTTTAGATTGATATTCCGTGGATTTTGCTTAGGCGGCCGCCCAGTTCTCGGACTCAATGTATCACCTCACTTTCTGCCCTTGCAATAATTATATTATCGCACGTGCAAAAAGTCAAGCATAAAATGTAAAAATATTACAGCTAAATTTATTTAGCTAGTTACCCTTCCGAGTCCATTCTTTTTAGCCGTCATTTCACATCGAATTATGATACAATACTCATGAGGTGATGATATGAGTAGTGTAGCATATTTTAGCAATTCAGGAGCACTTATTGATGTGTCTCCACGTTCTAATCCGGAACTATGTGAGGATCGTCAAACAGCCTATCACGCGGATTACATCTGTATGGCTGGCCAAACATTTGATTTACATGATCCAGCATCTATTTCGTCTCTCCCAGTTCCTGCCTTTGATTATGAACATGAAGTAGTATTTGACCTATCGTATATCATGAAAATCATCTGCGGGTCTATTGAGGATACCACTCTCATTCCTGCTTTCACACAAAAAACATTAGAGTTGATGGACTCATCTAAAGTTTTTTGGCAGTGCGGTGATTTTCTACAAGTTATCCGTAATTATTACCGCTGTAACCTGATTCAGGAAGGTAGTCTCTTTGAATCATGTTTTCGTAAATCACACCATCGCATGTTTAATGAAACAGTCAGACCATATGATGAGGGCGATCATCTTGCTACAAAGTATTATTTTGAAAATCGCAATCGCCGCTACGCTGAGTATGAAGCTGTAAAAAACATTTGTCCTGACTTAGTACCCAAAACTGTGAAAGGGTATCTGCAAATCCGTACGAGACAAACAAAACGTTTTAAACAGATTCAAGAAATCTGTGAAAATAAGGGTATCTCATTTAATTTTGATGATGACCTGCATTTTTGCTCAAAATTTAATTCTTTTGTAAAAATCAGCAAATTATATGAGCACAAAGGTCGATCACCACAGATCACAAAATGCTCTTGCTCTTTCTTTGAAAATGGTATCTGCGATAATCCCGTAGATGAATATGGATTGTCTTGTATTTTTCGCTGAGCCCTACCTTTCTTATAGCTCCGAAGAATACCCGAGCTTTCACCAGCGGTCCGAAGACTTCGGAGGGCATAATCACCAGGTTACTTCAATCATCTGTCGCTAAATATCTTCATCTGTCAGATGAATATCATTATCTCCATAATGAGATTTTTTGTGTTATAATGTTTTTACACCAAAACAAGGAAGGAGGTCTTGATGTATGTTAGAAAGAAGCTCTGTTACTATCGCAGGTAATAAAACAAAAGAATTTAAAGAATTCCTGGAGAAAAACGCAGTTAACAAGGAATTCTGGCGAAAGAACAAATATTACCTGGCAACACACAAAGTTGACCTCGATAAGCTGGAGGCTCTTTACAACAAATGAATGCGTCAAATTTTTGTTGGGTCAATATAGTCGATGTTCCTGTTGCCGTTATCAATGACTTTGATAGCGGCAACGCTAAATTTAATGAGTTTTTGAAAGAAAGAGCCCGGGACTGGCAGACCAACGGTGAGGCAGTTACTTATCTTATCGTTACTGAAAAAGATTTAGAGACCAAAACCTATACCCGGATTTATGGGTATGTATCAATTAATACTATGGGGCTCCTTTACATATCTCATGATGGAGGAAATAGATATCTGCCCTGTGCTGAGATACGAATGTTTGCAATTTCCAGGAATTTGCGTAAACACCACGACCCGACCATAACTTATAGTGACACTATCTTTAAACTTATATTACAAAATCTCTATGAGCTTTCAACCAGTGTGATCGGTTTCCGGGCGATTTTCCTAAATGCCAATCATGAAGGTTTCCAGTTATATACTGATAACAACTTTCGTAAGATATCAGAGCTGATTCCTCCTACTGAAGAAGAAAAGCTGGATATCGATGGAACCACACCCATGTTGCTGCCTATTGACGATAAAATGATCTACGATATTTTTTCTTAAAAAAAAGCAGAACCCAATTGTCCTGCTTTTTTTATGTCCGGGCACCTTGATTTGAACGAGGGTCTTATCCTTGGATACGTGCTCCCAGGCCTGCACCATCACCCGTATGCAGCAAACCATATTGGAATCTAATCCAGCGGTTGATGACCACTATGGTTTACTCTTAATGTAATCATCCCACAAATCTATTACGCGGTCAACCATTTTTTGTTCTGCCGGGGTTAATTTGGATGCACCCTTTGACCCGTCATTCTCATTATGTCTATAACCGTGATGCGTGTGAGGTTGCATTCCTTTATGCGGATGATTGAGATCGATCGTCTTTATACGTTTATTCTGTATGTCAAAATAAATGATCGACAACAGTTCTCCGTCACCCGTCTTTTTGTTTATCCCAACAGTGACGTATACTCGCCCCTGGGTCATTGTCTCCATCAGGGTTTCTGACTGTCTGCTATTCTTGGTAACAAATTTGATGTTTCCATCTGAAAATATCTCATGGTATTGGCTTCCATATGGATTCCCTTTATCACTTAATCCGCTTGATGCACCTCTGCCTCCCATAACTGGTCTCCTGCACGTTACTGGCCTTTTCTCTTGTAGACTCGCTCCATCGCATACCGTGTCATATCGATCGAATGATTATTCATATCCGGATAACTGCTTATGATCTCGTCATCATCTGTACGTTCATATTCATACTCTGTAAATTCCTCTGCCGTATATGGACACCGGATTGGATCGATAACTATCTTTTTCAAAGACTGTAGCCACTTCATACCATACCTTACACTGTCCGGACCTTTAATAGCGGGCCTGCACAATGAACCATAATCTCTGTAATCACCTATTGATTTAGGCTCTGCAGAGTCAGCAGTGATCAGGTCTGTACCGGTCACACCATGCTGCATGACAAGACGGTTCCAGGTCTCAGCATTACTTGTCTTATTGCAGCGCATCTCATCATAGATGTATAAGGTTTTGCGGGTGCTGTCATAATGCATCTTTCCCCAATGAAACGGATCCGGATACCAGCCCCAGTCAATGCCCATAAAGATATTATCAAAATGGCTCTTTTCTTCCTCTGGTATCTCCCTGATCTCCAGATTATCAAATACTTCCCCGCCGGTTCCTACTGCATCACCTAAATACTCATGCTGATAAGCACGATAGTTGGTCAACGCCAGGTCTTCCGCATCATCAAAGAACTGCTGACCCAGCCACTCACGAGGAACATCCAGATAACAAGATTTGTGTCTGTATGCGCCTCTATGAGGTTTCAGGACATACTTATTCGCCCAATTTGAAACACTGATCGGCGGGTTAAACGACTTAAAAACAACATATTTAGGACCGCCTCGAAGAACTGACTGCTGGACAGAACGGATCTCTTCCTCTCCTGCAAACTCGTCAAGCTCCTCGAACCACAGATATTTAATATATCCTTTCGATACTTTGATGGATTTCAGCTTTTTTGCCTTATCCAACCCACGGAACAATATGACCTGTCCAGTCGGCTTATATGTTGCTTTATGGGGATTTGTCGTCACCTTCCACAGGTCTGATACCCCCAGGGCATCGATAGCCCATAATATCTGCTCAAATACTGATGTGCTTATGGTACTTGCGACTTTACGAAAGACCGCACCATTTGCCGATGGATCTTCCATAATACCCATGACAAACTCAACACTGATAAACGACGACTTCGTTGATCCACGGCCTCCGAATAAGTCATAATAGGTGTGTAATCCTTCCGTAATGTCCCAATGCACCGGATAGAATGCCGGTGCTATAACATCAGTAAGCCTTACCCCCTGGACATTACTGCTTGGCATTGCCCTCTGTTTCCTCGTCCGGTTTCTGCAGTGGATTGAATACAGCCGTGTCTGTATTGACCGTTACCTGCCCTTTCGGGATATCGTTTATAATATTAACTGCTGGACCTTTCTCTGAATCATCCTTTTCCTGCTGCCATCCTGCGAAATTATGTTGCAGGGAAAACTGCGCACCCCTTGAACCATCCCTTGTGAAGAGCTGTTCTTCGTTGTACATTTCGATCCTCGATTTGGCTTCAAGAATGATATCCATGAATTCCTTCTTTGCCTGGTATATCATCAGGGCACGTCGTGTCTTGAATCCCAGTGCAAGGGCCAGCCCCGTCACTGTCGGAGGTCTGCGGTTGATATATACCGGATCTCCCCATTTTGTGAGCATCGGATCCCCGTTGTGATCTCTTAAAAGCTCCCCTTCACAATCTTTAAAATATGCTTCTATCTTCCCGACGATCTCATCAGGGGATTTATATTTCGGCTTTTTGCCGTACTGATTCCCCTTTGCGAATGCCATACGGCTCACCTCCGTTTCTTCGCATCAAAAAACCCTCTGCCTGATCTGGTAGAGGGTTCCTATTTCTTCTTAGCTGTTGGCCTTTTGCTTGCGGACCGTTTTACCGTTCCCGGTTTTTTACCTTTCTTAGGCTTATCGCCTGGCATAGAACCTAGAGCATTATACATGGCCTGTATGTCTGCTTTATTTAACTTTTTCTCTTTATACGCCATATCTGCCTCCTATAGTTACTTCAAAAGCACTAGAGCTTTCCGGTCGATGACATTGTGGTACGTTCCACCGTTCTCCTTTATAACATTGTATCCTAATATCGTCGCATAAATGCTCATGTTATTGTTTCTGAAAGTGGTGCTATAACCGCCTGTAGCCTTTGCAAACTGCGGATGGGACTTGTCGAATGCTTTTGCAAGGACTCCAAGTCTTGTATCCGTAATCACCTTAGCAGTATTTGGATTAAGCACGCCTGTCATAGTCGTACCTCCATAGAATGTGTTTCCGCCGCCGTTCATATCCAAATACGTACCGGCACCATAAGCCTGTCCGCCTATCTTTCCACCAATATAGTTCAATCTGCTGTACTTAATCATATCAACAATATCTTGTGGAGTAATAGTGCTTGTATTCTTAGCCGTCGTTGTCAGTGTTCCCTTGTTGATACTTCTTGACAGTATCTGTGACTGAGGAATGTTATTATCCTGCATAAACTGATTAAAAGCGGCCTGATCTAATACAAGAGGCTTGTCATTCATACCAATGGTATAAACGAATTTCTGTGTCTGGTCATTCACATCATTCAGATGGTTCGGTAGCTGGGCATTTTGAGATTGCGTATAAAGCTGTGCTAACTGCGCGTCACTCATTCCCTGCAGTTGCCCCAACGGATCCGGTGCGACAGGTGTGTTATTGGCATCTGGCACCTGGTTCTGTATCGGATTAGTCTGTTGTGGCTGCGGCGGTGGTGTAGGTGGTGCCATTTGCTGTCGCATCCGTATTGTGGTAGTCAGCCCGGATGCTCCGCCCCGTCCTCCCATATCATACCTCCGTTATTTCTTTTTCTTTGCATTTTTCTTTTTGAGGGCTGCCTGCTCTCTCTTAGCCTGGGCGATGCCTTCCTTCTGACGTTTTGTCAGAGGAGCGCCAGTTCCCTTAATGGCCCCTGGAATAGTATCCCATCTGTCATATCCTGCTGGAGTATCTTTCTTCTTCGTTGCCATAGTCTTTGCCTCCTTTAATCGACTTCTACAACAATTTCAATCTGTTTCAAAGGTGTATAGTACTTTGACCCGCCCTTGGGTCTCGCGCCTGCTCCCGAATACTTGACATCCGTGATACGGTATGTATTATGTCCGTTGCCGGTAGGCGCTAAAAGCATCTCACCCAAATCATCGCCTTTCTTCATTCCGCTGCCCTTCATAGGGATGTTACTGATGCCAGGCATAAGCGCCTGTGCACTTGCCTTAGCTTTATAGGTGATCTTAACCTGTCTGGTAGTAAATGTCAGAGGATCCTGTGAATTCTGAAAATTGTTAAATGACGTGGACAGGATTCTCTGATCAGTGTACGTGCCGCCAACAAGTGCCTTATGCAATGCCGATATCGATAGACCGCTGCCGCTCGTAATCGCTCCGCCGGTAACCTGCGTAAGCATCGCATCAAGGGCTCCCAGATGATCGTATCTTGTCAAATTCAGGTTCTGGCCCAGATTATGCATGTTTGAAACAAGAGAATCATACATGTATTGCTGCTGGGCGTCCATTGTACCATGTAATAACGCATAATTCATATTCTGAGATGCATTATATAGACTGCCCGAAGTAGTATTCGGATCGATATAATCAGGCAATACATTCCTTGCATCGATATCGAATTGCTGCTGATTGTAGTAATTCCGGCCGCCTTTCAGGTCGTGAAACGGACTGCTGTCTGTATCACTGAATCCCTGTGAATCCGTTTGCGGAGCTGCCGGTTGTGGCGGCTGTTGCGGTGGCTGTGGTGGTATTGGGGTTGCTGTTCTTACATGAGAAGATGTTAATCCGCTCGAACTTCCCCTGCCTCCCATATTATCACCTCCGTTGTCAATAGTCAAATTTTTTTTGCTGTGCTAATCATTTTTTCTTGTTTCGCCACTTCTGCTGAAATGCTTTTACTGGTATGATGTTGCCTTGACATTCATCAGGGATGTTTCCGTACATGATGATCTTTGACGGTTGAAGTCTTAAAAGCATTTCATTGTATCCGGACAAAAACAGGTTCCGACTTTCCTTGTCTGCCTGAGTTCCGACCGATGACACCGCCACCGTGTAGCCCACTGGTTCTCCATCAAAACACCATTCGTAACTGTCTGGGCCTGCCCAGCTGATAGTAGGTATCACTCGAATACCATTTATCTGCCAGTAAGCTCCAAGCCAATGTTTTCGATAATGGTTATAGATCTGTATTGCCTTTGGAAAGTCTGTAAATGTAGAAAAATCAGGCGTACATACTGCCTGAAACTTTCTCAGCATACTGATGTATACGTCCGGTTGATTCCAGACCCGGATAAACTGATAGTCGTCAATAAAGAAATGGATTCCATGTATTTCCGGATCTTCACAACCTCGGGCATAATTGAAACCGATCCAGTTATCTACTTCCGGATTATCAGGAAGGATGATCGGTATGTCATTTTGTCCTGCTCCATCGAATATTGCTTTGTTCAGATTCTCATAATTTCTCTGTTCTTTGTACATCCTCAACCTCCATGATCAACTACGGATCCGGCTATAAACATCAACACTTTAAGGAGGCTGTTAAAGTTTCCACAGATTACCGACTGCCGGACCCGCCCTCTATACGCAAATAAGCAGGTCTCCAATTTTGAAGCCTGCTTATTTAAGAGGTGTTATGCGATGTGGCGTTCCCGTCTAAAGCACCACAGTATCATTATAACTTCTCTTTTTGTGACATGTGGGTACATTTTTAAAAATTATGGATTTTTATCAAGATACCTGTAACAGCGTTTTTTCATCGCATATACCGTTCGATCCTCCCCAAGATCATAGCTTATCTCAGCCGCAATGTCCTCCCACTGCTGACCCCTGACAAACCGCATCTCAAAGATCTGCCTTGTCAGCGAATCAGGTATATTTTTTATGTATCTTTCCAGTCTGTTTCTCTCATGGATACATTCGATCTGCTTTGCATGAATGATTGCTTTCAAGTCAACAATCTCTGCGGCAAGCCTTTCAACCTGGCTTCTTTTCGGTCCTTGTGCGCGTGGCATGCCGTCCATGTTCAGGGCTATGCCGCTTCTTTGTGATTCCAGCTCTGCAAGCTGCTTTTGACAATCTTCGATTTCTCTGTTCAAATAATAAAGCTGTGATAACTCTTTGACTGTCATGCTCCGCCTCCCGTTTTCCGTCTTCGATTCTTGTGATTATGATCATCTCCACCTGCCATGAATCCGGCGATCAGGATGCACACCCCTATGCAGTATGCATCCATACTCATATTTGACCGGCCGAACAAATAAACAGCCATGATGGATAATACCAAACCGATGATTTTGTTCATACACCTTTACTCCTCTCATACTTCAAATATATTCATGTTCCAGAAAAGGCTCCGCTGCCGCTTTGCTTTCCTTCTCAATCAGGCTGTTATATACCTCTACATACTTATCCGGATCAAACTTGCCAGAAATCAGCTCGCGCAACTTGTTCACCTCTTCACATTTTGCCAGGTACATCTTATCGATTAGTTCCGGATCCATCTCTATTGCAGCCTCCTGGATTTCCTGCTTTGCCCTGATATCCCTTTTCAGGCCATATTTATCTGCGATCTTATATAATTTGTCTACTCTGATGTATCGTCCCATCCTATCTTTACCCTCCTATATCCTGACTTTATCCAAGTCTTTCCGGATCTGCGCTTTATTCTTAGCTGCTTTCATAAGCTCTCTCAATATGGCCTGCTTCCTCTGCTTCTGTGCCTTACAGGGCTTCCGGCAGTAACTGAGCCTTCTACATGCTGCACAATACCCATCCGACAACCATCTTTCGTTATCTTCCGGATTTATATTTGCTGACATTCCTCTACCTCCTACAACACTTTCAACAGATTGAATACTTTCAGGATCTTTGGGAACTGTATTGCAATCCAGTCTACCATTTCTTCATTCTGCGACCAATTCTCACTCTTGTTCGTGTTACCCTCTAACCCGCTTTCATACAGGAAGGCGTGAATGATTTCGTGCCGGATGACTGTTTTCTTGTATTCTTCCAGATTGGCCTTTGCCGTCGGGTCCGTGTTATCCGTGATTGTGGCCTCTATCACAATCGTTCTGATACTTGAATCAGTATACCCGTCCACCCCGATCAATCCGGGGAACTCGTCCTCTGTCCCCTCTTTAATGCGCCACAACTCGCCCATAATGATAACTTTTTTTTCTCCCATCGCGCTTTCCTCTCCTCGTATTGCCGTGCTCATCTCATCCACCTTTCCCAGTTCTGCAGATAGCATCCTGTTATTACAACCACTATTCCTGCCAGCCTACCTAACCAATGATCGTGACGCTGAACAATCATAGTGCCTATGGCTATAACCGTGATCCCTAAAACACTCATTTCTTTCCTCCCCCATTCGATTTTCTGACCGCGCCGCAGGCAATATTCCCACAGAACGGATTCGGGTCTTCACCGCAATTTCACGGTAAACCCTCCTTTGCTTTATCAATCCTTGCCTTCAGAGCCGCTAATAATGCTTCCTGCGCCCCATCTTTGCATTCAAGAGACCGGACAACATCTTCATCCGTCCCACCCTGTACGATCAATCTGTGAATGATTACGGGGAACTGCTGTCCCTGTCTATGTAATCTCTTGTTAGCCTGCTGATATTCTTCCAGACTCCATGTCAGCCCAAACCATATCACATGATGGCCGCCGTCCTGCAAATTCAATCCGTATCCACATGATGCCGGCTGTGCCAGTAATATATCAATCTGTCCGGCATTCCATTCCTTTTCTTCCTGGGCGCCTGAATACACGCGCACGCGCAGGCCTGTCTTTGCCAGGGCGGCAACCAGCCTATCCCGGTCATGTTTGAAATAATAATAGACGAGTGCGTGCTGTCCATTGAGCTGCTCTATTGTTTCCATGAACACTTCCATCTTGCAGTCATGGACTTTCAGGACATCTCCATTTTCGTCATACACTGCACCATTGCAGAGCTGCAGCAGTTTCCCCGTCAGTGTAGCTGCCGACGTTGCTGTGACAAGTTGCTCATCATCCACGGTCAGAAGCATGGTCTTTTCCATCTCGTTATAGGCACTCCGGGCTTTTGGATCCAATATCACCGGAATATCATCTATAACCATATCCGGCAATTGCAGATAGTCTTCTGATTTCATGCTGATACAGATATCCTGAATCTGCTTATAGATAGCATCCGCGGCCCCGTCTTTTGGCTTATATGAAAAAACTGTTGTCCAGCTCCGTTTGTCAGGAAGGAAATACATCTCACGAAAACATGAGATAGTCCTGCCCAGACGTTTCCCTCCATCCAAAAGGAACACCTGCGCCCATAGATCCATCAGGCCGTGAGGTGACGGCGTACCGGTTAGCTCTATCAGTCTGCGAATATGAGACCGAACCGCTCTCAGGGCTTTAAACCTCTTTGCCTGATGACTCTTGAATGAGCTGCTTTCGTCAAGTACGACAACATCAAAGGGCCATGCGTTGCCATACTGCCTGACAAGCCATTGTGTATTCTCTCTGTTGATGATATAAACGTCTGCGTTTACGTTCAGAGCATCAATCCGTTGTTTTGCTGTACCAAGCACTACGGACATTCTGAGGTTTTGCAGATGCTCCCACTTTTCCGCCTCTGCTGTCCATGTATTTTCTGCGACCTTCTTTGGTGCGATGACCAGGGCTTTCCGAATACAGAAGCGATAATACTTCAACTCATGCAGAGCTGTTAATGTTATGACCGTTTTACCCAATCCCATATCAAGCCAAGCACCCATAAATGGCAATTCGATCATTTTTTCTTTAACATATTGCTGATATCCATGCGGGATATAGTTTTTCATCCGATCACCTCTTTTCTCTACATGTAGCTGTTCTGATCAAAATTTCAGCGGCCGCATGTAGGATTCACATAAGGCACACACCTTCTTGATACCCGCATCCCCATCAATGGAACTTAAGACCGTGAATCCCATATCCCTGAGTTTCTGTTGAACATATTTCTGCCGGGGACGTTCCTTCTTTCCCGGTGCTTTCAACTCAACGAAGAACATTTCTCCACCTGGCAGCAAGATCATGCGATCAGGCACACCAGTATATCCGGGACTTACGAATTTCAGGCACATACACCCCAATGCTTCCACTCGTTCTTTCAGTTTACGTTCGACATCTCTTTCCTGCATTCTTGCCTCCTGTCAAATTATTCCTGCGCGTAAAAGTGACCACTTGCACGGCTGTCTTTCTCATCCACACACTGTCAAAATCGTTTAAACCTCATTTAAGATTCACGCAAGACCCATTTAAACCTTACGCAAATCTGGCTAAAATCCCAAGACAGGATTACGTTTCTCTCGCGCGCGTTATAGACATGTACGCATTAGGCAGGTTAGGGAGTATTTATTCCCCCTAATCTACCTAATTTATATACTCTATAGAAATTTTTGTAATATTGTAATATTCTTTGAAAACCCTTATAGATAAAGGCTCTAAGCATATTACAACTTTTGTAATATCGTGTAATATTGTAAGAAGAAAATATTACAATATTACATTTTGAAAGCCTTTGTAATATGTTTGTAATGGATTTTGTAATATTGTTTTCGTCATAAAAACTGTCGCTGATATCCCCGTTGCGTTGCGTAAGGTGCACCATCATAAAATGGCTTATCTGCCCTTACCCAGCCTTTACAACTTCCGATACAGGCGTTGATCTCTTTACGTTCTGTTGCCTTTAAATCGCTCTTTTTTCGCATAAACAGCTCACACCACACCTCAATAGCGGTAATTTTTAAACGTGGGACGAGTTTATAATCGCCTTTTACGTTAGATGCCCAATAGTCTCTGCGCCGATCAAGATCCCATTTTAACCAGTCTTCCGGTATCGGACGACTCATGAAATCATGTATCATCCCTTCCCATGGGGATGAGTCCCGGTGTTGTTCCTGATGCTCTTTTGCGGCTTCTTCCAGGTCTCCGGTCAAATAAAGCTGCTCGCCCATCTGCCATCTCATTTTGGCTTCCGCCCAAACCTGAGTTACAATCTCATCAGTCAGATCCCGCCATACGTTTCGTGCGTGTAGCTTCTTTCCCACATCCACCGGCCAGAATCTCCGATTCCCGGTCGTGTCCTGAAGGAAATCCATCTGGTTGCATGTCCCGAAGAATACACAGGACCTCGGTTGTTCCTTCATATTCCGGCCGTAAGCTGCCCGGTACCGGTCAGATCGTAATGAAAGGAACTGCTTAATTCTGGCAACATCCGTTCGACGGAATGCATCAAGCTCTGCCACCTCGACAATCCAGACACCCGGCAGCAGCTCCGCCGCCTCCTTGCCTTCAAATGTCCGTATACTGTCATTGAACCAGCCTTTAGACATCTTATCAAGGATGGTAGACTTGCCAATGCCCTGCGGACCACAAAGGATGAGCATGTTATCATATTTGCATCCGGGATCCATGGCTCTTGCCACTGCCGCTGTGAAGGACTTCCTGCATACTGCCCTGCAGTATCCGGCCTTGTCGTCTTCGGCCCCCAGATAGTCGATAAAAAGAGTATCCAGCCGGGGCAATCCATCCCACGACAAACTATTGAGGAAATCCTGAACCTCGTTGAATGCGTGGTTTGATGCATGGATATCCAGTGCAGCATCAATGTTTCCTCTGCCGGATATTTCATATGCCTTTTCCAGATACCAATACAGCCCATTACTATCGGTATCGGACCACAGCCGGCGAGTGTCATCGGTCGTCCATGGGAGCTTTCCAAGGACCTCCCCGCGTCCGGCAAATTGGTTCAGCGCAAATTTGCCTTTCAGCATCGGATCGTTGTTCAGGATAATCAGTACGTTATTGATCGTGGATTTCGGGACTGTCGTTTTCGGTTTAAGCTCCAACTGTTTAATCCATTCAGTATCTGCCTCTTGATTTCCCGATGTAACGCCCTGAAAATCCTTTACAGCTTCCTCGTGCCGTTCTTTTGCTACCAAAGCAGAACAGAGCGGGTCAGCTATCGCAAAAGCACACATAGCCTCATATGACGGTAAACGGTTATTGGGCGTGTCCGGCTTTGCTGTGTCATCTTTCTCCCCGAATTTATGTAGGCGGACAAGATCGAAACAATTGACCAGGCGACCACCGCATGGATCTGTCGCATGATGCGAATACAGGAATTTCCCGTTGTCATAGATCACGGCTCCGCCTGTCGTAGAGCCGCCCAGATATGTAAATCTATTCGGATCGTTATCTACCGGTTCATAAATGCCCGGTATGAGCTTGTCCATCACGTTGAATACACTGCCATATGCACGGTTGAATGCTCCCACAATACCTGATTTAGTATCCGGGTCCCCCTGTTTTATTGCCATCTTCTGATAACTAACGGCTCCGGGAACCTGCGGCCAGCTCTGAAAATCCCTCCAGTCGGTGTAGCTCCCCAGCACCTTATCCGCAATAATGAACGGCGCATCCCGATACTTGAAAAGATATTCACTATCCACACTGCAGGATGGCCAGTACATCAGACGCGATGGTTCAAATGTCGTCGGGTCTGCCATCTGGATACCAATCTGAGCTGCCATCCAGCGTGCGATAGGTTCATACTCATCCGCCGACACAGTACGATCTAAAGGGAATAATAACCTCAAACGAGGAGCCGTCTCTGTATGCTTTCTTGTGCTGTAAACGGCATATCCGCAGGACAGATTGTCGGCGGCTTTAAGTATTCCGTCTGTGCCGTATGGCGGGATCGTATCAAAGTCCAGGGTTACTACATCTCTACCTGTGACTGCGGCGGCTTTTCGCCTGCCTCCGTGAAGAGTACCAGCCATAAAGCCGCCGACATCTTTCAAATCATCCTGCTGTGCTTTTTTAAGGGCAAAATACTGTGCAAGTGTTTCTGTTCCACGAGATGGTGTTTTCAATTTTTCCCACAGTTCTCCGACGGTCAGAGTCTGCGGCTTCCAGTTCATGTCTTTTCGACTGTTTCCCACCGTTATAGTGAGTTGCCGGTCATACTGTAATTTCATTCACCAGTCTCCTTTGATTAGCTATAGGTTAATTATAGCTTACTTTTTTTAGCTGTAATCATATAATAATTTAGCTGTCCGATTTTGTCAATCCATCAGCAAAATGTTTTTGGCTACTTCGCTTCATCCGGGCAAGCTGTCTGTTGATTTTGTAATCTGCCATGGATATCAGTTCTTCACGGCTCATCCCGATCTCTGGCATAATCTGATCAATAAGTACAAGGACATCTGTAATTTCCAGTTTCATGTCAGTCTGCAGTTTCCCCAGTGTAGCTCTATCCGCTCCCCCGATCACCCCTCTACGGACCTTACTTGCCGCCTGGGCCAGTTCAGCGCACTCTTCCATAAGCTGTGTCAACTGTTCTGTCAAACCGTAACTTTCCATAACCTTCCTGTTATTGCTTCTAAGCTTTTTGAATTGCGTCATTTCCTTTAGTTCCTTCTTCCGGTCTTTTATCGTATTGCTGATTGCCTGAAAGGCTGTATCATCTTTGCAACCGGAGCCATTATATTTCCTTTCATCCCTGCACAAATCATTTCACTCCTTCAACCATTTCAGCCATACGGATGATCTTACCAACATCATCAGCTTCGGCATTGATATCTTTTGCTATTTCTTCAATGGACCATTCTGCATTCCTTAAGGCAAATATCTTTCCAATATCCAACTTGCCTTTATAATCTTTATCTTTGATCCAGTCATAGGCATCCTTGAGTTCTTCTTCCAGCTGCTGGATCTTAAACTTATAATCCTCAGTCTGCTTTGATACCTCACTTGCCAGCTTCTGGGATTCATGTTTTAAATCTTCAATCTGCTTTTCGCAGTTCATCTTTTCTGCCTTAACAACGGCTAGTTCCGCGCGTGTATCCGCATAGTCCTTGTCCATCTTGCTGATCTCAGACGGATCCATGCCGGTATCACGATATTTCGTGAGAAGGCTGCTATCCCCTTTTACCATCACTTCGATATGTGAATATGGTATGTGGTTTATAATGCCATTCATCAGAAGATCTGCTGTCACTGCATTTTTAAGTAGAGCTGTAAATTCTGTTACCTTTATTTCAATTCTATCCTCTTTGCCTAAAGCATCTGCAATCCCCATATAATTAATCCTCCTCCATTTTTCATTACCACTTTATCTCGCAATAATCATCGTTGCATGTACAGTCTGGTTCCTCTTCTATTACTGTCGGTGCCGCTTCCATAATCCTTCTCGCTCTGCCTGCTGGACCCTCATGCTGTCTATCATACTCCGCAAAAAGATAATCTCTGTCTACCAGATCGCCATGTTTCTCAGGAATCTCCACAAGCGGACACTCATCTTGCCTTTTATAGCCTTCCTTTGTGGTATACTCAAATCCAGTAAAAGGGCAACCCCATGTATATAAGGCATCTGACCCCTCGCTTTTTATTTGGCATTTTAAGCAACTATCTGGCATCTTCATCCCCTTTATGATTATACTCATGATTCATCCTCCTTTGATTTCTCTCTGCATTTCCAAATACGATACCAACCTTCACGCTTTTCTGGATACAGTTCATGTGTTTTGAAAAAATCACCCATCTTGTCTATGCAATACGATTCATCCATTTCGCAATCATGGAATTCATCATTCCAATTTTTACAATCAGGACAGATAAACTCTCGACACACATCTCCGCATCCTTCATCAAATCCCCAGCTGTCCATGCCTTCATCCGGATCGCAATAATCCCAGATTGCAGATATTACTCGATGACACGTAAGATGAGAATGCCACTGACAGAAATCACCATCAAATATAAACGTTTGATAGTTGTATTTCTCACCTTTTTTGATTTTTTGTCGGCACCAATCGCATTGATGCTCTTTCCGGGAAACTACGTCCTTATTTGTTAAAGATTGATACATTACTTTTCCTTTCCCGGCCTATTTCTCCAGCTCGTTTCTTCCACTTCTCATAGGCCTCTTTTCGCCTGCAAGGATCTCTACCCGCACAGATCGGCGCTTTTACGCATATCTCACATGGACATCTCATATATTCTCTCCTTCATATCTGATCTTATCTCTGACAGCCATTAATATAATTCCAAGCCAATTTTCTCCCGGAATGTCCCGGCAGTTTGGGCATTGACAATCACCGAAAAAATTATCATGCCAATAGTTCCCTTCGACCAGATCCTGCTTCCCTGTCTGCAAAAGCAGTGTAGCCAACTCTCCATGCTGCTCGAATTTTGCCTGAACAACCTCCAGCATAATCCTTGCCTTATTATCGTCCCAGTCAGGTACCATCTCGATCTGCTTTCCCAGCTGTTTTGCATTATCCGGTGACAGTGATGTGAACATCTCTTTATCTGATTCCCTCTTACATTTCTGTGCCTGATAAGCTGCTTCACTGTTCCGGTAGAGTTTTCCTTTATATTGGATTGGACAAGGGTCATAGTAGTTACTTAAGAATTCATACGCTCCTCTGAATAACTTTATCATCGGTATCACTCCTCTCTATAATAATCCTTCTTCTTTCATACATGCTGTAGGAACATCAATATCAAGTTCTTCTTTGATCGTCGCTACGTAGTCGGCCCAATTTACAAGACCGGAAGACATGCAGTCAACTTTAAGATTCCATCGGTGAATGAAATCCAGGCATCGCTTTTTACCAAATCCGAACAGATCATGTAGGACCATCAGAGTCTGACACATATAACTCTCATACATGCACCATTTTATCTGCTCCAGTCCGACATCGATCTCTTTTGAAGTGATTGGCAGTTTTACCGGCATCTTGCCTCTTTTTACGATTTCAGCTGCTATCAGTTCAGCGGCCTTTTTTTCTCCAGCATCTCGCAGGAGTCTGTACGCCATATCAAGGCCCTGCATCCGGCCACGGTTATACTCATCAAATTTTTTTGCCACGAATATCACCTCTTTTCGTCGGCATATTTCAACTCAATACCAAGATCCTTTAATTTTAAAATTATTTCTTCCATGGACTTCCTTCCAAGGTTTCGGATCTTTGCAAGGTCATCAATAGTCATTTCCTCCAGATCAGAAACATATGCGATACCTGCCCTTATCAGACAGTTGTAACTGCGGACTGACAAATCTAATTCTGCAATAGAAATCTGTGGTTTTTCCTCTACGCTTTTTTCAACTTCTTGCAGTTCATCCTCACCGACATATTCTTTTAAACGCATCTTAAGATTCATGTTTTCCAGCCTCAGACGGTCCCTCTCTGTAGCAATCTCATAGGCCTTGTTCATGGTATCCATCTGCCAATACTTCCAGTGTTTCGGGTTCCTTAGTTTCCTTATGGCCTTTTTCTCAACCTGACGGATTCTTTCACGGGTCACGTTAAAATACTTACCTGTCTGCTCATAAGTCAAACCATTTTGAAAACGTAACTGAATAACTTTTTTTTCTCTGTCAGTAAGAGAATCTATCGACTTTAATAACGCAGGAACATAGACACTGTACACCGACGCCATTGTCTCATCCTCGGTGTAGCCCTTATCCCCTGGAATCCAGAACCCTACTTCCGCAGCAAGATTATATGGGTAGAACGACAGGATATCAGCATCAAGCCGGAAGTCTTCTATATTTGTCACTCCATCAGTCAGATCTCCTATCGTACATCCCAAAACCTCTGCATATTGTGCCAGACTTTCAAGGGACATTTTGCCGTCTCTGATATGATTGCGTATCGTGCTTTCGCTTTTCCGCATCTTTTTGGCAAGCTCCGTCTTTGTCAGATTTCTTGCTTTACGTAAGCAGTCTATATTTTCACCAATTTTTTCATATACCATCGGCACCCTCCTATCTTTTTAAGTGTTTACCTCACTCCCGCAAATCGGACATGTCGAGAGTCCATCAGGAAGCTTTATTCCACATTTTGTGCATCGAAGTAAGACAGTTGTATCTGCTCCTTTTTCTTTATACTCATTTTCGATTTCAATCATATTATTTTCCATTAAATCGAAATAGCTGTCTTTCAGCTCAATGCCTACAGCCCTACGTCCCATAGACACCGCCTGATAAGGGACTGAACCTATACCAGCAAACGGATCCAGGACGATATCATCCGGATTGGTCCACAGATCAATTCCTCTTTCGATCACATCAAGCTGTAAAGGACAGATATGCTTTTCATCCTTTTCGGCTCTCGCTGATTTTCTCTGCAGCGTATTGCTTTGCCGGATATCCATCCAAACGGGAGACGCATATCTCTGCCACACATTAACCGGAAAGGATTCATGAGTATGCGGAATCGGCTCCGGATTATCACCCGGCTTTCGGAATGTGACTAAATAATCCGGTAATCCCTGCCTGCACATTGCGCTATCTTTTCTGATCTGTTTGTGTAGCAATCCCAGCGCCTTCGTCCTTTGCATCTCCGTGACCGGATTCTTCCAGATACATACCTCACTATGAAAGATGAATCCTGATTCGATAAACTGCCTGATAATATCACCACGGAAATCTTTCACTCCTATATACCCATCGCGGCTTTTCATAGCAGGAAGGTTCATACAATGAACGGACACGAGACGGCCCGGCATTGTTATCCGATACAGTTCTTCTATAAGATAATTGAAATGCTGCTGAAATTCATTATTATCTCTGCTGTTGCCCATATCCCTGTCACTGCTTGAATATGTATACAAAGATGCGAAGGGTGGGGAAAAGATAGAATAATGAATACTGTTGTCCGGTAATCCTCTCACGACCTCTACACAATCACCCTGATACAGGGCATAGCGTTGATCTACTTTCTGGTTAAGCACATTCATAAGACATCTCCTCCCATGGTGGTAGCATCATTCTTACTGTTGGTTCATAAGGCGTTGATAATCTGCAGGTTGTTTTTAATTCTTTCTTTGTGATCTCTTTTGTCTGTTCGATCATTGCCGTTTTCATTCTTATGCTGTCTGCCTCTTTTCTGGCAATATTTTCTTTTACTGTTCCTTCTTTAGCACTAATGATAATATAGACATCTACCGGGGCTGTTTGACCAAATCTCCAGCACCGCCGCACTGCCTGATAATACTGCTCATAACTATCAGATAGTCCTACAAAGATCATATTGTGACATTGCTGCCAGTTCATACCGAAACCTGCAATAGATGGCTTTGTCACGAGGGAACGATAAGCACCAATCGAAAAGCCTAGCATCCGATTTGTTTTATCGGTATTTTTGTCTGAACCCTTTACTTCCACAGAGGATTCAATCATTTTATGAAGAGTGTCACTCTCTGCATTCAGGTCACACCACACAAGCCATTGTTCCGTCGAATTGTTCACCAGGGCTGCGGCTGCCTCACATCGCTCTGCAAGTGTATCTCTGCGAGCCTGTCGTCTCTGTGTAAGTGTCATAGCCTCTGTTATAGGTTCGTCCCCATCCGCGATAATTTCGTGGATCCGAAGCTCAGGAAGATCATACCCTTCAATTTCATACCCCAAATCAGAGGGCGACTCCATTACTACCGCCCAGGATCCCATCCATTCCCAGAAAACATCTTCTGCATGTCCTTTTAAACGCCATTTTGAGGTCTGTCCACCGTCATGCACAAAGAACATCGCCAGCATTTCCGTGTAGCTCATAATCCCTAGAAATTCCGCATGATTGCCCAGTTCCATATAATCATTCGGTGCTGGCGTTGCAGTACAGGCCAGCCGGAAAGGTGTATTACTGAAAAAGTCTATAATCTGACTCCTGACTTTTCCGCTGAAGGACTTGAGGATACTGGATTCATCCAGTACCACGCCTGTAAATTCTGTATTCTCAAATTTCCCTAACTTTTCATAATTTGTAATATTGATACCGGGTTTTAGATCATCAGCAGTCTCGCATAGGTTTACAGTTATGCCGAACTTCGTCCCTTCTGAGACTGTCTGAGATGCCACAGCAAGAGGGGCCAGTATTAACACCATCCCCCCCCGTGCTCTAACAACCCTGTCAGCCCATTCAAGCTGCATAGGTGTTTTTCCTAATCCACAGTCAGCGAATATGGCAGCTCTGCCTTTTGCCAGCGCCCATCTTACTATATCCCGCTGAAATGAATAGAGCTTTGGATTCAAATCATCTGCATCCATCTGAATACTGTCCGTATGTAATGCAGAAACGGCTTTACTTTCTATAAATCCCTCATAATCCATCCGCCACACCTCCGGGAATTCCGGAAAATGGAAGTTCTGTGCAGACTCCATATTTCGCATTATGGTCATCGATGTAAACATTCGCAAAAACCTTACGAGGATTATTCCCATAAGCTTTTTTCAAAGAAGGCAGGTTATCGTTCACTGCGTCCGGCATAAAGTCAAATTTATCAAATAACCAATTTTCAGCAGCATCCAGAAGATCGTCCTCCCGCATGGTCCATAAAATGATCTTTGCACCTTTTTCCTGTTCTGCTTTTAAAAACTCAATCAATCGGATATTTGGTCTCCCGATTTTTGGCCATTCGTTTTCGCACAATGTGCCATCAAAATCTACTGCATAAATTGTTGGATTGTTCATTATTACCTCCTATGAATTGTGCGCCCGACAAGCGGGCGCGATTTATAGATTAGAGATCAAAAGGAGAAGCCCACGGGGAGCGCACTAGAGGTGTTGGCGGTAGTATAGTAATTGGTGCCGGTGCTGTACACGCCAAAGAAGGAATTGAAGCTATTAGCAGACCGACACCAATAAAACTGCCCCATAGCGCGGCTCTCATTATCAGAGAATAAATCTGGATATCCACCCTCAAACAATTCTGCAAATGACGGGATCCATAATCTGTCCGCCACCTCATCTGTGTAGCAATTCCACTCCGGATCATAAGCTACCTGCCGCTTCAACGCTGGAACAATAATCTCTTTCAAGTCGTCAGGTAAGCGTTCAAACAGTACTTCGTTCAGCCATTTTCTTAGATCTGATTTGCTATACTCACCGAACCAATCGTTATGCATCCGGTGTCTCTTTGCAGTCAAATCTCCCGCAATCCAAGTTGTAGGAATAACGAATCCATCTTTGTCACGGTCAACTTCAGACCCAGCAAGACGCATCCGTATGATTCCGTCCTCGCCCAAATCAACCATCTTGAAATCTCCCGGCTGATATGAAAAACTCCCGTCAGCTATCATATTTTTCAGTTCTGTCCATGTCTCTTTAATTTCTTTTCCGATTTTCATAACTGCCTCCTGTTCTGTGAATGTCTCTTAATTATTGGATTATTCATTTTTACTTCATCTCACCCTATCTTTTTCAGTTTATTGAAATCGATAATCTCTTTTCTCTCGCCTTCTTTGAGGTAAGAACAATTCGTACTGATCAGAGCAGACGCCACCGGTAGGGATACGCTGTTCCCTATCTTCGCAACCTGTTCTGCGATAGTCATCTTTTTCCAGTTGATATCATACCCAATGATGTAGTCATCTGGAAAACCCTGCATTACTTTTAATTCTGTCGGCTTTAGCATCCGCAGGAAAATATCAGAGATGATGTATTTTTGTCCGTCTATGGTTAACAGAACATTTACGAGCCCAAACCTATCCTTTGTCGTAATCGTGGCAAGTGGTTCTGATATCTCCTGCCCACAGCCCGTCCCATAATACTTAACCAGGAATGCTGATATCACACCAAAATGCCCAGGGCTTGTTGTAATCGTATGTAACGGTTCATCGCATCCTTGCCCTGTTCCTGATTTATAAAATTTTGTAACAAAAGCTGTAACCAGTCCGTATCTGTTTGAAGTGTCAAGAGTTTTGATCGGTTCTGTAAGGACTTGGCCCCTACTATCCCCGTCCTTCTGCTCACCGTGATACTGGATCATAAATGCAACAGCTCTTTCATCTTTCACGATGTATGGATCCGGATTATCTACTATGTACTTTCGGATTCCGTTCGCAATCCGTCTCTGTGTAGCCTCAGCCAATGGCCTCCGGCGGGTGAATATCGATTGTCCCAGATCTGACCAGTCTATATAGTCTCCACATTGCTTCCAAGGTGGGATACCGTTCTTAAAATGTGTCTGCTTTGGCCAGACAATCGATCTTCCATCTCTACGGAATACTGCATACCACCGTTTACGTGTAGTGGGAGCGCCATAATCAGCTGCAATCAGTTCCCTGCTCTCAAATGCGTACCCAAGGTTCTTGATGGCTCTGATAAATTTTTCGTATTCTTCACCCATTCTTTCTTTGATCGGCCTTCCGGCATCGTCCAATGGACCCCACTGCTGTATTTCCTCGACATTTTCCATAATGATTACATCCGGCTGAACTGCTCTAGCATGTTTATAGACAGCCCAGGGAAGCATCCTTATCCCGCTGACGCGGGGCTTGCCCCCTTTTGCTTTAGAAAACTGCGTACAATCCGGGGAGGCCCACATCAAAGCGACATGCCGGCCTCCTACATACTTTTGCAGGTCAACCCGGAATATATCTTCCGTAAGATGCAAGGCCTCCGGATGGTTCACCTTATGTATTCTTATTGCCTGTGGATCGTGGTTTACTGCAATATCCACGGTTCTGCCTAAAGCCATTTCGATGCCGACGGAGGCTCCGCCCCCGCCAGCAAAACAGTCTATAATCAGATTATTGTTTCTCAATATGGCCTCCTTATTTTTCAACCACTGCAGCAGCACCCTGTGTAGTCACCCATCCGTGCTTATACCTGGCCTCCGCCTCTTTCATCTGAATAAGCTCAGGAGTGATGCTTTCCGCTTTTACTTTATTGGCTTCTGCCTCTGCTTTTGCCTTTGTAATCTGAATATCTGCCTCGTTCTTAGCTTTAATTAGTGCAGTCTCAGCCTCAACCTTCGCAGTCTCCTGTTCTGCCTGCGCCTGCTGTTTTTTCTGCAGAGCCTCTACTCTGTTATTGATTGTCTGTTTCAGCTGTTTATCTGGATGGACATCAATTATTGATGCATCCATAACCTCTATGCCATATGTTTTTCCAAATTCCTCGTTGAGATAATCTGTAATCTTGTGATTGATCTCTGACCGGTTACCCGAATAAATATCCATAAGACTGTAATTGGTGGTCACTTCAGAAACTTTTGATTTCATAACGGCTTTAACACGGTTTTCAATGATATCGTCACCACTCATACCCTTATACTTTTTAAATGTTTCAATAAGAGTCTCCGGCTTAAACCGATAACTCATTTGAAAGCTGATTGCGATAGTAGCATCATCCGACGTGGACACTCTAAAAGAGTCATTCCCTTTGGAGCCTTCTCTCTTATCCTTTGTCAGAACTAATTGTTCATTGCCGACGGTAAAGAGCTTAATCTTCTTACCAGGACCCACTATATGCCATCCCTGCTTTAATGTTTCATCCTGGATTCCACCATTTACGGAATAAATAGTTGCTTCGTAACCAACTGGAACTCTTTCAACCAATAAAAGCATACATAATAAGAAAACCACTATAATTGCTGCTAAACTGATTCCACCTACTAAACCTTTTTTATTCATCTTTATCCTCCTTTAATTCATTCATTGCGTCTTTCCAAATGCGATATAAAAATTTACCTAACGGCCTGAACACAAATGCCAGTAAAAACCACATTGCGACAGCCGCCAGTACAATCAACAAATACATAACTACCACGATTATCCTCCATGAAATCATCTTTTCCTCATACTCTTATTGCTATTTCCCCACCACAAGCTGCATACCCTGCCAGATCAACAAAGCTGTCACCGGATCCGCCACCACTTCTAATCCGTACAATTTTAAGCAGGGCCATCATCATTGCCACATCCAATGCTGAGAATGTACAACCTTTGTATTCGGACCACATACCTGCAATAGCCTTAAAATTATCTTCCGGGGAACCGTATTCCTGCTCCCTCTGACCACATACACATTTCTTAGCCTCATCCAGAATCTCTGCCCTTTTCATCTCTACCTCCTATTTGATATAAATCGTCTCAAACATCAGAATTGCCACTAAAGCCATGGTAAGCATCGTAGCAAGCACTATACCCCTATTACCAGCTTTTCCGTCATCATCCAAGGCTGTCAGCATAGCAATGATATCGATGAACAGTAAGACGACCTTTAGAACAGTTGAATAAATCATGTTATCCCTCCAGAATATCATCGAACAGACACGGAGCTGACTCCCTGCAGATCTTTAGCAGCTGTGTAGCAACCTCCCTCATCTGAGGATGAGCTGCCGGATTGCACCTGACTCTCAGGAAATGCCGCCATTCAGTAATATCCGCCGTCATCACAATCTCGGCCTTCAAACTGTGAGGAAGGACATTCCTTGCTTCCTGTGCCGTACATCCCCAGCCCAATAATTCAAAATAGGCATCTTCACAGTCACTGCAAGCCTCTGCCCATCTCTGATACCCCTTTGTACCCGGTTCCAGAAAACAGGGTTCAATCACAGTTATTTCGGACCCGAACTTGTGCTCCATGGAATAATTGCAGTATCTGGTAGATTCCTGGCTGAAAGATGCCAGTCGATGTCTCACGATTTCATGAGAGATTCCGCGGTCTACTATGAACTTTACTGTAAAGGAAATGTGTTCAAGCACGGAAGTGTGCCCTCGTTTGATAAGATTTCTGATGAATTGTTCTGCGGTTCCTTCCGCTATTTTGTCCTCAGACTTATAGCAGACCCTTCCACATCTCTCGATGTGGTGAATAGCTTCATTCCAATCAATGTTTGAAATGATCTCTACAGATGGTTTAATGATTTTCATATGAGCCTCCTTCTCTGAACCAGTTGTCGGCATATGCAAGTAAGATTAAATTGAAACCGGTGATAACAGTAACGATCAATGGGATCCAGCTTTCACTGTCCAGACAACATGCTGCGAACATAAACAGTACAATATTGACCGTAACCCATATCCTTAAAATAATGTTTTTCATGGTATCCCCTCCTAATCCTTTGTAAAGAAATCTCCAACCCAGCCTGCCGCATTTAAGGGCATGTCCTTTGCCCAGGCAGGCGGCTGTCGCATAATATCGCAAACCTGATTCAGCATCGTATCATTGTCTGCATACGGCTTGATATCGATCACTACCTCATCATGGACATGGAAGACAATTGGAAAGCCTGCGGCTTCCAGTCGTTCTATAGCCTCTGCCAGACAGTCCCTTGCAATAGCCTGAACAACATTCTCAGTAAGCTTTCCTCCATATGTCTCGTTCTCTTTCCACTTCTTCGTTGTCTGGTCAATACCCATATACGTGATCGATTTACCGCCAAAACGATTTGTCCCTATCTTAGGTCTGACATAGTAAAGTTTCCTCCCGGATGGCAGTAGTATGGTAAAGCAGTAATGTCCTTGGTTATAATCATATTCACGTGACAACCACAGACCGTGTACATTCGCACTTCCGCCATATTCGATTACCTTTATTGCCGCCTCATTCATCTCCCACCACAAGCTCTGAATATGACTGTTGGCATTCCGCCACCTGGAAACAATGTCCGGCAGTTCTTCTTCGTGTAGCCCCATGTCCAAAGCTCCCATCGCGATCAGTGCTCCGGGACCGCCCTGATATCCGAGTGCCAATTCAGCCACCTTGCCCTTGGCTCTCAGCGCATATTCTGGATTACCTTTCTTGATAAGTTCTATCGGAACCCCGAACATCTGTGATGCGGATGCCTCATAGATCTTTCCATGGGTTCGGAATACATCAAGCCTCCATCTCTCACCTGCCAGCCAGGAGATCACACGCGCCTCTATGGCGCTGAAATCGGCATCAACCAGTACATTCCCCGGGCTGGCTACAAAAGCTGTTCTGATAAGCTGTGATAGCGTGTCATTGATACTTCCATAACAACATTTAAGAGCATCCCTCTTCCTTCCGGCCACAAGCTCCCTAGCCAGCTCTATCGGGTCTGTATAGGTTCGTGGAAGGTTTTGTACCTGTACAAGCCTACCGGCCCATCTGCCGGTCCTATTTGCTCCGTAGAACTGTAATAACCCTCTCACCCTGTTATCCGGGCAGACACAGGTCTTTATAGCGTCATACTTCTTAGTGCTGGTCTTTCCCAGCTCCTGACGGATCTGAAGCATTTCCCTCGTATCATGATCAAGATCATCCCTCTTTAAGAGCTTAATTACGGTATCCTTTCTCATGTCAGTAATCTCAACATCAGGGCCGGTATGTTCATCCACCCACTTTGAAAGCTGTGATACACTATTTGGATTGTTCAGACCAGATAAAGCTACCGCCCTTTCCATCATCTCCGCCTTAGACTGTTCGCCGATATAAAGCGCACCATCCACAAAAGGTATATCAACAGCCACGCCGCGCATATTAATCGTCAGATCTGTCTCCCATTGATTCTGTACGAAATCAGGAACCGGAAAGCTTGACAATCTCCGTTCAATCTCCATCTCCGTTACAACATCCTGACAGCAGTATTCTTTAAATAGCGCCCATTTCTCAGGATCGTGGTGCGGATAGTTCCGTGTTCTGCCGCCGTTTACTTTTGTTGGTCTGCATGGAACACAGAAATATCGGATCAAAGCTTTGCCGGTATTGAGCTTCTGCTTATCCTCCGGCAGCCCCAGGGCTTTACCCGTCGCTTCCAATCCTGCCGTGTATCCACAATATAAGCCGTGGAACATTGTGCATCTCCATTGCGCCGGTATCATAGGTCCGTAATACTTAGACAGACAGCCAAATTCAAAAGGCGCATTATAGGCATGTTTGATGATATTGGGATCTTTTAAAGATTGGACAATCCATTCCGGTACTACTTCACCCTGTGCCAAGTCGATGATCTGCACCGGCAACCCATCAACGGAATAAGCAAACAACAATATCTCGAAATCATCTGAGGCGATATACCTCTGAGCACCTGCATCCCTGATCGACACAGAGCTGTATGTTTCTAAATCGATCGACAAGTGATGCATATTTCTCCTCCTTCAGTTTCCAATATTCACAATGCGCATTATGAAAACGGAACGACAGGACTTGAACCTGTATGGGGTTTCCTCGGCCGTCATATTCCCCGCTTTACCATTAAACTACGTTCCGATGGTCGGATTAAGGTCTCCGAAACCGCACATCCCGCTATTTGGCCTGACGTTTTCACCACCAGGTTCTGAAGGCCGTGTACTTTAGTCTTCCTACTTCACAGGTGTTTTGCTACTTGTCACTGGGCAAGCGGATAGTTTGCTCTCTGCCCCGCTTCGGAACGGCAGGAATCGAACCTGCGCATAACCCATCATCTGCGACTCACAGACTGCTCTTCCATTGAGCTACGTTCCGATATGCACCGTATCCCCAAAGGTGCGTCCTACTTTGTTGCGCCAGACCGCAACATTTCGTTTTTTCACTCGACTGGTTTTCTGGTTACCAACAGGAGGAGGATTCGTTTGTCTTTGCCGTATGCTCTGCTTAGTGTGGCATTTCTTTTTCTGCAGATTGCACGCCAACCGGTGCGACATCGATAGACAAAGATTCAGGATGACTGCAAACCTATCTGGTTTAACGTGGGAAGACACCACGGCGTCCCGGCGACAGGATATGAAACTGCATCTTCTGGCTTTACGCGTCAGCCTCTGTCCTTCGTCCTTATACGCAAATCGGACTTGATCTTGTACGACGCCGGGAACTTGGAGATCGGGGGATCAAACCCCGGACCTGCGGTGCGTGCTCCTGCTGCTCTGCCTCTGAGCTAATCTCCAAACCAACATTTTTAAAAAAGGAGAAACCCTATTGCTCCTGGCGAATCAGTCCAGAAGCGATCCGGGACGGCAGGACTCGAACCCACAAACACTTTAAGGGATGGACTTAAAGACGCTTTAGCCATTTAAGCTACGTTCCGAAAATATGAGGATAACCCGGTACACCGGGGCAGTGTTGTTATCCTCGTGGTCCCCTTGCGGTTCAGGCTGTTCCGGATGCCGCCAATTATATGCCCAGTGTATTTTTTAAGGTGGTTCCGGTTCCACCAGAAAGGGGTATTATCACATCGGCAGTCCAGTGATCGGATTAATCTGCACGCCGGTGTTTGCCATATTCATATCGCCGGGTGTTGCAGGCATCGCTCCACCATAACTCGGTGTAGCTACTCCCGGCATTTGCGGAACCGGGGTCATTGCCTGACCGATACCGGCAAAATCAGATGCCGCGGATGCTCCGCCGGATAATGGTTCACCATCCCTGGTCTTCATTACATTGCCAAGGCCACACCCGACACCCTTATTTCCGCCCTGTGAAAAGCTGAAGAAATTCAGAGTAACGCGGGCATACATGCCAGAGTAAACGTCCTTCGGGGACAGTTCAACATTGATATTGGACATGTCTACAACCTGCGGTTTGCGCTGATCATTCGGCGTGTTTGCGGTGATAACCCAGTGGCCCTTGCACTCCGGACCGAAATCGTCGCCGCCCTTACGCTTTCCGTCTCCGTCCCAGATCAAAGGGGAAGACAGCTGCGGTCTCATGCCCTTCCACTTATTGGCTACTCCATCCTCAAAAGCCGCTGCAATCGCAGAATCAATGTCCGCCTTTGTTGCGATATCCGTTTTCGGTATCAGTAGAGTACAGCTGTATCTCTTCTTGGCCCCCGGTGTGGACGCATTTGCATATGGCTCGTTGAGATGGCAGTAAGATAATCTGACTTCACCTGTTAATACTTTTGTTGGAATGTTCTGATACATTGATATTTACCTCCTTAAATCTGATTGCTTATTTCCTTAAAGCTTTTTCAAGAATCTCATTTGCTGAAATAACGGCTTCCAGAGCTTTCTGTCTCTTATACTTATCACCTTCATAATCCGGTATGGCATAGTTATGAAGATCGTTTAAATAGGTGTTTAATTTTATAGACTCCTTAAGAATCTTTAAACCAATCTGGCAATCTGGATCATCGTAAACTTCCAATAATGCATCTACTATACCCAGCTGAAAAGCACTATGCGCTCTGTCTTTTTTATGTATCGTTTCCAGACGTTTCAGTGTCTCTTCTCTACTTGTTGCTTTATCTTCCATCATTTCAAAAAATTCACTAAACATAGGTTTCCTCCTTAATTACTTCCAGCTTCGGGATCTTCTTCAGGAACTTGTTATATCTGCTTTTTGCAAATTTCACTTTTGACATAAGTTTCGCATTGTGATATTTGCGCCTATCCCTTTCTCTTTTATCGATGATGTAATCACCATCCTTATACCTGGGATCCTGATATCCTTCTTGGAAATCCCTGCTTGCGATATTCCACTGTTCTTTAAAATCTGCCTCAATCTCAGGGATATAATCGAAATACAGCCGGATACTTTCTTCATTTCCCCATCCTTCCCGAGTGATGATTTTGAAGAACTTCCGTATATTTCCAATCGGCATTTCTATCATCGCTATCGGCATGTTCAGTGTCATCTCGCAACCATAGATTTTGAATTGAAGACTCCGCTCCGTCATGCCTGTGTAGCTCCCTTAAAATCCACCGCTGCCTGATTGTACGGTTCACGTTTATCCGATATTTCAGCCAATGTCGGTTTGCCTATCGGCTTAATGACATGGCTGCCGGCAATCCGATCAAATTCTTTCTTGCCGATCACCTTTTCAAGTTGTGCAAGGGTTTTAGGCTTACGCTCATAGAGCATTGCTTCCTCATATCCTGCTTTCTTGATATCTTCAATCGCCTGATCGGCATCATCGAAAGCCCTGACTGACCTTCCTGCAACAGCTTTCCACCCGGGAATATCCTTGCCTGTAAGGATTGCTTCAAGAGCATAAGCTTTCAAATCGTTGTACCAGCTTACAAGAGTCTCTGCCCTGTACAACAAGTCCCCGATCTCCGTATCAGTCAGTACCGGCGGCAGGGTAAATCCTGCATCCATAGCTGCCATTCTGCTAGTTTTTTCATCGTCCGACAGCTTTCCATCTATGGGCAGATCCTTAAAGTCCTCTAATGCCGTCATGTTCTCTGAACGTGCCCTGCAAACTGCTTTGCCCTTACAGAATTGACACCAGGTACCTTCTTTGAACTCTGCCCCGATTCCGGATACAGCCTTCTGTGCAATCGGTTTAATCCGTTCCCCCCATGAAAGCAATTCACTCAACGGAATCGTTTCCTCACTTACTTCCTCCGTCACACGAGGCTGTACGATTGCCATAGTGACCTTATCTATTGGGTAAAACATTCCATATTTTTTCAGTGCACCTAACGCATATAGGCGCATTTGGGAATTGTTTTCTGCAGATACCGGAACACCCTTCCCATGTTTATAATCGACAACAATCAGATGACCGGAACCAAGGATGATACAATCACTTGTACCAAAACCTTCGGGAACATAATCAGAGAAATCAACTCTGACCTCTTGCTGCTGATAAGGCTTTTCAGAGAAAGACATGACCTTTTCCCATATATACTCACCATATACCTCTGCGGTCTTTATCATTTCTTCGGAAAATAGCTCATCTGTCCTGCACTTCTTGATCTGTGAATTGAACTTTCTTTTTGTGATATAACCAGCATTATAATTGACTGTAAGCTCGCATATCTTATGTGCCAGGGTTCCTTCTTTCGCGTATTTTCCGGGATCGTTGTCCGGGAACTGTGATTCAAAGGTCGGGGCCGCCGTACAATTCAGCCATCTGTGAGATCCGGAAGCACTCGCCTTTGCATGCTGTGTAGCTTTTCCCATCCGCATCCGCCTCCTCTCAGAGCTTTGCCCCAAGACCCTTAAGGTCTTCAGCAAATGCCGGATACTGGTCAGGTCTGAGCTGCGTGACGGCTTGTATTCCATATTTGCCCTTCAGCAGGTTCAATACATCATCCATTTTTCCCTGATCTACTAAAGCCGCACCTGCGCGGGAAATCGTATCCAAAGTGATTGCCTGTGGTGTTTCAGGCATCGGAGCTGGTACCGGTGCATTCATCATAGGTGGCTGTACAGGCTCCACAGTAGCCGATACAGCCGGTGAAGGGACATCTGCAGGCATCTCTACTTTTGCAGCACTTTCGACTGCCATAGGCGTTTCTGCAGGAATCACAAGCTCTGCCGGATTATCGGTTGATAATAAGGCTTCACCTTTGACCGCAAGGGCCAACTGTGTAATCGCCTGTGAGAGGTCTGGTGCTTCGATCTTTACTTTGATTTCTAACATTGTGCTTCTCCTCCTTTATGAATTTTTGTTATCATATCTACGTTTCTTCCATTCCTGGAAAGCCGCTTCGTTTCCAGGGTCCTCGTAAAATTTAGTTACGGCAGCAAGAAACGTGGTTGCCAGGTTTTTAAGATCGGTAGATGGAATTTGCGAACAATCAATTTGAACGACTTTTCTATCCATTTATCTGACCTCTTTTGTTTTTTCTGCTATCAGCTCTTCCAAAGCTGACAGGATAATGTTTTTTGTAAGCTCTGCGGATTCTTCACTTTTAAACTCTTTGTTGCCATTCAGCACAGTGGAAAGATATGCGGGGTTGTATCCGCCTTTCCCCGTCTGCTTCTTGCATCTTTCAGCAAGCTCAGGATTCGTTATCCTGTACTTGTGCATCTTTGCAGCAACTTCGCAGGTCCAATCTTCATTGAAAGCCAAGTCTATCCCTCCTTTCCGAACATTTTCAACTATCAGTTGAAATATTTTAGCTAAAAGAGTATAATCTGATTAGCGTATTCATTAATCTCTTTTGGCTAGCTAATTTATTTCAGCTCTTGTTGCATAGTGTAGCAAAATAATTTTAGCTTGTCAAGAGAAAAATGTAACTTTATTTAGCTGGAGGTTAAATTATGGTAACACACGATAGATTCTTTGACAGGTATGCTGCTATATGTAAAAATTTAGGTATAAGCCCCAGTTCACAAAGTACAGCGGAACGGCTGGAAACAACTCGAGCAACGATTACCAAATGGAACACTTTAAACATCACACCTAAAGGGGAAATGGTTCGGCGGATCGCGGACGCATTCGGTGTTTCAACCGATTATCTTTTAGGGAGAACGGATGACCCAACGGACTACGTCAGAATGGGCGGACAGGCATATACAACTCTTAAACAGTCAAACACCGTTCCTTTTCCTAAGATCAAAACCGATGAGAAAACACAGCAGTCAAAAATTCAAGTCCTCTATGACCAACTGGATGATTCGGATAAGATAAAAGCAGAAGGCGTCATACAGGGGATGCTTATGCAGGATAAGTATATTAATTGTTCGGAACCAGATATGGGATATGTTAATGCAGCCCACATTAGAACGGATATAGAGATTACTCCGGAAATGCTCAAACATGATGACGACATCATGAATGATGATGATTTTTGAGAGGGTAGATTTTTGGACACTCAATTTTGGTAGAATCATTGTGGGAGGTAGGTTACGGAATGACTTATGAAGAATTACTGATAGAATCCGATAACAGCGGCCTGATCGCAAAAGAGAAAAATCTGCAAGCACATGACGGACGGCTCCGTGGCAACCGTGTAGCTATTCGACAATCGATACAATCGGAGAAAAAGAAAGCCTGCGTCCTGGCTGAAGAACTTGGGCACTATCACACATCATCGGGTGATATTTTAGACCAACAGTCCATTGGAAACAGGAAGCAAGAGAATAAAGCGCGTATGTGGGCCTATGACAAGATGATAGGCCTATGTGGAATCATTGATTGCTGTAAACGGGGAATATCCACCATCCACGACGCTGCAGACTACTGTGGAGTTACAGAGCAATTTATGATCGAAGCCATAAAAGCATATCGGCTTAAATACGGTATATGTACTCAATACAAGGGTTATACCATATACTTTGAACCCTGGATAGGGATAATGCAGAAAATTGGGGAGGGAACATATGAAAAAGAAGAAGCAATCAGATGAAATGGCGGTGGTATATGCTCGATATTCTTCCCATAATCAGCAGGAGCAATCCATCGAAGGACAGATTGCGGCAGCACAGAGATATGCGAAGTCTAAAGGCTACACCATCATCAGAGAATACTGCGACAGAGCAAAGACCGGGACCAACGACAACCGGGAAGAGTTTCAGCGGATGCTGTCGGATTGTGCAAAGAAACAATTCTCTGTCATCATCGTGTGGAAAGTGGACCGATTCGGACGAAACCGGGAAGAGATCACATTTAACAAATACCGGGCAAAGAAGCACGGTGTACGGGTGGAGTATGTGGCTGAGAATGTAGGAGAGGGCCCTGAGAGCATAATCCTCGAAAGTGTCCTGGAAGGTATGGCAGAATACTACTCTGTCCAATTATCACAAAATGTGCAGCGCGGGATGTTGGAAAGCGCTAAAAAGCATAAGGTGCTGGGTGGATGGGTATGCTTCGGATACAAGGTAGGCCCTGAAAGAGATTTTGAGATAGATCCGGAAACTGCTCCGGTAGTAAAAAAGATTTTCGATATGTATGTTGGCGGCAGCACAATTTCTGAATTGACGACTTACCTCAACAACAAAGGATACAGAACGTCAAAAGGAAGGCCATTTAATAAAAACAGCCTTCCAAGAATCTTGAAAAATGAAAAGTATATTGGAACTTATGTATATAAAGACTTAATAAGAGATGAAGACGCAATTCCCGCTATCATCGACAAGGAGACTTTTGCTAAAGTCCAAGAACTTTTAAAATATAACCGTAGAAAGCCATCCAGAAAATGGAGTTTCTCTGATTATCTCCTATCTGACAAGCTGATCTGCGGAAAATGCGGATCCCCGATGCATGGAAAAAGTGCATACGGTAAGCTTAAAAAGAAATATAATTATTATGTTTGCAAAAACTGTATTGACGGTCAAACTCACTGCGATCTTAAGCCAATCCGACAAGAAATCCTTGAGGCCATTGTCCTGGCTAAAATTGAGGAGATCGTATTTAACGACCACATGATCGAATTTATCACTGATGCTGTTTGGGAAACGTACTGCAAGGATGACACCAGGCTGGGAGAAACAAAGACTGTTAAAAATCGAATAAAAGAAGTTCAGAAGAGTATGGCTAATCTCATGAAATCTATAGAGGCTGGTCTGTTTAATGACATGATCCGGAACCGTATGGAAGAACTGCAGGCAGAGGAGAATATCCTGAAAGCCGAACTGGCAAATCTCGAATTGGCAAACCCTTTAAAACTTACAAGAGATCATATACTTTATTATCTGAGTAGATATAAAGAGATGGATCTGAAAGACCTTGAGAGCCGTAAACGGATAATATCGACTTTTGTGAACAGTATTTTTGTCTATGATGACCATATTGTGATAACTTTTAACTACTCCGGAGATAATAACAGGGTCACCATAAATGACTATAATACGGCTCAAAACAAAGCTGACAGTGAAACCGGTTGTGCATTATCTAAAAATGCACAACCGGTGTTCGACCGTGTTTCAGTTAGTGGACCTGGCGGGAATCGAACCCGCGTCCGAAAATCTGTCCCCGAAGGTGTCTTCCATCATAGTCTTTATCTTGACATTCCCTCCATCAGGCGTCTAAAGACAAACTCCTGACTTCAGTAGCTTCATGATACTTCACGCACCGCAAAGCTTAAGTGCGCGAGGGTTCCGCATAATCGGTGCCGGACACTCAGCCTGCGGACTTACTGAGGCCGACAGCTGCAACTAGGCAGCAAATGCTAATTCTGTTTTATCAGCGTTTATATTTAATTCCCGGTATTTACGTGGTCCGGGTCCACGGATGGCTGCCTTAAGTTCTAAATCCCCGTCGAAACCAGTACAAGCCCCTGTAAACAATATTATACTTCATAACAAAAATATGTCAAGAGTATTTTTAACCCAGGTTTCTGACCTTAAAGTCCCGTTCGGCTTCTCTTTTAGCGTCTTTCCTGGCGATGTCCTGTCTCTTGTCATACATTTTTTTACCTCTGGCAAGGCCGATCTCCACTTTTACCAGACTCCCCTTAAGATAAACTTTAAGCGGCATGATGGTATAGCCTTTGATCTTGATCCGGCTCTCCAGCTTGCGGATCTCTGCCTTGTGAAGCAGGAGCTTGCGGGTACGGAGGGGGTCCTTATTAAAAATATTGCCCTTCTCGTAGGGGCTGATATGCATATGGTTAATGAGGACCTCCCCATGGGAAATGGTCACAAAGGACTCCTTGATACTGCATTTGCCCATACGCAGGGACTTCACCTCTGTTCCATGCAGGGCAATGCCTGCCTCATACTTTTCATCAATAAAATAGTCATGATAAGCCTTTTTATTGTTGGCAATAAGACGTATTCCTTCTGATTTTGACATAAGTCCCTCCTGATAAATTCCTGTCTCCAGGCCCTCTTTTCACATTAAAAAGAGGGCAAAGCCGGTCAGCTCCAGATCATGTCCGGCTGTACAGCTTAAGCAGCCGGTCCGCTTCTTCGTCTGTCATCCAGTCATTCACCGCTATTCCACTTTTCTCATCATAGGACAGCTCATCCGGTGAAAACTCCTCCAGCGAAAAATCAATAATTCTTTTTAGCTTATCGGCCACGTCTGCCACCACCTCTACCTTCTGCCCCAGGGTAAATACTCTTCCACTCCTCTGACCGATGAGGCGGTACTGATCCTGGTCAAAATGATAATGGTCATCCAGAAGGCTTTGAACAGGAACCAGCCCCTCCACGGTATTCTCAAGCTCCACATAGAAGCCTGCGGCACTGACTCCTGAAATAACTCCTGTAAAGTGTTCCCCTATCCTGTCCTGCATATACTCGATCTTTTTCAGCTTTTCCACATCCCGCTCTGCATCCTTTGCTCTGCGCTCCAGCCGGGAACAAAGTTCCGCCACACCGGGAAGGATCTTCTCATAATGGGCAAGCCTTTTATCATTTAATTGCCCGCGGAGATTCTCCTTAATGATCCGGTGGATCTGCAGGTCGGGATATCTGCGTATGGGTGAGGTAAAATGTGTGTAATAATTTGTTGAAAGGCCGAAATGCCCTGCATTCAGGGTCTTATAAGCGGCACGCTGCATGGATCTTAAAGTTAGGCGGCTGATCAGGGCTTCCTCCGGTTCTCCCTCCAGGGAAAAGAGGAGCTTCTGTATCTCGCCGGGATGAAAGACCTCCCTTTCCGTCCTCAGATAGTAGCCGAAGTTTCGGATAAAGAGATCCAGTTTTTTTAATTTTTCCGGATCCGGGGCTTCATGGATCCGGTATATAAAGGGGATCTCCTGCCAGAAATAATCCTGGGCCACGGTCTCATTGGCCAGGAGCATGAAGTCCTCTATGATGTCTGTGGCGGTGTTACGCTCATAAGGGTATATTTCACTGACATAGCCTTCTTCGTCCAGTATGATCTTTGACTCCGGAAAATCAAAGTCGATTGCCCCCCTTGCCTTTCTCTTCTCCTTCAACAGTCCTGCCGCCTCTTCCATCAGGAAGCATAAACTGCGGATCTCCTCTCTAAGTCCTTCAGGGTGTTTTTCACCGTCCAGGATCGTCTGAACACCATGATAGGACAGACGTGCATCTACACGGATTACGGTTTCGACGATCTGATGGTCGATAACATTTCCTCTCCCGTCAAGATGCATGATACAGCTTAAAGCAAGACGGTCCTCTCCCTGATTGAGGGAACAGATCCCATTGGACAGGGCAGCAGGCAGCATGGGAATGACCCCTCCCGCCAGGTAGATACTGGTCCCCCTGGACAGGGCTGACTGGTCAAGGGGCGAATTCTCTTTTACATAATGGGATACGTCCGCTATATGGACGCCCAGCAGGTAGCCTTCGCCTTCCCGTTCCAGTGTGATGGCATCATCTAAGTCCCTGGCATCCTCTCCGTCTATGGTCACCGTCAGTTTTTCTCTTAAGTCCTTCCTGCCCCGGCAATCTTCGGGAGATACTTTTCCCGGAATCCCGGCCGCTTCCCGATATGCTGCAGGGGAAAAGCTTTCTTCTATCCCGTAGGAATATATGACAGAAGCTGTATCTGTGGAAGGATCATCTATGCTGCCCAAAACTTTAATGACCTTACCTTCTGGTTTTTTCTTCTCAGATCCGTAAGACAGGATACGGACTACTACCTTGTCCCGGTCGGCTGCCCTCCCCGAATCACGGCTGCTGATAAAGATATCACTGCCGCATCCCGTGTCGTCCGGATGGACAAAACCGAAAGAGCTTCTCTTCTCAAAGGTTCCGGAAATGCTTTTACACCCTCTCTCCAAAATCTTGATGATCATACCCTCCGGTCTTTTCTTAGAATGAATTTCGCTCCCCCTGATCTTTACCAGCACTTTATCCCTGTAAAATGCACCGTTCACATATTCGGGGGGAATAAATATATCTTCCTGCTGACCCTCAGCGCGAACAAATCCGAATCCCCTGGGATGTGAAGTAAATATCCCGATAAGATTACGGTTCTGGGGCCTGATGTATTTTCCCCGGGATGTAATCTCAATACTTCCTTCCTCCAGAAGAGCCAGGAGCACTTCTTTAAGCTGCTTCCTGTCTTCCCGGGGAACTTCCAGAAAGCAGGACATCTCCTTAAATTTCATGGGAGTGTATTGCTCGCTGTATATGAAGTCCTTTATGCTCTTTTTTCTCTTCTCTAACAATTCTTTTTCATTCATTTTATTTCTCTGTCAAACCCCGGAGGTTTCAGTACGCGCGAGTGCGCATCTTTAGCGGAGCATTTTTTGCTCTGCAGGAAATGCAAGACAATTTCCGATCAGAGTAAAAAAACCGCCTCTGATGAGGCGGTTTTGATCTACTTAAAAAACTTCAGGCTGAGTCCTATTGCCAGAGCAAAGAAAAGAACTCCAAGAACGACCGTGAGTCTCTCAAGCCGTCCTTCTCTGGTCCTGCCGCGGTTCTTCTTAACATAGGAATCCACCTGGCCGCTGAATGTACCGAATCCTGCATCTTTTCCTTCCTGCATCAATACCACAACGATCAACGCAAGACAAATTATTATAAAAACTATGGTTAATGCTGTTTTTGCCAACTCATTCACCTCCTGTTAATATGCGCACTTTTCTGATATTAACACAAGTTTATCTAAAAAACAAGCTAAAAATCACAACATCCGCTACGAATTAAGGAGTATCAGTTTTCGGATTCAGAGGATTCCCCCGTGCTTTCCTCCGCTTTCTCTTCCTCCGGGATATAATTATCCTTGCTTACGGAAATTCCGTCCACAAGGAAATCCATCTCAGGTACAGCTTTTTTCTCAGATTCCAGATACTGTCCTTTGGAAACATATTTCTTATATTTGGCGTACTTCTTATTGTTTTTCACCAGTTCTTCCAGGTTTTCACCTTCCACAGTAAAGTTGGTGGTATCGAAGACCTTGCATTTTCCTTTTCGAAGCTTTTTTTCCACCTCTGCTACCTTCGTGATTGCCTCTTCGGAAACATGACTGTCATTAAACTGGCTTAAGCAGACGGCATTCTCGCTGTAGCCGGCGCACCAGTCCGTGTCGATCTCCTTCCCGTTTAAAAGGCAGTTCACGGCATAATCATAATAAATACTCCAGTCAGCAGTTACAGAAGTAAGGGCCTCATTGGGGGCCACATCGATCAGGTTGATCTCATTTCCCACCAGGGGTATATCATTTTCGGCACAGGCAGAGGCCACTGCTGTGGTAAATACTCTCTGGCTCATAAAATGAGCGCCGGCAGCGATAAGCTGTCTTGCACATTCATCGTCCTTATTATAGCTTCCTGAGCTGCCCACATATCGGAGCATCATGGAGGCCTGGGTACATACCTTGTTCACTCCCAGATAAAAAGCATTGGCGCAGCTGATATTCTCCGGATTCTCCCGGGTGGCCGCAAAACCGATCACACAGGTATCCGGTCTGATCCTTCCTTTATTAAGCAGATCATTGAGCTTACATCCGGCAGCAATGCCCGCTGCGTAATATCCCTCATACAAACGGACATAGAAGCTGTGAAGATTGGAAAGCCCGCTGCCTTCTATCTCCCGGCCGTCCTCCTGACAGAATTCTACTTCCGGGTGATTCCTGGCCGCCTCGATCATGGCTGTCTCTGCAGAAGGAGCCTTGGCGAAGATCATATCGCATCCCCTGCTGATCAATTTCTCGATCTCATCCGGGTACTTTTCTGCGTTGACATTTTTCACGATCAGCACCTGGCTGTCCTTTAAACCGGTATCTTTCTGCATCTTACGGATAGCGGTCATATGGGACAGGGTATCCGGAGCGTCTGCTCCCAATGGAAAAAGAAATCCGACCTTTATATCTTCCTCATCCACAGTCCTGGCTTCTGTAGAGCTCTCCGGACCGGAATCACGCTGAAAGAGACCCGACGCTGTCTGACAGCCGGCAACCTGTAAAGTCAGAATCAGTAAAAGCAGCAATGCCGTAAACCTTCTCATATTTATCCTCCTGGTTTATTATTCTGATATATGATCAATCTTTTATATCTTAAAATACATTCTCTGAAATGTAAAGCTTTTCCTTTGACAGGACTCCTGACGCTATTCTTCTCCTGCAGTCATTCTCTCAAAAAGAAGACGGTCTACCTCATCCACTTCCATCTCAAGGGCTACGGATAATTCATTCAAAAGGCTGTCCTTTGCAAGAAGCAGATACTTTTCATCTACCGCAGTGATCTTACGTCCCATGGACTCTCTTTCTTTTTTGCGTCCGTAGAGGGCTTTGATAAACCGCAGGAATACAGTACAGTCATATTCCTGCAGGATCTCCTTATACTGCTGCTCCTGGGGGCGGACATCGGCAATGACCATATCCTCATAACCCGGTATTCCTTCAATCAGCTCCTCTGCCTCCGACTTTGAGATCACAGGCCTCATAAATACTTTCTTGTTGTCCACAGGTGAAAAAATGGTACTGCCCCGGGAGCTTAAGGGAACCAGCACGTAGTAAACCTGTCCCTCACCCATGGACTCTGACTGCATGTAGTCTTTTACCATACATACACCATTATTCCCGTAAATGATATATTCTCCTTTATTATACATGATATTACCTCTTCCCGCGGGCACAAAAAGCCGCGGTTTCTCACTCAAAAAGGTCTCTGAGGATCTCCTCAGGAACCATATTCCGGTAACCGTCCGGATCGGACATAATATTTCCCGAAGACAGATTCCAGCGGAACTGATTGTATTTACGGAGAAAGGCAGGAGGACAGACACAGGAAGGAAACCGCTTCTGCCAGGACTTATAATACTTTTCCCTGTATTTTCTGGCAAGTTTTACAGCCTGGGAATTCCTGCTGCCGGTACCGGAAACAGTACCGCAGAGCTGAACCCCGGGCGGACTGGCATGAACCAGCACCACGCTGCCGTCGTCACATTCTCCGATAACAATATAAACATGCCCGGAAGTACTCATGATATCTCCGGCCCGGTAATTGCGGACTAAAGCCGCCTTGCGATAGCTGCCCCAGCCATATCCGGCATAACGTTTTGCCATTAGGGTGGATTTACCCACAAATCCCCTTCCCCGGACAGCAGATTGTGTTTTCATGGTATTATAAGTAACCCAGCCCACAAATCCCGAACAGTCCAGGCCGTATCCTGTCTTATAGCGGACGCGGCGGTAGTTGAAGGAAGCCGGTCTCCCTGCGGCGTAGGACCTCCAGGTGGGATTCAGACCGATCCAGGCTCCGTCGGAGCCTTTGTTTTTCCACTTGGTGTACCAGCCGCCTCCCCATATATACATGGTATTACCTACGGGAGCCATGGCTGTCGTAAGAAAATTCTTCAAGGTGGTCCTGCTGCCGGCCGGAGCTGTGGAAGTGACAGCTTCCCGGCTGAAGGAACTGTATATTTTCTTACCGGGTCCGTCCATAATGGTCCTGATCTTATAAACATATACTTTTTTTCTGGTGTGATTGGGCAGAACTGCCTTTGTTCCTCTGGTTCTCTTTACCTTCAGGAATTCTTCATCATCGGGAGACTTCTCAAAGATTTCATACCCGTAAGCACCCTTTACCGGCTCCCAGCTGATGACAATATTTCCGTCAACGCCATTGGCCAGGACTCCCCGGGGCGCTGCCACAGCGGTTTCTCCGCGGACGGGATCAACAAAAAACAGATTCAGTAAAAGAATGAATAAAACGATTATTAATACTGACAAACCGACTGACCTTCTGCTGCAGTTCAGTCCAATCTTATGTCCGTGTATGTACATATATACTCCTTATATCCCCTGACCGGCAAAGATCAGCCGGAAAAACCGATCACCTGTCGCCGGTTACGCCCATAAAAAACATAAGGGCGGCCCAGGTGTACAGAGGATAATAGATACCATTGTCATCTCTGCCCCTGATCAGATACTCCTCTGCTTTCTTTTTGTCCAGCAGCTCATAACCCCGGAACTTTTCAGCGCCGGTGGCGCCGGTCTGGGATATCTCCGGCATCCTGTCCCGGTTGATGGAGATAAATACAAGGGCATTGCCTTCATCCGTCAGCCCCGGCGTGGAGAATACAAAGGGATTCACCACCTTGATCTCATCACTGTCCGTAAATGTGATCCCTGTCTCTTCCTCCAGTTCGCGGACAGCCGTCCGTATCACTGCATCCGGTCTGTCCCTGTCTTCCTTGTCGATCAGTCCCGCAGGGACGCTTAAGAGATACTGCCCGGCGGGATACCGGTATTCCCTGCTTAAAAAGAGCCTGGGCTCCTGGCCTTTTATCCTGAGGACCACAAAGCAGCTGACCGCATCCGGAAGCATCCTGCTGTAAGCCTCTGCGGGCGCCAGCGCCGGCAGGTCTTCCCTGTCCCTGCGGCTGGCCATGTAATAATGACACCCTTCTTCATACTGAAGGTCATAAAGCTTCATATACTGTGAATCATAAATTGTTTTTACCTGGTCTTCATTCATTCATGTACTCCCGTTTCACACTGTCCCGATCCCGGTTTCATAATAATTAATGCGTTTCTTATATATTTATGATAACATAAAATCATGATTTGTCGAGAAAAAATCATAAAGGAGGATCCATGCTAAGCTATTCCTTTCACAATAAAAAGGGCAGCGCTCTCTACGAGCAGCTCTACAGTTTCATCAGAAATGATATTATTTCCGGTATTCTGCCGCCGAAAACCCGGCTGCCCAGCAAGCGCAGCTTTGCCGCCAATCTCGGAATCAGCACCATTACGGTAGAGAATGCCTATGCCCAGCTTCTCTCGGAGGGTTACATTTTCTCCATTCCAAAAAAAGGGTACTATGTGTCGGACATTATCCTGGCTGATAATTCGAAAGAAGCTGTCATGAAACGGGCCGGCGGTCCTGAAGGTGCAGCCGGCCTGTCCCGAACCGGTCCGGGATATCCCGGGGCAGATGCAGGATCTGCGCCGGAAGGCGGCTCTGTTTTTGCGGATTTTACCAGTAATCAGACCAGGCCTGAAAACTTTCCCTTTTCAGTATGGGCCAGGATCGTGCGCAAGGTGCTGACCTTCCATGACAAGGATCTTATGACCCGTTCTCCGGGTGGTGGTATATATGGCCTCCGCCGGGCCATCGCAGGGCACCTGAGGCAGTTCAGGGGAATCAATGTAGCCCCTGAGCAGATTATAGTCGGGGCGGGAACAGAGTACCTTTACGGATTGCTGATCCAGCTTCTGGGCTTTGACAAGTCCTATGCCATCGAAAACCCGGGTTATGAGAAGATCGCCATGATCTACGACAGTTACCAGGTAAAGAAGCATTACATTGATATGGACCATCATGGGATCCGCATCGACCAGCTTAGAGATTCCGGTGCAGATGTGCTGCATATCTCACCTTCCCACCATTTTCCCACCGGGATCATCACTCCGGTAAGCCGGAGGTATAAGCTTCTTAAATGGGCCGGGGAATCCGACTCCAGATATATCATCGAGGACGACTATGACAGTGAGTTCCGTCTTCTGGGAAAGCCGATCCCGGCCATGCAGAGCATTGATCATCAGCAGAAGGTGATCTATATCAACACCTTCTCCAAAACCCTCTCCTCCACCATGCGTATCAGCTACATGGTCCTTCCCATGGAGCTTCTTAAACGCTTTCAGGCCGAGATGGGCTTTTATTCCTGTACTGTTCCCAATTTCGAACAGTACTCTCTGATGCTCTTTATTGATGAGGGACATTTTGAAAAGCACATCAACCGTACCAGGAAGTACTATCACAAGCAGAGAGATCATCTTCTCTCAGCCATAAAGAAAAGCCCGCTGGCCTCTGAAGTGACGATTACGGAAGAGGACGCGGGACTGCATTTCCTTATGAAGCTGAATACGGATATTCCGGATGACATGGTCATCCGGAAGGCAGAATCGCTGGGAATCCGCCTGAACTGCCTGAGCAATTATTATGTCAATGCGCCGGAGGATGCCGGCCACATCTTCATAATCAATTATTCCTTTATCGAGCCTGAAAGGATCGAAGAGGCTGTGGACAGGATATACCGCTGCCTGACCTGATCATGCCGAGACCCGGTGTCTAATCTGATCAGGCCGAAGCCCGGTTCCCGGTGTAGAGCTGATAATAGCGTCCTTTTGCTGCGATCAGGTCCTCATGGCTGCCCCGCTCCACGATCCTGCCCTGCTCTAATACCATGATACAGTCGCTGTTCATGATGGTGGAGAGCCGGTGGGCAATGACGAAGGTCGTCCTGCCTTTCATCAGCTTATCCATCCCTTCCTGGACGATCTTCTCTGTACGGGTATCTATGGAGCTGGTGGCCTCATCCAGGATCAGAACCGGCGGATCCGCAATGGCAGCCCGGGCAATGGACAAAAGCTGCCTCTGCCCCTGGCTCAGGCTGGCTCCGTCTCCGGTGAGGACCGTATCGTAGCCCTGGGGCAGGCGGCGGATGAACTCGTCCGCATTGGCCAGCTTTGCCGCGGCAATGACCTCCTCATCGGTGGCATCCAGTTTCCCGTAACGGATATTCTCCCTGACGGTATCGGTAAAGAGGTGGACATCCTGGAGAACCATACCCAGAGACCTCCTTAAATCACCCTTCTTTATCTTATTGATATTGATATTATCATATCGGATCTTGCCATCCTGGATATCATAAAAACGGTTTATAAGATTGGTAATGGTGGTCTTCCCGGCTCCGGTGGATCCCACAAAGGCGATCTTCTGGCCGGGATCGGCATACATTCTGATGTCATGAAGGACCATCTTATCCTCAGTATAACCGAAATCAACTCCCAGAAACTCCACTGCCCCGGAAAGCCGCCGGTAGGTCGTTGTACCTTCCGCTTTGTGATAATGCTTCCAGGCCCACTGACCTGTGTGATGGTCAGCCTCTTTAATGGTGCCGTCCTCTCCGGCCAGGGCATCCACCAGCATGACATAGCCTTCATCCATCTCCGGCTCCTCGTCCAGCAGGGCAAAGATCCGCTGGGCGCCGGCCAGGGCCATCACAATAAAGTTGGCCTGCTGACTGACCTGGTTGATGGGCATATTTAAGCTCTTATTAAAAGTAAGAAAGCTTGCCAGTCCTCCCAGGGTAAATCCACCATAGCCTCCGATGGCCAGGATTCCTCCCACAATGGATACCAGTACATAAGAGATATGACCGATCTGGGCATTTACCGGCATTGTGACATTGGCGAATTTATTGGCATTATTGGCACTGGAGAAGAGCTGATCATTCAATTCATTGAATTCCCTGATATTCTCCTCTTCATGGTTAAAGACCTTGACCACCTTCTGCCCCTGCATCATTTCCTCAATGAAACCGTTCACCGCCCCCAGATCCTTCTGCTGGGCGGCATAGTACTTCCCGCTGTTTGAGATCAGGTACCTGGAAGCCACAAGCATAACTCCCACCATAAGAAAGGTCACCAGGGTAAGGGGGATATTCAGCGTGATCATGCAGACCGTGACACTGACCAGGGTTATTACGCTGTTAATAAGCTGGGGAATACTCTGGGAGATCATCTGCCTCAGGGCATCGATATCATTGGTATAAACCGACATGATATCTCCATGGGCATGGGTGTCAAAATACCTGACCGGCAGGTCTTCCATATGGTCAAAAATCTCTTTTCTGAGTCCCTTAAGAGTCCCCTGGGTCACGATAACCATGATCTGGGCCTGGGCAAAGGAAGCCAGGACACCGATGGCATAAAAGCCTGCCACCCGGCATATGGCATGATTTAAGCCGGTAAAATCATGGCTGCTGCTCTTTAAAAGGGGAACGATATAGTCGTCGATCAGGGACTGCATAAACATGGTCCCCTGGACATTGCACAAAACGCTGGTCACAATGCAGACCACGACCACCAGACACCAGATGCCATAGGTCCTGCCTATATAGGAGGACAACCTGCCCAGCAGTTTCCAGGGGTGGGCAAGCTTGGGACGGGGTCCCTGCATATTTCTCCTTCCCCCTACGGTTTTGCCTTCCTTTACCATCAGCAGGCACCTCCCTTCTCATCAAAATCGCCTCCGTTGGTCTGGGATTCAAACACTTCACGGTATATTTCATTGCCGGCCAGCAGTTCTTCATGGGTGCCGAAACCGTGGATCTGTCCATTATCCATGACAACGATCCGGTCAGCATCCTTCACACTGCTGATGCGCTGGGCAATGATCAGTCTGGTTGTATCAGGGATCTCTTCGGCAAAAGCCTGCCGGATCCGGGCATCCGTTGCCGTATCCACGGCACTGGTGGAATCATCCAGGATCAGTATCTTCGGTTTTTTCAGGAGGGCCCTGGCAATACACAGTCTCTGCCTCTGCCCGCCGGAAACATTGCTGCCGCCCTGCTCAATATACGTATCATAGCCCTTGGGCATCTTTTCTATAAATTCATCCGCGCAGGCCAGCCGGCAGGCATGGCGGCATTCCTCCAGAGTGGCATCCTTCTTACCCCAGCGCAGATTCTCCAGGATCGTGCCGGAAAATAGAACATTTTTCTGAAGGACAACGGAGACCTCATTCCTCAGGGTGGCGATATCATAATCCCTCACATCTCTTCCACCTACCCTGAGGGTCCCGCCGGACACATCATAAAGGCGGCTGATGAGATTGGCCAGGGTGGATTTGGAGCTGCCGGTCCCGCCCAGGATACCGATACATTCCCCGGCCCGGATGGACAGGTTAATGTCGTTAAGGACAGGTTTTTCACTCTCTTCATTATAACGGAAGGTGACATGATCAAACTCAATGCTTCCGTCCTTCACTTCATGAAGGGGGTGGGCAGGATTCACAATATCCGGAGTTTCCTGCAGAACCTCCGCGATACGCCTGGCGCTGGCGGCGCTCATGGTAAGCATGATAAAAATCAGGGACAAAAGCATCAGGCTCATGAGGATATTCATGCAGTAGGTCAGCAGCATCATCAGCTGACCCGTGGTCAGCTGGCCGGCAACAACAAATCTGGCCCCCAGCCAGCTGATTCCCAGGATACAGGAATAAATAGTTGCCATCATCACAGGGGCATTCAGAGAAACGATACGTTCCGCCCGCACCGCCAGACGGTAAAGCCCTTCATTGGCTCCGGCAAAACGCTTCTTCTCATAAGCTTCCCGGACAAATGCCTTGACCACACGGATGGCGGATACATTCTCCTGGACACTGTTATTCAGCTCATCGTATTTATCGAACATCCGGGGAAAATACTTCATGGCCCGGCTGGTGATAAAACCCAGAAAGCAGCCCAGCACCAGGACAGCCGCCAGATAGATGCTGGCCAGCCTGGCATTGACCATAAAGGACATGACCATGGCAATGATCAGACTGAAGGGGGCCCTTATACACATCCGCAGGATCATCTGATAGGCATTCTGCAGGTTGGTCACATCTGTGGTCATACGGGTCACCAGACTGGCGGTACTGAACCGGTCAATGTTGGAAAAAGAAAAGGTCTGGATATTCTCGAACATGGACTTCCTCAGGTTCCTGGCAAAACCGGTGGAAGCCTCTGCCCCGTATTTTCCTCCCATGATACCGCAAAAAAGGGCAAAGGCCGCCGCTGCCACCATAAGGACCCCGATCCGGAAAATATGGTTAATATCCCCCTTCTCCACACCGCTGTCAATGATGGAAGCCATCAGCAGGGGAATGATCATATCCATGATAACCTCCAGAATCATAAACACAGGAGTCAGGAAAGAAGCTCTTTTGTATTCCTTTACCTGGCCGGCTAACGTTTTCAGCATAATGTATCTTCCTTTCTTGTCAAACATTTCTATAATACATCCTCGGCGGAGCATTTCATTCTATAGAAAAACAGAATAATATAGAAAATCAGAATTCCCCATAAGACGAAAAACGGCTTTGTGCAAAGCCGTTTTATACTACAACACCGTTAATATTCATATCATCCCCGCCGGCTCCTTTCCCGTACTTAAGCTTCTCATACTGTGCCTTAACCACTTCCCAGGGGAGGGTCTCATGCTCCTCTTTCAGATAGGAAATGATCTCGGCTATTCCTTCCCCCGTATAGGCACTTGTAAAAAAGATCTTTTTACAGCCGGCCAGTCTGAGCCACCGGGCTGCCTGTTCGGGGTTGCCTGCCCAGTGGTCGCACTTGCTGACGATACCTACCACTTCCCGGTTGATCTGGGACGTGCAGTTGGGCGGATAAAGAGAGTACGGTTCCGTGGCGCTGAGCATCAGTCCTATAACATCGGATTCCGCGCTGTAAACGCCCAGTGACCCGATCAGCCTTTTTGTTTCAAAATACTCACCGGGGGTGTCTATCACAACATCATAGTGATTCACATACTGGGTCTTATGATATATGATTTTCTTTCCTTTCATTGCCTGGGTCAGTGTGGTCTTGCCACATTTACTTCTCCCCACAAACATAATCTTACGCACGCGATTACTCCATATTCTCTACTTTTCCATCCAGCGGGGCACCCTTTTTCTCCGGTTCCTGAGCTCAGCCATATATTCCATAAAGGCGGCAGCTCTTGCAGCCCCCTGGTTGTAGACGAGTTCCCATACCACATAGGATAAGGCCAGGGCTGTCACCACATCAACCACGGAATGCTGTTTGATAAACATGGTAGATAAAATGATCAGCACAGTCAGGACAGAAGACCCTTTCTGTACCAGAGCATTATCTCTGAGCCTCTCGCTGTAATGAAGGGCAATGCACACTCCCACAGAATTATAAACATGGATACTGGGAAGCACATTGGTGGCGGTATCCGAGGAATAGATCATCTTCACCAGGTCAACAAATACATTATCCCTGGCAAAATGGTCCGGTCTTAATTCCAGTCCATTGGGATACAGCAGAGAGATAATGATGAATAATGTCATACCCGCCATCCCGAAATACATCATCCGGCAAAAAGACTCTTTCTCCCTGAACATAAAATAAAAACCTGCGGCCAGCATATACACAAACCACAAAAGATAGGGAATGATAAATATCTCAAGAAAAGGAATATAATGATCCAATGCGCAGTCCAGTACATGGATCCTCTCCGGTCTCATGGATTCCATAAAATGGAATGCCGCCAGATAAAAAGGAAAATACAGGTTCAGCAGAAAATGATGATTATTTTTTAAAAACTGTTTCATAAAATGGTCCCCCATTATATTATTATAAACGGTCAGATATCCTTTTTTCTTCTTCCTTTAATCTATGCCTCAGGATATCCAGGGATATAGAATACTTCTTCGAAACCATGGTAGGATTTGCCCTGAGCCTCTTTCGCATATTCTCAGAATTACGCACAATGATACCATGGATATTATTCTTGATCAGGGCAAATCTCGCCTGAAGTTCTTCAAACTCTTCCATCTGCTCTTCAGGAATTTCCTTCAGCAGGGGAATTCTCTCCTTCATGTGCTCAAACTGGAACTCCAGGGCACTTCTCAGGTCACCCAGATGGAATGCTGCGGCAGAATGGGTCTTCATCTCCTTCAGATCATCGTCCATCACAGCCATGATCACATCCGCCCTCTTCTTTAGAAGCTGCATCTCATGACGCACACTTTCCATATGGATAAGGAGATTCCTCAAATCGGTTGCTTCTCTTACAGATACCACCAGGTCCACATCAAACAGAATGGCCACAGCAGCAAAGAGGATGTCCCCCGCCTCATGGGGTACCATGCTGACAAGCAGAATCACCGCCGGATGCAGCCACCGGGTCATGCCGATGGTAAAAAAGCCCCATGCTATGGATGAAGACAGGCAGATGTATCCTTTATAATTGATCTTCTGGTAAGAATAATCCCAGTACCTGACCTTAAATATGGCCTCAATGGCCATGCCGCTTATCAGCTCCAGAAGGGTTGCCCCCACCACTCCGGCCAGATACGTTAATATCAGGTTATCGGAAAACGGTTCCGAGACCACCAGCATCATCACTGCACCGGACCCGTATATGGGAAGAACAGGACCCTTAAGGAATCCCCTGTTGATCCATCGTCCGCTTTTTATGGACACATACACCGATTCAAATATCCAGCCCAGAAAACTATAAATAAAGAAGAAAGTAATATAACGGAACTCTGTGATCTGATACAGCATATGATACCTCATCCTGATAAAAGACCGGCGGTCTGCAAAATATCCCTCATATTCTACACTGTTTCAAAATAGAAATCAACCATTTTTTTACATTGTGACCTTGCCTTTTTTTCTCTAATATAATAAAATATTATCAATAAAAATCAATCAAAGAATTATTACATTTTTATGATACCAGGAGGTTATATCATGATAAAAGAAAAGTCTTCCTTCAGCAATCAGAACATTCTGGACTGGCTTAAATATTTTTCCAAGAAAGCCGGACTGGATATAGAAAAGATCAAGATAATCGACATCAGCCGCAAAAAAAAGAACCTGATACCCACCATCGAGACCCACAAAAGGGTCCTGGTCCTCGCTGATGCCGGCAATCCCAACTTCTTCTTTGACCTCTGGGATTACGGTCTGGGCGATTGCGATATCTGGTTTAAAACCGGACTGACCCCTGACGGTAATGTGAACATCTGCAAGCTCTCGGAAATGATCAACACGGAGATCACAAAGCCTTCTGTCATGCTGATCATCAATCCCAATGCCCGCAGTTCCTACCGCATCGGTATAAAGAATGATAATTTTTCCCAGGGCTCTGTGCGCTACGTGGCCAGTGAGATCCGTTCCATCATTATAAATAAGCTGCATCTGGATGACCAGGACACCATCTGCATCATCAGCGGAGAAAGTATTGCCGTGGAATCAGCCATGATCGCCAGCGAGGGAACCATTATCGCCGTGGAATACCGAAAGCATGACCGGGCAGCCATGGAGGAGAATGTCAACAAGTTCGGCCTCACCAATGTGGCCATTGTCAATGATACCAGCCGGGTCTCCATGAAGGATCTTCCTGTGCCATCCCTTTCCTTTATCGTTGCCACCGAGATGTTTGAAGAAGAAGTGCAGAACCTCCTTAAGATTAATCCCCAGATGAAATTCGTAGTATACACTCTTGAACTGGATATCCTCTCTAACATACTGGATATCTTTAAGAAATATGACATTTCCCGGACCGAGGTCATCCAGATCGCCATGTCCAAGCTCAACAATAAGAATGTATTTGAAGCCAAGCCGGCGCCCTGGATCATATCGGGGGAAGTGATGTAGGGGTTATGGTTTTTTAATACAGATGCCGGAAGATGGGCCGCCATCTCCCGGCTGTGTACTAATAATCCATAAGTGGACAACAGTTACCACAATGAGGATTTCACATGGGGGATCAGCCTTGCCTCGGTCTCAATATAGGCCTGGTCCACCGGATTCTTCTGTTCGGCGGTCAGCCCTTTTCTTTCGGCAAAGCTCTGCCAGGAAGACATGGCAGTTAGAAGCTCAGTCATGGTCTGGCAGTTTTTGATCTTCTTTTCATATCTTTCGATTTCCTGTTGTATTGCGCTCATTTATTATTCTCCTTTTCTTTCAGCTCTTTTTTTCCAAGCCTTACCTGCTCCATCTCTCTGGCCAGGTCATCATCCATATGATCAAAGAGGTAGTTTTTTCCTTCCCGCCTTTTTTCCTTCTCAATCCGGCGGATCGCCTCATTGACCTGCTCCACTTCTTCATAGAAATCCCGGGCTGAGACCCTTTGGGCTCCCTGGCCCATGACGATGACCTGCTCCAGGGCATCCGAGGTCGCCACCTTTACCCTGTACCTGCCTGCCAGCTCATGGCTGGTTTTTTCAATGTACTGGTCTGCGGTCTCGGCTTCCTTTGTATAGACCACATGTATATTGTGATGGCGGACCACTTCCCTGTGATTTCCCTTCACCCTGTAGGCGTCAAATACCAGGATCAGCCGGACTCCTGTATATCCCTGGTAGTTGCAGAGGATATCCATCAGTTTATTTCTGGCAGCATCCATACCGTTGGTACCGGACTCAGCCAGAAGTGCCAGCTCTTCCCAGGCAAATATAATATTATATCCGTCAACCAGCAGGTAAGTGATTCCATTCTCCTCTTTCCGCCGGGAAGCGAAGCTTTCTTTTCGGATAGCAGGGCCTTCTTTGGGGACAGCATTTCCGAAATCATTTACAGATGTCTGTTTCCGGTATCCCGGCTTTTTCCTCTCCTTTTTCCCGAACTCCCTCTCAAATATTTCCTGGAGTTCCTTTTCCTCCGCATAGGAAATGTCCCTGTAACGGTGATTCTCTTTTACTTCAGGTTCCGGACAGCGGGACAAACTGTCTTTTTCCCCGGCGGTCACGCCGGCTGTCTCCTCAAAATAGGGATCCCGCAGATGCATATAGTCCGGTACCTGCTGCCAGGGCACGAAAAATCCTGCCCCGTGGGCACAGAAGATGGAACCGGAGGGATTATCTGTATCCCCCTCGGCATCATAGGCATACTCTTCAATAACCTGTTGGGAATTATGACATGGTTCATAGCCGGCAAGCTTTAAAAGAAGTCTTCCTCTCCCCCCTGTATAGGACCAGAGTTCTTTCTGATAATCCATCATCTCGGAGACAGGGGCTTTTCCCTTTAGAACAGCACGGCTGCCGTTGATCTCCGGTTCCTCAAAGCTGCCATACATCCTCTGGATATCCGCCATGCCTCTGCCGATCTGGTCCGCGGGCAGTTCCATCCGGAATTCATAGACGGGTTCCAGCAGGATACAGCGGGAATCTTCCCTGGCATTCATGAGCCCCTGACGGAATGCCCGGTATGTGGCCTGACGAAAGTCGCCGCCCTCCGTATGCTTTAAATGGGCTTTCCCGGCAGTGAGAGTAACCCTTATGTCCGTCACCGGTGATCCGGTCAGGACTCCCACATGCTCTTTCTCATAAAGATGGGTAAGGATCAGCCTCTGCCAGTTCCGGTCCAGTTCATCCTCCGGGCACTCTGTATCAAAGATAAGTCCGGAACCCGGCTCACCTTCCGTAAGCCTCAGATGAACCTCCGCATAGTGGCGCAGAGGTTCGTAATGCCCGACTCCGGCAGCCCTGCCCCGGATGGTCTCCCGGTACATGATGTGTTCTTTCCCGAAGGATACTTCCCAGCCATATCTTTCCCGGATCATATCAGAAAGGATCTCCGTCTGGACCTCTCCCATAAGCTGAACCTGTATCTCCTGAAGCCGGGGATTCCACATGATATGAAGCTGCGGTTCCTCTTCCTCCAGTTCCCGGAAGCTTCTTAAGGCCTTCACCACATCCAGGCCCTCCGGCAGGATCAGCTGGCAGGACAGGACCGGTGTAAGAACAGGAAGCAGGGCATCGGCTTCCTCTCCCATCCCCTGTCCCGCGGCTGTCTCCGACAGACCCGTGACGGCACAGATGGTGCCTGCGGCTGCCTGATCAGCCAGAGTAAATCTGGGTCCGGAATAAATACGGATCTGGTCGATTTTTTCTTCTCCCAGAGGCATCTTTACCTTAAGGGTTCCGCCTGTTACCTTAAAATGCGTAAGCCTGTTTCCCTGTTCGTCTCTGGATATTTTATACACCTTTGCGGCAAATTCTTTCTTATAAGCCGGAATTCTGGTAAACCGGTCAAGACCTGCCAGAAAATCATCCACTCCCTGCAATTTCAGGGCGGACCCGAACCAGCAGGGAAATACCTTTCTGGCAGCGATCAGCCGGACCATATCCGCATCCGTCAGGGTATGTCCCTGAAGATAATTATCCAGGGCCTCTTCATCTGCCATGGCCAAAGCCTCCTGAAAGTCCTGACCGTGGCGGTCAACGTCAAAGGGAATACAGTTATCTCCCAGATAGTTCTTAAGATTCTCCAGGATCTCTTCCCGGTCGGTCCCCTCCTGATCCATCTTGTTTACAAAAATAAAAGTGGGGATCCGGTAGTCCCGGAGAAGCCGCCATACCGTTTCCGTGTGCCCCTGCACGCCATCGGGCCCGCTGATCACCAGGATGGCATAATCAAGAACCGACAGGGTCCTCTCCATTTCCGCCGAAAAATCCACATGTCCCGGAGTGTCTAAAAGGGTGATCTCCTTGTCCTCCAGGGGAAATACGGCCTGTTTTGAAAAAATAGTGATCCCCCGGCTCCTCTCCAGGGCGAAATTATCCAGGAAGGCGTCACCATGATCTACCCTTCCCGGTTTGCGAAGCATCCCGGTAAGGTACATCATTCCCTCTGAAAGGGTCGTCTTTCCGGCATCCACATGAGCCAGGATACCAATGGCCAGTTTTTTCATATATGATCAGTCCAATCTGTAATTTAGTGTCTTAATCTCCTGTATCGTTATCATTATTATAGCATCGGAAATATTTCTTAACAAGTACAAGAAAGTGTCTCGCAAGCGAGACACTCGCGCCGAGCGCGGTCGCTTCGGCGACATTCTTCCATTCGCGCGAGTGTGCATCCATAGCGGAGCGTTTCCACTTTACAGGAAATAGGAATTTCCTGTAAAGTGGAAAAAAAGGGGCGTTTTGCAACGCCCCTGCTTCACTGAAACGGAAATGGAGGGATTCGAACCCTCGCGCCGGTTGCCCGACCTACCGCATTTCGAGTGCGGACCCTTCAACCACTTGGGTACATCTCCGTATACCGGAACATGATACAGGGATGCCCGGAAATCTGCATCCCTGTACCGGTTCCAACTGAATTCTAAAACATTCTATCAGACCTGCCTGCAAAAAGCAAGATGAATTTCAGCCTGTTGTCTTCCCTAATCCCTGTGCATGGAGAAGGAATCCAGATCGTAATCAGAAAGGTTCTGAAGGATCAGTCTTCCATCGGCTTCCTTGATCAGCTTATCCCGGAACTTCTTGGTCCTGATAACGGAATCATGCCGGCTGGGTCCACCAACGCAGCCTCCTTCGCAGGCCATGCCCTCAATGAAGTCCGCTTTCAGCCTTCCCGCTTTCATCATCAATAATGCCTTCTTACACTCTGCGGCACCGTTACAGACTTCCACGTTAATGTCTGTGTTTTCCTCCATCTCCTTTAAGGACTGGAGAACTGCCTCTGTGACGCCTCCACTGTTTCCGAAACGCTTGCCGAATACAGATGCCTGCTGGGAATCATTGTCCGCCTTGCCGGTTTCAACGCCTTTGGCTTTCATCATGGCTCTCATCTCACCGATGGTGAGCACGTAATCCGCATTGCCCTCAATGCCTGCTCCCATTGCTTCGCTCTTCTTGGCCACACAGGGTCCCACAAACACTGTGACCACATCAGGATCCTGGGCCTTTAACATACGGGAAACGGCGCACATGGGGGAAACTGTGGTGGAAATGTGGTCTGTCAGCTCTGGGAAATGTTTCTTTACCATATTCACAAATCCCGGACAGCAGGAAGTGGTCATCTTCTTGCCTTCTTTATAGGCTTCCGCCCATTCCGCAGCCTCGGCGGCCGCAGTGAGATCTCCGCCCAGTCCCAGTTCAATAAGGTCGGCAAAGCCTGTCGCCCTGGCTGCCTCCCGCATACTGGTCCAGGTGATATCCGGCCCGAACATTCCTTCCAGGGCAGGTGCCGCCATGAGGACCACCTTTTTGCCGGCTCTCATTTCATTGATAATGTCCACGATGTGGGTAACAGATCCGATGGCTCCGAAGGGGCAGCTGTGGATACACTGGCCGCAGGAAATGCACTTCTCATAGTCGATAAGAGCAATACCCAGTTCCGGATCTACCTGCAGGGCATCCACCGGACAGCTCTTCCGGCAGGGACGCATCAGGTCCGCAATGGCATTATAGGGACATGCCGCCGCACATTTACCGCACTCACGGCACTTGGACGGGTCTATGTAAGCCTGGTGCATGCCAATGGTTATGGCGCCAAAATTACAGGAATTGTAACAGGCCTTACCCATACACTTCTGACAGTTATTCGTTACTGTATAACGGGCGATGGGACATTCCTCGCAGGCAGAGGGGATCACATACACGATCTTATGGCCTTTGGAAGGATCCGGCGTCTCTCCCATGGGAGTTTTGCCCTGGGCCAGATTAATCCTCTGTCTTATTACCTCCCTCTCCTTATAAATACAGCATCTGAACTGTGCCTTCGGACCGGGGATCATTTCAAAGGGGATCAGATCCTTCTTCTCATCAAAATCCCCGTCAAATGCCAGCTTTGCCACCCGGTAAAGTACTTCATGCTTAATTTTCAAAATCGTAGCATCATTTGTAACCATAATCTCCTCCTGTTGATGGTCTGGTAATTCTATAATAAAGGTTAGTGTTACAATACTGTCACAAGAGATATTGTGACAGTATCTACTTATTTATATTTTACCATTCAGGGGGTTGAAAGGCAATTATTATTTCAAAAGCGGGACCGGGCGGAAAGCAGGCTCACTACGTGGTGACGATTTGGTTTTATCGTCCCCCGGCGGGGAAAAGATAAAACCATATGGACAGGAGCAGATAAAGGACAGGCTGATGAGCCATATAGATCCAGAAAGAATATCGTCCCGGAAAACATAAGGGAGAAAAGATACTTGTGTCCAGGCGTTTAAGCCGGTCCGTCTCCTCCATCCACAGATAGCAATAATAACCTGCTATATATAAAAATAACCATGGAAAAATGGAGAAATAATCGGTGGAATAAAATCCTCCACCGGGAAATCCCAGGAAAGCCGTGGCCAGATTTCTGTAAAAGAAATCCGGCACTTTGGCAATTTTTATAAAGCCTGTTCCCAGATATCCGGCATTGACCTGTTTCGTCAGTCCGAACAAGAGAAGGCTGATGGGAAACCCCAGGGAAGGTTTTATATATTTTAATATGTTATTTAATAAAATAACTATAAAAGCTGCACTTCCCAGGAAGGTTAGAATCCCGAAGACCACCCTGTCTGCCGGCATAAAAAGAAGTGTTGCAAAGGTTATGACCGCTCCCCCCAGAAAGATCTTCATGGCATGCCTGAGCTTATTTTTTCCAAAATGCCAGCAAAATCCCGATATAAAAATAAAGGTCCAGCATATACTCTGCTGCCAGTAAAAGGCACCCCGGGATTCATACCAGGGTGCCTTAACGTGAAACATATATACCAGATCCCAGCATCCGTGATAGACAAGCATACTTACAAGGGTCAGCCCCCGCAGTTCATCGAGCAGCCGGTATCTATTCGTTTTCATTGTGATTCTCCTGCTTTATTATATCACCTGTCACTGCCCCGGTACCAGGTCCTCGACTTCTTCTTCTGAGCGATAACCTCCTTCCAGAGTACCGGATGGAAAAGGATCAGAAGAGGAAAGAGCTCCAGACGTCCCGCCAGCATATCAAAGATCAGCACGCACTTGGAAAAGTCCGAAAAGAATCCGAAATTCCTGACAGGACCTACCATGGCAAGTCCCGGACCGATATTGTTATAGGTTGCCGCCACAGCGGTAAAATCCGTTACCAGATCATGCCCCTCCAGGGTGATCAGGAATACGGAAATGATAAACAGAACGATATAGGTGATCAGATATACATTTATGGATCTCAGCACCTCATGCTCGATGGGGCTGCCGTCGATCCTGATCTTTTTGATACTTTTAGGATGGATGAAGGAATTCAGTTCCTTCTTGACCGTCTTTGCCATTACCACGATCCTGGAAACCTTTATCCCTCCTCCGGTACTGCCGGCACAGGCTCCGATAAACATGAGCAGGACAAGGATGGCCCTGCAGCTCTGGGACCAGGTGTCAAAATCCACCGTGGAAAATCCCGTGGTTGTTATAATGGAGCCTACCTGAAAGGCTGCCTGGGTCAGGGCGTCAAAGGCGCCGACGGAAGACCGGATCAGGCTCACCGTGATAAATGCCGTGGCCAGGCCGATGATCAGGAAATAATACCTTATCTCTTCTATGAGCAGGGCTTTCCTGAACTTTCTGTAAAGGATCAGGTAATAGGCATTAAAATTCACCCCAAACAGTATCATGAAAATTGTAACTACCCATTGAAGATAGGGAGAAAAACTTGCAAAGCTGTCATTTTTTATACCGAATCCGCCGGTTCCCGCGGTACCGAAGGCGGTATTGGCCGCCTCGAAGAGCGTCATGTGGCCAAGCATCAGCAGGATGATCTCCAGTGCCGTGATCCCGAAATAGATAAAATAAAGGATCCTGGCCGAAGCTCTTATCTTGGGAACCAGTTTTCCCACCGAAGGGCCGGGGCTCTCGGCTCTCATCAGATTAATGTGGGAACCCCCGCTTAAGGGTACCACGGCCAGCAGGAATACCAGAACTCCCATGCCGCCCACCCAGTGGGTAAAGCATCTCCAAAGCAGTGTACAATGGGAAAGATTCTCCACCTGGGGCAGAATGCTGGCTCCGGTGGTTGTAAAACCGGAAACAGTCTCAAAGAGAGAGTCTACGAAAGAAGGGATCTCCCCTGTAAGGCACATGGGCAGACAGCCGAAAACACTCAGCACGATCCAGCTTAAGGAAGTGGCTACACATCCTTCTTTCAAATAAAAAACATTGCTTTTGGGTTTCCTTATATTAAACAGAAAGCCCAGACCAAAACACAGGGCAGCCACCAGAAGGTACTTCCAGCCTTCCGCTTCCCTGTATATGAGGGCAGTAAGGCAGGGCAGAAGCAGCAAAAGCCCCTCAATCTTCAGGACATACCCGATGATATATCGTATGATTGAACCATTCATGATTATCCCCCGCTATAATAATATATCCTCTATATCCACCAGTCCCTTGTGGGCAGTAACAATCATCACACTGTCCCCGGGCCTGATACAGTCCTGTCCGCCGGGAATGATCACATCACCATCCCGGTAGATCATACATATCAGAAGATTGTTTTTAAACTGGAGATCCATCAGGGGGATGTCCGTCACCCCGGATTCCTCCGTGACGTTAAACTCTATGGCCTCTACCCTTGAATCAAACATATGATAAAGGGTTTCTATATTGCTGCTGTCCATGGTTTCTTTTTTGGCCCGGACATACTTAAGGATCGCTTCCGAAGTAATATAGCGGGGATAGATCACACTGCCCAGATTCAGACTGTTGATGGTGTTCATAAAAGTGATCCGGTTGATCTTGGTGATGACTTTGGCACCGGAAACTGATTTTGTATAGAGGGTCAGAAGAATGTTTTCCTCATCAAGCCCGGTCAGGGGCACCACAGATTCGGCATATTCGATGCCCTCCTCTTCAAGGAGCTGCTGGTCAGTCACATCACCATTAATAATGACAGCCTTGGGCAGCAGTATGCTGAGTTCCTCACACCTCTTCTTGTTCTGCTCAATGATCTTGACCTCTATGCCCATCTGTAGAAGACGCTGGGCCAGATAGTATCCGCACTTGCCGCCTCCCAAAATCAGGGTGTTCTTGACCTGATGGGTCTCAAAACCGACACCCTGGAGAAATGCCTTGGCTGCAACCCGGGGAGCCACAAAGGAAACAATATCTCCCTCCTTCATCCGGAAATCCCCTCCCGGAATAAAGAGTTCTTTATTTCTCTCCACGGCGCAGACCAGGACATCCCTGAAATTTTTCCCGATCTGGGCGATGGTCATGCCATGCAGGTGGTTATCCTCGGGGATCACAAACTTGATAAGCTCTGCCTTTCCCCGGGCGAAGGACCTGGCCTCCAGGGCAGTAGGAAGATACAGGATCCTGGCCGCCTCCCTGGCCGCCTCCAGTTCAGGATTGATGATCATGGCCAGTCCCAGCTTCTCCCGGAGATACTCGACCTCCTGACTGTAATCGGGGGTCCGGACCCTGGCAATGGCAGCACAGTCTCCCACCTGTTTGGCTACAGTACAGCACAGAAGATTAAGCTCATCGGATTCTGTCACAGCTATGATCAGATCTGTTTTATCGATCCCGGCCTCCATCTGAACCTGGTAGCTGGCTCCATTTCCCGCCATGCCCATAACATCATATAAATTGGCCACTTCCTGCACTGTGTCGGCATCCGTATCTATAATGGTTATGTCATGACCCTCCTGGCTGAGCTGTTCCACCAGGGCCACACCAACCTTTCCGCAGCCCACAATTATTATCTTCAGTCCTTTTTTAACCGGGGTATTAATACCCCGGTTAAATACGAAATCCCTCAAACTTTTCATCTTTTTATCCCTTTTTCTATTTTATCCTGTCAGCCTCTTTTCTTCCGGTCCGCAAAAGCCGGAAGCCCGTCCTCTCCCATGGGGATCATGGGTGCTCCCTGTATCAGAGGCAGAGCATAGGTGATAAAATCATCGGAAATATCGGTGCCTTCTCCGGTAATCCACTCCAGGGGAACATGTCTTTCCCGGTTGCAGACCTCGTCAACATTCTCAAGACCGCAGGCCACCACATAGGGATCATCACTGCATCTGACAAAGGATATCATCTTCCCGGTGATGCCCTTATTGAGGGCAACCTGAAGGCCATAACGTCCCGCCATAATTGCTTCCTGCTGATCTGTGTGGGAAATCATGGAAACAGAACATCTCTGATTCACATTAAGCTCCACAGATCTTGCTTTTACATGCAGGCAGTCCCTGACCAGCTTCTCCAGATATTTACCGCAGCCTGCCAGCATCTTATGTCCAAAGGTATCTGTTCCCAGATTACTGTCATATTCACAGATGAATTTTCCTTTGCTGTCGTGGATGCCCTCTGAAACGCATACGATAACATTGATATTGTCCTCAAGGGCACTTTCTACCTGAGCCAGAAAATGTCCCTCGTCAAAATCCACCTCGGGAAGGTAGATCAGAAGCGGATTATCTCCTTCATACTTTCTCGCAAGGACACTGGCGGCAGTCAGCCAGCCGGCATGCCTTCCCATGATTTCAACGATAGTCACCGATTTCTTCTCGTAAACATAGGCATCCATGGTGATCTCCCGCACAGTCTGGGCCACATATCTGGCGGCGCTGCCGTATCCTGGAGTGTGATCTGTAAGGACCAGATCGTTATCAATGGTCTTGGGCTCTCCGATGAACCGGATATCACTGTCTATCTGCCTGGCATATCTGCAAAGCTTGCTGACAGTATCCATGGAATCATTGCCCCCTATATAAAAGAAATAGCCTATGTTCAGTTCTTTAAACTTCTCAAACAATCTGGGATATACTTCATCGGAAAGGTCATCCGGAAGCTTATAGCGGCAGGAACCAAGGTAGGCTCCCGGAGTCGATTTCAGAAACTCCAGATTGCCGCCCGGAAGGGCCTCTGCAAAATTCAGATATCTGCCTTCAAGGAATCCTTCGATCCCGTTTACCATTCCGTAGGTCTTCCCGATTCTGTCGGAATGCTCCATAGCTTCAAAGACGATCCCGTACAGACTGCTGTTGATCACGGCAGTAGGACCGCCGGACTGACCGATTATTACATTTCTCTTATCCATCTTCACACCTCATATCCTCTACTCATAGATATAAGTACCCTTCTGTTTCCAGTGTCCGACCCACTTGGCTGACTTGTTTGTACCCTGGGGCCGTTTGCCGGAAGCGATCTGCTTCTCATCCCCAATGGTATTCTTATTTCTGATCAGGGTCTCATATACATCGCCGTCAAGGGCCGCCCTCATGGTGGAGCTCTGGCAGCCGCTCAGACTGCCGGAAATGGACCGGGTTGCCGCGGCGGCTGCACGGACAGCAGCCTTGACCGCCCCCACATTGCCTTCCACCTTCACTACGATCCTGGCATCGTATCCGCTGTATTCAATACCCAGAAGCTTAACATTTCCCGACTTTACCGCGGCATCCGCCGCTTCAACAGCCGATGCCATGCCGATGGCTTCTATCAGTCCGATACACTTTTTCTCCATAGCTTTACCTCTTCATCCCGGAATCAGTGATGTTCCGGTGCAGGATACATTTATCTGATCACACAGGGTATATTGTTTCTTTCAGGATATTCTATCATAGAATTCTATTATAATCCACATTTTTTATTGTATTTATGAAAGAGACAGGAGGAGACAGGGGACGGTTCTCTGTCTCCTCATTGACGCCTCCCTCCACTCAGGAGTATAATGATTACAATATATCAAGAAAAAAATCAAGAAAAAGGAACTGCATTATGAAAAGAAGGATTGAAATATACGGCACCCTTGGCCCGGCTGACAATGATAAAAAAACTTTAAAGGAAATGTTTCACCATGGTATGACCGGTCTTCGCCTCAACCTGTCCCACCGAAGCCTTTCGGATTGCAGGGACTGGCTTCAAAATGTTTACGAAGTTTCCGAGTCTCTCCACATAGTTCCGGATCTCCTGGTAGACCTCCAGGGGCCTGAGCTGCGCATAGGAAATCTGGAGGCACCCCTAACACTTAATGCCGGAGAAAGCATCTGTCTTGCCCCGGACGGCCTGATCCCCCTTCCAGGGATTGCTTATCCTCTCTTTAAGAAGGGACAAAAGCTTATGCTGGATGACGGAAAGATCCTGCTGGAGATCACAGAGGAGCGGTCCTTCACCGCCAGGGTACTGACCGGAGGTATCCTTCATTCCAGAAAGAGCCTGGCCCTGCCCGGGCAGACCGTGGATCTCCCCACATTGACCGGGACAGACATGGAAAATCTGGCGGAGCTTTCTCGTTACCGGGTCACCGGTGTCATGCTGCCCTTTGTTAGGAATGCGGATGATCTGATCAATTTGAGAAAGGCCCTGATGGATTTGGGCAATGCCCATGTGCGGGTATTTGCCAAGATTGAAAACCAGGAGGGGGTAAAGCAGCTTCCTTCTCTCCTTCCCCACTGTGACCATGTGGTGATTGCCAGAGGGGACCTTGCCAACTCGGTGACCCTGACCCGGCTTCCCGCCATTCAGAAAAAAATCGCCCTGTTATGCAACAGGACGAAAACTCCTTTTATGGTGGTGACCCAGCTTCTGGCGTCCATGGAGAACTCTCCGGTTCCCACCAGAGCTGAGGTCAGTGATATCTTTAATGCAGTACTGGACGGTGCTTCTTCCTTGATGCTCACCGGAGAAACGGCCATCGGCAGATACCCGGCAGAAGCCGTCAGAGTACTATCCGATGTCTCCTTTGAAGCGAAGCGATACCAGATGGAATCCGGCTTTATCACAGGTCAGCTGCTTATATAAACTTGTTCAGTTCCCGTATGTATTCGAATCCTTCCTTCTTCAGTCTGTCTGTAAGCTCTTTTTCATCAATCCCCATATCTTCACATAATGCCTGCAGGGACCCGTACTGGTCCCTCAGCTTTGTGTTGATCACACTGTACAGCATCAGAGGGTTCTCAGGTAAATGCTCCATATGAATCTCCTTTATTACTCTTCATTTCCAGATAACATTTATTCATAAACTTCACGTTGATGATTATATAACAGATGCTTTTGAAAATGCAATCTGTTTTTTGCTGTTTTTACCCGGTATAGTGACTCGACAAATATATCATTTTATAGTATCTTATAATCTGAATGATTACAGCGCCAAAAGTATGACTATTAATATCCCGGAGGTATAATACTATGAGTAACCAGGTTTGGAAGTTCCACAATGATGTGGACACCGATCAGATCATTGCTTCCCAGTATCTGCTCCTGCCAAACGTTGAAGAAATGAAACAGTACACCTTTGAATCCCTGGATCCTTATTTTGCAAAAAAGGCTCAGCCCGGAGATATCGTTGTGGCCGGTGAAAATTTCGGCTGCGGTTCTTCCAGGGAACAGGCTCCCAGCGTCCTGAAGGCTCTGGGCATTAAGGCTGTTGTTGCCAGATCCTTTGCCCGGATCTTCTACCGCAACTCCATCAATATCGGCTTTCCGGTAATCGTCTGCAAAGATCTCTATGACAATGTGGAAGATGGAGACACAGCGGATCTTGATCTGTCTGCCGGAACGGTAACTGCCGGAGGGAAGACGTTTTCCTGTACCAGACTGCCTGAATACATGCAGAATATCCTGTCCCAGGGCGGACTGATCGCATCTTTGAATAAGGAGGAGGCTTGACCATGGGAATGACAATCGGTGAGAAAATAATTGCCAGAGCAGCGGGAGTCAGTGAAGTAAAACCCAATGATATCCATACAGTGGCTCTGGACCGTATGATGAGTAATGACGGTACTACCCACCTGACGGTTGATATGTATAATAACAGACTTAAGCATCCTCATATCGCCGACAAGGACAAGGTGGTCTTCATCATGGACCATAATGTGCCGGCCGAGAATCCTAAAACCGCTGAGGCCCATAAGAAAATGCGCAATTTTGCCAGGGAAAACGGGATCAGGCTTTATGAGGGTCAGGGGGTCTGCCACCAGATCATGATGGAGGACTATGTATGTCCCGGCGAGCTGATCTTCGGCGCGGATTCCCACACCACCAGCTATGGCGCTCTGGGCGCCTTCGGCACAGGTGTAGGCTGTACCGATTTCCTCTACGGTATGGTCACGGGGACTTCCTGGGTGATGGTTCCGGAGACACTTCGTTTTAATCTCCACGGCAGGCTCCGGGAGGGTGTTTATGCCAGAGACCTGATCCTCACCATCATCGGTGATATCGGGGCCAACGGAGCCACCTACAAGATCATGGAATTTGCCGGTGACGGAGCCCGTAACCTGACCATTGATGAGCGTATGGTCCTATGCAACCTGACTGTGGAGGCAGGCGCCAAGGCAGGTATCGTGGAACCTGACGAAAAGGTTGAAGAATACTGCAAAGCCCATGGCAGAGAAGCTGTCCATATGTTTAAGAGTGATGAAGACGCCCACTTCGCCGCAGTATATGAATACGATCTTGATAAGATCGAACCTGTGGTGGTCCGCCCGGATTTCGTGGATAATTTCGCCCTGCTTAAAGATGTAAAAAATGAAAAGATTGCTGTGGATGAAGTATTTGTAGGCTCCTGCAACAACGGCCGGCTGCCTGACCTGAAAGCCGCTGCCGATGTGGTTAAGGGCAGAAAGGTTTCACCTTCCGTCCGTTTCCTGGTGGCCCCCGCTTCAAAGGCGGTCTATATCGATGCTCTGAAAGAAGGCATCATCACCACCCTTATGGAGGCAGGCGCCATGATCATGAACTGCAACTGTTCTGTCTGCTGGGGCAGCTGCCAGGGCGTCATCGGAGAAAATGAAGTGCTGATCTCCACGGGAACCAGGAATTTTAAAGGCCGGGCAGGACATCCCAGCTCCAAGGTCTACCTTGCCAATGCCGCCACCTGTGCAGCCTCCGCTGTCGCCGGCTATATATGCGGACCGGAGGATCTTTAAGTTACTATGGTGAACGTCAAAATTGATTAGACGTTCACTATAAAATTTCCCGCATAGTTGACTGAACTATTAAAAGAAAGGACTTTATCTTATGGAAAAGTTTACAGGTAAAGTATGGGTTCTGGGAGACGATATTGATACGGATATCATTATCCCCACCGACTACCTTGCCCTTCCCACTGTAGAAGATATGAAACAATACGGCTTCTCTCCTCTCCGCCCGGACCTGGCCTCCAGGATCGGCGAGGGGGATATCATCGTTGCCGGGAAAAATTTCGGCTGCGGTTCCTCCCGTGAACAGGCCCCGGAAATCATCAAGGCTCTTAAAGTAAAATGTGTCATCGCAAAATCCTATGCCCGTATCTTTTTCCGCAACTCCATCAACAACGGCCTTCTCCTGATTGAAAACAGCCAAATTCAGGACGCGGTAAAAGAAGGGGACCAGATCACCGTGACAGTCGGAGAATCCATCGAACACAATGGTAAGGTTTATCCTGTGGCCTCCCTGCCGGAAAACCTGATGGAAATCATCAATGCAGGCGGTCTGGTAAAAGCCATGCAAAAACGGAATGCCTGATTGCAAAAATATGAAAGGAGCTGTCATGGGACACACACTGATTGAAAAAATAATTATGAAAAATGTCGGGGCAGATCACGTAGAACCGGGCCAGATCGTCACAGTAAATGTGGACCGGGTCATGATCCATGATATTTTCATTCCTTTTGTTGCGGATAAGTTTGAAGAAATGGGTTTTAAAAAGCTGTGGGATCCTGATAAAGTGGTCCTGATTTATGACCACCTGGTTCCCGCCAGCGCAGTGGAGGATATCCGCCACTTTAAGATCGGAGATGCCTTTGTGGAAAAATACGGGCTGATCCATGTACACCGCAGCGACGGGATCTGCCATCAGCTGATGACAGAGGCCGGATACGCAAAGCCCGGTGACATCGTCTTCGGAACAGATTCCCACACCACCACTTACGGCTGTGTCGGCTGTTTTTCATCCGGCATCGGCTATACCGAGATGGCCTCCATCCTGGGAACCGGTCAGATGTGGGTAAGGGTACCGGAAACCATAAAAGTGATCATCAACGGAAAGCTGCCTTCTAATGTAACTGCCAAGGATGTGATCCTCCGGCTCATCGGCGACCTCCGGGCAGACGGAGCAACCTATAAAGCCCTGGAGATCACAGGATCCACCGTCGATGCCATGAGCGTGGCCTCCCGGATGACCATCTCCAATATGGCTGTTGAAGCCGGAGCAAAATGCTGCCTCTTCAAACCCGACCAAAAGACCTGTGAATATTCCGGAGTTGAGCCGGCTCAGGTGGACTGGTTGTATGGAGATGAAGATGCTAATTATTGTAAGATAATGGAATACCGGGCAGATGACCTGGTGCCCGTCTGCGCCTGTCCGTCTCAGGTGGATAATATCCACCCGGTAGCAGAAATTGAGGGAACTGAACTGGATCAGGTATTTATCGGATCCTGCACCAACGGTCGTCTTGAGGACCTGGCAGTTGCAGCAAAGATCCTTGACGGAAAAGAAACTGCCTGCAAGCTGATCATTACCCCTGCCAGCCGGAAGATCTACCTTGAGGCCATCGAAGCCGGTTACATGGAGATCCTGGCCCGGGCCGGCGCCATCATCACCCAGCCGGGCTGTGGTCTGTGCTGCGGCAGAGCCGGCGGAATACTGACTGACGGCGAAAAAGTCCTGGCCACCAATAACCGGAATTTCCTCGGCAGGATGGGGACATCGAAAGTACAGATTTATCTCGGTTCACCCGCCACGGCAGCAACCTCGGCGATTTACGGAAAGATAACTGTGCCGGAAAATTGTTGATTTGCGGAGTTTGGTTTGATTTTGCCAGGTAGACACAGAGAAAAAGAGGGGGTATATGTCTGCAAGTTCCGTTGCTCCTCGGAAATCAAAGCCCTGTGGCTGTTATTGTTCAGTGATTTCCTGCGGTGCAAAGTCACTTTCAGACATATACCCCCTCCTCTGCTGCTGTTTACTGGCTAACAAGGGGCAAACCTGTCATATCCTTCTATTCAGATAAACATCTTCCCTGAGCCGATAATAGGACGAATTCCAAGAAAGATATTTCCGGGGTTTTTTACTTTTCATCCAGCATACAGCCGGGCGGGGCCCATAAATCTCCACAGGTGTCTTTGCACCGCAGGAAATCAAAAAACAAGAACTGCCATATAACATCGTTTTCCGAGGAGGAACGGAACCTGGGGAGATTTATGGGTCCCGCCCGGCATTTGTATGTAGAAACTAAAACTGTCCCCGCAGATCAGCAATTACCTCTGCGGATGTTCCCTCAGCCACATCACAATATCATCACTCTCATAGAGCGGCTTTCCGTCGATAAAGAGACAGGGCACCTGTTCCTTTCCGCCCACCAGCTTTAAATACAATCTGTCCGCCTCACTTTTGCGGATATCATGCAGTTCCACATCGGTTCGTCCGCTGCTTTCGATTTCGCGGATCACTTTCCTGCAATAGGGGCATGTTTCAAACATATATAGTTTTAATCCCATGGTCAATCTCCTCCGTAATAATTAATTATAATCAAAAATAGTAAACGAATCCGCGCCGAGATCAGTATCAGATCAATCCCTTTGCCTTTGCAAAAGCTGCGATTGCTTCATAGAGATCTTTGCCATATTTTGATGTACTGGCGTACATTAAGCTCTCCTCTTTAGAATTACTGATGAACCCGTATTCGATCAGGCAGGCAGGCATGGTTGTTTTATTCAGTACCCAGAGACCTGTACGGTTCACCAGGCCTCTGTCCCTGAAGCCTGTGGATTTGAGAACTGCATTCTGCATGGCCTGGGCGAGCTCTTTGGAGTTAACTCCATTTTTGCCTGTAGTTCCGAGCCGGCTGTTGTTATAAAGAGTCTCGGTTCCGGTGGCAGAAGAAGAGGCTGAGTTAATATGTACACTTATGAAGAGATCTGCATTATTATTATTGGCAAGTTTGCTTCTGTCGGATAGGCTGGGGTAGGCATCTGTGGTCCTTGTATAGTATACCTTAAATCTCGTGTCCTTATCAAAATACTGTTTTGCTGCCAGAATGATGGCCAGGGTAAGGTTCTTCTCTTTGTATTTTGATCCCACAGCACCGGAGTCGACACCGCCATGTCCTGCATCCAGAACCAGGATCACCTGTTTATTAGCGGATGGCTTGCTGAAATCTACGCTGTTGGATGTTGTCACGGCAGAAGCAGCTGAGCTGGTCTTAGTATTTACGGCACTGGTCTTTGTATTGTCAGAGCCTTCCTTTGTTTTGGAGGTACTGGCCGGAAGTGCGGTTTTTCCTAAATATATTGCTCCACTCTTTACCTGATAACTGATTCTAAGTCTTTTGCACACACTTTTCAGGGGAACAATCCAACCGGTATAGCCTGAGCTGGTATATCTGGCAGCCCTCATGGCAATAGTACCCAGTGCTTTTTTCTCTTTTACTCCATTGACAACTACATTTCTGCTGCCGTCAACCAGAGTCAGTTTCTTACCTTTATAAGTCAGTATGGCCTTTTTCCCTGAGTTTTTGTATTTAACTTTAAAAGCGCTGTTTACAAGCAGATGGGACAGTGATCCGACATAGGTTCCGTCTTTTTTAAAAACGGGTCCGGATCTTATGGTTTTCTTTTTCCCGTTTATATAAACAGTTGTGATCTTACCTGAATAGTTTTTTGAGACACCATGATATTTTACCTTTACTTTACCGGCTGCATGTGCTCTTGCCGGTACGATCATACACATTACTAACAATAATAATATCCATACTTTTATCAGTCTCTTCATAACAATGCCAACCCTCTTTCAATTCACTGGTGTATCTCTGTAGTCTTTTTTTTCTTATTTGTATCTGAGCTCTCTGTTTCCGTACTCCCCGCCGGATTCTTTTTCCGGTGAGCCCGGGTACTCTTTGTACTGCTTTTATCTTCTGTGCTTGTCCGGACCTGGGAATCTGTCCCAGAAGCTGCGGCCTGCTGATCCTTTATGGGACCCTCAGGATCATTTCCTTCCGAAGTATCGGAATTCAAATCCAGATGTCCGGATTCAGTAGCTTTTTTATTCTTATCCTCTGTGCTGCCCTCTTCTGCAGAGCCCGGATCGTTCTCCGTAGTTGATTCGGCAGGACTTTCTGTTTTATCCAGTCCGGTCTGATCCAAAACGGTATTTTCGGTGTTATCCGTGTTTTCGGTGCTTTCGGCGGGCAGCTCGTTTTCTTTCCCTTCAGAATTGCCATCGGGGCCGGTACTTTCTGTAGTTTGAATATTATTATCTGCCGGTGTGTCGTAAAGCTTCTCTGCGGTATTCATTTCCTGATGATTGATGGTCACAGGAACCGCAACATCTCTTTTGTCTAATCTTCTCCTCAGGCTGCTTGAAACCTGACGCTCCACATTATCTTTGTCCGTTCCTTTTATGACTATATCAATTTTATTATCACTCTCTTTCAGATATCCTTTCTCATCCATTCTATTTAAAAGGATATCCAGAGCATCGTCCAGCGGCTGGTCTTTATCAAGGTCTCTTATAATATCGCTGTCATCCTTATTCACAGCTTTGACCCTTTTTACTTTGGAATCCCTCAGATATAATGTAACGGCAGGCCGGCCTGAGATATCCAGCTCGGTATAATTATCGGAGCTGTTAATATAAGCAAATATGCCTGTTATCAGCACCACAAGGGAGGCCACCGCCGCCAGGGCGTGATATCCGTAAGAGGGAATATAGCTCTTTTTTTTGTGAATTTCAAAAATATCTTCTAATTCCTGCTCAGAAAGAGGGCTTACGCTGTCCAGATCGATCTTTTTCAGCTCTATATGTTCCGACAACTGGCCAAAGCCTCTGTTCAGTTTTCTTTTCAGGTCATTTTTCTCCATTTCAATCACCCAATGCTTTTCTTAGTTTTTTAATACCCCGATGGTATAGTGACAGGACCGTTCCCGACGGCTTATCAAGAATTTCGGATATCTCACGAAATGTAAATCCCTGCATGACATGAAGTATGATGATATTCCTCTCTTCTTCCTTCAGTGTCCGGATCAGCTTTTCAATCAGGAGGCGGTCTTCCGTCTCCGAAATAAATTCATAAGGGATCTGTTCGACTTCTTCCTGAAAATAATCGGTAATAATCTTGGAATCTTTTCGATATTTTGAAATATAGAGGTTTTTTGCAATGGTCATGATCCAGGCCATGGGATTGCCTCCGGATTTATAAAGGCGGGCTCCCTGACAGATCTTTATATAGGTTTCCTGGAGCAGATCCTCCGCGTCATGATAATTTTGGGTGCAGGAAAGCAGCAAGGCAAACACCGGCTTATATGTAAGCTCATATAAGTCGGTGAGTGCCTCGTTATCACCGTCGGCAATCTTTGAAAAAACTGCCTCATCTATGATAACTTTTCCTCTTCTGACCCTCATATATTATGTTATCTCCTATATATAGGTTTTCTTATGATTTATTTTACAAAATCTCCTCCTGTTTTTCAAACAAATCTTAATATTTAAATCCCAATTCATTAAAGATAACGCATTCGAAAGGAGATTTATTTCATAATAATTAAATTTATTTAAAAAAAACAGACCGGCTTCTCCCAGTTAATACGTGGAAGAAAACCGATCTGTTTTTAAGACAGATCAGCTGTTGTGCTCAACAGTCTTGTGAACGATCTCTCTCATCTGGGGCCATGTCTCCATGTAGCGCTCCAGATAGAACTTATATTTCTCATGGTTTTCCATATTCGGTGTAAATGTCTTGTCTACACGAACGAGGGTCTCGGCGGCTTCCGTGAAGTCCTTAAAGAGTCCCGCGCCTACGCTGGCGATGATGGCATCACCCAGGCAGCCTGCGCTCTGGTTCTCAACGGTCGTATACATGGGAACGCCAATGATATCACAGTGCATCTGCATCCAGAAATCGGAAGTACAGATTCCGCCTGCGGCATAGATCTCTTTTACATTATAGCCTGCGTCGTTCATGCTCTTGATACAATGAGCGGCACCGTAGGCAACACCCTCATAAACTGCTCTTGCGATATGGGCAGTGGTGGTTCCGATGGATAATCCCCAGAAGATGCCGCGGGCCTTGGAGTCAGCGTAAGGAGCACGGTTACCCTGGAAGTCAGAGTTCATTACAACACCCTCGCATCCGATCGGAATAGCGGAAGCTTTCTCTGTGATCAGGTCATAGATGTTCATCTCGCGCTCTGTGGCTTCCTGCAGCCAGGAACCCGGAAGCAGGTTATTCCTGAACCATGTAAGGATGGCGCCGGAGGATGTCTGACCGCCTTCCAGAAGGCTGGTTCCCTCATACATACAGTTAGGATATGTACCGTTTACACCATCTTCATGGAAATCTGTTTCGGAAAGACCTAACAGACAGCTGGAGGTTCCGCCGATCAGGGTCATGCCGTTGGGCTTCACACCGCCCACACCGAACATACAGGCGTTACAGTCAGCAGTTCCTTCTACAACGATGGTCTTCTCGGAAAGACCGAACTCTTTGGATGCTTCGGGGCTTACCGGACCGATCACAGCGCCGACAGGGAGAATGTCTGCAGGAACCTTGTCCAGGAAATCAGCGATGCCTACTGCCTCTAAGAGATCCTTGGGATATCCGCCGTTTCTGTCATCATAATTCCAGCGGAAGGCAGCGATGGATTTACAAACGGTGAGCTTGCCGGTGAGCTGAAGATTCAGCCAGTCCTCAAAGTCAAAGATGGTCTTTGCCTTTGCCCATACTTCAGGCTGGTTTCTCTTGGTCCACATCAGCTTTGGGATCATGGTATCAGCACGGAAGCTCGGTTTGTAGAAACGGGTGGCTGCATACTTGTCACGGATGCTGTCGATCTCGGCTGCCTCGGCTGCCGCACGAACGTCCGGCCATAACATGGGCTTACGTACGGACTCATTATTCTCATCCAGGAAAACGATGGTGCTGGTGGTGGCATCACAGGTTACTGCCACAATATCCTCGGGATTCACACCGGACTTCTTAATGGCACCCGGGATGGCTTTCTTAAGAGCAGCATACCAGTCTTTGTCATCCTGCTCTGCCCAGCCGTTCTGCGGATAAGTTGTAGGATACTCAGCGATGTCATATGCTCTGTTCTGACCTCTTAAGTCAAAAATAGCAACACGAACACTACCGGTTCCACAGTCGATACCCATTAAATACTTCATCTTGTTTCTCCTTTCTACAAAATAAGATTGTATTACAGAAAATCCTTTACGGATTTATAAACCCCTTTGCCATCCAGGCCGTACTTCTCAAGAAGCTTCACTGCCGGTCCGGATTCGCCGAACACATCATTTACGCCGATGCGTTTTACCGGGACAGGCGCTTTCTCGGAAAGCACTTCGCAGACTGCCCCGCCCAGGCCGCCGATGATGGAATGCTCCTCCACGGTCACAACTTTGCCGGTTTCCTTTGCGGCTGCTATGATGAGATCCTCATCAATGGGTTTGATGGTATGGATATTGATCACCTTTGCCTCTATTCCATCAGCTGCCAGCCGGTCTGCTGCCTCCAGGGCAGAGCTTACACAAAGACCGGTGGCGATGATGGCCACATCCTTACCCTCTCTTAAGGTCACACCCTTGCCGACCTCAAATTTATACTCCGGATTGTCATTGATCACCGGCACAGCCAGACGGCCGAAACGCAGGTAAACCGGACCATCCATCTCATAAGCCGCCTTTACTGCGGCCTTTGCCTCCACATCATCCGCCGGGCTGATCACCGTCATGCCGGGAATGGTACGCATTAGGGCAATATCCTCGTTGCACTGATGGGTAGCGCCGTCCTCACCCACGGAGATTCCTGCATGGGTGGCACCGATCTTTACATTCAGATGGGGATATCCGATGGAATTACGAACCTGCTCGTAAGCCCGTCCTGCCGCAAACATGGCAAATGTACTGGCAAAGGGCACCAGACCTGTGGTGGAAAGACCTGCCGCAATACCCATCATGTTGCCTTCCGCAATACCGCAGTCATAGAACCTGTCCGGAAATGCCTTTTTAAAAACACCGGTTTTGGTGGCGCCTGCCAGATCGGCATCCAGTACCACAAGGTTATCATGCTCTTTCCCAAGCTCCACCAATGCGTTGCCGTAGCTTTCTCTTGTCGCGATCTTCTTTACTTCTGACATAATGCATCCTCCACTTTTTTAAGATCTGCCTTCGCAATCTTGTACTCTTCGTCATTGGGTGCCTTTCCATGCCATCCGGCCTGGTTTTCCATGAAGGATACTCCCTTGCCCTTAACAGTCTTCATTATGATGGCCACCGGCTTTCCAGATACGGTCCGGGCTTCTTTAAAGGCGGCATCCAGCTGGTCAAAGTCATTTCCGTCTGCCACATTGATCACATGGAAATTAAATGCTTCAAACTTGGCGTCAATGGGATAAGGAGAATTGACCTCGGCAATATCTCCATCGATCTGAAGGCCGTTGTTATCCACGATCACAACAAGGTTGTCAAGATATTTTGCTCCGGCAAACATGGCTGCCTCCCAGACCTGACCTTCCTGGATCTCACCATCACCAAGAAGTGTATATACGCGGAAGGATTTATTCTGAAGCTTTGCGCCAAGGGCCATTCCCACTGCCGCGGAGATGCCCTGTCCCAAAGAACCGCTGCTCATGTCAACACCCGGTGTATGGGCGATACAGGGATGTCCCTGGAGGTGAGACCCGATCTGACGCAGGGTCAGCAGGTCCTCCACCGGAAAATATCCCCTGTTGGCCAGCACGGAATAGAGGCCGGGTGCCGTATGCCCTTTGGAGAGGACAAAACGGTCACGGTCCGGATCTTCGGGATTCTTCGGGTCAATATTCATTTCTTCAAAGTAAAGATAGGTAAAAACCTCTGTCGCGGACAAAGATCCGCCGGGATGTCCTGCTTTAGCTGCATGGACACCGTCAATGATACCATTTCTCACTTCATTTGCTTTCTTCTGAAGTTCTAGTTTATTCATGTTACCTCCTGATATCTTAACTCCGCATCAACTGTATGACAGTCATCATAAGACTGCTTTCCTACTCACCAAAAACAGCGATATAATCTTTCTTAAACTTCTCGATACCTGCGTCTGTCAGGGGATGCTTAGTCATCTGCTCAATAACCTTATATGGAACTGTCGCGATATCTGCTCCTGCCAGGGCACAGTCGATCACATGAATGGGATTACGTACACTTGCGGAAATGATCTGTGTTTCGATCCCTGCCACATCAAAGATCTCGGCGATCTCCCTGATCAGGTCCACACCGCGTACATTAATATCATCCAGACGTCCCAGGAAAGGAGAAACGTAGGTTGCCCCGGCTCTTGCCGCCAGCAGCGCCTGGTTCGCATTGAAGATCAATGTCACATTGGTCTTGATTCCTTCTGCGCTTAAAACCTTGGTGGCTTTAAGTCCCTCAACCGTCATGGGTATCTTGACAACCATATTGGGATGGATCTTTGCGATTTCCCTGCCCTCGGCGATCATGCCTTCGGCGTCAGTGGTGGTTGCCTTTACCTCACCGCTGATGGGGCCATCCACGATGGAAGCAATCTCTGCAATGACCTCCTTGAAATCCCTGCCCTCTTTTGCGATCAGGGAAGGATTGGTGGTCACACCGCAGATCACACCCATGTCATTTGCCTTTTTAATATCTTCAACATTTGCCGTGTCAATAAAGAATCTCATAATCTTGCTCCTTTCTGCCGTCCCGCAGGATTCAGGCACGCTTTTGATTACTCGTTTTCGAAATCGACGATCCTCTGAACCTTATCTTTGGATCTGCTGTTAGGATCATAAGTACAGGAGAGGTATTCCTTTACCATGCACTCTGCCAGCTTCTCGCCGATCACCTGGGAACCCATGGTGATCACGTTGGCATTGTTGGACAGAGCGGCTCTCTGGGCCTGGTATACATCATGGATGCATGCTGCGTAGGCGCCTTTTACCTTATTTGCGGCGATGGAAACGCCGATACCGGTTCCGCAGACTACGATGGCACGGTCATACTCACCTGCTGCCACAGCCTGGGCACACTTGATGGCCACATTGGCGTAAATGGGATCATCACTTCCGAAATCGGCCACTTCATGTCCCAGTCCTTTTACATACTCCATCAGGTGGATCTTAAAATCTGTTGCGTTGGGGTCACATCCGAATACAATTTTCATGGTTTCGTCTCCTTTCATATGTATAAGATAAACACTGTTAATAATAATTCATTTTCTTACAGGTACTGTCTCATCTCGTTCAGAGAATCGTAAATACAGGTGGGCTCCACATCGGACTCGGCCACCGTCTGCATATCAGCCTCGCCGGTCAGCACCAGGAATCCCTTTGCGCCGTTATCCACACCGGTTCTGACATCGGTATAAAGCCGGTCCCCTACGAAGGCCATCTCTTCCGGTTTATAACCTGTGATCTCACCGATCATATCAACGGTCTCCTTCCAGGGCTTGCCCAGGAAACGGGGCTTAACTCCTGTGGAATCCGTGATCAGACTGCACATGGCACCGCAGTCCGGCATGAAACCATATTCGGTCGGGCAGTTGGTGTCCATATGGGTGGCAATAAAGGGGGCTCCGTTACGGATGTAATGACAGATCCTGTCCAGCTTATGATAGGTCAGAGTGGTATCAAAGCTCTGAACGCAGACATCCGGGTCTTCCTCCACAATATTGAGCCCTTTTCCTTTCCAGTTCTCCACCAGTACCGGTGTACCGTTCAGGAAAATCTTTGCTCCCGGATAGTTGACCTTTAAGAACTCCGCACAGACATCGCCGGCAGTCACCACCTTGCTCTCATCCACATCCAGTCCCAGCTTATGCAGCTTCTCCACATAGACCGAAGGAACTCTGGAAGCGTTATTGGTAAAGAATATAAAGTCCCTGTCAGGTGAAGCGATCACTTCATTGATAAAATCCAGAGAGCCTTCTATCATCTGATTGCCCAGATAAACTGTCCCGTCCATATCAAGAACAAATAACTTCACACCGTTTAATGCTTCTTCTTTTTTCAGCATAGAATTACCTCTTATATTTATTAATCAATCGAAATCGCTGCGCCGGCTGCCTGTCCGGGCAGGATTAATCGTACAGTTCTGCTGTGATCTTCTCTGCAATCTCTTCCAGACGGCCGTTATCCTTGGCAAATTGCATTACAGAATAACGGGGACGTACCTGATAGCCATTTAACAGGCTCTGGCGGAACAGCTCCCTGCTGATGCCGATCTGTTTGGGGCTGTAGGGCGCTCCGCCCTTGCGAAGCAGTGCTTCGATCTCCTCATGGGGCGGACAAAGCTCTTTTACACCCTCGGGAAGGATATCTTCAACTTCTTCAAAGAAACGGGCGATAACAGGGGTAGCCACGCCGACCTGGATACCATGATGGTTTGGATTCAGACCGCGTTCTACATAGTCCATCTCCCAGAAATGGGACAGCATATGTTCTGCTCCTGATGCAGGACGGGAAAGGTTAACCAAAGCCATGGCAACACCAGTAAGGGTAAGTCCTTCCAGCAGGTCGCCCAGGGCCTTGGGATCTCTCTTGGGCAGGCCTTCGCAGCTGTCAAAGGTGATCTTCATGGCTCTGTTGGTCAGCTCTACGCAGGTGTCACAACGATAATCGTTGTTGGCCTTCACAGACAGGTCCCAGTCCGCAATGGCAGTGATCTTGCCGACCATATCGCCGAAGCCAGCCTGGATCAGGTCATCGGGAGCTGTCTTTAAGATGTCGGTATCACCTACCAGACCATAGGTCAGGTGGGCTACCGGGGAATACTTGTGGCCATGGGAAAAGATCGGTGCGCCATCAGCTACATAGCCGTCCATGGAGGGGGCAGTGGCAACGATGATATAGGGAAGACCGGTACGGGATGTGACAAACTTAACGGAATCATTGATCACGCCGGAACCGACAGCGATCATCAGCTTGCAGTCCAGATCCTGCTCCTGAAGAATGCGGCCGAGAGTCTTCTCATCGGGAATGAGGATGTCATCACCGGTGTCAAAAAGAAGTGTCTTGATGTTAAAGCCGTTCTTCTCAAGGAGTTCTACAGCCTTCTTACCTGCAACCTTGTAAGTATTGTTATCAAACACCACCAGGATCTTACCATCTTTGAAAGGCTCTGCCATTTTCGGCAGGTCTTCAATAGCGCCCTTGCGGATAGACATCTCGTGAACGCTGAAATTGTGGTGACGGCCGCAGGAACAGTCAAACTCAGTCTGCGGCATCTCATTCACTGTCAGGTTAAGAATCTCATTCATTGTAACTACCTCCTTTATATAACTATTGGTTAAGTGCCTTGGCACATTCTACATCAGTGATAAGCCGGTTGATATAGCCTCCTCGGATCGCTCCCCTGATTGCTTTCAGCTTGTCCATGCCTCCTGCAATGCCGACACAGCAGGGAACTCTGTGGAGATGGGCAATATCATAACCGATCACATTGTTATCGGTACTGTAAAGGGACGTATCGCCGTTTTCATCGAAAAACTGCATACATATGTCTCCGGCAACCTGCCGCTCTTTCAGCTGCTCAATGGCCTGCTCATCATAATATCCTGTGGCGGTGATGGAAGAGTACTCATTGGGATAGCCGATACCCACCAGGGCAATGTCCATGTGCTTCATGGCATTCACGGCAACCGCAAGGCTCTCCTCCTTCATGAGCTCATCCCGCATCTTCCGGGTGGATACCCTGGCAGGTGCATGAAAGGGAATAAATGTTCCCTGATAGATATCCGCCAGCGCCTCCGCGATACTGTTGGCATGAAGCTGGGTCTGCAGCTGCCCCATCCCTCCTACCATGGGAACAAAGACCACCTCTGACGCGCCGGGATGGGTTACATGCCTGGTCATCTGATGAAGGGTACGCCCCATGGAAACACCGACGATGTTGCCGGACCGGATCTTCTTCTCAATGTAACGGCCGGCCATACGGCCGATCAGGTCGTTCGTCTCATCCACTTCTTTGGATGAGTCCGTGATCAGGACCTCCTCCAGCTGATATCTTTCCTCCAGCTGCCTCTCCAGCTCCAGGTACTTGATCTCGTCCAGATCCGATATCCTGATCTGAACGATCCCCTGGTCCCTGGCCGATGACAGCAGGCGGGAAACGGTAGGTCTTGAGAGTCCCAATGTCACTGCGATCTTCTGCTGGCTGATGTTCTGATTGTAATAGAGATCACAAACTTTGATCATAAGGCGGACATCATCTACAACCTTTTTCATACCGTTATCCTCCTTTTGTAAACATTATAGTAGCCCAAACATGGTTTGTCAAGGGTAAAAAGCAATTTATTTTTACATTTTTTCATATGTTCAACGTTTTATACATCATTTATCTTTGCTTTACGGTTTTTATTTTTACATTTGTAAAAATAAATCAATTGGAAGAAGCAAGGAAGAGACAGGGGACGGTTCCTACGTCTCC
>JAFRHL010000036.1 GCA_017433295.1 Eubacterium sp.
AGCAGAGGACTGAAAATCCTCGTGTCACTGGTTCGATTCCGGTTCTGGGCATTTTTGGGGCATTAGCTCAGTCGGTAGAGCACTTGACTTTTAATCAAGTTGTCCGGGGTTCGAATCCCCGATGCCTCATATACGTAACTCCCTGAGAGCCTTTATTTATGCGGTTCTTGGGGTTTTTTAATTTCCCGGAAAATCGCGAGGTACTCAAAAAAGGACTCAAGGTACTCAAACGATTCTTAATTCAGCGATGGAATCAACCATCTTCCACAGAATCATCATGATCTGTATCTGGATGATAATCTCAATCTGACTGATAAGAAAAAGCTTCTGTATAGCCGATCCAAACCATATGATCACGGCCATAGTCGCTGCTGCCATCCATGCTTCCTTCATGTCCAGCAGTTTTATTTCCAGGGATTCTTTTATCCTTTTCATGTCATCGATCTCCTCATGCTGTTTAAGTTCTTCAATCCGAATATAATTTTACGCTAGCCGCAGGAATCTCGTGATCTTTAGTCATGAGAGGAATACGCAAGATTCACTTCTCTCTGACGTGGATACAAACCCGCGTCTTAGATTGAGTCTCTGGCGGGTGCGGTCGTCCGGTGGACGACTCTGCGAAGCAGAAGCCGACCGAGTCGGAAGACGAGACACTTAATCCGGGCATAATAAGGGATGGACTCTATGGAGCAGATTATTGATATGACAGAAGGGGTTAAGCAAAAAGGCCTATGATGTCCAGAATCTGCCCAACAGCGGAAACGAATGGAAACTTATTATTAAAGATGACGCCCATAAAACTTTTCTGTACCCAAGACTAACGGAGCGGAAAATGGTGTGACAGTCCAATATGAAAAGGCTGAGACCGGGACCAACGAATATATTTCCGCCATCATCACTGACAAGCCGGTCACTGATGCAGGTGCGGCCATCAAGTACTATGGCAGGATTAAAAACTGTACTTCGAAAGACGATGCATCAGGCACTGTTACTATCAATACCGCAAACAAGCTTGGAGAAAATGATTATCTCTATGTTTTTAACGAACAGTGTAACGGAGACAAAAAAACGGATTATGCCAGTACTCTGGAAAAGATAGTGAACGGCACGTTTCTTGCGAAGCTGACAGCAAAGGGAAGCAGGAACCTGGTGCTCTCCTGGAACAAGACAAATGGAGCAGAGGGGTACGATGTTTTCTTTGAGATATGCTCAAAAAAACAACCCAGGCTGACGGTCACGGTCAAAGGAAATAAAAATCCAAAATGGACTTTCAAAAAGCTAAAAAGAAGACAGCCTATAAGGCATATGTCAAAGCCTGGATTAAGAAAAATGGGAAGAAGACTTATGTCAAAGAACCATACAGCGTCCTTACGTTATCTAAGCACCAATCCCGGTGTGGCAGAAGTGACAAAGAAGGGGAAGATCACAGGGCATAAGAGCGGGAGATGCTATTAGAATGTCTTCTTTCTGGATGCTGCATTGACTTTTGCTATTGGGGCAATTGCGAACATAATACATAGCGAAGTTCTGTGGAAGGTTGTCTTTTTCTAGTGGGATGATATTACAGTTGTAGATGTATTGCAATTGAGCGATTCAGATATCTCTGAGTTTTTTTTTCGGGCATGAAAAGGGCTGGTCCCCATGGATCAGGCTTTTGCGCCTGACCATCTTTTGCACCACAGCCGGGAAGCATAACAGCAACCGCTATGGTTCCTTTCGTTTACCTGATTTTTACCTTTTCTTTTCTGCCCTTGTGTTTTATAGTAAAATAGGTTTTGATTTGTCAATACATAGCCTGCTTTACGGATTAAAGAACTCTGTTCCCCAGGATAGCAGGAAAAAGGAGGTTCAACAATGGGATGTAGACTTACTGCTAAGCAGGTTGCTCAGGGTGGCGTGATCGCAGCCATGTATGTCGTTTTAACTTTCGTTTTTGCACCGATATCTTTTGGCCCGGTCCAGGTGCGTATCGCTGAAGCTTTAACGATCCTTCCCATGTTTACACCTTCTGCCATATATGGGTTATATATCGGATGCCTGCTTGGTAACATTGTAGGCGGAGCTGTTATATGGGATATCATTGTCGGGAGTCTGGCTACTCTGATCGGGGCCGGGTTTGGATATCTCCTAAGGAAAAACCGCTGGCTGGTCCCCATTCCTTCGATCCTTTCAAATACGATCATTGTCCCTCTGGTATTAAAATATGGTTATGGAATCCATAACATCCCTATCTACTATATGATGGCTTATGTTGCGCTCGGGGAGATCATCAGCTGTTATTTATTGGGAGAGATCCTTGCATCTGCACTGCTCAGACATGGGAAGGCTTTGTTTTGAGCCCAAGGTGACAGGTACCAATATGAAATGAAAGTCCTTTATTTCTTCTTCCTTTTATTATTTCTATATGGTAGAATGAGGCAAAAGAAGGGATATATCTGATCAACAGAACTCTTGGAATGAGTAAAAAAATGACCTGGTATTATTAGAGGAAGGTAAGGTGCTGTCCAATGGCACAGATCATTCGTAAAAATCCGTCCATGCTGGAACAATTGAAGAAAAGCAGCTGCCTGCCCGGGGTAAAAAAGGATACCATCCGGAAGATATATGATCTTGGAAGAGTCAGGCAATATAACAGGGGAGAGCCCGTGATACATGCCAGGGAGAAATTTCCTTTTATCTGTTTTTTATTATCAGGTAAGGTCATAGAGTATAACCTGACTCATTTGGGTAAGCGCAAAATCTTGTATATTTTCGGCCCCGGATCCCTGCTCAATGATCATGTTGTTGATGACCATGTATCAACGATCTATTGTGATACTCTCGAAGCCTGCACGATTCTGCTTATTCCTCAGGACATATTTCTGGAACTGATGGAGGAGGATTACTCTCTGGTTCAGGGAATCATGAGGGATCAGGAAAATAAGATTCGAAGGCTGATACATCAGCTGAAAAACAGTGTGGGAAATATCTACATGGACAGGAGAATGGCATCCAAATTGTGGAAACTGGCCCGGGATTTTGGAATTCCAAAGGATAACGGGGTGGAGATTGATGTAAACATAAGCGTGACCCTGCTGGCAGATATGCTGGGGGCGCCGAGGGAGACGGCGTCAAGATTGTTGAAAGACTTGACAAACTATGGTCTGATCCGACATGAGAGAAAGCGTATTTTTATATATGATGTGGATAAACTTGTTCATTTTTTTAAAACAGGAGAAGTAGAATAAGAATCTTTCCTGCTCCTGTGTCTGAAATGAATAAATAGCGTTTTAAAATCCGTGACGAAAATCAAAATCCGTGATGAAAGTCACGGATTTTTTTGCTTTAATTTGATAAAATATTGTCAACTATGACGTTTTGTAAAGAGTGGAGGAAAAAGAGTCACTATGAAAAAAATACAGTCAACCTGTAATTTCTGTGCGATTGATTGTAACCTGGATTTTTATGTGGAGGATGGGCGTATTGTTAAGACCGTCCCCACCAGGGGATATCCGGTAAATGATGGTTTTTCCTGCATCAAGGGGCTGTCTTTGTCCAAGCAGCAGACCACAGTAAAACCGGACGCACTGCCAAAGATCCGCCAGAAAGACGGTACCATGAAGGAAGTCTCCTGGGATGAAGGGTTTAAATATGTGGCGGACAAGCTTAAGGAGCTTCAGGAAAAGTACGGAAGGGAAAGTGTAGCGGGAATCAGCACCGGCCAGCTTACTTTGGAGGAATTTGCCATCTTCGGTCATGTTATGCGTAATTATCTGCAGACCAATGTGGATGGAAATACCCGTCTTTGCATGGCTACTGCAGCCGTGGCCCATAAACAGACCCTGGGATTTGATGCTCCCGGGTATACCCTTCTGGATCTGGAATTATCTGATACCATTATTTTTATCGGTGCAAATCCGGTCGTAGCCCATCCCATTGTCTGGGGCAGGGTTCGAAATAACAAGGTGCCGGGACACAAGATCGTGGTGATCGATCCCAGACGGTCCGAGACTGCCATGAATGCAGATTACTGGTACGGCTTAAAGCCCAGGACCGACCTGGTGCTGCTTTACACAATTGCTAATATTCTTGTGGAAAACGACTGGGTGGATCATGGATTCATAGAAAGAAGCACCAGCGGCTATGAGGAGTTTGCTTCCTTTGTAAAAGACTTTACTCTGGACAGATGTGTGGAAGTGACCGGCCTTTCCCGGGAACAGATCCTGGAGCTGGCAGGCCTGATCCACAATGGAAAGGCAGTGTCCTTCTGGTGGACCATGGGTGTCAATCAGGGTTATGAAGCGGTCCGGACTGCCCAGGCCATCATGAACCTGGCCTTTATGACCGGCAATGTCGGCAGACCGGGCACCGGCGGAAATTCCGTTACCGGTCAGTGCAATGCCATGGGATCCAGAGTGTTCAGCAATACCACCTGTCTCCATGGAGGCGGTGACTTTGCCGATCCGGCAGAGAGAAAAAGGCTTTCAGGTATCATAGGCATCTCCGAAGACCTGATCGCAAAGAAGCCGACGATACCCTATAACAAGATCATTGAGGGAATCAATGAAGGCTCTATAAAAGGTCTCTGGATCCTCTGTACCAATCCGCGCCACAGCTGGACCAATAATGAGACCTTCGCCACCGCTGCCAAAAAGCTGGAGCTTTTCGTGGTTCAGGATATTTATGATAATATCGAAAGCGCCGAGGATGCAACCGTTTACTTCCCGGTGGTTCCGGGCATCAAGAAGGCCGGCACCTACATTAATCTGGAGCGCCGTATGTCAGCCATGCGGCCGGTACTTCCCAGAGGGAAAAACGAGATCTCTGACTACGAGTGCATCCTGGGTGTGGCCAAAGCCCTGGGCATGGGTCCTGCCATTGAACGCTGGGAGACTCCCAGGCAGTGCTTTGACATGCTGCGGGAAATTTCCAGGGGTAAGCCCTGTGATTTTACCGGAGTGAAATGGGATGATCTGACAGATTCCAAAGGCCGTCAGTGGCCCTATCCGGAAGGCAGGGAGGCCGAGTTCTCCGATGACCAGAGAAGGCTTTATGAGGACGGTGTGTTCTTTACCCCGGATGGAAAGGCAAAGTTCCTTTTTGAAGAACCCCTCCCCAATCCCTATGAACCGGATGAAGAATTTCCTGTGGTCTTCAATACAGGGCGGGGAACCGTCGGACAATGGCATACCCAGAGCCGTACCAAAGAGGTTAAGTTTGTAGAGGATGTCAGCGTTAAGAAGGCATATATTTTTATGAACGCAGACCAGGCCGGGGAGAATGACATTCATGAGAGAGATACCATCAGAGTCTATTCAGTCAACGGGCAGAATGCGGACTTCATGGTCAAGCTGACGGATAATGTTCCTTATAACCAGCTTTATGCACCCATTCATTATATTGAATGTAATAAGCTTACACCATCCAATTATGATAAGTATTCTAAAGAGCCCAATTATAAGGGAGGAACCTGTCGTTTTGAGAAGATTTCCGATGCAGAGCCGGTTTATCAGGCGGATGCCGGGGCCGAAGGAAGCGGAGAGGAGTGAAATATATGTATAGAATCCGAATTGACCGCAGCCGCTGTATCGGTTGCCTTACCTGCGTGACAGCCTGTGTGGTAAGTCATGAGACCGAGAGCGGGGACGCCAGGAACAGGGTGGTCATCGACAGTGAGACCCGTCCGTCTCCCATTTTCTGCAGGCATTGTAATCGTCCGGAGTGTGTATATACCTGCATGACAGGCGCCATGAAAAAGAATCCGGAGACCGGGTATGTGACCTATGACAAAGACCAGTGTGCCAGCTGCTATATGTGCGTGATGTCATGTCCATACGGCATCTTAAAGCCCGACAGCATCACTTACCGGGAAATTATGAAATGTAATATGTGCGTACACAGAAGTCCCGATGGAAAAACCGCCAACCCCATGTGTGTAGAGAAATGTCCTATGCACGCCATCACACTGGAGGAGGTAAAGGTATGAAATATGTAGTAATCGGTTCATCAGCGGCAGGTGTGAATGCTGTCAGAGAGCTCAGAAAAAGAGATAAGGAAGGGCAGATCGTCCTCATTTCCAAGGATAAGGATATTTATTCCCGCTGTATTCTCCATGAATACCTGTCAGGAAAAAGAAGCATTGAACGACTCAGATTCGTGGAAGCTGATTTTGAAAACTTATATAAGGTAGAGTGGATGAAAGGCCTGGAGGCTGTCGGTCTTGACCGGGAGGGTAAAAAAGTCATTCTGGACAAGGGTGACCCGGTCTCCTATGATAAGCTGCTGATCGCCACAGGTTCCCACACCTTCTTCCCGCCCATCAAGAACATGGCCGGCGCAAAGAACATGATCGGCTTCAGGAACATTGATGACATCGAAGTGCTTAAAAAAGTCGCGGAGGATGTGATCGCCTCCGGCGGAAAGAAGAAGGTCGTTGTATTAGGCTCCGGCCTGGTGGGCATCGACTGCGCCACCGGTTTCCTTGAGCTGGGCGTGAAGGTGACATTGGTTGATTTCGCGGGCTGGCTCCTTAACAAGCAGCTGGATCAGAGGGCTGCCCGGACATATATAGATGCATTTGAATCTGAAGGAGTGGAGCAGCATTACGGCGTCGGCGTAAATGAAGTCATTAAAAATGAAGATGACCAGATAACCTCCATTGTCTTAAGTGATGGCAGCGAGCTGGCCTGCGATTTCTTTGTGGTCACCGCCGGAGTCCGTTCCAATGTGGAATTTCTGGCAGATTCAGGCCTTGAGCTTTCCCGGTTTGGTCTGATTTATGATGAAACAGGCAGGACCAACGATCCGGATATTTTCGGTGCCGGCGATGTGTCGGGCTTAAGCCCCATCTGGCCTGTGGCAGTAAAAGAGGGAATGATCGCCGCCGCCAATATGGCAGGCGAAAAGGCTAAGATGACGGACTTCTTTGCCAGCAAATCCACCATGCGTTTTCTGGAGATATCCACCATGTCTTTAGGAAATGTGAATCCTGATCTGAAAGAGGATCCGGAGATCTGCGTGGAGACCTATGATAAGAACGGCGTATATAAAAAGATCGTCCATAAGGACGGCAAGATCATAGGGGCTCTTCTTCAGGGAGACCTGGCCTACGGCGGCGTGCTCCAGCAGATGATCGCCAGACGCCTTGATGTACGTAAGGTGAAGAAACCATTGTTTGACATAGACTACTCTGACTTCTTCCATATCAAGGATAACTTTGAGTTCTCCTATGATGAGTCATATACGGGTTAGGATTAAGGAGAGGAAACAAAAGAATGATTGAAAGAATTGAGAGATTGCCAGTACCGGCCATCGCCACCACTTTAAGTGCCCTGACCATGGCCAATGTCTATGGAGGCCTGGGCTTTGTCTGGGTCCGCTGGCTGGTCATGGGCTGCGGAAGCCTGTTCATACTGACTTATATTATAAAGGTACTCCTGTACAGGAATACATTTTTTAAAGAGTATGATCAGACCATCCCCTCCAGTCTTTATGGTGCCTTTTCCATGTGTCTGATGATTCTCGGAAGCTTTTATTTTGAGATGGGATTTTCTCCCGGCAAGATCATCTGGGCTGTCGGCGTGGCGGTTCATTGCGGGCAGATCATTGTATTTACCGTAAAGCATACCTTTGGAAATGTTATTACAAAGAAGAATTTCATCCCCATGATGCCCAGCTGGTATGTAACCTACAATGGCTGGATGGTGGCATGCGTAACAGGCGGTGCCATGAATGCAGGTCCGGTACTGAAATTTATCACCATCTATGGCTGCATTATTTACCTGGTACTCCTGCCCTTTATGATCTGGAGGCTCCTTAATGTGGAGATCAAGGCAGCGGCCTACCATACCATGGCAGTGCTTCTGGCTCCCTGCAGTCTCTGTGTGGTCAGCCTGATTAATGTCTACGGGACACCGAATGAGATGCTTTTATACTTTATGTATTTCTGCGTTCTGGCTTCCCTGGTATTTATACTTATTAAACTGCCGGATTTCTTCTCCTACGCTTTTTATCCGGGTTATGCGGGACTGACCTTCCCCATGGCCATCGGCGTGGTGGCCAGTCAGAAGATGGCTGCATATCTTACCGGCGCGGGGAAGGAAGGACTGGCCAATGTCTGTACGCAGCTGGCGGGAATCCAGATCTGGGTTACCTCCATGCTGGTGGGATATGTGGTACTGATGTTTCTTAGAATGCTTTTCAGGAAAAAAACGCGTTCATAATTAAAGCAACTTAAGGGAGGTATTTGTATGGGCTATTCATTAACCCGGTCACAGTTTGACCAGGTGCTAAGTGAACTGGGAAAAAAGTTCCGGCTTTATGCTCCGGTTCTGAAGACGGGAGAAGGACGATTCACAGACACGGATGTTGTCATTTATGATTTTGTGGAAAACAGTTCTCAGATCGAATTTGAAAAAAAGTCGGATTATTCTTTTAAAGAAATACTGACGCCCCTTTCCCAGACCTTGTTTTTCTTTACGGAAAAAGTGATCAAGGAGGCGGATATCGATGACAGCGAGGCTATCGTCTTCTTAAGAAGCTGCGATATGCATGCCGTGAAACGTCTGGATCAGGTATATCTTAATAACGGCAGGCATGTGGACCCCTTCTACAAGAAGGTGCGGGACAAGATAAAGTTCGTTCTGATCGGCTGTCCTGCAAGTTATGAGGACTGTTTCTGTGTCAGCATGGGCTCCAATAAGACGGAGGACGGTTACCTGTTTTCTCTTAATTACCGGGAAGATCATTTTGAGGCGGACGTAAAAAATGACGATCTCAAAGATATCTTTGCTTCCACAGGAGCTGCTGTAAAAGATGTGACGGCAGATTATGTCACCGAGAATGAAGTGAAGGTCACGGTTCCCGAAGAAGTTCCCCTGTCCATTTATCAGAATGATCTGTGGAAGGAATATGATAAGCGCTGTGTTGCCTGCGGACGCTGCAACCTTGTCTGTCCCACCTGTACCTGCTTTACCATGCAGGATGCATACTATACCGATAACGGGAAAGTGGGAGAACGCCGGAGAGTCGGCGCATCCTGCATGATCGACGGATATTCCACCGTTGCCGGAGGCGGACAGTACAGAAAGAAGCATGGAGAGCGGATGCGGTTTAAGGTGCTTCATAAGATTTCTGATTTCAGAAAACGTTACGGCTATGATATGTGTGTCGGCTGCGGACGCTGTGATGATGTCTGTCCGGAATACATTTCGTTCTCCAATATTATCAATAAAGTGAATGCCGCAGTAAAGGAGGAGAAATAATGAGTACAATGAATAATAATCCTTATGTTTCCTTCCCCTCTGAGATTCTCGACGTGATTAAGCATACGGAAAAGGAATATACCTTCCGCATGGCTTTTTCGGGCCAGGTGAAGCCGGGACAGTTTTTTGAGGTGTCCATCCCCAAATTCGGCGAGGCCCCCATCTCAGTCAGCGGCATAGAAGAAGGGGTCAGCGTTGACCTCACCATCCGCCGCGTGGGCCGTGTGACCAATATGGTATTTGAACATATGAAAGGCCAGAGCATGCTGATGCGGGGCCCTTACGGCAATGGATTTGACCTGGACCTCTACCGGGACGGCGAGGTGATCGTTGTGGCCGGTGGTACCGGTGTTTCCCCTGTCCGCGGTGTCATCGAGGCCCTGTCTTTGACAGCGGATGCGAAGGACAAGCACGTGATCGTCGGTTTCAAGAGCCCGGATGACATGCTTTTCAGAAAAGACCTGGCAAACTGGGACGAAAGGCTGGACCTGTGGCTTACCGTGGACGGTGCCCCGGAAGGCTATGAGGGAAAAGTCGGCCTGGTGACCAAATATATCCCGGAGATCCCCCTGAAAGATGTTTCTGCTGCCAGGGCGATCGTGGTGGGACCGCCGGCCATGATGAAGTTCTCTGTTATGGGTCTGCTGGATAAAGGCTTTAAGGAAGAAAATATCTGGGTATCCCAGGAGAGGAAGATGTGCTGCGGACTGGGCGTCTGCGGACACTGCCGTGTGGGAGATAAGTACATCTGTCTGGACGGACCGGTATTTAATTATACAGAGTCCAAAAATATGATTGACTAGGAGGGAAGATTCATGATCCGAGATTATAATATGAAAGAATATAAAAAGAATGCTTTTCGCCAGTCAAAGCACAGAGGGGAGATCGCTTCCCGAGTAAGGGTCCCCGGCGGAAAGATCGATTCACAGTCCCTCATGAGGGTCGTGGAGATTGCCGAGAAATACGGAAACGGCACCATTAATATTACCAGCCGTCAGGGCTTTGAGATTCCCCATATCCGGATCGAGGACAGGGATAAAGTCAATGAAGAACTGCAGCTGATCATTGAAAATACCGGAGTCAATCAGGAAGAAGCCGGCAAGGGATATCCCGCCTCCGGCACCCGGAACGTGGGAGCCTGTCCCGGTTCCGATCTTTGTCCCTTTGCCTGTTATGATACCAAGGAGATGGCCGCCAAGATCGATAAGATGATCTATCCCAACAACCACCATGTAAAGATCGCCTGCACAGGCTGCTCCAATGACTGCGCCCATGTACGGCTCAATGATTTCGGTATCATAGGCCAGACGGAACCCCAGTATGACCCGGACCGCTGTATCGGCTGTGAACAGTGCGTCCAGTATTGCTCCAAACGAAGCGTTGGAGCCCTCTCCGTGGTCAACGGAAAGATCATCCGGGATACCAATAAATGTATCGGATGCGGCGTCTGTGTCAACTATTGTCCCACCAGGGCCTGGACCAGAAGTAAAGAGAAGTATTTCCGCCTGGAGCTCCTGGGCCGTACCGGAAAGAAAAATCCCCGTATGGCCGGAGATTTCCTCAAATGGGCAGACGAAGAAAGTATCCTGAAAATGATCAAGAATACCTATGAATATCTGGACAAATATCTGGATATGGCCGCGGTTGAGGCGAAAGAGCATATCGGTTATATCGTGGACCGGACCGGCGTGGAGGAATTCCTGAAATACGCCATGAAGGATGTGGAATTAGGACCCAAGTGCGAGATGGCGGGAAGGATCTATTGGGAAGGTAAACGCTACGACCAGACCAATGAGCTTCGTAAGTCCATGTATCGGTTCTCGGGCCGGGAAGAGTAGTTATCAGGGGGCTGTTGCATTAAAACAGCCCCCTTTCCCTGACCATCAGGCGTAAAACATCAAATTATTAAAATTTTCTGCGTAAAGGTTGATAAAAGTTCGCTTTTTGTGGCTGAGAGCATTTACATCAACGATTACGTCCCGGGCTTTATAAACTGCCGAGGCAGCAAACGCAACCTGTCTGGTCCCATAGCCTGCCGGTTCTCTCTTACTTAAAAGACCGCCTGATTCCATGTATAAAAACATGAAACCAGGCGGTTGGGGTCAGGCCTTTTATGCTAAGAATCCGTGCATATCTTCATCGGAGAGGGTCTTAATCCCGTTTTTTGTGAGGACTGCCTCTGCTTCTTCGATGTCATCCACCCGGAGGACAACGTAAGCGCTGCCCTGCATGGCGCCGGTGAAGGCGTAAACATATTCGATGTTGATATCATCATTCATAAGGACATCCAGGATATGCTTTAGCGCGCCTGCCTGATCACTCATCTGCACTGCGATGACCGGGGTTTCGCTGGTTACTGTGTTATCGTCGAGAGCCGCTTTTGTCTTCTTGATATCCGAGACGATGATCCGCAGGATGCCGAAATCCTTTGTATCGGCGACGGATAAAGCCCGGATATTTACACCGGCTTCTGTGATGGAGCCCACTGCCCGGTAAAGGGTTCCGGGAGTATTCTCGAGAAATGCGGATAACTGTGTAATTGCCATGTTGATTCCTCCTTCTTTCTTATTATATTATTTCCGACGGTTCTGTGCAATGTCCATATACGGGTCTTTTATTAATGAAGCTTCCGCTTATCTATGACACGGACTGCTTTTCCCTCAGATCGCTGAATGGTCTTGGGGGCCACAAGGTGGATCTTGGGGCCGATGCCGAGCATGGACCGCATGGCGGCTTTGAGAGCCTGCTCCCGCTTCTGCATATCTGAGACTTTATCTGAGAACATATCCTTTGAGAACTCAACATAAATATCAAAGGTGTCCGTATTATTCTTTCTGTCCACTACGATCTGATAATTTGGTGTATAGCCTTCTTTAAGAAGAACGGTCTCAATCTGGCTCGGGAATACGTTGACTCCGCGGATGATCATCATGTCATCACTTCTTCCCAGTGGCTTTGTCATCTTGACAAATGTTCTGCCGCAGGAACATTTCTCTCTGGAGAGGATACAGATATCCTTTGTGCGGTAACGAAGAAGGGGGAAACCTTCCTTATCTAAGGAAGTAAATACCAGCTCGCCCTTTTCTCCTTCGGGCAGTACCTCGCCTGTATCCGGATCAATGATTTCCGCATAGAAATGATCTTCATTAATATGCATTCCGGTCTGTTCTTCACATTCGAAGGCGACACCGGGACCGGAGGTTTCCGTAAGGCCGTAAATATCATAGGCCTTGATTCCCAGGCTCTTTTCGATTTCGGCCCGCATTTCCTCGGTCCATGGCTCCGCACCGAAAATACCGGCTTTGAGTTTATTATCCTCCGGACTGTAACCTCTTTCGGCCAGGCTTTCACCGATGTAAGCCGCATAGGAAGGAGTACAGCAGAGGATGGTTGCCTGCATATCCATCATGAACTGGATCTGACGGTCCGTATTACCTGATGACATGGGAAGTGTGAGACAGCCCACCTTATGTGAACCGCCATGCAGGCCGGAGCCACCTGTAAAAAGTCCATAACCGTAACATACCTGGCAGACATCTTCATCGGAACCGCCGGCGGCAACGATGGCTCTTGCGCAGCATTCCTCCCACATATCAATATCCTTCTGGGTATAGAAGGCCACAACGCGCTTTCCTGTGGTACCGGAGGTGGAATGGATGCGGACGCAGTTCTTTAAGTCTGTGCCCAGCAGTCCGTAGGGATAAGCCTCCCTCAGGTCATCCTTTGTGAGGAAGGGAAGCTTTTTAATGTCATCCACACTCCTGATATCTTCTGGAGTAACCCCCTTCTTGTCCATCAGATTGCGGTAGTAGGCTACATGATCATAGACATATCGTACCTGTTTCACTATCTTTTCATTCTGGATCTTTAAGATTTCCTCCCTTGGCGCGGTCTCGATCTCCGGCTGGTAATAATGCTTCATATGGTTCTCCTTTCAAGGTGGTTATAAAAACGTTCCGGGGTTCCTGGTAACGGTCAGTATTCTTATGGAAATAAAGAAATAAAAAAGGTGCGGCACCGGTTAAAGTGCCACACCAATGTGATTCTCTTTGTCTTAATCCTCACATCTTTCAGCATAGCAAATTAACCTTACTGTTCATGCCAGTAAAGCTAAAGAAAAAGCCGAAATCAAATGTGATGTGAAGACGATGGTTCATCTGAATACTCCCGAATGGAATCTGCTGTGTTCAGGGTACTAAAAAACGCTATAGCTTGTAAAGCATGTTACACCATTTGTTTTTATTTGTCAACACATTTTTATAATTGCATTTTTTAATTGAAAAAACATGGTAAAAATGATACTATTTTTATTGAAATCAGTCACATTGTTTCACAACTGCAAAATCAATATGAATGGAGGAAACAGTTATGAAAATCAGAAAATTAACAGGACTTATTCTGGCGCTGATCCTTATAGTCAGCCTGGCGGCATGCGGGGGCTCAGGCTCTTCAGAAAACACATCTGCTCCTTCCGGCGACTCTGCTGCATCGGAAGAATCCCAGGCAGTTGCCCTGGATAAGGATGCCTTCGATTCTCTGGTAGCATCAGGCCCGGTGGCGGATGATGCGGCTATAGAGGCAAATAAGTGGGCATCCAAAGTGAAAAAATCAGGTATCCTTCGGGTGGGAACGACACCCACATCCTTCCTGTTCAGCCAGATGGATGAGACCGATGAAAGTATCCGTGGTTTTGATGCAGGTCTTTACCAGATGCTGGCAAAATATATTCTGGGGGATGAAAGTAAATGGGAGTTCACCCAGGTTGATTCCAGTACCAGGGAGTCGGTTCTGCAGAATGATCAGGTTGATGCCGTGTTTGCCACATATTCCATCACCCCAGACCGTCAGAAGGTTATCTCTTTTGCGGGACCATATTATACATCCAGACAGGCAGTGCTGGTAAAGGCAGGCAATAAGGATATCACCGGTGTGGACAGCCTGGCAGGAAAGAATGTGGCAACCCAGTCCGGTTCTACAGGTCCGGATATTCTGGCAGAATATGCCCCGGACGCCGTGATCCAGGAATTTGAGAACGATTCGGAAGCCCGCATGGCTCTGGAGCAGGGCCGGGTAGACGCCTATGTTACCGATTATACCCTTCTGCTTAATGCCATCGTAAAGAACCCGAATAAATATGAGATCGCCGGCGATGTTTTCGGACCGGAGGACAATTATGGTATCGGCCTGCCGCTGGATTCCGACGGTGTTGCCTTTGTAAATGATTTTCTTAAAGAGATTGAAGAAAAAGGTCTCTGGGGACAGCTGTGGAAGGTTTCTCTGGGTGATCGTACCGGTATTGATACGGTTCCCGACGCCCCTGTGATCAAGTAAAAGAATAAGACACAGGAACAAGATCAGGCGGCTCTTAGGGGAATATCCCTTAAGAGCCCTCTTTTAAATAAGGAGCGAAAAGAACATGAGTATCCAGGAACTGCTTTCCCAGTTTGGAGAGAAATATTTTCAGGCGCTGATCATGACCTATCAGCTGACCTTTTTTTCTTTTATTCTGGCAATTGTGCTGGGAGTGGTCATTACCGTTATGAGGGTTTCACCGGTGAAGCCCTTAAGGGCAGCGGCAGATTTCTATGTGCAGATCTTCAGAAATATCCCCGGTGCCGCCCTGCTGATCCTCCTGGTCTACGCACTGCCCTATCTGAATGTGGTGCTTTCTTATTATACTGCCGTTCTCATGACAACGACACTGATTCCGGCAGCCTTCTGCTCGGAATACCTGATGTCCGGCATGAATACCATAGGAAAAGGGCAGATTGAAGCTGCCAGGTCTCTGGGTATGACCTTTATGCAGATCATCAGGAATGTGGTTCTGCCCCAGGCGGTGAGGTCCAGTGTGCTTCCCATGACCAATCTTCTGGTGGCGACCATGCTTACCACTGCCCTGGCTTCCCAGGTCCCCCTTAATCCCACAGACCTTACCGGAATCGTTTCCTACATCAACACCCATGCGGTCGGCGGTGTGACAGCCTTTCTGATCTCCGCGGTTATGTATTGTGCCACCGCGGTCGTCATTGGTCAGGTGGGGAACCTTATTGACCGGAAAGTGAGGATCTTAAGATGAATGATGCCTATTTTTCCATACGGGATGCTTTATATGAAAAGCCGGGCCCTAAAGCCAGAAGGAGGATCGCCGCAGCCACAGCGGTATCCCTGGTGGCACTGGCGGTATTGTTCTATGTTGTCATCCATCAGTTTTATATTACCGGCCAGCTGGATGCCAGATACTGGTCTGTCTTTACCAAGCTGACAACCTGGCGGTTCCTGGCAAAGGGTCTTCTCGGAACCATAAAGGTTGCCCTGGGAGCCTGCCTGGTTTCTTTTTCCATTGCCATGCTTATGATGCTGGGAAGACTCAGCTCAGTGAAGCCATTAAGCTGGTTTTCCACGGCGCTTATCGAACTGAGCAGGGGAATTCCCACGCTGCTTTTTATTTATTTCTTTTTTCTGGTTACTCCCCAGATGGGTATTACACTGCCTGTATACTGGAAAATTACCCTGCCTGTTGCCGTCTCCGCGTCCGGAGTCGTGGCGGAGGTTCTGCGGTCGGGAGTAAACGCGGTGCCGAAGGGACAAAGGGAAGCGGCTTTATCACTGGGTATGCGGGAACATAAAGTGTTTTTTAAAATAATTTTTCCCCAGGCCTTTCGCTATGTGATCCCGGCCCTGATCGCGGAGCTGGTCATTGTCCTGAAGGACACCACCTTTGCCTATGTAGTCAGCTATGCGGATATGATGCTGAACGCCAGGGTCCTGATCAGTAATTATGATGCGCTGCTGTCAATTTATCTGGTGGTTGCGGTGATTTATATTCTCATCAATTATCTGCTGCATAAGATTTCGGTCACTCTTGCGGGACATCGGAAAGCTGCGGCTGTTTGAAAGGTTTGAAAGGAGTAAACAGTTATGGCAAAAATGGAACAGACCCCCGTCATCGAATTGCGGCATATTGATAAGCACTTTGGATCTCTTCATGTGTTAAAGGATATCAGTCTTAAGGTGAATAAGGGGGAGGTTGTAGTAATCATCGGTCCCTCAGGTTCAGGAAAGTCCACTTTATGCAGGACCATTAACCGTCTGGAGACCATTGATTCCGGTGAAATTCTCATTCATGGTGAAATTCTTCCGGAAGAAGGAAAAAAGCTGGCTCAGCTCCGTTCTGAGGTGGGCATGGTATTCCAGTCTTTTAATCTTTTTGCCCACAGGACGATCCTGGACAATGTTACCATGGGGCCCATAGAGGTCCTGCATACACCAAAGAAGCAGGCCCGGGAGGAGGCTTTAAAGCTGTTAAAGAGGGTAGGTGTGGAAAATCAGGCAGAAAAGGTTCCTGCCCAGCTCTCCGGCGGTCAGCAGCAGCGGGTGGCCATCGCCCGCAGTCTCGCGATGCAGCCTAAGGTCATCCTTTTTGACGAGCCCACCAGTGCCCTGGATCCGGAGATGATCGGTGAGGTGCTGGATGTAATGACTGAACTGGCCGGAGATGGAATGACCATGGTCATTGTCACCCATGAGATGAACTTTGCAGGGCGTGTGGCAGACCGGATCATTTTTATGGATCAGGGGAGCATTCTTGAGGAAAATACCCCGGAGGAGTTCTTTACTTCCCCGAAGACCCAGAGAGCCAGAGATTTTCTTAATACTTTAAAAGAACGTGATAAATGACATGAACAGGGACACAAAGGGAAAAAATGAAAAGGAAACTGCAGTGATCGGAATTGCCTGGAGAACGATTACAGATTCCATATCTTTTAAATATTTCTGCAGGGCAATCGAAGAAGCCGGAGCCGAGTATGTATTTCTGGATCAGCTGTTGTCAGCTGATCTGAAGTATGAAGAAGCTCCTAAGCCGGAAAGAACCGGTGCTTATAAAAGAAAAGATGATAATTACAGCGGGCCCGGGAACAATAATTACAGAAGGCTGGCAGAAGGCGTGGATGGAACCGGCGCCCTGACAAAAGAGGCGGGGAAAATACTGCGCCGCAATTCCTGGCATGGCTCCGGTGCAAAAGACCTGCTGAAAAAAATAGACGGAGTATTATTTACCGGTGGGCAGGATGTCAGTCCCTCCCTCTTTAAAAACCAGAAGCCCTGGCATAAGATTCAAAAAGAAAGAGATTATCTGGCGGAAAGAGATGTGTCGGATTATCTGCTGATGAGTTACTGTCTGGATCACGATATCCCTTTTTTAGGCGCCTGCCGGGGTATGCAGATGCTGGGCGTGGTCTCGGGGGCTGCCATGATTCAGGATATCCCTTCCTACTTTATTTCCCTGCGGAAAGAGTACAAAAATGAACACAGGCCTTTCTACGATGAAAATACGCCAAAAGCCCTGTGGGATTTTGCTTCCAATAATGTCAGGGTGGAGAAGGATACTTTACTCTATGATATCGTTCAAAAGGAGCTGCTCAGGGGATGTCCCTGCTGGCATCACCAGGCCATAGAAAATGTGACCGGTACGATGCTTAAGGTATCAGGCCATACGGTCACCGGAGGCGTTTCCATGATTGAAGCAGTAGAGCGAAGGGATAAAAGCTATGCCCTGGGCGTTCAGTTTCATCCGGAAGCTCCGGTCTGGAAAAAATCAGTCAAGGCAGATAACAGGTACAGCTATCTGGATTATGAGATTTCTTTGCAGCTGTTCAGAAGTCTGGCTTTAGCCGGATTAAAATACAGGGAAAGAAAGCCTCTTACGGGGAAATGACATGAAAACAGATAAAACAGCTCCTTTTATTTTTGCAATAAGCGGCTATAAGAACAGTGGCAAAACCAGTCTGATCACCGGATTGATCCCGGTGCTTAACAGGCGGGGGTATAAGGTTGCCGTGATCAAGCATGATGGGCATGATTTTGAACCGGATGTACCCGGAACCGACAGCTTCCGTCACCGGAAAGCGGGGGCTTATGGAACGGCGGTATTTTCTGACAGGCGTTTTATGATCACGAAGGAGTTTGATACAGATAAGAAGGAATCCTTTAATGAAAAGATACTTATGGAGGCTTTTCCGGAGGCCGATATCATTTTGATCGAGGGGCTTAAAAACAGCAGATATCCTAAATATATCTGTGAATATCCGAAAAAAGAGCTGATAGATCCGTCAGCCCTGGCAGACAGGATTACTGAGCTGATGAAAGGAAACTGATTATGGGAAATGATGAACTGATGCGTCTGATTAATGAGTGTTATGAGATGTGTGACTATATTGAGAAGAACGGGGTGTCAAAGCAAAAACCGGATACTCCTCTGAGAGAAACACTCAGGGTGGATTTTCTTCATTTTCTCGTGTATATATCGATGCAGGACCAGCGGTTTGCGGATGCCGAGGAGAAATTTATCCAGGAAGTCTTAGGCTACCGGTTTAACAAGACCGGAGCGGCCCTCCTTAAATCAAAATGGAACCTGAATGATACAGATTTCGGAAAAAACATTCCTCTTTCTCTGAAATACTGTGTTCTGGCTGATGCCGGACATAAGATATCAGGGGACATCTACAAGAATAAAAAGGCCAGAAAGCTGACAGAAACCTTCCGGAAAATAGGCGAACATTATCTGGCAGTAAATCCCGGTGCCGGAGACAGGGAGATAGGAGCCCTGACTTCCTACATGACCATCCTTGACAATTTTCTCAAGGAATACGGCCTTTTAAGCCCTGACCGTAAAACAAAGATCTTTGAAGGTAATAAGCCCGGGCAGAAAGCAAAAGCAGCCGGGCCGGCGTCCGTCATTCAGGGGGAGAAAACAACAGAGGATCTTATGGCGGAACTGAATTCCCTGACCGGTCTTGCCGCCGTGAAAAAGGATGTAAATACCCTGATCAGTCTCATGAAGGTTCAGAAGCTGCGGCAGGAGCACGGGCTGAAAACGGCTGATGTAAATAAGCATATGGTATTTATGGGAAATCCCGGTACAGGAAAGACTACGGTTGCCAGACTGCTGGCAGGTATATATCACTCCATCGGTGTATGCCGGACCGGACAGCTGGTGGAAGTGGACCGGGCCGGGCTGGTCAGCGGTTATATCGGACAGACGGCCACCAAGACCCAGGAAGTGGTGGAGGATGCCCTGGGAGGGATCCTTTTTATAGATGAAGCGTATACCCTGACAAACCAGAAGGGACAGGGAGATTTCGGGCAGGAAGCGGTGGATACCCTGCTTAAGGCCATGGAAGACCACCGGGACGACCTGATCGTGATCGTGGCAGGATATACAAAGCTGATGGAGGAATTTTTAAGTTCGAATCCGGGTCTTCGTTCCAGGTTCAATAAGTTTTTATATTTTGAGGATTACACAGCAGAAGAAGAGATAGAGATTCTCAAGAACAACTGTAAAAAACAGGAGTATAAGCTGACACCGGAAGCTTTGGAGATAGTAACGGAATTCTTCGAAAAGCGCTGCGCGGAAAAGCCGGAGTCCTACGCCAATGCCAGAGATGTCAGGAACTACCTGGAGCTGGTCATCGCCAACCAGGCAAACCGTCTGATGAAGTATAAGAAACTGACAAAAACCATGCTGGCAACCCTGGAGAAGGAAGATGTAGAGGGGATTACCCTATAGAGGAACATAAGTCAGTAAAAAGGACTTCCCCCTGGGATAAAAAATTCCAGGGGGAGTTATGTTTAAATGGAAAAACCAAATTATTGTAAAGGTGCAACATTGATCCAGTATTTGTCAACCCAGTAACCTTTGGTATAATTCCAGCGCCGTTTCTGGAGCCAGCCGTTATGTCTGCGGAATACCCAGCCAATTTGATCTGCTTTTGTTTCGTCCGGTGGAACTTCAGCTGCATGAACAATAGGGTTAACCGCTGTACAGGTGAGTGTTGTTAATGGATTTACGCTTAGCACAGCTGAAAAGAGACCAATAGTAACGATAGTTCGTTTTGCGATGTTTTTTATCATTGTAACATCCTCCTTTTATATTATTATATATCACATAATAATATAAAATATAAAAAATTACAATAATAAATTATATATATTTATAATAATTTTAAATTTAT
>JAFRHL010000037.1 GCA_017433295.1 Eubacterium sp.
AAGGGCGACTGCGACACGGATCGCGCTGTATGCGTCGTTGCACTGGCCCATATCCATGATGCGGGGCAGTCCTCCAATCGTACCGATATCCAGATCATTGAAGCGGTACTTTCCGCATGCCAGTGTCAGGATTACCGTGTCTGCAGGAGCCTGCTTTACGAATTCGGTGTAATAGTTCCTTCCGGGCTTCGCTCCGTCACAGCCTCCGACCAGGAAGAAGTGACGGATCGCACCGCCCTTCACGGCCTCGATGACAGTATCAGCAACACCGAGAACGGCACTGTGGCTGAAACCTGTGGTGACAGTGGTGCCGCCATTGATTCCAGTGAACTGCGTGTCTTCGGAAAAACCTCCCAGTTCGAGGGCTTTCTCGATGACCGGAGTAAAGTCTTTGTCTTCTCCGATATGTACGACCTCTGGATAGGAAACAACCTCTGTTGTAAACACGCGGTCTTTGTAGCTTGCCTTAGGAGGCATCAGGCAGTTGGTGGTGAATAAAATCGGTGCCGGGATGTTCGCAAATTCCTTCTGCTGATTCTGCCAAGCCGTACCGAAGTTGCCTTTTAGATGAGGATATTTCCGGAGCTCAGGATAAGCATGTGCAGGAAGCATTTCACCGTGTGTATAGATGTTGATCCCTTTGTCCTTCGTCTGTTCAAGCAGCTGCTTCAGGTCATAAAGATCGTGGCCGGTGATTACGATAAAGGGGCCCTTTTCGACCAGCAGAGGTACTGTCACTGGAGTGGGGTTGCCATAGGTCTCGGTATTCGCCTTGTCAAGCATCTCCATGCACTTGAAGTTGACCTCACCGACCTCCAGAACGATGGGAAGCAGTTCATTCATACCCCAGTCTTCACCGATAGCAAAGAGCGCCTTGGCAATAAACTCATTCACCTTCGAATCGGTATATCCCAGCACATCGGCGTGATAAGCGTATGCCGCAACACCTCTGATTCCAAACAGGATCAATGATTTCAGACTGCGGATGTCTTCGTCAGCATCCCATACTTTGGACATCTCGTAATCATCATTCCTGCCGCAAGGGGCTCCGCAATCCGAGCAGTTGGGAACGAGTTTTTCTTTTTCAGCGTGTACCTCATCGATCAGCGCTTGGATGGTCACTTCATTGAAGTTCACATTGGTAATGGTCGTAAACAGCCCTTTGACCAACAGCTTATAGGTATCCTCCGTTGGCTGAGTATTACCGTCTGTCGCACGAGCAAGACCAATCAGAGCGCCGGTCAGCTGATCCTGCAATCCGGCAACATCAGCCTTCTTGCCGCATACTCCGGCAGCTCCGGTACATCCTTTACAGCCTGCCGTCTGTTCACACTGAAAACAAAACATCTGAGTGTTCATCATCTGTTCCTCCTTCACCTTAATCTAAGATATGTCCGTCCCGGCTGATCGTTACGACCTGCCAAGGAATAAATTTCCCGCTTGCCTTGAGAGCGTTCTCAGCAGCCCTCTGCAATCCGCCGCAGCAGGGCACCTCCATCCGCACAATAGTTACACTCTTGATGTCGTTGTCCCGGATGATCGCAGTCAGTTTTTCCGTATAGTCTACATCATCCAGCTTGGGGCAACCGATAATTGTAACCTTACCTTTCATAAATTCCTCATGCATATTGGCATAAGCATAGGCCGTACAATCCGCCGCGATCAGCAGCTTTGCGCCTTCGAAAAATGGAGCCTGTGCCGGTACCAGCTTGATCTGGCAGGGCCACTGGTTAAGACGGGAGACAGGATGGAATCCCGAATTGGGGGCATCTGTCTGAGCCGCTTCTTCTTCCCGCTTGAACTGCATCATACGGGAGCCGGGGCAGCCACCGGCAGGATGCTGTCCACCTGCTGCCAGATGGGCCATCATTGCGGCTTTGCGTTTTGTCTCGTCCTCAATCTGCATAATCTCTTCTGCTGACATGGATTTTCCTCCTTCCGCTGATGCAGCTTCCTGCTGTGCTGCCTTTACCGCTGCTTCATCGTAAGCCGGAGCTTCACGCTCCTCGAAAGTGATCGCACCGGTAGGGCATCCTGGCAGGCAATCTCCGAAACCGTCGCAGAAATTCTCCCTGACCAGTTTTGCCTTACCATTTATGATATCAATGGCACCCTCATGGCAGGCGCTGGCGCACAGTCCGCAGCCGTTGCACTTCTCTTCATCGATCTTGATGATTTTCCGGATCATTTGTGGGCTCCTCCTTTGGCTCTCTTGATTCTGTGCCTTGATTATAGTATAATATATCAAACAGTTCGGTTGTATTTACAACGGAAAGGAACTTTTATGAAAGAATTTATTCCCGTGCTGAAGAGGACAAAACTGTTCGCCGGTGTAGGCGAGGATGATATCACTGCCATGCTTTCTTGCCTCGGCGCAAGACTTCGCACATTCAAAAAGGGAGACTATGTGCTGCGGCAAGGTGAGCATCTGGGTGACATTCTTGTCCTTGCGGAGGGGAAGCTCCACATTCAGAGAGATGATTACTGGGGCAACCGAAGTATCCTCGGACATATCGGAATCGGAGAAATATTCGGCGAGGCATATGTGGCACCGGAAAGCGGAACACTCCTGAATGACGTCGTTGCGTTGGAAGACAGTGCGGTTTTTTTCTTTGATGTGAAGCGCGTTATTACGACCTGTTCATCCGCATGCCGTTTCCATACGATGGTCGTCCAAAATCTGTTCTTTGCGATTTCTGAAAAGAACAGGAGCTTGGTTCAGAAGCTGGATTATATGTCAAGGCGTACGACGAGAGAAAAACTGCTTTCTTATCTTTCCGAAGAGGCGAAGAAACAGAATAGTCCTTACATCACGATTCCGTATAACCGGCAGCAGCTCGCGGACTACTTGTCTGTCGACAGGAGCGCAATGTCGAATGAACTGTGTAAGATGCGTGATGAAGGACTTCTGGAGTATGAGAAAAATCGATTTAAGTTGTTATAAAATGGATCGGAGGACGCCATGAAACAGATATCGAATAAGGAATATGAGAAATACCAGCAGTACCAGACCGACAAGCTGCATGGAGACAGAGAACCGTCCCCTGTCTCCTTCCTGTCTCCTAATTCTTCATAATCAGTGTGAAACGGAGTTTTCCTTCCCTGGTCTCGCCTGCTGTCAGGGTCCCATTGTTTTTTTCCGCAACGGACCGTGCGATGGCAAGTCCCAGTCCAAATCCGTTTTTGCCATCTGCATTGCTTCGTGACCGGTCTCCTCTGGTGAACCGGTCAAACATGGTTTCCAGCTTGTCCGGTTCTATGTTCCTTGCCCAGTCATTTTCTGTCTCAAAGAAGATCTTCCTTGCCTTCTGGTAAAGGCGGACCCGGATTACCTGATCTCCCCGGCTGTATTTGATGGCATTATCCATAAGGATGGAAAAGATCTGCCGGATCGAATTTTCATCGGCATGTACAGACAGGTCATTTTCGATATCGGATAGCAGATGCCTGCCGGCGGAGTTTGCAACAGGCCCATATAGTTCTACACACTCAATGGCTGCTTCGCTGATGGAAAAGGGTTCTATCATCAGAGCCGTTCCCTGCTCATCCATTTTTGAAAGGTAAACCAGACTGGTTACAAGATTTCTCAGCTTGCCGACCTGTTTTTTTGTTCCTTCTACCCACTCGTTTTGTCCCAGGTCCATAGTCAGGATATCCATGTTTGTGGCGATGACGGAGAGGGGTGTCTTCAGTTCATGACCGGCATCTGTGATAAAACGTTTTTGTTTTTCCATGCTTTCTACCAGTGGTTGTATTGCTCTGTTGGATGTAAAAACGATAAAGAGGAAGGCAACCAGAGTTCCAAATAATCCAACGGCTATGGTGATCATCCACAGATCCGACAGGCTTCGGGCGTCTTCTGAACAGTCAAGTAATGAGATCATTTTTGTTCCCTTGTCATCCGTCTGGATCTGATAGCGGTAATAATCCTGGTATCCAGTGCCTTTTCCGGCACGGAGGATTTTTGATGCTAGACGGTCAGCCTCTTCGTCGGTCATTATGTCAGTATTACTGGAATAGAGATTGGTGGTGCCGTCTGAGTCCACTGTGATTACAAGAAACCGGCCGCCATATTGCATGATGGCAGAGCCGCGGCCTCCTTTAAAGCCTTTTCTTTTATGACCCTTTCCCCTTGACTGGAAGGGGGTGTTTTCCGTCATGTCTCCATAGGAATATCCGTCAGATTTTTCATCTTTATCGTCGGAGATATCCGAAAGATTTTGCAGGGTTTTCTCCTGCTGCTTCCGAACCTGCGCAAGGCGTAGAAGATTGATGGAAAGCACCAGGAGCAGGACGGCAATAAATGTGGCCGCAGTCGCCCCCAGTATGAATTTTCTCCGGGCATTTTTTATCATTATATCCTGATGTGTACTGGTAATCATAACTTACTGCTCCATAATAGATAATGCACATGATTTTTATTCCATCACGTATCCGGCTCCGCGTACCATGCGGATATGAACATCGGAACCGATCTGGGAGAGTGCTTTGCGCAGCGTAGAGATATTCACCCATACCACATTGATCTCAGCTTCTGTATCCCATCCCCAGATATGAACCATCATTTTCTCTGCTGACAGGATGATTCCGGGAGAACGCAGGAACATTTCCGCCAGCTGAAAGGTTTTTTTAGAAAGCGCGGCCTGTTTTTTGCCGCAGGATAGCCGGTAGGTCGTGCAGTCGAGGGATATATCCCTGAAATGCAGTATATCCGGTGTAAATTGCTGTGAACGGCGAAGCAGGGCACGGACCCGGGCGAGCAGTTCTCCGCCTGCAAAGGGCTTGGTCAGATAATCATCCGCACCTGCATCTAATCCATCGATCCGGTCTTCAATCTCATCCATGGCGGTAAGGAGCATCACAGGGATCCGGCAGCCTTCCTTCCGGATCCGGCGGACGACTTCATCCCCGTTCATATCCGGCATCATGACATCGAGAATGGCTGCGTCATAATCCCCTTCCACGAGATATTCATAAGCATCTCTGCCATTATCCACCGCATCGACCACATAATTACTCCTTTCCAGGAGCGTGACCACACCTCGGACAACGTCCGGATCATCTTCGGCAAATAAAAGTTTCATTTCTGGCCTCCTGAATTCCTTATTACTATATAATTATAAAGTAAGCAGCCATAATAAGCAACCATGGTACCTCCCCAAAAAACAGGAACAGTCTGTATTAAACGGCCGGGTTATTCCCGGCAAAGTTGGAACAGCCTGTATTAAGCAGCCAGAGTACTCCCGGCAAAGCAGGACCAGGCAAAATATACGGCCACTACGATATAACAGGCAGCCCGGAACCAGTCGAGATATTTTGGAATCTCCTGGTATATCCGCACCGCAAGGATCCCGGACAGCAGGAGCAGGATCAGCATGGGAGAGATGGCACTTGCCATGGCAAAGACTGCCCCGACCATGGCTGCATTTGGGAAGGGTAAGGTTGCACAGTATCCGGCTATGAAAATCAGAGGGGCGCATGGTGTGATCCCATATCCCAGACCCATAAAAAAGATGGCGGCTGTTCTCATCTTTGCAGGGCAGGCATCGTGCCCGGATGTGCCGGCGTGGTTACAGTGTGCACACTTCTTCCTTCCGGCTTTCTCTTTCCAGAGGTCATAAAGCAGCCATAATGCCATAGCCATCATACAGACATCAACGACTTTTATCAGAGGAACCTGCCCCATGTAACCTTCTTTGTCAAGCAAATGTTTTCCCGCAAAAGAAGATGCCAGGCAGATGGAAACGACAGCAATGATCTTTCCAAGATAAAAGGTCAGAAAGCCGGCAAAAGATTGCCGAAAGCTTCTGGCATGTGTCATCAGATATCCGGAAAGAAAGGCGCTGATCCCCGATCCGCAGCAGGTCCCGCATCCCACACCGACACTCCCTGCGGTAGCAATGCCGGAGAGCATGATTTCCCATCCCATGATCAGGCCCTCCTTGTGCTGGCGATCAAAGCAGCACCGATGGCACCGTTGAACTGGGGATGGCGGGCGACAAAGATGTCTTCCATCAGTTCGTCTTCAAATGCTTTCCTGAGGCCGATGTTCATCGCTCCACCGCCTGTCATGAGGATGTCTCCCCGCTTTTCATTCTTTTTCATCATCTTTATGATCCTTCGGGCCATGGACTGGTGCATCCCTGCCAGGATATCGCGGCGGTCGAATTTGCGGGCGATCAGGGATATGACCTCCGACTGGGCGAATACAACGCAGGTACTGTTGATATCGCAGGGTTCTGAGGCATCAAGAGATAAAGGCCCCACCTGGTCGATGGTCGTCTCCAGGATCTGGGCAATGACCTCCATGAATTTCCCGGTCCCTGCGGCACATTTGTCATTCATGCTGAAATTTTTCACCACATAGTGGTCATCCAGATAGATGATCTTGCTGTCCTGGCCTCCGATATCTATGATCATTCCGGGACGATAGTCAGCAGGCGCTGTCATCCTTACCCCATAAGCATGGGCCGTGATCTCGGAAATGTCATCGTCTGCCACTTCCAGGATTTTCCGGCTGTAGCCTGTGGCCATAATATAACCAATCTGATCTGGTGTGATGTGGTTTCTTTTGCAGAGATCCTGTATCAGCCGGTCTGCGGCTCCATTGTTATCAATTCCCGTATTACATACCAGTGTGTCAACCACATGGCCGTCTTTTATCATGGCAGCCTTCAGATAGGTGGAACCACCATCCAGTCCGATAAAATATTTCCCCATATGAGCCTCCTTTAAACTCTGTGTTGTGCCGGTCCTTTTTGTAATTTGATCATTTCTATAAATGCTTCGATCCGGATCCGTAACTGTTCTATGTCTTCTTCGTTGTAGTCTGTTTCCAGCCGGATTACCGGGATCCCGAGTCTTCCAAGGTCTTCTTCGATCTGTTTGTATTCAAAATCATAGACAAGGCATCCCCGGAGTACATGATAGACAAGGCCTTCGATCTGATAATCGCGGATCATCTGACGGATACGGTAGATCCTTTGTTTATTATCCGCAAATGTAGGACAGGAGCAGGGGCGGATGGCGCGTACTGCCAGGGCCCGGACCAGTCCATCGAAGCTTTCGTCGGTGGGAACCACCGGGTCGGACATGCCCCGTTCTCCCATGCAGGTCTCATCAGCTGCAACTACTCCGCCCATTTCTTCAATCAGAAGAGGGATCTTAATATTAGGAAAAATGATGGGTGACCCTGTGATCATTACACGGGGAAGCTGCCTTTTTGTAAATGGTTTTTTGAGCCGGACCCTTTTTTCAAGAGCATCATTTACTCCCCTGACCTGGTCTGCCCATATCCCTGCATTCATATAGGCGGCTGCATTCATCATGGCCATGCTGTGGGTTCCCCGCATCAGATAGGGCATTTGTTTTTTTAAGGAAAGGAATCGGGACAGTTCATAGGCTGCCTGCCCGGTCATACGAATGGCCCCGGCCAGAGAATCATAGCTGATCCTTTTCCCGGTCAGGTCTTCGAGTTTTTCCATAAAGAGGTAGAGTTCCTCAACATACTGCTCGATATCCTCATCTTCTTTCTTTACCGGTACATGAAGCACCACCAGCTCCCGTTCCCCGGACAGCATACCGGCGATCTTTTTTTTGCAGTCGCATGTAATGGGGACCACCATCAGCCGGCAATCACGATAAAGGGGCATGGTATCGGTGCTTTGGAAACCTTCCACCGCTTTCACCAGGGGGCAGGCATCTCTGGGAACTTTGTCATCCCCCACAGAAAATGCGGTATAGCTGCCGCTGCATAGTTTAACAGGTTGTGCACCCGCCGCATAGACCAGCTCCTGGGGAGCCATCACACAATAGGTTCCGACCATCGGGATATCCTCCGGAATATCCAGTCTTTCCATTTTGGTATATACCTTGTCCAGTATGTCGAAAAACCGTGTCATTTCTTCCGGCGCACCGCTTAATTCTTTCATCCTTCTTAAGTATCGGATGGAAGTATAGGATGATTTCCTTTGAAATCGCTCTTTCATCCGGGCTTCTTTATCCGATGTCTTTCGATCTTTTTCTTCCATAAAGGAACCTCCTGATTTTTATGTGTCGAGTATAACCGGTCAACTTAAAGCCAACTTAAAGAATATATTTTAGGTTGATTTTAAGCTGAACCATTATCATCAGGATACAGCAGAGGGAAAATGTCTGAAAAACGTTTGGTTTGGAGGTGGTTATAAATGAATGACAAACAGGAACGATACAGGAAAGAGATCCTTTCCGGATTGGACCGGCTTTGGAAAGATAATGGCCGGATAAAAGCTTTTAAATATTTTGAGGATCTGGCATACAGGTCCCTGGTTTCAGAAATCTTCGGGGAGCCTGAACCGGATGTTGTTCTTCTCGGCACAGGGATACCGGAGGTTTTACTCCGGGCTTTCCCCATCAATTACAGATATATTACGGGTGGAAGCCATGCCATGACTGCCTGGTCCGATGACCTGGTGCCGAGGGACACGGATCCCGTCAGCCGTTCAATTCTGGGACAGATCCATGCTCCGGGAATAATGGATTTAAGCCGGTCCCTTTTTCTTATTCCGATTCAATCGGACAGCATGCGCAAGATTGCCTTCCTTTTAAAAGAAGAGGGATATCACACATTTACACTGGATATCCCGCCGGCTCGTGATGAAAGATCTGTCGGGGAATGGGAAAGACAGCTGGTCCTTATGGTGGAGGCAATCGCCGGACATGCTCATAAAAGAATATCTTTAGCCAGGATTAAAAAGGCGGCAAAGACAGTTACAGGTGCCCGATATCACTTAAACAGGTTTATTTCTGACACGGAAGACAGGGGTCAGGGTATCAGCGGGGCAGGGAAAATGCTCATCAGAAACAGCTTCTATTATGCCGACGATCTTGAAGAATGGACCTACCATCTGAAAGTCCTTGGGTGGGAAATAGAACATTCAGCTTCCAGATACAGACAGGATGTCCGGCCGGGGATCCTGCTGACCGGTTCGCCGATCCTTTTCCCCAACTATAAGATCCCTTTCCTGATTGAAGATGTGGGAATGAGAATCCGGGACTTTATAGATCCATCCACCGTAAGACAGGAGGAGTTTTTATCCACGAAGGGGATACATGGGACAAAAAACGCAATGCATGCAATCGCAGCTTCCTCCTATAAATATGATGCGTCTCCCGCATACACCTGTAATGAAGCATTGATGACTGCAATCCACGGGTCGATTCGGGACGGGAAGATAGAAGGAGTCATCTTTCATATATTGAAGGGTCAGATTGAATATGATTTTGAACTGGAACGTATGACGGAGATGTTCGAATCTTATGATATACCTGTATTCCGGCTTGAGACGGATTTTCAGGACCAGGATATAGAGCAGCTGCGGATCCGCCTGGAAGCATTTTGTGAGATGCTGTCCCAGAAACATTGTATGCAGGGTAAGAGGATCGTGCAGGCATCCTGATACAGACTAAAAAACGATACGAATTATCAATCGAAATGGAGATATATACCATGAATCCTTATAGAAAAACGGCTGTGACCGGGTTGATTTGCATCGCGCTTATGGTGATAGCATATTTTTCCCATAAGTTTCCTTTTTTTGAATATGCGAAAGAATCTTATACAACGACCAGAGATCAGCTTTTCACATTGGACTGGCTGCTTCACCTGCTGCCGCTTATTCTGATCCTGGCGCTCTCCGCTTTCGGGATCCTTCTTTGCATTGCTGCCCGAAAAAGAATGCTGCGAAAGAATAAGGCTGCCCGGCGTTTTGCCTGGGCACGGTCTCATAGCAAAGGACAGGACTTGCCGGGTCAGAAGCTTTCCGCTTTTATGGTGGTAAGGTGGCTCAGCATGATTCTTTTCTCATTTTTTATGATCTTCGGAGGGATCCTTTTGGGCGTCAGGTATGAGAAAGCAGCTATTCCGGTGTTTTCCTGTCCGGTTAATATGAATCAGTTAACAGAGAGCAGCTGTTATTATCTGTCCCATCTTTCCGACCTGTTTTCCCTGCCGGCGGGAGATATCATTTTGTTCATCGTTTCTACGATCGGATTTGCTGTGATCCTTGGCAGGGTCATATGCGGATTCTTATGTCCCATGGGCCTGGTTCAGGATCTTATGGACGTGATCAGGCGCAGGACAAAAACAGAAGGAATTATTATGAACGACCGTATGTACAAAGCTCTGGTACCCATCCGGTGGACCCTGGTATTTTTGATGATGGGTCTCACATTTGCTGGCGGGAATTTCTGCAATTTCTGTCCGGCTGTCACACTCTCGCCGGTATTGGCCGGTCTTGAGGTCAGCCTTTTTGCCTCAGGCTTTGTGATGATATTTGTGCTGATCGGCAGTTTTTTTAAGCGCCGCTTTTTCTGTACCATATGCCCGCTGGGCTACCTGATCGGTTTATGTCACAAGATATCACCCTTCCGCATAAAGAAGGACTGTACGGCATGTACAGAATGCGGTGCATGCTATGACGCCTGTCCCATGGGGATAAAAGCGATATATAAAGAAAGAGAGAAGGCAGATGTAACAGACATCACCTGCATTATGTGCGGGGAATGTGTCAGGAAATGTCCGGAGGACAGGGCCTTGTGTGTCACATGCTTTGGTAAACCGGTCTATACCGCCTCACGGGAGAAAGTGGTGGCCAATTACAAGAAGGAGAAAAATCTATGAAGTATCAATTCATAAAGACAATATTCGGAATCTCTCTGGCAGTCTGCACTGCCTACAGTGCATTGCGGAGTGCCTATACGACGGTTGCCATGCCTGGCACAGAGTCGGTCACGGAAAGAAGTACCGTTTCCACAGAAGAATATGCAGAAATGCCGGAACCAGAAGAGGGGGACGATACGTCTGACAGGGGAAACTCCGGGGAAGGAGAGGACATCAACAGCATCGAATCAGAGCAGGATTCCGGAGACACAGATGAGTACTACGTAGAGCCGGATCAGGGATCAGAGCAAGCGGAAGTCTCGTTGGCAGACTTCCTTGCGGGTTTACGATGTGGAGCCTGTGGCCGGAACTGTTCCTTGCTTGCTCCACATTGCAGAAATGGGATGTTTAAAGCACAGCAGGCAGAACAGGAATATTATGAAATGTATGGCGGATGAGGAGACAGAGAACCGTCCCCTATCTCCTTGACTATATCCATGCTGACTGGTAAAATAAGTAATGCTTTGCCGTATTTTTTCCCGGCAAAGCATTTGACTTAATTTGATGAAGGGAGAATAAAGATGAAGAAGATTTATACGGAAAAAGCGCCTGCGGCAGTGGGACCCTACTCGCAGGCGGTTGTAACAGGCGGGATAGTTTATACATCAGGCCAGATTGCTCTGGATCCTGTCTCGGGAGAACTTGTCGGGACTACCATTGAAGAGCAGGCGGACCAGGTCATGAAGAATCTGGTATCCATACTTGAGGCAGCCGGGACGAAACCGGAAAATGCGGTAAAGACCCTCTGCTTCCTCACTGACATCAGTGATTTCGCTGCATTTAACGAAGTGTACGCGAGATACTTTACCGAAAAACCAGCCAGGTCCTGTGTGGGCGTTCAGGCACTGCCCAAAGGTGCCCTCTGTGAAGTGGAGGTTATAGCTGCGCTTTAGCCCTTGCTGCGCATTTTATCTTCATACATGGCTTTGTCGGCTCTCTGAAAGACTCTGTTTGCATCGTCATCGACTGCCGGATCGAATACGGCATAGCCTATGGCTGCACTTATCTTGAGCCATGGTTCGTCCCCTTCCCTGTTCCTCTGTGCTTTCAGGTCGTCCCGGAAGCGTCTTACCAGAGAATCGATCTGCTCAAGATCGTGATCTTTCAGTATTACGGCGAACTCATCGCCGCCGTATCTGTAGACGGGGGACCGCTGTCTCATAGGAGCGCTTGTTCTTGACGCCGGTAAGAGGATCCTTGTTTGCGCTGCGGGCCATTTCCTCCGCATATTCCCTGGTGTTGGTGAGCTCACGTTTTGTTGAGAGCAGAGCCTTGATGTGGTCATCAATATCCTTCTCCATTTTCGCCATGGATTCTGCAAGGGTTTCAATCTCATCTCCGGTATGGATGTTCAGATTAGAAAAGCTGTTTACTTTATCTGTCATTTCCGGGTCAGTGGAATAAAAACGGACGGACGCGTCAGATAATGCGTTTATGGGCTTTACGATCGACCGGTCGACCAGTCTGATCACAACAAATGCCGAAATGGCGGAGAGCAGAGCGATCATGATTATGGAAACGATAAGGAAATGACGCTGGTTCTCCAGAAGACTCTCGATAGAATAGTCCAGGCCGGCATAGGCGATCACACGATGATTTGACCCATATATGGGCATAGCCGTGGTTACCAGTTTGTTTCCATCCTCGGTGTCGCTCATCAGTGAGCCGAAGCCGGAATCAATATTGCCCTTTTCTCTGAAATCTGTGTCATACAATACTTCCAGAGTGCCGGGCTCCCATATGTCCTCATGGGCCCCATCAACGAGATACACGATCCGGTGTGTTTCTTTATCCGGGAAAATAATATACAGGCACTCAACGTGGGCAACGTCCTGAGAGCGTCTGAGGGCATCGCGCAGGGAGATGAATTCTTCCATATCCTTCACATGAGCATAATGAGCAAGATAATCCTTGTATCCGGCTTCGCCTTCCTGGTTGCTCAGCAGGCATTTCTGACGGATTCAGACTCCGGTAAATGCCCATGACCTCCCTGCTGACAGCCTCCACCTGGGACACATTAAGAGAACCGGCCACGGTGCTGGAAATGTCTGAGCAATGGATCACATACTCTGAGCGCGCAATGTCGAGTGCTCCTTTGTAGAACAAAGAAACACTGGCGATCCCTACTATAGCAAAGGCCGCTATCATAACGAGCATTGTTTTCTTTTTCAGTGAATTCTTTTGTTTTTTCTCAGTCATTTTTCTTCATTTATAATATGGATCTGACAGGATTTCATGGTTTCTAATGCAGCCAGGTGTCTGTCCGGAGTAACGCCGGCGCAGCATGCCGCATCCACTGAAATCTTTACTTCAGGCATGGTTGCTTTTAAGAGCAGTGCATTGGATACTACACAGATATCCGTACATAAACCGATCAGCTCCAGTTCAATTTTCTCCCTCTCAGAGATCATTTTAAGATCTGCGGCCAGCGCGGTGCTGCCGAAGGTCGGTTTCTCATAGATCTTTGCTTCAGTCAGAAGTTCTGCGATATCCGGCCGGAGCTGCCAGCCATCTGTCCCCTTGATACAATGCATGACCGGAAGGTTTAAGCCTTCCTGTGATTCCATATAGTCTTCACTGTGGGTATCCATGGTGGCAATCACATCCTCCGGCGGGTAGGAACGGATTTTTTCTTTCACAGAGTCTATAATAGCCACTGCCTCCTTTGTACCAAGGGCAGCATCAATAAAATCATTCTGCATGTCGATGACAATCAGTATTTTTCTCATAAGCTTATCCTCATTTCCAAAAACAATTATATCTATTAAGATAATTCTGTTCTGCTTATAGCATAGTGTAGTTTTGAGGATATTTCAATCAATATTTCATTTTTTGTTCGATAAACCGCTGATCATCAGGGAAAAACATCAAATTTCCGGGTTTATCGTTGAAAACGAGCCGGATTACTGGTAAACTCAATATGGATCAGCACGCCATCCCGGAGGTATTAGAAACCAGGGGCTATCAGATTCACCGTGGACGATTTTCAGGAAGCGTATGAACTGCTGATCAAAAACGAATGAGGTCCATCATTTGCCAGAAAAGAGGAGATGCATATGACCAGAAGAGAGTTGGAAGTCAAGGACCCGGTAAAAATCCTGGAGATTCTTAACAAATGTAAAGTGACACATATTGGACTGGTGGATGATGGCATGCCTTACATTGTCCCAATGAACTTTGGCTATACCATGGAAGATGGGAAATTAACCCTGATTCTTCACTGCGCAGTGAAAGGGTATAAACTTGACGTCATTGCCAGGAACCCGGTCTGTTGCTTTGAAATGGAATGTGACGTGAAGCCATTTGAAGGCAGACTACCATGTCAGTATGGAACCGCGTATGCCTCCCTTATGGGGAGAGGGACCATTGAGGTGGTTGAGGAGGTGCAGGAGAAGATCGATCTAATGACGATCTTCATGAAATCCCAGTGCGGAAGGGACTTCGAGTTCAATGAGAGGCAGATGTCCATTGTCACGATGCTGAAGGTACATGTTGAGGAATATACCGCAAAAGAGCGTCTTCTTCCGGCAGTCATGAGAATGGACTGAGGAGAAGGAGAGAGGAGACAGAGAACCGTCCCCTGTCTCCTTGGGCTATGGCTTCGCTCTGGATGATTATGGTGTCGGTTATTCCAGTATCTATCGGGTCAACCATATTATGCTGAGTGTCATCAAAATCGACAAAAGTATGCTGGATGAGATTTCATCCAATAATGGACGGAAGATCCTTGAATATACTATCCGCATGATGCAGAGCATCGGCAAGCAGCTGGTAGCTGAGGGCGCGGAGACCGAATATGAGGTTGGTATTCTGGAAAATATGGGTTGTGATTATATCCAGGGCTTCTATTTCTCCCGGCCCCTGCCTGAGGACGAGTTTATCCGCTATATTAAGGAACAGAACGGATCCGGAGTAAGGGTGACAGGGCAGGCCTGAGGATCATATATAATAAATATTTCTTTATAAAGGAGGAGAGAGAAAATGAATAACCTGAAAAAGAGGAAGAAAGGCATCCTGCCGCTATGTATTTTACTGTTTAGCCTTGTACTGGCAGTGGATGTGGGGGCGGCATCCATAAAGCTGAACAAAAAGGCTGTCACCCTGGAAGCCGGTAAGTCAATTACGCTTAAGGTGAAGGGGACTAAAAAGAAGGTGACCTGGACCAGCTCCAATAAAAAGGTGGCAACTGTTTCAAAAGCAGGAAAGGTCACTGCGAAAAAGAAGGGAACTGCAAATATTTACGCCAAAGTAAAGAATAAGAAACTGAAATGCAGGGTTACCGTAAAGGCGGCAAAGGCAAAAACACCCCTGTCCAAGTACTGGGCAGCTGATTCCAATGCGGCAAAGAGGCTAAGAAATTATGTGAAAAAGGCAACGGACCCCAGGGACAAGGCCCATTATATTCCAAAGAGGGATCGCATAGCCGTATTTGATATGGACGGAACCCTTACCTGTGAGACCTATTATACCTATTATGATACCATGATGTTTATCGAGTACTGTTTAAAGGATCATCCTGAAAGAGTATCTGAAGACCTGAAAAATACAGCCGCATCCATAAAGCCGGGATACACTGCGGGGGAGGCTCTCGCAAGAGACTTTGCCAGGGCATATGCCGGGATGACCATCCAGCAGCTTTATGATTATGCGGTGAAATTCGGAAAAAAGAAAACCACAAGCTTTAACAATATGAGATACATCGATGGCTTTTATCTGCCCATGGTGGAAGTAGTAAAGTATCTCTATGACAACGGCTTTACAATTTATGTGGTCAGTGGTACCGAGCGCACCACCACCCGCGCCATAGTGGCAAATTCGCCCATTAAAAACTATGTGACTCCAAACCATGTTATCGGTACTGAATTTGAGGTAAAGCAAAAGGGGCATGAGACAACACCTTCCAATATGGATTACAAATACGTCGATGGTGATGATCTGGTGATCACAGGTGGCTTTGTTCAGAAAAACTTAAACAGCAACAAATCCATATTTATCGAAAGAGAGATCGGACAGCGTCCTGTTCTGGCGTTCGGGAACAGTGGAAGTGACACCAGTATGATGAATTATACCCTTGACAGGAGAAATCCCTATCCGGCACAGGCTTATATGGTGGTTGCGGATGATAATGTCAGAGAGTGGGGGACCCAGGACTGGGCTAAGAAGTCTGCTGAGTATACTGCCCAGGGATATATTCCGGTTTCCATGAAAAAAGACTTTGCCCGGATTTATCCTGCCCCCATCACCAGGTCAAAACAGCAGTATACGGGGCCGGTATCAGAACTTCCCAAGACAGAGTTTCTTAAGAAAGCCGGCGCAGAAGGGTATATAAAAGCAGCATAAAAATGATAAGGCAGGGGATGATTCATGGAACTGCTAGATATCAGAGACGTCCGGGGCAGCCTGACCGGAGAAGTAAAGGAAAGAGAACGGGTTCATGAGGACGGGGACCTTCATGGAACGTCTCATGTGTGGATAGTCCGCAGGAATGACAGGGGGAAGTACGAACTCCTGCTGCAGAAACGCAGTGCAGATAAGGATTCTTTTCCCGGCTGCTATGATATCTCCTCTGCCGGGCATATTCCGGCCGGCCAGGATTATCTGCCCTCGGCAATCAGGGAACTGGAAGAGGAGCTGGGTATCTGCGCTGCTGCAGAGGATCTGGTCTTTCTGGGAATGCATGAGGGTTACTGCAGAGAGGAATTCTACGGGAAACCTTTCATCAACCACGAGATATCCAAAGTGTATCTATATATAAAACCGGTGGATGAAAAAGAACTGATCCTTCAGAAAGAAGAGGTGGATTCCGTTTCCTGGATGGAGCTGGATGAATGTTTCCGGCGGGTTTTGGAGAAGGATCCTTCTTACATTATGTTTCCGGATGAACTTACGATGATAAAAAAGTGGTGTGACGTCCAGTCAACAGCCGCGAATAGTGCAGAAATGAAGTGAAGGATGACCGATGAGTAATGCAAGAAAACTGATCGCCTTTATGGGCGGCATGCTGGATGAAGAAAAAAACACTAATTTCATACATGAGATCGAGAAGGAATGTACGAAACAGGGGTATCTCATATTGGCTTTCGGCTTCTCGGAAACCAGTTTTCAGAAGCAGGACAGAAATAACTGTGACTTGAAGCTTATTGAAATTGCGGGGCAGATAGATCTTTGCGCCATCATCATGCAGCTTGAATTCATAAAGGATGAGTATCTGTTCGAAGCCATCAGGAATCTGGCCAGAAAAAAAGGAATCCCTCTGATCGTCATGGAGAGGAAGATCCCGGGAAGCATCTGTATATCCATGCGCTACAGGGATGGCTTTGCTGAAATGGTCAGACATGTGATCAATGTGCATGGCTGCCGTAAGATAAATATGCTGGCGGGTCCACGGGGAGACCGGTTTTCTGAAGAAAGGATAGAAGCCTACAAAGAGGTGCTGTCCGAAAATGGGATCCCTCTGGAACCGGAACGGATCGGTTATGGTGATTTCTGGGACAGACCGGCAAGGAAAGCTGTCAGGAAGTTTATAAAGGCGGGCCTTGTTCCGGAGGCCCTGGTCTGCGCCAACGACGCCATGGCCATCGCTGCCTGCGATGAACTGCAGAGACTGGGCTACAAAGTTCCCGGAGATCTGATCGTAACCGGGTTTGATGGAATCAGGAGCGGACTTTTTAACGTGCCGGCCATCTCCTCCGCAGAACCTGATTACGCAGGTGAGGCGGCACAGCTCTTTGACCTGATCAGGAAATATGAGAATGATCCCGAAGCGGAAGCAGGCTATGATGTTGATTTTGTGTTAAGATTAAGAAGCTCCTGTGGCTGCTCTGATCACGATGATGTCTGGTCTCCGGAGGAGATAACCACCCTTTCTTCCGGGTATTCAGATGTCAACTGGGCAGTAAGAAGTATAAACCGGCTTGTTTCCAAAGCAGCCACCATGGATTCAATGACAGAGCTGTCTGATGTTATTGTTGATACACTCTGGCTTAAAGACTCAGACTTTATCTTTGCAGGCGTGTTTTCTGACATTATGAGTCGGGAAACAGGAAGGGCGGACTCACATGATTTTACAACTCTTTTCCGCTGTGAAAACTACGGGCGCACAGGGATAGGTGTATCCTACGATCAGAAAGATTTTATACCGGGATTTGATAAGCTGATCGCCAATGAAAACTTAAGTGTGCTGCTGGTGCGGCTTCTTTTCACAGGAGACAAAACTTTCGGATATGTGGTGGAGGGAAGCAGGACTACATCCAACAGGGATATTCACAGATGCGAAGAGTTCAGTATGTTTTTATCAACGGCCATTAACGTTGTGCTGACCAACAGGGCCCTGGTAGATATACATCATGAAGTGGAACGGATCTCCGTGTCGGACTATCTTACCGGAATACCGAACAGAAGAGGTTTTTACTCAGAATTAAAGGATATTGTCGAAAAAACATCGAACAGGGGGAAATGGATCACTGCTTTTTCTGTCGATATGGATAACCTCAAACATATCAATGACTTTTATGGACATGCCCAGGGAGATTTTGCCATAAAGAGCATGGCTGAAGCCATAAAGAATTTTTCATCAAGAAACGGGATATGCGCCAGATATGGCGGGGATGAATTTACCTGTGTGCTTATTACAGACAGTCCGGTAGATCTGCCGGCAGATACTGTAAGAAACAGGTTTGATCATGTACTTCTGGCAAAAGAGGAAGTCAGGTCAAAGGCATACAGGATCACTGCAAGTATAGGAAGCGCCCGGGCAGTCATTGATGAAAAACTGGACATTGACCGGCTGCTGAGTGAAGCAGATGAAATGATGTATAAGGACAAAAAGCAGAGAAAGCAGAGTGCCGGCGCCGGACTCCCGAGGAATGACCGGGGTGATTTCGATTAATTTATTCTCATAGGCAATCGCTCCTCATTGTATTGTTAAATCTTTATTAATTGTGTTGAAAAACAGTTGAAAAACGCAAAAAAAAGAGATATACTCTTAAATAACACTTTAAATTTCTCTTCTTTGCGGTTTTTTAACTGTTTTTATTTTTCTGAGGAGGTTTGCTGTGGCCCTGATTCAGATTCCCTATCATGATGGAAAACTGGATATTAATATTCTGACCGCGGTCAGCCGGTGTGTCGATGTCACGGTCCATGATGATCTGCGCATTGACATGAAGGTTCCGGTGGGAATGAAGCAGGATATGATCGAGCTTTATGTGAAGCGGAACCGGGACAGCATCATCAAGAAGTATGAACAGGCAGGGATGAGGAACCATCAGGCACTGCAGGCTACCCTGGAGCTTAAGGAGGGACTGGTCCAGTACAGAAACGGGCTCCGTCTGCCCTTCCTGGGGGAGATGAAGCTCTGTCTTCACATTGTGCAGATCCCCGAACTGGAAGATACAAGGATCTACTCCGGGGAATCTGATAATGGAGACAGGACCCTGACCATTAAGACAGATACAGATGACCAGGATTTTCTGCGGTACCTTGTCATGCGTTATTATAAGAAATGTGCCGGCCGGATCATCCGGGAGAGGGCGACCGCATTTGCAAAGAAGATGGAGCTTTCCTTTCAGGAGATCCAGATCATCGGTCTCGTAAGAGGAACCTCACCCAGATTCCCCAGGATGTCCTACCAGAACATCGAAATCGGGAACCAGAAGACCTTGTGGGGAAGCTGCAGCCGGAAGAAGAACCTGAAATTTGACTGGAAGCTTTTAATGCTGCCGGCAGAGGTGGTGGATTATGTTATAGTCCATGAACTGGGACATATTAAAAAGATGAACCATTCCTCTTCTTTCTGGAGGGAAGTGGAAAAGGTCATGCCCGAGTACAGGGAATGCCGGAACTGGCTTGATAAACACGGGCAGGAATATGAGATTTTCTGATGACCGGTTGAATTGATATATGAATATATAGAAGCATATTTTTATATCTCGGATCTGTTTTAAATTGTTTTCCGCAAAAGGGCTCACTAAATAAGTGGGCTTTTTCTTTTTATCTTTATATAAAATTACTCTTGAATTTTTTTACCGGCTTATATAAACTGTTAGGGTAGGCGAATCAGTGTGACTTTTGTCGAACAGGAAGCCTCATCGGATAGATGGGGTTTTGATGAGGAAGCGATTAATTCATGGAGAAACAGTGATCCGATGAAGGCAGAGGAATCAAAAAATAAAAGAATAGACCATCCGATCCCGCCCTTATTTGACAAGGATTCCCGCATACTGATCCTTGGAAGCTTTCCATCGGTTAAATCCCGAGAGGCGGCTTTTTTTTATGGACATCCCCGGAATCGTTTCTGGAGGATCCTGTCGGAATTATTGTCCTGTCCCCTGCCGGAAACGGTGGAGGAGAAAAGGAATTTTCTCCACAGGAACCACGTGGCTGTCTGGGATGTGATAAAGAGCTGTGACATTATAGGGTCTTCAGACAGCAGCATCCGGAATGTTATACCCAATGATCTTTCAGAGATTCTTGCCGCTTCACCCATAGAGGAGATTTTCTGTAACGGGGCCAGATCCTTCGAGTACTATGAAAAATATTTATGGGAGAAAACCGGAATAAAGGCAAAAAAGCTTCCTTCCACCAGCCCCGCCAATGCTGCTTTTTCGCCGGAGCGGCTGAAAAATGAGTGGAAGGCTGTATTGAGGCCCCTTAAGGCTGCCCCTCCGGATACAGGACAGGTACTGCTTTCCTGGTATGACTATAATGCCAGGCTGCTTCCCTGGAGAAGCGACCCTGCACCCTATCATATCTGGATTTCAGAGATCATGCTGCAGCAGACCAGGGTGGAAGCGGTTAAAGCCAGCTACGACAGGTGGATGCGGGAGCTGCCGGATGTAAAAAGCCTCGCGGAAGTTTCCGATGAGAAGCTGATGAAGCTCTGGGAAGGACTCGGATATTATAACCGGGCCAGGAATCTCAAGGAGGCTGCCTTGTCTGTAATGGAAGACTACGGAGGAGAACTGCCCGCAGACCGTCAGGAGCTTATGAAACTTAAAGGTATAGGAGAGTATACATCAGGAGCCATTGCATCCATAGCCTTCGGTCTCCCCGAGGCAGCCGTTGATGGTAATGTACTGAGGGTCTTTGCCAGGCTGTTAGGAGAATCCGGCCAGATCGGCTCTGCTTCTGTTAAACGGTCCATTACCAATGAAGTATACAGAGTGCTGCCCCATAAACGTCCGGGAGACTTTAACCAGGCATTAATGGACCTTGGCGCCACAGTATGTCTTCCGACCGGAAAACCGCTCTGTGACAGGTGTCCCTTTGAAAGCGCCTGCGCGGCCCATCACCAGGGCAGAGAGACAGATTATCCGGTCCGGCCGCAAAAGAAAGAGAGAAAAAAAGAAAAAAAAACAGTCCTTGTCATAGAAGCTCCGATGAAGGATGCAGAAGGCGAAAGAGGGTTCGTGCTGCATAAAAGACCCGGAACCGGTCTGCTGCCTGACCTGTGGGAGTTTCCCAACCTGGAAGGAACATATACCGGGGCTAAGGTTTCAGAGCTGGCGGATACGTGGGGACTTGGAGATTATGAAATACAGGACATGGGGAAGGGAAAGCACATATTTTCCCATGTTGAGTGGCAGCTGAGGGGATACCGTCTGATAACCGCCGGGATCCCGGAAGACCTGTGCCGAAAGAAGGCCTGGAAGATCGTATCCAGAGGGAACCTGGAAAATCGGTATGCAGTCCCATCAGCCTTTGAACTGTTTAAAAAACAGATATTAGACGATTAAATCAGAAATCGGATGATTGTTTGATCGATTAGAAGAGCCAGGACAACAATTATTATATATTTGAGGAATTAGATAGAGGAAAAAATGTCGGAAAAATATAGAAAGTTTAAAAAGAAATGCCTGCTTGCCATGCTGGGAACCGTTTTGCTGGGGAGTCAGATGCCTTTTGCTGCTGTGACATCCCTGGCTGCGGATACCGGAGCCGCCCAGACACAGACAGTGACCTGCCCTTCGGGCCTGACCGCAGAATCCATTACATACAAGATCGTTCTTGACCCCGGACACGGAGGAGACGATACCGGAGCCGATGGATGGAATTCTTCCGAGAAGAGACTGAACCTCAAAATTGGTTTATATCTTAAGGAGGAGCTTGAGAAATATAATAACGTCCAGGTGGAAATGACAAGGAATAAGGATGTATTTGTAGGTCTCCATAAAAGAATAAGGATCGCCGCCACAAATAATGCGGACCTGATGATCAGCCTTCATAATGATTCCTGGGATTCGGCAACCCCCTATGACAACGGCTGCAGTGTCCTGGTGGCAAAGAAGGGCAGCTACCGGCCCGAGATGATTACCCAGGAGGTTTATCTGGCCAGAAATATTCTTAGTGAACTGAAAGGAATCGGCCTGGTGAACCGGGGAATGATGCGTAAGAAATCAGACCGGGTTCCGGAGTATGAAGACGGATCCAAAGGAGACTATCATGCCATAATCAGGGATGGTATACGTATGGGTATTCCCAGTATTCTGATCGAGCATGCCTTCTGTGACAGTAAGCATGATTATAAAAGATTCTTAAAAACCGACGGACAGCTTAAAAAGCTGGCCCAGGCCGATGCCAGGGGTATAGCCAGGTTTCTCCAGCTGAAAAGGAAAGATACCGGCGAAGTACTTCCTTCCATTGAGGTCAAAGGGAAAATACAGCAGTGTTCTGCTGATCCCGGAGCCTATTACACTCTGGCACAAAAAAGATATTATAATGTATTATATGATGGGATAATGGCCCAGGGAGGTCTCCGTCATACGACAAATCTGAATATTGCGGGAACCGTTACAGAGACCGCAGATTCAGAGGCCTCAGACTCAGCAGAAGCACTTGAGCTTGCCAAGGCGGCACAGATTAAAGCGGAAGAGATTGCCCGCCGGAATGAACAGGCCCAAAAAGATCTCCCCTATGTCATTTGGGGAATACTGGCGGGCTTTGGCCTGCTGGTTCTGATCAGAGAGATGGACTTCGGCTTCAGTTTCTCTATTCGCATAAAGAGGCGCGGCGAGAAGTACGAAGCATGGAAAAACTGGAAAACGCAGTATAATTATGATAAAATGAATACATAGATATCCGGAAGGAGGCAGACTTACCCGGTTGGCGGGCAAAAGCCCTTGCCGGGCTCGCGCGAAATCGCCGGGGCGATTTTGACTGATCTTAGAAGGAGTAATTATGGAAAAGCTGATCGTACTTGGAACGGGAAATGCATCAGTCACCAGATGTTATAATACCTGCTGGATCCTCCAGGATGCCGCAGGCAGATATTTTATGATCGATGCGGGCGGCGGAAACGGCGTGCTTACCCAGCTTGAGAAACTTGACATCTCCCCTGCCCATATCCACCATCTTTTTGTGACCCATGAGCATACCGACCACCTGCTGGGGGTGATCTGGATGATCCGGACCATTGGCCAGCTGATGAACCGGGGCAAATATGAGGGAAATCTGGACATTTACTGTCATGAGGGACTTGTGGATAAGATAAAGGATATCTGCTTCATGACGGTATCAGGTAAGGTGACAGGCCTCATAGGGAAACGGATATTAATACATGTGGTAAAAGACCGGGAAGAACTCCTGATTTACGATTATAAGATCAGATTTTTTGATATCCGGTCCACAAAGGCTAAACAGTTTGGCTTTGTAACCGTTTTAAATAACGGGAAACGACTGACCTTCTGCGGGGATGAACCCTGTCAGGAGCACTGCTATGAGTACGCATCGGGGACGGACTGGTTCCTGCACGAGGCCTTCTGTCTTTATGAGGACAGGGACCGCTTTAACCCTTATAAAATATGCCACAGCACAGTGAAGGACGCGGCAGAGCTGGCGGCACGGCTGCAGGTCAAAAACCTGCTCCTGTGGCACACAGAGGATAAAAACATCCGCAGGAGAAAATCTCTTTACAAAAGAGAAGCCCGGAAGTATTATAAAGGCAATATATATGTTCCCTATGACAGGGAGCAGATTGAGTTATAGTGATCTGGGCGGCTGCAATAGCATCTGCCGGGTCTTCCCGGCATAGAGGCCGGATGGCCCGGAGATGGACAGCAGGAGGCGCATATGAGATTTCGGCCCTGTATCGATATACATAACGGAAAGGTAAAGCAGATCGTCGGAGGCAGTCTCAAGGACAAAGACAATTATGCCGAAGATAATTTTGTTTCAGAAAAGGATGCCGCCTGGTACGCAGACCTGTATAAAAGCAGGGGGCTTTATGGCGGACATATTATCCTGCTGAATCCTTCCGGCAGTGACTATTACGAAGAGGATGTCCGGCAGGCCTGCCTTGCCCTTGCCGCCTGGCCCGGCGGACTGCAGATCGGAGGAGGAATGACCGATGAAAATGCGGAATTTTTCCTTGAAAAAGGTGCCAGCCATATTATTGTGACATCCTTTGTTTTCCGGAACGGGCAGATCGATTACGGGAATCTTGAAAGAATAAAAGCAGTGACAGGAAAAGAGCATCTGGTGCTGGACTTAAGCTGCCGCAAAAGAAACGATGCTTATTATATTGTTACCGACCGATGGCAGAAGTTTACTAAGGTAAAGCTTACGGAGGATGTCCTTGATGAGCTTTCCGGCTATTGTGATGAGTTTCTGATCCACGCAGTTGATGTGGAAGGAAAGGCATCGGGCATCGAGACGGATTTAGTCAGCCTGCTGGGCAGATGGAAAGGCCTTCCGGTCACCTACGCAGGAGGCGTCGCCGGTTTTGAAGACCTGGCCCTGTTAAAGAAGCTGGGAGGCGGCAGGGTGGACGTGACCATCGGCAGTGCGTTGGATCTTTTTGGCGGAGATATGAATTTTGAAGAGGTGCTTCATTATTTATAAACACTATGTGGCAAAGAGGAGGAGGCTACGATGAAAGAGTTTGATTATACCTTAAACATTAAGATGGGAATCCATGCAAGACCCGCAGCCCTGATTGCGGACCGGGCAAAATTCATTGATGAAAAAATCAGTGTTTCATTCAATGGAAAGACTGCCGATGCTTCAAAGATCATGAAGCTGGTAAGTCTTAGAGCCAAGAAGGGTGATACCGTTCACGTTACGGTGGAAGGGCCGGAAGAAGAGAAGGTTGCTCTGGAGATGGAAAAGCTTTTCAAAGAGAATCTCTAGTACACCGTTTTTTACATATAAATGATTTTTCGGCCTGCCGAATGAAATCGTTGATGTAAATGCTCTCAGGACGGTTCATAAAGATACCAAAGTTGATGTTTAATTAGTGAGACTGACCCAGACATAAAAGCGGAGCACTTTTGATAGTGCTCCGTTTTTTTAAAATCTACCACAAGTTGATAACGCACCCGGTTTTTGGGGTCATTAAGCAACTTTCTAGAAAAGGCTCTGCCAGAAGATCTATAGTTTTCTCTTGCTTAAGGCAATGGTGATCCCCTTAAATTTCACCTTATCCCTTAATATGGTCCCCCTGCCTGAGGCCAGGTAGGAGCTGGCAGTGGAGACCGACAACACACCGGTCCGGCTGGCTACAAACTCGGACTGCCGGATATTCAGGCTGTTAAGATCCAGGTCCTCTATTTCCTCTGTGGGAATCACTGTAAGAGGTACGCCCAGATGGTCGGCAGTGGTCAGGATCCCGGGTTCTTCTGCCTTCAGAGGAATGGTACTGATACATTTCAGCGAGAGGGGAGAAAGTCCTTCTTCAGCCAGCACCTCCCGCAGGGCTGTTTCGATGGGGGCCGCTTCCATATTCTTCTTGCAGCCGATTCCGGCACAGATGGTGCGGGGGCGCAGATAAAGAACAGGAGAAAAATCATCCGGCGGCAGGACAAGTCCTTCGTCAATAACAACTGCCGGATTCATCGGGCCGGCATCCTCCAAAGGTCTCCTGAAGTCCTTTGCAGATAATAGTTTCATTTTTCCCTTCTCCGCTGCTCTGGTCAGTTCGGGAAATCTGTAATCAGAAATAACGGTGACAGGCCGGCCTGAGAGTAAAGCGCCGCTGATATGCTTGAGAGTGGAGATGTTTTCGATGGACATATCATGGGACTTGGCAAAGCTGTCAAAGGACAGTTCTCCCGCCACATCGGTGGCTGTGGTAATGACGGGATCGCCTCCGGAGATGGCAGCCATCTCCCGGGCCAGGTCATTGGCTCCTCCCAGGTGGCCGGAAAGGAGGCTGATGGCATGCTGTCCTTTCTGGTCCATCACCACCACTCCGGGATCACTGGTCTTGTGGACGATCAGAGGTGCCAGGATGCGGACAACTATGCCGGTGGCCATGATGCAGACCAGATAATCATATTCGGAGAAAGCCTTTCTCAAATTTTCTTTAAAATTATCTTTTCCGTAAATATCTCCGGGATGGGTGCCGGCAAGCCTTTCGGCAAGTATGCCGCCTTCCTCTGTGAGATAAAAATAAGCAGTGTTCATTGTAAGCCCTTTCTTAATGCAAATCTATATTGTTTTTTAATTTTCCCCAGGAAAAAATCCGCTCATATGGGTATATAAAATTATTTTTCTCTGCCTGTCCCATCTTCTGCATGCTGTGAAATGATGTGGTCAATATATTGTTGTGTTTCTCTGGCGGGTATGATGTCTCTGAGGGAGACCAGGTGGGTCTCTATATGGTAATTGCTGTGGGCATCTTCCTTCAGGGGGATGAAAACAACCTCAGGGAAATTAAAATGCCGGAAGACTTCTCTGGGACAAAATCCGATCAGATCGAAGGTATGGAGTACAGGGAGAAACTCGCTGGAACCCGAGGAACCGTATACAGCATATGTGATACCCTGGGAATCCGCGTCTTTAAGAATCTGTTCATTGAAGGCCTGCAGCTGGTTTAAGAGCAGCAGCTGCTGGCAGTGCAGGTCGGAAACAGAAATGCGTCGTTTTAATGCCAGGGGATGAGTCCGGTTCATCACGGCGCAGATAGGATCCCGGCGTATCATCTGGTAAGACTGCAGGATCCGGGGAATGGGCTCAAACATAAAAGCCAGGTCAGCCTTCCGGTTCTGTAGATGATCCGGAATCATATCATTATCGTCTTCCTCATACTGGATTCTGGATCCCGGATAAAGTTCCTTGTACTGGGGATAAAGTCCTTTACTGCAGGACAGGGCAAAACCCTGATAGGCAATGACTTTAAGCAGGTGTTTTTGCTTTAAGTCATCGATGGCCTGCTCCAGATCCTGGTAGGAGGAAGCCACCTTATCAAAATAATGGTACAAAGATAAACCTGCCTCTGTGGGGACCACGCCGGAAGCAGACCGTTCGAAGAGAGGAAAGCCCAGCTCATCCTCCAGCCGGTTAATGGACTTGCTTAATCCCTGCTGAGATATAAAAAGCTTGTGGCTTGCCCTGGTGATGTTGCTGTCTTTGAAGAGCTGCATGACGTACTGGATCTGTCTCAGTTCCATATCGTTACCTCTAAAAGGAGACAGGGGACGGTTCTCTGTCTCCTTAATGTCATCATATCGCTTTAAATACCTGTCCCGAAAAAGGAGACAGAGAACCGTCCCCTGTCTCCTTTCTTTGTCTTCATGATATCTGTAAAAAGATGGGATGTCAAGAAAATTTGTCTGGCAAAAAATGAATGTTTTAATTGTATAATTACCCCTTTTTTAAATATTAAAATTGTGTTACAATAACTAAAGTTTACAGCTGGAAAACAAATGTTGGAAGATACTGTACAATTTTTTCTAGTATAAACGACATAAAAATACTCTTTTTCAACGGTAAATTATTGCTGTAAAAACAAGAATATATCAGACGGGGAGGTCGGATAATGAATGCTTCAAAATCAGAAGAATTATATCGCATTGCGCAGGATCTGATGCCGGGAGGAGTCAATTCTCCGGTCAGGGCTTTTGGCTCTGTGGGCCGGAATCCTCTGTTCATTGATCATGCCATAGGTTCCCATATTTTTGATGTGGATGGCAACGAGTTTATCGACTATGTCTGTTCCTGGGGCCCGGGTATCCTGGGTCATGCCCACCCGAAGGTGATCGAGGAAGTAGTAAAGGCCTGCTATGACGGCCTGACCTTCGGCGCTCCCACAGGGAAGGAAAACGAGCTGGCAGCGCTGATCCGTGATTGTGTACCCTCCATGGAGCTTGTGCGCATGGTGAATTCCGGCACGGAGGCTACCATGAGCGCCATCCGGGCTGCCAGAGGATTTACCGGCAGGGACAAGATCATCAAGTTTAAGGGCTGCTATCATGGCCACTCGGACGGTCTTTTAGTACAGGCAGGTTCTGCCGCCCTTACCCAGTCAGTTCCCGACAGCAGCGGCGTGCCCGCTTCCTTTGCCAGCCAGACCCTGGTGGCATTGTTTAACGACAAAGATTCTGTCAGGGAGCTTTTTGAGAACAATAAAGACCAGATCGCAGCCCTGATCGTTGAGCCGGTGGCGGCCAACATGGGCGTGGTTCCCCCGGAGGAAGGCTTCCTTGAGTTCTTAAGAGAGATCACTGAGGACAACGGAACCGTTCTGATTTTTGATGAGGTGATCACCGGCTTCCGTCTGGGGACCGGCGGAGCCCAGGCATATTACGGCATCAGCCCGGATATGACCACCCTGGGCAAGATCGTGGGCGGCGGTATGCCCATGGCTGTTTATGGAGGCCGCAGAGATATTATGAAGAATGTGGCGCCCACCGGCAAGGTATACCAGGCCGGCACCCTCTCCGGCAATCCCATTGCCACCACGGCAGGCATCAGCACCATCCGCCTGCTCATGGAGGATCCGGACATTTATACCCGCATAGAGGCAAATGCCGTGAAGCTGAAGGAAGCATTTCTGGCCAGGGCGAAGAAGCTTGGTATAAATCTGCATGTGAACCAGGTGGGATCTCTGCTCAGCGCTTTCTTTACAGACCAGGAGGTTAAGGATTATGCCGGAGCCCTGTCTTCTGATACCGAGGCCTATGCAGACTACTTTAATTATATGCTGGAAAATGGCATCTATGTGGCTCCCTCCCAGTTTGAAGCCATGTTTGTGTCCGGCGCTCACAGTGATGAAGATATCGCCAGGACCATAGAAGTTCTTTTAGGGTGATCGGAGCCGGTTTTGTTCGGATCTGAGAAACAGAGACAGCTGCGAAACCGGGCAGCCGGACTCATTTGTTAAAAAATATATATTTAATGGAGGAGAAAGAGGATATGGTACATTTTATCGGGGCAGGTCCCGGAGATCCGGAATTACTTACTATCAAGGGAAAGAAGCTGATCGATCAGGCGGATGTTATCATTTACGCAGGATCACTGGTGAATAAAGAGGTCCTGGCCGGAGCCAAAGAGGGGGCAAAGATCTATAACAGTGCCACCATGACTCTGGAGGAAGTGATCGATGTGATGAAGGAAGCCGACGCAAAGGGGCTTGAGGTGGCCAGAGTCCACACGGGGGATCCGGCCATTTTCGGCGCCCACAGGGAGCAGATGGACGAGCTGGACCGCCTGGGCATTGCCCATGAGGTGATTCCGGGAGTAAGCTCTTTCCTGGCTACTGCCGCAGCCCTTCAGAAGGAATATACCCTTCCCGGAGTATCCCAGACCGTGATCCTTACCCGCATGGAGGGAAGGACCCCCATGCCGCCAAAGGAGAAGCTCGCGGACCTGGCAAAACACAACTCCACCATGATCATTTTCTTAAGTGTGGGCATGATCGAGGAACTGGCAGAGACCCTGAAGAAGGAATACAGGGAAGATACACCGGTGGCAGTTGTTTATAAAGCTTCCTGGGAGGACCAGAAGATCGTCATCGGCAATCTCACCAACATAGCCGAGAAGGTAAAAGAGGCCGGCATCACCAAGACAGCCCTTACGGTGGTAGGGGATTTCCTGGGTGACGAATATGAACTGTCAAAACTGTATGATAAAACATTTACCCATGAATTCAGGACTGCCAAAGAAGTATAGACGCAAAATGGCAGTAATAGTTATATTACAATGAGGGATAAAGTATTATGGCGATTCAGATAATCAGTATCAGTCATAAGGCAGCCCCTCTTCGTATCCGGGAGAAATTTGCCTTTACGAAAGAGCAGCAGATCGAGCTGATGAAAAGGCTTGTGGAGCATCCGGAGGTGGATGAGGCCCTGATCCTTTCCACCTGCAACCGGACTGAACTGTATGCTTATGTGGACGACCCGGACAATAGAAGAGAGGCTTTCCGGACCATGGAGAAGGAGCTTCTTACCATGGCCGGCGCCCGGGATGAGGAAGATATCAGCGATTACATTCTCTTTTTCCATGGAGATAAGGCCATACACCACCTGTTCCGGGTGGCCACGGGGCTTGATTCCATGGTGGTGGGAGAAGACCAGATCCTGGGCCAGGTGAAGACTGCCCACAGTATGGCCATCGGGGCCGGGACCACCGGCGTTTACCTGAATACATTTTTCAGGGATGCGGTGACCGGGGCCAAAAAGGTAAAGACGGCCACAGACCTGTCCAAAACATCCGTATCCACGGCAACCCTGGCCATCAAGGCCGCGGAGGATGCTCTGGGTACCCTGAAGGGAAAGAAGGTTATGGTCATCGGCGCCACCGGCAAGATCGGCGGTGTGGTTCTCATGAATCTTGTCCGGGTCTCCGGAGCAGAGATCTACGTTACCACCAGGGGCAACAAGGTGATCACCTTAAAGCATGGGGAAAAGAATTTCACCATTCTTGAATATGAGGAAAGATACGATCACATTGACGAGATGGATGTGATCATTTCCGCCACATCCAGTCCCCATTATGTGCTGACCTGTAATAAAGTGAAATACTCTATAAAAACGGACAAACCCAGGGTTTTTGTGGACCTGGCGGTGCCCATGGATATTGAGAAATCCATAGCCGATCTCGACCAGATACATTACTATAATATAGATGACTTTGAGAGGATCGCGGAGAAAAACAACCGGAAGAAGCAGAAGGAGGCAGAGCTGGCCGAGGGTATCCTTGGAGATTATGAACTGCAGTTCCGTAAATGGATGATCTTCCAGAAGGCGCTTCCCGTAATGAGAGAGGAAAAACAGAATTTCAGAAAAATGGTGGAGTTTAAGGGACTGGATTATGCTCTGAACCAGTTCTATATCTGGGTCAGGGAAAACAACAGTCCGGAAGACCTGGAGATCTTTTTCCGGTGTATCGAGCATTAAGATTATAAAAGGAGAATAGTAATGGGCAAATTATATGCCGTGGGCTTCGGACCCGGCGGTTATGAACATATGACACAGAAGGCCGTAGACGTTATCAACAAGGCGGATATTATCACCGGTTACACCACTTATGTGGAAATGCTTAAAGAGTTTTTCCCCGATAAAGAATATCTGGCTACTCCCATGACCAAGGAGATTGACCGCTGCAAGATGGCTTTGGACCTGGCCGAAGAGGGCAAAACCGTCGCCATGGTAAGCTCCGGTGACAGCGGCATTTACGGTATGGCAGGCATCCTCCTGGAGATTGCCAACGAAAGAGGAAGCGACGTGGAGATAGAGACCGTTCCCGGGATCACAGCGGCCAGCGCCGCAGCGTCAGTGCTGGGTGCCCCGCTTATGCATGACTTTGCCATCATCAGCTTAAGTGACCTTATGACTCCTTTTGACCTGATCATGAAGCGGATAGACTGCGTCGGCCAGGGAGATATGATCGTCTGCCTTTATAATCCAAAGAGCAAAAAACGCGCGGATTATGTGGAGAAGGCGGCAGATATCCTGATGAAGTACAGAAGCGGCGATACTCCGGTGGGGATCGTGCGCAATGCGGGCCGGGCAGACCAGTCATCCTGTATCACCACCCTTGACAAGGTAAAGGATGCCCCCATCGATATGTTCAGTATCGTGCTGATCGGCAATTCCAATACCTATGTGAAGAATAATAAAATGATCACTCCAAGAGGATATGAGGAAAAGTACGGACTGGACTGATTGTCTGCAAAGCAATGACGGACGGAATCCCGTATCTGGGGCCCCGCCTCGATTTCGATTGATTCAGCTGGCATAATGGAGACATTATTTATGAAGAATATAATTCGGGTCGGTACGAGAAAGAGCCTGCTGGCCCTGGCTCAGACCGACATTGTAAAACAGAAAATAGAAGAGGCATTTCCCGAGGTCACGGTGGAGATCGTGAAGATCGATACGAAGGGAGACCAGATCCTTGACAGGTCCCTGACTTCCTTTGGCGGAAAAGGCGTATTTACCGCCGAGCTGGAGGCGGAACTGCTCTCCGGCGCCATTGATATTGCGGTCCACAGTGCCAAGGATATGCCCATGGAATTTCCGGAGGGACTCGCCATCGGTGCCGTACTGGACCGGGCCGATGTCAGGGATACCTTCGTGACCACAAGCGGAAAAAAGCTTGCCGACCTTGAGCCGGGAAGCATAGTGGGGACCAGCTCCCTGCGCCGGGAGATCCTGATAAAGGAGATCAATCCCTATGTGCAGATCAGGTTGCTGCGCGGTAATGTGCAGACCCGCCTGCGCAAACTGAGGGAGGGCATGTATGACGGCATCATTCTGGCGGCTGCCGGAATTGAGCGTCTTGATTTGCATGAGGAGCAGGGTATTTATTACGAATATCTGGATCCGGATACATTTCTGCCGGCGGCGGGCCAGGGGATCCTGGCGGTGGAGAGCCGGAAGGATGACCGGGAGATCGCCCCGGTCCTTGCCGCCATCCACAGCCCGGCGGCGGAGCTTCTGCTGACTGCCGAGAGATCCTATCTGGTCACCATCGGGGGAAGCTGCAATGCCCCGGCGGCGGCACATTGTATAGAAGAAGACGGCAGGCTTATCATGAGGGCTATGTTTGTAAAGGACGGCATCCACGGAAGAAAGACACTGAAAAGTGTGGAGCTTGACGGACCGGATGGCTCAGATCCCCTGGAGGCTGCCCGCAGGCTGGGTGAGGCTGCCGCAAAAGAAGTAAATAAAGGAATGGTATACCTGGTGGGAGGCGGCCCCGGAGATGAAGATCTCTTCTCCAGAAAGGGACTGCGCCTGATTCGGGAGGCAGACGTGGTGGTCTATGATAATCTTGCCTCCAGTTCCCTCTTAAATGAAGTCCGGGATGACGCGGAACTCATTTATGCCGGGAAACGTTCCTCCCATCATCATTTAAAACAATATGAAACCAATCAGTTATTGATCGACCTGGCCCTTTCCGGGAAAAATGTAGTTCGCTTAAAGGGCGGCGATCCCTATATATTCGGCAGAGGCGGCGAGGAAGGCCAGGAGCTTCGGGAGGCCGGCGTGGATTTCGAAGTGGTGCCGGGCATATCCTCCTCCTATTCGGTACCTGCCTACTGCGGCATCCCCGTGACTCACAGGGACTATGCTTCTTCCTTCCATGTGATCACCGGCCATGAGGGCAGCCATAAGAATGGAGCAACTGTACTTGACTATGGCACACTGGCCAGGGAAGAGGGCACACTGATTTTTCTCATGGGCCTTAAGAACCTGCCCAATATCGTAAGCGCCCTGATTGAAAACGGGAAAGACCCCGCAACACCGGTGGGTGTTCTGCAGGAAGGGACCACCGCAAGGCAGAAGGTGGCCACAGGCTGCCTTTCCGATATTGTGGAGGTGGTAAAAAGAGAAGGGATTCGTACGCCCGCCATTACGGTAGTGGGCGATGTTGTCGGTCTCTCAAAGGTGCTGGACTGGTACGGCCATAAGCCCCTGTCGGGAAAGAGTGTGCTTGTTACGGGCAGCAGGGCCATGGTGGACCGCCTGTCCCCCATCCTCAAGGAGGAAGGGGCCGAAGCTATTTCCTTCAGCCTGATACGGACAGAAAATCTCCATAATCCGCAGCTCAAGGAAGCGCTTAATGAAATTGATACCTACAGCTGGATCATCTTTACCAGTGCCAACGGAGTAGCCTGCTTCTTTGAAGAGCTAAAAGAACTGAGGAAAGATATCAGAGAGTTTGCCCACATTCATTTTGCTGTGATCGGCGAGGGAACAAAGAAGGCCTTGGAGGACCACGGGATCTACAGTGATTTTGTACCCACGGCATATTCTTCCGCGGATATGGCCCGGGCTATCCTGCCTCTTTTACAGGAGTCCGACCGGGTTCTGATGCTCAGGGCCCAGGAAGCCAATCAGGTGCTCCCGGATGCCTTTGATGCGGCACACATTTCCTATACCAATATCTCCCTCTATCATACAGTGAGGGATTACCGTAAGGCAGACGAGCTGAACCGCCTGATCGCCATGACAGACTATATTACATTTGCCAGCTCCAGCGCAGTAAAAGCCTTTGTGGAGATGGTGGATGATCTTTCCCTGGTTAAAGGAAAGTATATCAGCATCGGTCCCGTCACCACAAAGACGGCCGGGAAGCTGGGCCTTACCATAGATAAGACAGCCGTATCCTACACGGCCCGGGGCATCCTGGATATGATCCTGCAGGACGTGGCAGAAGAAAAGGCAGCTAGCCGGGAAAAAGGAGATGACCTGCCATGAAGACCCAGCTGAAGCGGTTTTTCCTGACCCTGGGTTTTATGACCCGTATTCCTGTGAACGTGGATCTGGGGGAGGTCAAGGACGAGGATATGCACAAGGGATTCCTTTACTATCCCGTGGTGGGCCTTATCATAGGCCTGGTGGACCTGGCGGTATACCTTCTGGTGACCCTGGTGCTGCCCGAGATCTTCGGAATCATCTTTGCCCTGCTGGCTAATTTCTGCGTAACGGGAGCCTTCCATCTGGACGGCCTTTCCGATACCGCCGACGGCATCTATTCCGCCAGGACCAGAGAGCGGATGCTGGAGATCATGAAGGACAGTCGCATAGGAACCAACGGAGCCATCGCCATGTGCTTTGACATTATGCTCAAAGTGGCAGGCCTTATCAGCATAGAATCCGGAATGAAATGGCTGATGATCCTCATGATGCCCATAGCGGGAAAAATGGTTCAGGGGGCCATTGTATATAAAGCAGTTTATCCCAGGGAAAAGGGAATCGGCATCTATGTGGGAACCATTGACCGTGGCACCCTGATCGGAACCATACTATTTGGCCTCATCTTTATGGGGGCGGCATTTTTCTACTGGGGTATCCTCATGTATGTGGTGCTTTTTGCCTTTGCCTATCTTTTCCGGGTCTATATCACCGGCAAGATCGGCGGCATCACCGGAGATGTCATGGGAGCTGGCAGCGAGCTTTCCGAAGTGCTCCTGCTGATACTGGTGCTGATCATAACGAAATATGCCGGATTTCCCACAGGGGTGTGGGGCTGGCTGGCCGGCGCAGGGTTTTAGTGTAAAACAGACGCAGGTTTTGTGGGTTAACAGACGCAGGTTTTTGGATTAACAGACGCAGGCCGGAGGCAGGCATATCTCTGCAGGCTCCGTTCCTGCTCGGAAGCCTGTGATTATTTTTAAGCCGGGACCTTTCAGCTTCCTGCGCTGCAAAGTCGCCTGCGGAGATATGCCTGCCTCCGGCCTGCTGGTTGTTTAAGGGAGAAGACCTGTGACAGCAGAAAGCAGAAATAAGCCCCGGAGGCCGATGTAGGCTGTAAACGTTGTACAAGGCCGGCAGTTTAAAGATAACAACAGGCTTCCGAGCAGGAACGGAGCATGAGGACAAATACTGGCCCTATCGATGCGTCAATTATAACGGAAAATGAGGACAATACCGGCCCTATCGATGCGTCAATTATAACAGAAGTTATAAAAATAAGAAGAACAGGAGACAATACCATGTTGTTAGAGAAAACGATTCAGGCCATCCGCCCTCTGGACCAGGAGGCCATGGCCTTTACCCGGGCCAGGTGGAATACCCTGGGCAAGCCTCTCTACAGTCTGGGAAGGCTGGAAGAGATGGTTATCCAGTTTGCCGGGATCTACCGGGATAAAAAGCCCCATATGGGGAAAAAGGCAGTCATCGTTATGGCTGCGGATAACGGTGTGGTGGCTGAAGGAGTTACCCAGACCGGCCAGGAGGTTACGAAAACAGTTACAGAGAATATGACGAAGCATAATGCCACCATCTGTATCATGTCCGGTATGAGCGGGGCGGATGTATATCCCGTAGATATAGGTATCGCCACAGATTGTGACAATCCCAAAGTACTTAATCGTAAGATAAAATACGGAACGGATAATATGCTCCATGGTCCGGCCATGTCCAGAGAGGAAGCCATCCGGGCCATTGAAGTGGGCATTGAGGTGGTTAATGACTTAAAGGAGAAGGGATATAATGTTCTGGCCACCGGAGAGATGGGCATCGGAAATACTTCCACCAGCAGTGCCATCTGTTCGGTTCTCCTGAACCAGTCCGTGGAGAAGGTGACCGGTAAGGGTGCCGGGCTATCCAGCAGGGATCTGGAGCATAAGATCGAAGTGATCAGGGAAAGTATCCGGATCAACCATGTGGATCCGGAGGATCCCATAGATGTTCTTTCCAAGGTGGGCGGCCTGGATATCGCCGGCCTGGTGGGATGTTATATTGGTGCCGCCGCAGCGGGTATTCCGATTTTTATTGACGGATTTATTTCTTCCATTGCGGCTTTGCTGGCCATCAGAATCGCGCCGGCCTGTGATCCTTATCTGTTCCCATCCCACTGCTCCAACGAACCCGCCGGCCGGATGATCCTTGATGCCATGGGCAAGCAGCCCTATATTCTGGCCAATATGTGCCTGGGTGAGGGAACCGGAGCCGTGATGGGCTTTACCATTGCGGATTATGCTTTCAAGGCATACTGGGAACTGCCCAGCTTTGAGCAGACGGCTTTCGGAACCTACGAGGAGCTTGATTAACAGGGGGAATATATATGCTTGATAAAATACAGATTGTAAAACCTGAAGATATAGAAAAGCGCAGCATGGAGATCATCACCAGCGAGCTTAACGGGAGAACCTGGCCCGATCCGGAGTTTGCCATCGTAAAGCGCTGTATCCATACTTCGGCGGATTTTGATTACGCCGATAATCTATGCTTTTCTGAAAATGCCGCAAAGCTGGGTATGGAGGCTATAAAGAAGGGAGCCCATATTGTGACGGATACCCGTATGGCATGGTCGGGTATCAACAAGAAGAAGCTGGCTTCCTTTGGTGGAGAGGCCCATTGCTTTATGTCAGATGAAGACGTGGCAAAGGAAGCGAAAGAGAGAGGCTGCACAAGAGCTGCCATCTGCATGGAGAGGGGGGCAGCCTTAGGAGATAATGTGATCTTTGCCATCGGCAACGCTCCCACAGCCCTGATTCGCCTCTACGAACTGATACAGGAGGGAAAGATAAATCCGGCCCTGATCATCGGCGCACCGGTGGGATTTGTAAATGTGGTGGAGTCCAAGGAGCTTATCATGGAAACGGCTGTGCCCTATATAGTCCCGAAAGGGCGTAAAGGGGGCAGCAATATAGCCGCCACTATCTGCAACGCCATGCTTTATCAGTTATGAAAAAATTAAGAGAAGGTGTGTCCACCGGCTCCTGCATGACAGGGGGAGCGGCGGCGGCGGCCCTGTGGCTGACCACCGGCAAATGCCCGGACGTGGTAAGGGTGGACACTCCCATAGGAAAAACTTTATATCTGGATGTCATCCCAAAGGCGCCGGGCACCTGCGCCATCATAAAGGATGCCGGAGACGACCCGGATGTGACCCATGGCAGCGAAATTATCACCAGAGTAGACCTGCTGCCCGGCGAGGGGGAGATTCGGTTTGCGGGCGGTGAAGGTGTTGGCACCATCACCCAGGAGGGATTAAAGCTTCCGGTGGGTGAGCCGGCCATCAATCCGGTACCCCGGGATATGGCAGTCAAAGCACTCAGAAAGATCATCGGCAGCCGGGGCGCCCTGGTTACCGTGACCATTCCCGGCGGGGAGGAGCTGGCAAAAAAGACCTTCAATCCCAGACTGGGCATTGTCGGCGGCCTGTCTGTCCTTGGCACCACCGGAATCGTCCGGCCCATGAGCGAGGAGGCCATGAAGGACTCCCTGCTGGCTGAGCTTGATATGTACGCCAGGCAGGGACACAGGTCCATCCTCTTTGTCCTTGGTACCACCGGGGAGAACGCCCTAAAAAAAATATATGGTGAATTTGAATGTATATTGCAGGTCAGCAATTATATCGGCTTTATGATCGAGGAGGCCGTGGAGAGGGGCTTTACCCATATCCTTATCGGAGGCTTTGTGGGAAAGCTGGTTAAAGTAGCTTCGGGGACCATGAACACCCACAGCCATGTGTCGGATGGCAGGATCGAGACCATCTGCACCCATGCGGCCCTGCATGGAGCCCCGGTTAAAACCATCCGAAGGATCTATGACTGTCTGACCACCAAAAAGGCCATGGAGATCGTAAAAGAGGAGGGCCTTGATGTGATCTGGCCGGGTATGGCCCAAAAGGCATCCGCTTACTGTAAAAAAACTGCCCATGAAATGGCGGAGGTGGCAGTGATCTTTCTCGATGGACAAAATAAGATCCTGGCACAAAGTCCAAACACACCCGAGGTACTCGGGCACGTTCTGAAAAAGAATGGTGATATGGTTAATGACCCCGGAGGAGAAACATGAGTAAATTAACGATTATCGGTATCGGACCGGGAAGTGAAGGCTATGTGATGCCTGCAGCAAAGACCTGTATGGAAAAGTCCCACACAGTGATCGCGGCGAAAAGGGTCCTGCCCATGCTGCAGTCTGTCTGTGACAGCCCGGCATCAGCCGGTTTGTCTGAACCAGGTATTCCAAAACCGGAGACGGTATTTTCTCCCATGGGCCGGATAAAGGATACCTTCGCCCAGATTGACAGCCTGCTGAAAGAAGATAAAGATGTAGCCCTGGTGGTAAGCGGAGATCCTCTCATGTACAGCCTGTACAAAACCATACTGAATGATCCCGTAAGCACGGACTGGGATATGGTGATCCTGCCGGGGATAGGGTCCCTGCAGATGCTGGGGGCCGCCCTGGGGGAAACCATGGAGGACGCCCGGATCGTCAGCGTTCACGGCCGAAGTAAGACCCCCGGTTCCATTGCCCTGACGGTAACGGAGAATCCCAAAGTATTTTTTCTGTGCAGCAAGGACCAGGGACCGGCCTGGCTTTCCCGGATCATGCTGGATTTCGGCCTTACGGATGTGACAGTATCTGCCGGAGCCAATCTCTCCTATGAGGATGAAATGGTCATAAGCGGCAGCCCTGCCCAGATGGCAGAGAAGGAATTTCCTGCATTATGTGTGGCCATGATCAAAAATCCGGCCCCCAAAGCTGTGACCAGGCCCTGTTTCTTGTCAGATGCAGACTTTGAGAGAGACAAAACTCCCATGACCAAAGAGGAGATCCGGGTATTGATCCTTCATAAAATGAAGCTCCATGCGGATGATATTGTATGGGATATCGGCGCGGGGACAGGATCTGTTTCTGTTGAATGCGCAAGGCAGACACCCTTTGGGGAAGTGCATGCCGTGGAACGCAGCGAAAAGGCAATAGAGCTGATCCGTAAGAATAAAGAGAAGTTTTCCGTTGATCATCTGCACATTTATCATGGTGATGCCGCAGAAGAGGTGAAAAAGCTTCCGGTGCCGGACAAGGTATTTATCGGGGGCAGCGGCGGAAAGCTTGAGGAGATCATGGAGGTCATCGCCTCCTTTGATAAGAAGGTACAGGTGACCGTATCGGCGGTGACCCTTGAGACCATAGCTGAAGCCGAAGAGATATTAGGGAAATACGATCCCGGTTATGATGTGATCCAGGCCACGGTGGGCCGGGGCCGCAAGATCGGACAGTATCATATTATGGATACCAATAATCCGGTCATGCTGTTTACGGCAGTTGTTTAAGAGAAAAACCGGGCAGCTCCTGACAGAAGGTAAAAGACTCCGGAATATAGGAGAAAATGAATATGAACAAAAAAGCTTTAGTAGTAGTCAGCTTCGGAACCAGTGTGGATATTGCCTTTCCGGCCATCACCAATGTGGAGGAAAAGGTAAAAAAGGCTTTTCCGGACTATGATTTTTTCAGGGCATTTACTTCAAAAATGATTATCCGAAAGCTGGCCAGGACAAAGAATATTACCATCAACAGTCCCGAGGAGGTATTCGAGAAGCTGGTAGCGGAAGGCTGCCGGGAGGTCATCTGCCAGCCCACCCATATTATACCCGGTCTGGAGTATGAAAAGATGCTGGATATGATCACCCCCTATAAAGATGATTTTGATTCTTTCCGTGTTGGCAGGCCCCTGCTTACCACACCGGAGGATTATGAGGAAGTGGCCCATATTGTAATGCAGGAAATAACACATCCCCTTCCGGAGGATGAAGCATTTCTTCTGATGGGCCATGGGACGACCCATTCCGCTGACAGCACCTACTGTAAGATGGAGCATGTCCTCCGGGACCTGAATTATGACAATACCTTTGTGGGAACCGTGGAAGGCTTCCCGGATCTGGATTATATCAGGGGACGCTTCAGGAGGAAACGGATCCGGAAGGTGACCATGATGCCCCTTCTGATCGTAGCCGGGGACCACGCAAGAAATGACCTGGCAGGAGAAAAAGAAGACTCCTGGAAGTCCGTTCTGGAAAAAGATGGTTACGAAACAGAGGTGATCCTTCAGGGACTGGGCGAGATAGATGCCATTGGCGAGTTTTTTGCTGAGCATGCGAAAGAGAGCCGTTAAACGTCTGATGATAATGATGATTATAATGAAAAGGAGAAGACAATGAAAGGGAAATTATATGGAATAGGAGTTGGACCGGGGGATTCTGAATTAATGACACTGAAGGCGGTCAGACTGATCAAGGAGTGTGACATCCTTGTGGTACCCGTGAAGAAACGGGGAGAGGAAAGTGTGGCTCTGGACATTGCCAGGGGCGCGGTGGAGATCCCGGATGAAAAAATCTATGAAGTGGTATTTTCCATGAATAAGGACCTGGCAAAGAGGGAGGCAGACAGAGCAGCCGCCACAGCAGAAGTAAAAAAGCTTCTTGATGAAGGAAAGAATCTTGCCATGGTGGTACTGGGAGATATCGGGATCTACAGCACCTATTCTTATATCCATAAACCTCTGATGGAAGCAGGCTATGAGGTGGAGATGGTTTCCGGTATTCCGGCATTCTGCGCGGGAGCCAGCAGGGCAAATATCTCCATCGTGGAAGGTAACGACGGCTTTGGTGTGATTCCTTCCTTAAAGGGAGTCGATGAGGTAGAAAAGGTACTGGATGTTTTTGAGAACCTGGTGATCATGAAGACTGGCAATCACGTCAGAGCCATCTACGATCTGCTGAAGGCCAGAGGCAAAGAAAACAATGCCATCATTATCAGCAATGTGGGTATGGAGGGAGAATATGTCGGCCCCGTCCTGCCTGACAGGGAATACGGCTACTTTACCACCATGATCATTAAAAAGGAACTCTGATTGCCGTGAAATATGATACAATAGTGATTGCGGGAACCACCGAGTCCCGCCGGGTGATAGAGGACCAGTTAAAGGAAGGCAGGAAGGTCCTGGCCTGTGTCGCCACAGAGCTGGGCAGGGAAATGTTTGACGGCTGCCCCATCGAGGTGCACACAGGACGGCTTGATGAGGATGGTTTTATCCGTCTTTTTCAGGAGAATCCCTGCGACAGGATCATTGATGCCTCCCACCCCTTTGCGAAAATAGTCACTGAAACGGTAAAAAGCGCTGCCAAAAAGCTGCATATCCCTTATGAGAGATATGAAAGACAGGAACTTCTTTATGATTATGACAGGATCATCTATGTGTCGGATGCCAATGAAGCGGTCAAAGTACTGAATACCATTTCAGGCAATATCCTGCTGACCACCGGTGTCAACACAGCAGCCATCTATGCGGATGGCGTCTCTGAGGCAAAGAAACGGCTTTTTATCAGGGTCCTTGATAATGAAAGCTCCTACGCCGGCTGCAGGGCTGCGGGTTATCCCGATGACCACGTCTTTGGCCGGATGCCTCCTTTCAGTGTGGAGGATAATGTTGACCTGATCCGTAAGACCGATGCCAGGGTACTGGTTAGCAAGGACAGCGGGAAAAGCGGAGGCGTGGATGTAAAGGTGGATGCCTGCCGCAGGACAGGGATCGCCATGATCATGATCAGACGTCCCGGCCAATAAAGGCAGAGCAGCTACCGGGCAAACAGCGAAAAAGCAGCTTTGCAAAGCAGACTTTATGCAGGATAATAATTATGAATAATGAAAAAAACATGCCCCGGATCCTGATTGCCGGGGCAAACAGCGGGTGCGGCAAAACCAGTATTACATGCGGTATTCTGAAGGCTCTTACTGACAGGGGATTTCATATTCAATCTTATAAATGTGGCCCCGATTATATTGATCCCATGCTCCATGGGCATATAACCGGAACTGAGTGCCGGAATCTGGATCCCTTTTTTTCCACGGAGGAAGACCTGAAGTGGCTTATGGCAAAGGACAGCCGTAATGCGGATTTTACGGTTGCCGAAGGAGTCATGGGCTATTATGACGGCATCGGTGTATCCTGTGAGAAAAGCAGCCATACTGTTTCCGTGGCCACCGGTTCACCAACCATTCTTATTGTGAATGTAAAGGGTATGTCCCATACTATGATTCCCATCATAAAGGGGCTGATCTCCTACAGGGAAAATCCGGTAAAGGGTGTGATTCTCAACCGCTGCACAAAGGGACTTTATGAGATGATGAAGCCCGTGATAGAGGAGGAGCTGGGTATCCGTGTGGCAGGATATTTTCCCGAAAAGGATGGCGTTCATATAGGGAGCCGTCATCTGGGACTCATGACAGCTGCGGAGATATCCAACCTGGATGAGGTGATTTCTCTTCTGGGACAGACTGCCGAAGAGACCATAGACCTGGATCTGCTGCTGGATATTGGACGAAAAGCGGAGCCGCTGCCTGTGGTGGAAGCTCCGGCGATCCCGGAGAAAAAAAGAACCAGGATCGCGGTGGCCTGGGATAAGGCATTTTGTTTTTATTATAAGGAGAATCTGGAGATCCTGGAGCAGATGGGGGCAGACCTGGTTTATTTCAGCCCCGTGCTTGATACGGAGCTGCCGGAGAACATCGGTGGGATCTATCTGGGAGGAGGATATCCGGAGACCTACCGCCGGGAACTGTCCGAAAATGTATCCATGCGGGCCGCCATCCGGGATGCCGCCCGGGCGGGGAAACCGGTATTTGCGGAGTGCGGAGGATTTATGTACTCCTGTAAGAATCTGATAGAGACGGACGCAAGCTCTATGCCCATGCTGGGACTGGCAGATACAGATGTGGAGATGACAAAAAGGCTTTCCATGCAGTTTGGCTATGTCTATGTGGAGGCAGACAGGGACACGCCCTTCTTCAGGAAAGGGGAAGTGATCCGGGCCCATGAGTTTCATTACTCCAGGGCAAGCCGGCGGGGTGACGCCTGCACCATGCGCAAATCCACGGGTCGAAGCTGGAAGGGAGTCTACGTGGTGGGCAATGTTCTGGCAGGATATCCCCATTTTTATTTCCATAACTGCCCGGAGATGGCCCGGAGATTTGTAGACCTGGCAGCCGGCCGGGAAACTTGAGAAGGAAAATATAATAATATGAAACTGATCTATGCCATGATCCTGGGCTTTTTTATGGATCTGATCCTGGGGGATCCCCATAGGATGATCCACCCCGTCCAGATCATCGGATGGTTTATTGACAAACTGAAAAAAGCACTGCAGTACCTCATTTACGGATGCTCTTACGAGCAGGTAAAGGAAGAGGGGATAGAGAGAAAGCCGGGGGCAGAGCTGCTGGCAGGCTATTTCCTCACCCTGGTCATCGTACTGGGAACATTTTTTGTAATGACCGGCATCCTTTTTCTGGCCGGCAAGGTTCACCCATATCTGGCCTTTGCACTGGAGCTGTGGTTTATTTATCGGATCCTGGCCACCAAAAGCTTAAAGACCGAATCCATGAAGGTATACAGGAAGCTTAAGGAAGGGGATCTTCCCGGAGCCAGAAAGGAGATCTCTTATCTGGTGGGACGGGACACCCAGAATCTGAGCGAGAGCGAGATCGCAAAGGCAGATGTGGAGACCATCGCCGAAAATACGGCGGACGGCATCATCGCCCCCATGTTTTTCATCGCCCTGGGAGGCGCCCCCCTGGGATTTGCCTACAAGGCGGTCAATACACTGGATTCCATGGTGGCCTACAGGAATGATGAGCTGATCCACATCGGCCATGCGTCGGCAAAGCTTGATGATGTCTGCAATTTCATTCCGGCCAGACTGGCGGCGGCCATGATGATCCTGGCCTCTGCCATATTAAGGTTTGATGTAAAGGGCGCAGTCCGGATCTTCAAGAGGGACCGTTTCAACCATTTAAGTCCCAATAGCGCCCAGACCGAAGCCGTAGCTGCCGGAGCATTGAACATACAGCTTGGCGGGACCCATGAATATTTCGGAAAACCTGTGGTGAAACCTACCATAGGAGATGACATTCGTCCGGTGGAGTATGAGGATATCAGGAGGACCAACCAGCTGCTCTATGTCAGCGCTTTCTTGTCCCTGATTGTCTGCTGCGGCATCAGCTATTTTATTTACTGCTCCAATTTCTTTTCTAATCTAAAAATAATAACAGGTATCCCCTGACAAAAGGATAATGAAGTTTATCTGAGGAGATTTAACATGAAAACAGATTCCCATGGTGGAAATATATATAAAAAAGCAAAAGAGCTGGGGCTTTCTGAGTCCCAGCTTATGGATTTTTCGGCAAATATCAGTCCCCTGGGACTGCCAGGCCATATGCGTAAAGCAATGATAGATGCAATTGACGGTGTAATCAATTATCCGGATCCGGAATGTATGGAGCTGAAAGAGGCTATTGCTTTAAATGATAAGGTAGAGCCGTCGCACATTACCTGTGGAAATGGTGGGGCGGACCTTCTTTACCGGCTGGCCTTTGGCCTGCGTCCGGGAAAGGTTTTGCTGCCCGTGCCTGCCTTTGTGGAGTATGAGGAGGCCTGCACAGCGGCAGGTGCCTCCATGGTCTATTACCCCATGCAGGGGGATTTTCAGGTCCATGAGGATTTCCTTGACATGATTACGGAAGAGATCGAACTCATTATCCTTTGTAATCCCAATAATCCCACAGGACTCCTGACACCCCGGAAGCTTATATTAAGCATCCTTGACAGGGCAAAGGAAATGAAGGCCAGGGTGATGGTGGATGAATGTTTTCTGGAGATCTGTCCCGATGAAGCGGATTATACTTTAAAGCCCCATGCAGAGGAGTATGAAAACCTGCTTATTTTAAAATCCTTCACAAAGCTTTATGCCATACCGGGGGTAAGACTGGGTTATATTATAAGCTCTGATCCGGCAGTCATTAAAAAAATCGACCATGCCGGGCAGGCATGGTCGGTCAGTTACATAGCGCAGCAGGCCGGACTGGCGGCCTTAAGCTGTCCTCAGTATAAAGAAGCAGTGATAAAAGAAGTGGCCGGTGAGCTTTCCTATATGAAAAAGGAGCTTGCCGCCTTGCCCCTAAAGCTCTGTGACGGCCAGGCCAACTATCTCTTTTTCAGGACGCCCGGAATCACAGATCTTGATAAAAGACTGGAGCCCTTTGGCATCATGATCCGGAACTGCAGTAATTATGAGAACCTGGGCAATGATTACTGGAGAGTCGGGGTAAAGAGTCATCCGGAAAATGTGAAGCTCATAGAAGCTTTATCCAGATGTTTCTGTGATCCTGGCAATGACAACCAGACAGGCTGAGTTCCCGGTAACCGGGTTTACTGCGATATGCTGAACCATGGCATGGACCACCACACCGTCAGCCAGTTCGTTATATGTCAAAACCCTGTCATGATTGGCATGACATTGCCGGACAGCCTCTATAAACGGGGCTATGGGTTTTAGCCGGGTGGAAGAGAGACTGACATACCTGGCCGGTTCGATCTTTCCCAGATCTTTTTCCAGACGCTCCAGAAATTTCCGGTAGGATTTATTGGAGCGGATGATCTTAAAATGCTCTTCAGCTGTTTCGATGACTGCCATGGGGAATGTATTGAAATAATTGCCGATATCCCCGTAACTGTCTGTTGACACCGCCATCAGATCATAGAGGTTGATGCCTCCCACAGATGCGTAATACTCTGTTTCCTCCGGGTTCTCATATCCGATCTGGATGCCTTTTTTGTTTCTTTCCACGATTTCTTCCAGGGGAATTGCCCTGCAGAAATAGAAGCCCTGCAGCTTGGTGCAGCCGACTTCTTTCAGGAATTTCACCTGTTCTTCTGTCTCGACGCCCTCCGCAACGGTTTCAATGCCGAGGGCGATAGCCATCTTGAACAATTCAGTCAGTATGATGCTGCTGTCGTTACCGGCGCTGAACCGGTGCATAAAACGCATATCAAATTTAATCAGGTCAAAGTGGATGTCCTGAAGTACATCCAGGGATGAATAGCCGCTGCCAAAATCATCCATCCATACTTGAAATCCCAGGTCCTGCAGCTTATTGATCTGTTTCCTGATAAAGTCAAAATCCCTTCCCACAACACTCTCTGTAAGCTCGATGGTGAGTTTTTCCCGGGGGATCCCGGCATCGTCTACCCGCCGGCGTATTTCTTCAATAATGTCACATTCATCGAAATCGGTTCGGGACAGGTTCAGGGACTGGGGTACCAGATATAAACCGGCCTGCAGCTGCCTTTGCATTTTCAGGAGCATATGATCCAGCACATAGAGATCCAACTTATAAATGAGCCGGGATCTTTCCAAAACAGGGATAAACTTCCCGGGGGAAAGGAGCCCTTTTACAGGATCGATCCAGCGGGACAGGGCTTCTTCATCACAGACCCTGCCGCTGGTGGTGCGGATGATGGGCTGGTAGAAGACCTGGATCCATTCTTCCTTCAGGGCCCGGTCCAGATTGTTGATGATATAATGGTAGTTTTCAATCTCATCCAGCATCGCTTCATCAAAAAAGCAGTAGGCGGAAAGATAAGACCCGCTGTACCGGCCGCAGGCATACTTTGCCCTGTCACAGGCGATATTGGGTTCAACGGTTTCCAGACGGTAAGGGTAGATGCCTGCCTGGATGGGGAGAGATTTATGATCATTGGCTTTTGTACACTGGTCGAATATTGTTTCCAGTATTTCCTTAACATTTTCTTCACAGGTCACTGCGGCGAAATGTCCCTGGCCGAAGTGGGCACAATGGTCCATGCCGAAGCTTTGGGACAGAATTCGGGCCACATCGCAGATCAGCCTGTTTCCTTCAGGAAAACTATACTGGCGGTTATAATACTTTAAACCCACCACGTTAAAAAACAGCATGGCAGGATGTCTGCCTTCCTCCAGGAGGGCCAGTCTTGTGGTCTCGGCCAGCTGGGCGAAATGGTGTCTGTTGGGAAGGCCGGTGAGTTCATCTGTATAGATCCTTCTGTTAAGATCTTTGATGTAGAGCTTCAGGTGGTCTCTCATCTGTGTAAAGGCACCGGTCAGCACACCGACTTCATCAGAACCTGTATAATCCAGCTCCAGTTCATAGTCTCCGGCTGCAAGCCTCCGGGAAGCGGAGGTAAGCCGCTGGAGGGGCCGGACGATGATCCCCATGGCAAAGAGGACCAGGAGAGCATAAAAAACAATGATTACTACCGTGGCCAGGAAAATGACCCGGGACAGATTCGTCCAGTTAGAAAATATCTCCTGAACAGGTGCGGTCACCACGATCTTCATACCGTTCCGCAGTGTGTCAAAGGCCAGCTGCCTGTGTTCTCCAAGATATACATAGCGGATGGGTTTGCTTCCGCTGTTTTTCTCCTGAAATACAATTTTGAAAAAGGACTGGTCTGGTATATCAGGGATGGTCCCGGATTTCAGTTTCGGATGATAGAGAACATGTCCCTTATTATCCAGAAGACAGGCAAATCCGCTCTTATAGATCTTCACCTGTTTGACAAGAGAAACCATGGAATCGAAAGGGATATCCATGCCCAGTACGCCCACCAGGGTGCCCGTTTTATAAATCGGAATCACATAGGAAACGGTCCACATGTCATTAAGATACTGTTTCTTATAGGGGCCGATCCAGGAGGGCCTTCCCCGTTCGATGGAGGTAAAATACCAGCTGCTGTGCTCCGAATCATTCGGATCAAGCTCCTCGGCATTCAGGGGAGGCTGGGCATAAAAACCGGTTTTCCCTGCCTTTGTATAGTAGAAGCCGTGGACAGTTCTGCTGACCTCCGGATTGATACAGTAAAAATAGGATACGACGCCCTGGGTTCGGCCGACAACGCTGTTGAAAGCATCCTGAATCTCGTCTAAATATTCTGACAGATAGGCATCAAGCCTCGCCGCCTGCTCCGGTGTCTGCCCGGACTGCTCCGATGGCATCCGGCTGACACCGTTTTCCACCAGACTGACACCATCCAGTGAATCTGCCGCCAGTTTGGCCACTGTTTCCACAGACTGTTCGATGCTTTCAGAGTAATCATCCAGCGATTTTTTAACATTTTCACTTAATAGATTCATCTTTTCAGCGGAATTCCGGTTGCTTTCCTTTCTGATGGAAAAGTAGCACGCTCCGATGACAGACAATACACTTGTGAGAATTGCCGCTATTGTAATTATTGTGATTTTAAAGCGGATAGAATGCATCCTGTCTCCTTTAATCCGGATCTTTCCGTGACATATAACGATAATTGGCCTTGACAGAACCGTTCCAGGCTGCCTTAAACCCTTCAATATTTTCTCCTGTCACATAATAACGGATCCGGGAGAAAAGCGGGATCCAGGCGGCATCCTCCTGTACGATGATCTTTTCCAGCTCCTGATATTCTTTAATTCGTTTGCTGTCATCCGTGATGCCTCTGGCCTTAGTTACCCTGTCCATGATCTTCTCATTGGGATAACAGAGACTCCGGAAACGGGTATTTTCCGGATTACCGAAAAAGGTATAGATAAAATTGTCCGGGTCATTGTAATCCGCAGTCCAGGTGGCTGTATAACAGGCCAGCTGGCCGCTCTTACGCAGACTCATAAATTCGTCTTCTGATATTACTTTGACAGATGCGTTGATTCCCAGCTTTTTCCACATGGCAACGGCGTTATTCACCAGGATCAGCTCCCATTGGGTTGAAGAAGATTTTACACTGATGACCAGATCAAAGCCCTGGGGATAACCGGCTTCCTTGAGAAGCTCCTTAGCCTGCTCCGGATCATAGGGGATCTCATCCAGTTCCGGATTAAAACCTTTCAGTCCATGAGAAAAGATTCCGTTTTCCAGAGAGCCTCTGCCGCTGTAAACAGCATCCAGGAGAGCATTGCGGTTCAAACCCAGCTGGAGGGCTTTCCGCACTTTGACATCATTCAAAGGTTCTATGGATTCATTCAGCGCAATATAATTAAGTCCGATGGGCTGTACCTGGTGAAGACGGTCCTGGTAAATGTCTCCGTGGATAAAGTATTCAGCCAGGTCTCCCATTTCATCCAGATCCAGGATGTCCAGTTCCCCGTTCTCAAACATTGATCTTTCCGCTTCCGCTTCTGTCATGAAACGCAGGTCCAGGCCTTCACAGGCGGGAGCACCGTCAAAGCAGTCGGGATTGGCGGTGAGCAGCATGCCCTCACCGGGATTCCATTCTCTTAAGATGAAGGGACCGGTTCCGATCGTATAGTCCGGTTCCTTTCCGAACCGGTCACCGGCAGCCTCGGTGGTTTCCTGGTCCAGGATGGAAGCTCCGGGCATGGATAAGCAGGCCAGGAATGCCTCAAAGGGCTGGGCCAGTGTAATAACAAAATCTGTGTCATTAATGATACGGAAGCCCTCCAGCTCATCCGTCTCTCCCTGCTCCAGCCGGTCCGCGCCGGCGATCTCTTCTGCAATATCTCTGTTGCAGCTGTCCGGATGGGTCAGTAATCTGGTAAATGTGTAGAGGACGTCGGAGGAAGTCAGGGGAGAACCGTTGCTGAAGGTGACCCCCTCGCGCAGATGAAAGGTGTAGCTTCGTCCGTCGTCGGACATATCCACGGACCGGGCCAGTGACGGCTGAATTTCCGCATTTCCTTCCTCGTCAGATGTCATCTCCACCAGACGGTTAAAAACATTCTGGGCAACCGTATAATGTATGGAGGTACATTGAAAATCAACAGTATCAGGCTCATCTTCCACAGCCACCAGGAAACGGCTGGTATCCAGAGCCTTATCCTCTGTTTCCTCAGAAGCTGCAGGGGATTTACCCTTACTTGAGTCTCCACAGCCGGATAATGAAGAGACTGTCAGTAAAACTACCGTAAACAGGCATAAAAACCTTCGTATTACTTTAGATATTCTCATGGCGGCCCTCCTTATTATTGTTTTGATAATATATTGTGTTTCATATCAATTGAAATTGCGCAAAATAATCCACTTTCAGTTTATCATAAAGAAAGGGGTATTTCAAGAAAATTGGTTCACACAATTTGAATGGAAACGTTTCCAAACAAAGGGTATCAGAACAGAGGAGCAGGGCATCCTGAAATATGCATAATCAAATGGCGAATTTCTTGTGCAAATACAACAAAAATATTGATTTATTTATATAATGCTTGAAATAATTGCAAAGAGGATTATAATAATAAACATGAAGAAACTTGTTGACTAAATACAAAATGGAAACGTTTTAATAAGTTTGTGAGGAGGAGAACTTATGAGAAGGAAATTATTAGCACTGGCACTTACAGGCCTGATGACTGTCACAGCATTGACAGGGTGCGGCGGCGGATCCGGCAGTGATTCATCCACAGGAAGCGCATCGGGTTCCGGGTCGGTTTATTATCTGAACTTTAAACCGGAGCAGGATGAAGCCTGGCAGAATCTTGCCAAAAAGTACACCGAAGAGACCGGCGTTCCGGTGGAGGTTGTTACCGCCGCTTCCGGAGAGTATGAGACCACCCTTACCAGTGAGATGGCCAAGAGCAGCGCTCCCACCCTGTTCCAGGTGAACGGACCGGTGGGGCTTGCCAGCTGGAAGGATTATTGTATGGATCTTAAGGATTCTGACATTTACGGACAGCTTACCAGTGATGCCTATGCATTGAAGGATGGAGATGCCGTGGATGGAATTGCCTATGTTATTGAATCCTACGGTATTATCACTAATAAGAAATTACTGGAGAAGGCCGGCTATAAAGCAGAAGATATCAAGTCCTTTGCCGACCTTAAGAAGATTGCCGAGGATATTACCGCAAGAAAAGATGAATTAGGCTTTGCGGCATTTACATCAGCGGGAATGGACGGCTCCTCTGACTGGAGGTTCAAGACCCACCTGGCCAACATGCCCATCTATTTTGAATATCAGGACAAGGGGATTGATTCCACAGATGCCATCGAGGGAAAATACCTTGACAACTACAGAGCCATTTATGACCTCTATATTAACAACAGCACCTGTGATCCCGCAGACCTGGCAGATAAGACCGCAGATGATTCCGAGGCAGAATTCCTGAATGAAGAAGCGGTATTCTTCCAGAATGGTTCCTGGGAATACGGCAATCTGGTGGGAGACGGCAAGTTTACTGATGATGACCTGGTTATGATCCCCATCTATGTGGGCGCAGGTGACGAGGCCAATCAGGGACTTTGTACCGGCACAGAGAACTACTGGTGTGTAAACAGCCAGGCTTCCGAAGAAGACCAGAAGGCCACTCTGGACTTTATCAACTGGTGTGTAACCTCCGATGAGGGAACAAAGGCCATGTCCGAGGATATGGGCTTTACCATTCCTTTCAAGAGCGCAAAGGAATCCCCCAATTTATTTGTAAAGCAGGATGCCCAGTATACGGCTGAGGGAAAGGTTCCGGTTTCCTGGAATTTCAGCACCATGCCTTCTGAAGAGTGGAAGAACGGTGTCGGCAGCGCCCTTACAGCTTATGCGGCAAAGCAGAACGATGCCAACTGGAAGGAAGTTGTGACAGCATTTGTGGACGGCTGGAAGACAGAATATGAGCTGGCTAATCAGCAGTAGGCACTCACCGGAGGACTTATGGAAAGAGCATTAAAAAAATATTCTCCCGTTTTTGTCCTTCCCACCCTGGCGGCTTTTATCATAGGCTTTGTGGTACCGTTTATTCAGGGTCTGTACCTGTCCTTCTGTAAATTTATCACAGTGGACAACGCATCCTGGGTCGGGCTGGGCAATTATAAATACGCCTTTACCGATGCATCCTTCCGCCATGCCTTCGGTTTTACGGTAAGCTTTGCGGTGGTATCCATCCTTTTCATCAATGTGGGCGGCCTCGGTCTTGCTCTCCTGCTGACAAGGAAGCTTAAAGGGACCAATATCTTTCGTACGGTCTTTTTTATGCCGAACCTGATCGGCGGTATTGTTCTGGGATATATCTGGCAGATCCTGATCAACTGTGTCCTCTCCCTGGCGGGAAAGCCTCTTCTGGCTTTGAACTCCACTGCCGGTTACTGGGGGATGATCATCCTCATGTGCTGGCAGCAGATTGGATATATGATGATCATTTACATAGCCGGTCTGCAGAATGTACCGGATGATGTGATTGAAGCCGCGCAGATTGACGGCGCTTCTGATTTAAGGACATTTTTCAGTGTCAAGCTGCCCATGATCATGCCGTCCATTACCATCTGTGTTTTTCTGACACTGACCAACTCTTTTAAGCTGTTTGACCAGAACCTGGCTCTTACCGCCGGTGAACCCAAACATATGACAGAGATGGTGGCCTTAAACATTTATAATACATTTTACTCCAGGGCAGGTCTTCCCTGGCATGGCTACGGCCAGGCTAAAGCAGTGATCTTCTGTGTCATCGTCATCCTGATTTCGCTGGTACAGCTGTCTGTTACAAGGTCAAGGGAGGTGCAGCAGTAATGGAAAACAGAAAAAAAACAACGGACAATATCTGGACCGTTTTTCTGGCGATCCTGGCAGTGGCCTACTGCTATCCGGTATTTATGATCCTGATCAACTCCCTGAAAAAGGAGAGAGCCATAGGAACCGGGAATATCTTTAAGCTTCCGACGGCGGAGACCTTTAACGGACTGGCCCACTATGCGGCGGCCATCAATTCCCAGGGGTTTTTAAAGAGCCTTGGCTTTTCACTCCTGATTACGGTCACCTCAGTGGCGGCCATTCTCCTGTTCTGTTCCATGTGCGCCTGGTACATAACCAGGGTGCAGAACAGGTTTACGAAAGCCCTGTATTACCTGTTTGTATTCTCCATGGTCGTTCCTTTCCAGATGGTTATGTTTACCCTGTCTCAGACAGCGGATAGACTTGGACTGAACAGGCCGGTCAATATCTGGATCATCTACCTGGGCTTTGGAGCCGGGCTGGCGGTATTTATGTTTGCCGGCTTTATGAAATCCATTCCCTTAGAGATCGAGGAAGCCTCCATGATTGACGGATGCAATCCCCTGCAGACCTTCTTTCTTATCGTGCTTCCCATTTTAAAGCCGACTCTGGTATCGGTAGGTATCCTGGAAGCCATGTGGGTCTGGAATGATTATCTGCTGCCTACCCTGGTCCTGGATATCAGGAAATATAAGACCATCCCCATGCTGATTCAGTATTTCCGGGGCGGCTACGGGAAGGTGGCCATGGGGCCCATGATGGCAAGCATCATGCTCACCATTATTCCCATAATTATCGTATACTTGGCCGGCCAGAAGCACATCATCAAAGGCGTTGCGGCCGGAGCCGTAAAAGGGTAAGTAAAGACCCGGCCGGAGGTTATATACATGACAATAAAAGATATCGCAAAAGAATCCGGTTATTCGGTGGGCACCGTGTCCCGGACCCTCAATGGCAGCGGAAGTGTCTCGGAGAGAGCCAGAAAACGTATTCTGGAGGTCGTGGAAAAACATAATTTTGAGCTGAATACCAATGCCAGGCATTTAAAGAAACAGAGCAAGGACGGGATAGCGATCATCATTAAAGGAACCAACAATATGCTGTTTGCGGCCCTGGTAGAGCAGCTTCAGGGAATGATCCGCCTTCGGGGATATGCCTGTATGGTTTATTACATCGATGAAGATGATAATGAGGTGGAGCAGGCCATCCGCATCTGCCAGGACAGGAATCCTTCGGGAATCCTTTTTCTGGGCTGCTACAAAGAACATTTCAGGAAGAAGTTTTCTTCTATATCTGTTCCCTGTGTTCTGGTCACCAGCTCAGCGGAGGATATGGGTTTTGAACATCTTTCCAGTGTTGGAACGGATGATACGGAAGCTGCCAGATATGCGGTCAGTCACCTGTTTTCCCATGGTCATGAGAAGATCGGTGTGCTGGGAGGTAATATGAAGCGGTCCCAGGCTGTTTTTGACAGATACCGGGGGATTCTTCAGGCCTTTGAAGAAAGGGGAATGGAATTTCATCCCGACCTGCAATATGAATCAGCACATTTTTCCATATCGGAAGGATATTCCGCGGCCAAAAAGCTGATCAGAAAGATGCCGGATCTTACCGCCATCTTTGCCATGGCGGATATTACGGCCATCGGAGCCATCCGGGCCTTTACGGATGCGGGATACCGGGTGCCGGAGGATATCTCGGTGATCGGTTTTGACGGACTGGAGATCGGGGCATATCTGGTTCCCCGGCTGACCACCATTCACCAGAATGTGTCAGGTATAGCCACAAAATGTGTAGAGATCCTGCTTTATAACATGGATAACGGGATTTCAGCGATTCATGAACGGGAACCATTTTATCTGGTTCCGGGAGAAACTGTGGTGACCAGAAAATAACCCGGAAGGGAAGTAAGGATATGAGAACCAGTGGAATATTAATGCATATATCATCTCTGCCATCGCCCTGTGGAATCGGCAGCCTGGGAAAGGCCGCCAGAGAGTTTGCGGATTTTCTGTCAAAGGCCGGCCAGTCCTGCTGGCAGACCCTTCCCATCTGCCCCACCAGCTACGGAGATTCACCCTATCAATCCTGTTCCGCCTATGCGGGCAATCCCTATTTTATTGACCTTGATCTGCTCCGGGAGGAAGGTCTGCTGGATGAAGAGGATTATCGTTTCATCAACTGGGGGGATGACCCCGGGACAGTGGACTACGGAAAACTTTACGAAAAGCGTTTTGAGGTACTGGAGCTGGCTGTGAAACGGTTTATTGAGAAGACCGGCCATCAGGATCCTCAGGATCCTGACAGGGACTGTTTGTATCCGGACCTTAAGGAGTATCAGAGCTTCTGTCGAAGGAATGCCTTCTGGCTTGATGATTACGCCTTATTTATGACCATTAAGGAAGTCCATGGAGGTCGTTCCTTCATGGACTGGGAACCGGATCTCAAGAACAGAAAACCGGAAGCAATAAAGCTGGTAAAGAAGGATTATGCCTTCCGGATCGTTTACTGGAAGACCATCCAGTTCTTCTTTTTCAGACAATGGCATTCCCTCCATGAATACTGCAGGAAAAAGGGAATTTCCATCATCGGGGACCTGCCCTTTTATGTGTCCCTTGACAGCGTGGATGTCTGGGCCCATCCCGAGCTTTTCCTTCTGGATAAGGACAATGTCCCCATCGAGGTGGCGGGAGTTCCCCCGGACGGCTTCAGCGAGACGGGACAGCTCTGGGGCAACCCGGTCTACCGCTGGGACGAGCACAGACGTACAGGATATGCCTGGTGGATCAGTAAGATTGATTATCTCTGTCATGAATATGACATTTTAAGGATCGATCATTTCAGAGGCTTTGATTCCTATTATACAGTTTCCTATGGCTCAGAAGATGCCAGGGGCGGAAAGTGGAACCCGGGACCCGGGACAGAGCTTTTTAACGCCTTAAAGCAGGCTGTGGGAGAAAGAAGGATCATTGCGGAGGATCTGGGCTATACCACGGAGTCTGTGAAGAAACTCCTGGCGGACACAGGCTTTCCCGGGATGAAGATCCTCCAGTTTGGTTTTGACGAGCGGGATGAGAGCAGCCCGGCCCATCGCCCCCATGTCTACCCGGTAAACTGTGTGGCCTACACCGGCACCCATGACAATGATACTTTACTTGGTTTTCTGGAAAATGCTTCCCGGGAGAATGTGGCCCTGGCAAAGGATTATCTGCGTCTGCAGGATCCTGACCGTTACCACTGGGATATGATCAAAGCCCTTTTTTCCACAGCGGCGCAAACCGTCATCGTGCCGGTACAGGATCTGCTGGGCCTGGGCAGTGACTGCCGCATGAATACCCCTTCAACCCTGGGAGGCAACTGGTGTTTCAGAGTACGTGATGGTGCCCTGGACGATGCGCTGGCAGCCAGGCTCCGGCATATCACAGAGCTTTATGGAAGGAGTGAGGGTGAAAGGAGTTAGGGTCTGGTCCCCGGCGGAAGCTCTTAAGAGGGTTACAGGTTTAAATCCAATAACGTTCCAGCTGCTTTTCATCCAGTTTATCGACAAAGGCACGTTTATAAGCGAGGAAGGAATCCAGACCCATCAGGATATGAAAGAGCAGGGCTCTGCTCTCGAATTCCTGCCGGGTCTTCGGCATTTCTTCCTTTTTCATATTAATGAAGATCTCCTCCAGCAGTTTTTCCTGCTTCTCGGGGTTGTTTTTTTCCAGAATAAAGTCTGTCAGGTAATGGATATAATCCGCAACCACCGCTGCCTGGGCCGGAACATTCCGGATCAGTACCATGGACGAATGGAGACTCTGAAGAACCTGGCACTGGTCATACCTCATTTCAAAATAATCGATGTAGTAGACCGGGTGGGACCGGAATGTATTCTCCTGGTACTCTCTGGCATCTTCTATGAATCCGCGGAGGTCTTCTTCCAGCTTCAGAATCTGTGACCAGACATCATCATGGGATTCGTCTTCAGCAGGATCCATCAGATAACGGGCCATATGTGAAAGAATCTCCTTAAGTTCCTCTTCGGTCTTTCTCATATCCTCGATCATAACCCTTAAATGGGTCCGGTTGGCATGGAAAAGATTGAGAAAAAGAGCCAGCACAATGCCGATCAGGACTAAAAGGAATTCATTAATGATGGATGCCCGGGAAAAATCGTGGGTGATGAGCAGATGGGCACCCATTACTGCGTTTACAGAAATCGTCGTGCGCCATCCAAGCATCTCTGTGATCAGTACTGTCAGGAAAACATAGGTACCATATGCAATAGTGATGTTATCGATATGCAGGAAGACTGCCCACGCGATACAGACGCAAATGGCAAAGGTAATAAGCCGGTAAAGAGAGAGCCTGACGGTTTCCCACTTTGTTGCCATAAGAGTAAGGAGGGCGATGGTACCCGCTGAGACTGTGTTATCAAGTTTCAGCTGACTTGCGATAAATATGGCCAGGCTGCTTCCGATTCCGAGCTTAAAGGTAAACAGCAGCCGCTGTCTGATATACTTTTTCTTCTTCATGGTTTTATTCCTTAATGTAAAAATTTGTGATATTATAGCACAAATGTCTAGGATTAACAAGAGTCGGTTTCAAGGAGACGAAGGAGACAGAGAACCGTCCCCTGTCTCCCCCTGTCTCCTTGGTGTGTCTGAATTGTAACAAAAAGGTCACAAGTGTAATGAATAAGGATTTTAATAGTTGCTATTCTGTGGTATAATGCAAATATAAGTCTGGGAATCAGTCGAAATCGCCCGGGAGGCGATTTACCTGTTTCGGAACCATACTCTGTAGATGGAGAGATAGTTATGGAAAAATATATTTTTAGTCCGGAAGAACATTCACTGCTGGAAAGCATGCCTCAGCCCTTTGCTGTTTACCAGTTCCTTAACGAACAGGTGGTTACCCTTGTTCTCTCGGATGGTTTTCTGGAGCTGTTCAGATATGAAGACCGCGCCAAAGCATATTATGATATGGACCATGATATGTACAAATATGACCACCCGGATGATGTGGGCAGAATTATAGAGTCCGCGCTGCGATTTGCCAGAGAAGAGAGCGGTTATGATGTGATTTATCGCACAAAAAACAGATCCGGTTCCGGTTTCAGGGTCATCCATGCCACAGGGAAACATGTTTACAAAAGCTCCGGCGTCCGTCTTGCTTATATCTGGTATATCGATGAGGGCGTTTATACAGAAGATACGGATTCCCGGAGAAGTAATTTCAGCCGGTCCCTTTATGATGCCCTTCATGAGGAGAGCCTGATAAAGGCCAGCCGCTATGACTTTCTGACCGGCCTTCCCAGTATGACCAGTTTTTTTGAACTGGCTGAAGCCGGGAAGAAATCTATCCGGGAAGAGGGAGATTGGGCAGTTTTTCTCTTCATTGATCTGAGTGGTATGAAGTTTTTTAACCATAAGCACGGTTTCGCTGAGGGAGACAGGTATCTGCAATCCTTTGCGGATCTTCTCAGGAATCTGTTTGGAAATGATAACTGCTGCCGTCTGGGGCAGGATCATTTTGGAATATATACAGCGGAAGAGGGACTTGAGGACAGGCTTCGGATACTGTTTGATGAGAACGGGAAATTAAATGGCGGGAATTCTCTTCCCATCCGTGTGGGTATTTACCAGACCCGAATGAAGGATGTCCCGGTCAGCTCCGCCTGTGACAGGGCAAAGCTGGCCTGTGATGCCATCAGGGGAGTTTACGAATCACATTATAATTATTTCAGCCAGGAGCTGCGGGATGACATGGTCGCCCAGCAGTACATCCTTGAGAATTTTGACAGGGCCATCGAAAACAGGTGGATCCAGGTTTACTACCAGCCCATCATAAGAGCAGTAAACGGAAGAGTCTGCGACGAGGAAGCGCTGGCAAGGTGGATCGATCCTGAGAAGGGTTTGCTGTCCCCTGCTGAGTTTATCCCTTATCTGGAGGAAGCAGACCTTATTTACAAGCTGGATCTTTGTGTTTTGGACCAGGTTCTTGAGAAACTGAAGTTTCAGATGGAAGCGGGCCTTGATATTGTTCCCCACTCTGTCAATTTGTCCCGGTCTGATTTTTATGCCTGCGATATCGTGGAGGAGATCCGCAGGCGGGTGGATGATGCGGGAATAAAACGTGAAATGATCACCATCGAGATCACTGAGAGCACCCTGGGCAGAGACTTTGAGTTTATGAAAGAAAAGATTGAGTGTTTCCAGGAGCTGGGCTTTCCGGTATGGATGGATGATTTCGGAAGCGGGTATTCCTCACTTGACGTGCTGCAGAGCATCAAGTTCAATCTGCTCAAGTTTGACATGAGCTTCCTGCAGAGGCTTGACGAGGGGGACAGTGGTAAGATCATCCTGACAGAGCTTATGAAGATGGCCACATCCTTAGGAGTGGATACCATCTGCGAGGGCGTGGAAACGGAAGAACAGGTTATCTTCCTTCAGGAGATCGGATGCTCCAAGCTCCAGGGCTTCTATTACTGCAGGGCAATTCCTCTCGAGCAGATAATGGACCGCTACAAAAAAGGTATACAGATCGGTTATGAAAACCCGGAGGAAGCAAATTATTATGAGCTGATGGGACGTATCAATCTTTATGATTATTCCGTGATCGCCAGTGAAGGTGATTATGCTTTCCACAACTATTTCAATACCCTGCCCATGGGCATTATAGAGGTGAAGGACGATAAGACAAGGTTTGTCAGGAATAATCAGTCTTACCGGGATTTCTTCAAAAGGTATTTCCATCTTGATCTTTCCCATGAGGGGTCAGACTTTGCAAAATTCAGTGACGCATTTATGAAAACCGTCGCTAAAACCTGCTGTGAACAGGGCCTCAGGGCCTTCTATGATGAAAAGATGCCGGACGGTTCCATAATCCATTCCTTTGCAAGGCGGATCGGTATCAATCCGGTCAATGGCAATATCGCAGTTGCCATTGCGGTCCTTTCCATCACAGAGGCCGACGAGGGTAAGACATATGCGGATATCGCCAGGGCTCTGGCTTCTGATTATTATAATATATATTATATTGATCTGGAAACAGAGCATTTTATCGAATACAGCTCCCTGGTGGGAGGAGAGGAACTGGCGGAAGAAAGGCATGGAGATAACTTCTTTGAATCAGCCAGAAGAGATACATTTACCCGGATCTATGAAGAGGACAGAGCCCCCTTCCTGGCGGTATTCACCAAAGAAAACGTCATCCGGGAACTTGACGAACAGGGAGTTTTCACCACCACCTACCGCCTGATCGATACCGGCTCCCCCATGTATGTCAATATGAAGATCACCCGGATGAGAAGGGGCAGCAACAGCATTATCATGGGTATCAGCATTGTGGATTCCCAGATGAGGCAGCAGGAGCTCCTGGAAGAAGCCCGGAAGGAGCGGGATACCCTTGCCAGGATCATGGCCCTCAATGAAGACTACCTGAGTCTGTATACCATTAATCCGGATACGGGACGCTATGTGGAGTTTACCGCGTCAGACGAGTACGAGAGCCTGGGATTCGCCAAGACAGGAGATGACTTCTTCGGACAGAGTATAGAAGACGGGAAGAAAGTGGTTTACCCTGACGACCTGCCTGAATACCTGGACCGTTTTTCCAAGGAAAAGATCCTGGATGATATCCGGAATAAGGGTGCCTTTAAGCTTCAATACCGACTTGTCATTAACGGGAAGACAAGGCCCGTCAGCCTCAGGATCGCTCCCTTCAGGGAAGGCGATGAAGAGAAATTATTCGCCGGCGTGAGAGCCTGGCGAGTCAGGAAATAGAAGAAGACAAGGAGACAGGGGACGGTTCTCTGTCTCCTCTTTTTATCAGATGCGCCGGCGGCATTTTGCCCCGGCGCATCTGCTGTGTTTGGGTCAGCGCCGGGAGGAGGAGACAGAGAACCGTCCCCTGTCTCCTTCTCCTTCTGCAAAATTTTCTACCCCCTTTCAAAAAATTTTCTTCTAATATCCCCAAAAGAAAAAAATTATACTTTAGTCAATAAATCCGATAGCAAGGGTTCTGCGTTATTATTGCAGATTAAAGGATTTATTACCAATAGGAACAGGCACCTGGCTGCGCACAGGAAGAGGGCCGGTCATGCCGGCCGCGCAGCTGGTGCTGATCTCCTTTCGGGTACATGATTAAATAAAGAGAGAGAAGGAGGGTTATCAGTGGCAGAAGATCTGATTCTTGAACTGAAAGGAATAACGAAAATCTTTCCTGGCGTAAAAGCCCTGAATAATGTTCAGTTCCAGCTTCGCCGCGGCGAGGTACATGCGCTGATGGGAGAAAACGGTGCGGGAAAGTCTACGTTTATCAAGACCATTACCGGTGTCCATCAGCCGGAAGAAGGACATATTTACTTTAACGGCCAGGAAGTGAGCTTTAAGGGGACAAAGGATGCCCAGGAGCTTGGTATAGCGGCAGTATATCAGCATCCCACATCTTATCCGGAGCTTACGGTAACAGAGAACATTTTTATCGGACATGAGATCATTAAAAACGGTATGATCCAGTGGAATGAGATGAATAAGGAAGCAAAGAAGCTTCTGGACCGTCTCCATGCCAACTTTAATGTGACGGATGAGGTCGGTGCCCTGACCATTGCCCAGCAGCAGATGGTGGAGATCGCCAAGGCTCTTTCCACCAATGCAAAGGTCATCCTTCTGGACGAGCCCACGGCAGCTCTTACGGCCAACGAGTCCCAGGATCTTTATCGGATCGTAGATGAGCTTCATGCGGAGGGCGTATCCATTATCTTTATTTCTCACCGTATGGAGGATATGTACCGCCTGGCCCAGAGGATCACGGTGTTCCGCGATTCCCAGTATATCGGAACCTACAATGTTGATGAGATCACGGAGCCTGAACTTATCAAATATATGGTAGGCCGTGAGATCACGGATATGTATCCAAAGCCTGAGGTTGAGATCGGGAAAGAACTGTTTAAGGTAGAAGGACTTACAAAAACCGGATACTTTAAAGATGTAAGCTTTACTGTACATGCCGGTGAGATCGTAGGACTGACCGGCCTGGTGGGTGCCGGAAGAACCGAGACCATGCAGGCCATTACCGGTATCAACAGAGCAGATTCAGGCAAGATTATCCTAGACGGCAAAGAGCTTAATATCAGAAGACCCAAGGATGCCATGAAGGCAGGTATCATCATGCTTCCCGAGGACAGGCAGAAGCAGGGCCTGATCATGAACTGGGGCCTGGGAGTTAACGTAGTTCTTCCCATTCAGGACGAACTGGCAAATAAAGGTTTTATTAATCATAAAAAAGAACGGGAGATGTCCAAGCAGTATCTTGAAGATGTGGATACCAAGGCGGTAACCATCTTCGATCCGGCCAGCTCCTTATCCGGCGGTAACCAGCAGAAGGTGGTGGTGGCCAAGGCCCTTGTTCAGAAGAATATGAGACTGGTCATCATGGACGAGCCCACAAAGGGTGTGGATGTCGGCGCCAAGGCTGAGATCTATGCCATCATGGGAGACCTGGCAAAACAGGGTTACGGCATTATCCTGGTATCCTCCGAGATGGCTGAGGTGCTGGGTATGAGCGACAGGATCTATGTCATGTGCAAAGGACGTGTGACAGGCTGTCTTGATGTGGCGGATGCCACCCAGGAGAAGATCCTGGAGCTTGCCATGGAGAAATCTGACAAGGAGGTGGAAGCATGAAAAAGAATAAATCCCTGATCAAACAGATAACGGGATCACGTGAGGCCAGTCTGGTAATCGTACTGGTGGTGCTGCTGGCAGTGATCTCCATCATGAGTCCCTCCTTCTTATCCCCCACAAATATTTCACAGATTTTCAGAAATAACGCATTAACCATGCTGATGGCTCTGGGTATGCTCTGCGTCATGCTTACGGCAGGCATCGACATTTCCATCACATCTACACTGGCTTTTTCAGGTATGATCATCGGACTTTTACAGAAGTACGATGTAATACATAATACGTTTCTCCTCTTCATAATTGGTACCCTGATCGGTGCGGTCTGCGGTCTGATCAACGGTCTGATCATCTCGAAAGGGAAGGTTGCGCCGATCATCTGTACCATGGGTGCCATGTACATATGGAGAGGAATGGCCTATGTAATTTCAAATAACGCGTGGGCCTCGGGAGCCGACGTTTCCGGCTTCTCGGATTTCGGTAAGGATGGTGCTCCGGGACCTTATATTATCCTGATCATCGCCTACATTCTGTTCTTTGTAATGATGAAATGGACAAAATTCGGACGGAAGATCTACGCGGTCGGTTCGAATACAGAAGCGGCGGAAATCTCCGGTATCAATGTGGGACGGACCATCATATCCGTTTACATGATCATGGGAATCCTGGCCGGTCTGGCCGGTGTCCTCTCAGTTGCCATCTATGCCTCAGCCCAGCCTGATATGCAGTATGGCATGGAAATGGATGTAATCGCTGCCTGCGTAATCGGCGGTGTCAGCATGAGCGGCGGCCGGGGCACAGTATTGGGAACCTTCCTGGGTGCCCTGATCATGGCCATCATCGCCAAGGCACTTCCTCTGGTAGGAATCAACGCACTTGCCCAGAACCTGGTAAAGGGAGTGATCATCCTTGCGGTCGTAGTACTTAATGTTATCACACAGAGAATGATGGATAAACAGGCTCTGTCAAGGAGGGAGATGTAAGTATGGCTGGTAAATCTGGTAGAACAATATCTGCCACTCCCCAGGGTGGCATGAAAGAAAAAATCTTCAGCTGGGAAGGCGCAATGGTCCTCCTGCTGATCGTGGTAAATATTTTCGGCATGATCCTGTCTCCCAACTATAATCTGACAAATATTTTAAGAGAAAGTCCCAGATATCTGGCAGAGATCTTCATGCTTTTCGGAATGGCCTTTATCCTGGTGCTGGGTGACATTGATATCTCCGTAGGTTCCATTGTCTGCCTGGCAACCACCGTAGGGTGTATGGTCAGCAATGCCGGCTCACCGCTTATCGTAGTGGTTCTGGCCTGCCTGGGGACAGGACTTGTCTGCGGTATGTTGAACGGTTTTATCGCCACACAGTTTACAGAGCTGCCCACCATGATCATTACCCTGGGTACCCAGATCATTTTCCGGGGCATCGCCGAGGTGGCTCTGGGCAGCGGAGGCTCCGCTTCCATGGAAAATATCCAGGGTGTAGCCCCCTTAAGGACGATGGTGGGACCGGTTCCCCTGTCCTTCTTCATCGTAATAATCTGTGCGGTCATCTTTATCACGGTGCTCAACAGGACAACCTTCGGCCGCAAGCTTTATGCCATCGGTTCCAACAGCACCACCGCCTATTATACAGGTATTGAAGTACAGAAGATTCGCTTTTTCAGCTTTTCACTGATCGGTTTCCTGGCAGGACTTTGCGGCCTCTTCCTCCTGGCCTCCACCTATGGAGCCAATACCACCACAGGTAATGGTTTTGAGATGGAAGTAATCGCCATGTGCGTATTCGGCGGCATTGCCACCACAGGAGGTAAAGGAAACATCATCGGCGGCTTCATCGCAGCCTTCATCATTGTCTGCCTGAGGATCGCCTTTGGCCAGATCAACATGAATACACAGCTGATCCTGGTTATCATCGGCGCAATGCTGATCATATCCGTTCTGATCCCCGCCATCACAAATGCGGTAAAAAGGAGCGGAAAGAAAAAGGGAGCAGTATAGGCCCTCCGGTGACTTACAGGTAGTAACCGGTTAACCCATGAAGTTAGTTAAGCCCGGGAAAGGCTTACCATAAAAAAATAACGGTTCGCTCCCCATATCCGGGAGCCGGCCGTTACATTAAGAAAGGAGAAGTAACATGAAAAAGAAAATCATAAGCTTACTTATGTGCACAGCTCTTGCAGCAACAATGCTGGCAGGCTGCGGCGGAGGCTCAGGAAGCAGTGAAAGCACCGGCAGCGGAGCATCCGGCGGAAAGACCTACGCCATCGTAACAAAATCAGCAGGCAACCCCTACAATGAGAAGGAAGCGGAAGGCTTCAAGGAGGTTGTTGAGGCAGCCGGCGGTACCTGCATCGTCCAGAACCCGGAATCTGCCACAGCAGATGCCCAGATGACAGTTATCCGTTCCCTGATCTCCCAGGGCGTGGATTCCATTGCCATTGCCGCAAATGATGCCAATGCTCTTGCATCCGTATGCCAGGAAGCCATTGACGCCGGAATTCAGGTAGTAACCCTTGACTCCGATGTAAACTCCGCCACCCGTGCCACCTTCTGTAACCAGGCAGGTGTCCAGGAAGTTGGACAGGCCCTCATTGATGCTGTTTATGACATTTCCGGCGGAGAAGGCCAGTACGCGATCCTGTCTGCCACCTCTCAGGCTACCAATCAGAACGCATGGATCGATGCCATGAAGTCTATCCAGGAAAGCGATCCCAAATACTCCAAGCTGGAGCTGGTAGCTGTAGAATACGGCGATGATAAGCCTCAGAAATCCACAGATAAGACCCAGGCCCTTCTTCAGAACTATCCTGACCTGAAAGTGATCTGCGCCCCCACCACCGTTGGTATCAGCGCCGCCGCAAAAGTTCTTCAGGACCAGGGCTCTAAAGTGAAGCTGACAGGTCTCGGACTTCCTTCCGAGATGGCTGAGTACATCGGCAATGACGATGCCCACAGCTGTCCTTATATGTTCCTCTGGAACCCCATCGACCTTGGAAAGCTTGCCGGATATGCAAGTATCGCTCTGGTAGACGGAACCATCACAGGAAAAGTCGGCGAAACATTTGAAGCAGGGGACATGGAAAACAGCCCTTATACATTAACAGAGCTTGCTGACGGCAGCGGAGCATCCGAGATCATCCTTGGACCTCCCTTCCAGTTCAATCCTGACAACATTGACGAGTGGAAGAGTATCTACTAAAATATATTATATCTACCTCATAACATAAAAAGGGGGGGCTGCGACAGCCCCCCCTGACTGCTTTTTATATCTTCGGCAGATGTACCATAACCTCTGTTCCCTCCCCCGGGCTGCTCTTATAGGACAGGCCGTAATCCGGACCGTAAAGGAGCTGGAGGCGGTGGTGGACATTATAGATGGCGATGTTGGTGCCCCTGGTATACGGGTTCATTCCCTCTTTACTGAGGATCTTCGGCAGGTATTCTTCCTCGATACCCACACCGTCATCGGATATCAGGAGGAAGATATCCTTTTCATCCTCCCAGCCGGTCACCACAATACAGCCTGTCTGACTTTCCTTCTCCCGGATACCGTGAAGAATGGCATTCTCAACAATGGGCTGGAGGGTAAGCCGGGGGATCCTGTGGGGAAGAAGCTCCTCCGGGATATCCACAATAAAATCCACAGCATTGTCAAAGCGGATATTTTGCAAATCTACATAAATCGATGCATGATCGATCTCCTTTTCAAGGGTAGTATTGGTCATGTCTTTTCCGAGAGTCAGCTTGTAGAAGCGGGAAAGCTTCTGGACGGTTTCACTGACCTGGCTTTCCTTTCCTGTCATGGCCATCCACTGAATGGTGTCCAAAGTATTGTAAAGAAAATGGGGATTGATCTGGGCCTGCAGGGCATTGACTTCTGCCACCCTCAGTTCATCGGCGGTCTGCTTCAGATCGTCTGTCAGTTTTTTCTGGCGGGCAGTCATGTAGTTATAGGTGGAGATCAGGTCTCCGATCTCATCCTTTATATCAGGCTCTTCCATAGGAACCAGGTTGCCTTCGCGTATCTTGCCCATGGTGGATATGACGCTGGAAATTCGTTTTGCCAGAGAAGATGACACCCGGGTGGTAAAAAGCATGGAGGCGGAGAGAATCAGGGCCGCCAGTAAAAAGTAGCGGGTAAGTACCTTCCTGGTCTCCTTTTTTATCACGCTGTCAGGAACCACGTTTACCAGGAACCAGCCTGGTTTCTGAATGTTTTTAAAGGTCAGATACACGGTTTGTCCCAGAACATCCTTTTTCATATAGTTATTTGAAGAGAACATATACTGGTAAATGTCTTCATAACTGAAATGATATATGCCGGACAGGGTTCCGTCAGTGGAGGTCACGATGGAATCCCGGTCTGTGATCAGGTAGGATACAGTACCGTCTTCGTTCGAGATCTCTGTAAGAATATCCTTTAATATGTCAGAGGAATAGTAAAGACACAGGTAGCATTTACAGATCCGGTCATTTACATTACAGATAAAGGGCAGCATATAGGCAAGATCACCCAGATGATCCTTTTCCCAGCCTGTAAGATAAAAGGAAGGGCAGAAGAGTTCTTTATATCCGGTTCCTTCAAATATGCCGTGCCAGTAGCTGCCCCGGACCCGGTCCATGGGCAGGAGCAGGTCTTTCGTGGAAGAAAGAGAGAAAATACCGTCCGAGGATGGAGCGTCAATATAGATCCGGATATGATCCAGGTGGGTGTGGCCGGCTTCAATCTGCCGGGTGCCGCGTAAAAAAGCTTCTCCCTCCCTGGATTGCAGCAGGGAGGGAGTAAGCTCCTGGCCCTTATATGTAAAAACGGACTGAAAAAAGCTCTGGGCCTTTACCTGGTTGGCATGGATGGTCGCCTCTGAGATCTTTTTCTCTATCATGGGTTCCATCCGGGAGATCTCGGTCTGCTTTTTCTGGATAGTCTGGGTCAGGATGGCGTCATAGATATTTCCATAGAAGAAAATGGAAATTACCAGAAAAGGCGCGATGGCCGCAAAAATGACGATAGACCTGATCTTCTGACCGATCTTTAAAGTGTCCAGCTTTGTTTTTATGGTTCTGTAAAAAAGCATCATCATATTCACTTGCCTGACATGGTCATCTTACGTTCTTATTCTTATACTCTTTTGGAGATAAGCCCGTCTGTTTTTTAAATATTTTCGCAAAATAATTGCTGTCACGATAGCCGACTTCACCGGCGACATCCACGATCTTCATATTGGTATCGGACAAAAGATGCTGGGCCTTCTTTATACGGTAATCCGTAATATACTGATTCAGCGTGGTCCTCGTCTCATTCTTGAAATAGGTACAGAGGTAAGATACAGAAAGGAAAACGCTTTCGCTGATGGATTTCACGGAGAGGGCCGGATCCTTATAATGGCTGTTGATATACTCCTTGATACGATAGATCGTATTGTCTTCTTCTTTGTTATGGGAAAGATGGTAAAAGAATTCCCTTGTCCTCTTATGAAGCAGTTCATCGACCTCCAGGAAGGTAAAAGCGGAATCTATGGCATCGATGATCATTCCGGGATGCTCCATGGCGGCATCCGCATTAATATGGGATGCCTGATACATCTGGTTTATCGTGATGAGCATGGAATAACAGGAAGATTTTATCATACTTTCCCTGCATTTAGAATGATACCACATTCTGCGGAATTCTTCCAGTAGGGAGATGGCCTTCTCTTCGTCACCGTCCTCCAGGGCTGTTCTGAAGGATCTTGGTAATTCAGAAATCCGTTGATTGATTTTTTCCGTTTCCGTAAAGCCTGACCGGGTTTCTGAGGGAAGGCCCGTCATTTCCCCTTCCCGGGGAGGGTCTGTCAGTACAGTATCGGCTTCATAAAATCTGGCGTATCTGAGCCTTTCTCTGGCTGTTTCGCAGGAATGCCAGGCATTTTGGATCCCCTTTACCACACTTCCCACAGAGACAAAGCATCTGGTATGACTTTTATAATAGGAAAGGATAATGTCGCCGATCATTTTCAGGGTGCCGCAGGAGGGCTCTATGGATCCATAGATTTGATAGATGATATCCCGGGGGGACCGGTCAGTGTAAATGATGTGGTAGTGCCCGGGAAGAAGCCTGTCGTGGAGCTTCTGTCCGATGGTATAAAGGAGCGTGGAATCGTTGGAAAAATGTTCCGGCAGCACAATGATGGTGGTAACATAGCGGAATTTATCTGTACCATAGTGATCCAGAAAATCCTTATACAGGGAGTCGATCACCGGCTTGCAGGATTCATAGGGAAAAGTCATCTGGTAGGCCAGCCTGGATGCCACGACAGTAGAGTGGATCTGGGCGGATTCCTGCTGGCGGTTATATGAGATGACCCTTTCCACAGACTTTTTCAGGGCATCTGTCAGGTCCGGGATATTGATCGGTTTTTCTATAAAAGAGACTACATTTAAGGTGATAGCCCTTTTCAGATAATCTATTTCAGCATGTCCGGTCAGAAGAACAAACACGGTCTCAGGATAGACGGCATGGACCCGTTCAAGCATGGTAAGGCCGTCCATTTTTGGCATACGGATATCACACAGGATGATGGCCGGATGTTCTTTTTTTGCCTTTTTAAGTCCGGCGGCCCCGTCCTTTTCCTGAATGATTTCCGTTATACCGATTTCTTCCCAGGGCAGGGACTGTATCAACCCTTCTCTGGTCATTTCTTCATCTTCTACCAGTAGAAGCTTCATGGGTGTCCTCCTTAAGAGAGTTAAAAATGTATTATAAAAAATGATAACGTAATATTTGTCACAAAGTCAAGGAACAAATACCTGCTGCTGTCACTTCCCAGGAGAGGAATAAAGGATAAGGAAAAATATCTCCTTTTGTTCTAAAAATATTACTCTTTTTCCTCAATTTTCAGGATGCTACTATCCCATTAAAACAGGTTTTGCTCTGTTTTATTTAAAAAAACTGTTGATAACTGCCGGGGTTCCGGCAGGGATGATCTTTGAATGACAGGAGGGTCCGTATGTTAGTAAATACTAAAGCAAAGGTAGGCGTATTTTCCATCGCTCTGGGAGCATATCTGCCCCAGTTTCCATCTCTGGTGCCGGAATTTGAGGCACAATATGACGCATTTAAAAAGACACTTCCCGATACGGTGGAGATTATTGACGGCGGGATGGTGACCACCAAGGAAGGCTCCCAGGCAGCCGGAGATCTTTTCCGTGCCGCAGATGTTGACCTGGTATTTTTACAGCTTCTTACCTATGCCACATCCTATAATATGCTTCCGGCGGTAAAGGATCTGGATGTTCCGGTTGTTCTGGTAAATGTCCAGAAGCTGAAAGCCCTTGACTATGATCATACAGATATCGCTTCCTGGCTTGGGGAAGGCTATGCCTGCGGAGCAGTTGGCGAGATGGTGGCGGACCTGAACCGTTACGGAAAGAGGTCTGCGGTGATCACCGGTGTTGTGGAAGGCGGAGACCCGGCAGTCCAGGCAGAGATTGAGGACTGGTGCCGCGCCGCTCAGGTAAGAAGAAGATTCCGTGATACCAATATTGCCCAGATTGGAAGACCCTATCCTGGTATGATGGATCTTTACATAGATGAGTCCAACCTTTACAGAAGAATGCACCTTTATACCAAGCAGTTTGACTGGGAAAAGATGTGGGATATTGCCGATGATATCACGGATGAGGAAGTTATCCGGGAAAAAGCCCAGGATATTCTTGACACCTTTGATATTGAAGGCGGCGGAAGCATCGAGGAAGTCTGGGAGATGGCAAAACATGTGGTTGCCTTTGAGCAGTGGGTAAAGGATGAGCAGCTGGGTCTGATCGCCTCCCATTATGACGGATATGCCAGAGGAAAGGCGGGCGTCCTTGACAGTATGCTGATCCCGGCCTTCTCCATGCTCATCAAGCAGGGAACGGCCTGCGCGGTGGAGGGAGACATGAAGGTGGCCATGGCCATGAGCATCTTAAAGACCATCTCCGGAACCGGACAGCTGGCTGAGATGTACTCCATAGATTTTAATGATGATATCGCCATCATCGGCCACAGTGGCTCCGGTGATGCGGACATTTCTGAGAAAAAACCGACCATGAAGATCGTGGAGGTCTTCCACGGAAAGACCGGCGGCGGATACCTGACCCAGTTCTATCCTTATCTGGGGCAGGTAACATATCTGGCAATTACCCAGGACGGCGATGGACATTTCAAGTTTATTGCTGCCGAAGGCATTAATGAGGAGGGCAAGATCCTCTCCATCGGTGATACCAACATGAGAACCCGTTTCACCTGCGGTGCCAGAGACTTTGTGACAAAGTGGAGCGAGGCAGGCCCCACCCATCACTTCGCCGCGGCCACAGGAAGGCATATTGATACAATCCTTAAAGTAGCAAAGATCTTTAATGTACCGGTTGAGATTGTGACAAGATAGGGGACAAAATATGATCAAAGGTTTTAAAATGAAGGTATTTAAAGGCTGCGAGGAAGAATACGAGAGACGGCATAACCTCCTCTGGCCTGAGATGAAGGATATGATCCATGAATACGGCGGGAAAAACTATACGATTTTTCTGGATCAGGAGACCCTGACCCTGTTCGGATACATCGAGATCGAAGATGAAGAAAAGTGGGCCGCCGGGGCAGACACTGCCATCAACCGCAAATGGTGGGATTTTATGGCTGATATCATGGAGACCAATCCTGACAACAGTCCCGTGAGTGTGGATCTTAAGAAAGTTTTTCATCTGGACTGATGGTTCCCGACCGGAGCTTCACAGAGGATCAGGAGATGCCGGATCCGGGCAGTGAAAGGGCTGGACCCGTAAGAAGGGAGGAGTTATTTTGAACTATTATCTGGCAATTGATATCGGTGCTTCCAGCGGCCGCCATATGCTGGGACACCTTGAAGACGGGAAGATGGTACTGGAGGAAATGTATCGTTTTCCGAATGGCATGGAGAAGGTGGACGGCTCCCTTTGCTGGGATGTGGAGAAGCTTTTCTTCCACATAAAGGAGGGAATGAAGGTCTGCAAGGCGGCCGGCAAGGTGCCGGTTTCCATGGGAATCGATACCTGGGCGGTGGACTATGTCCTCCTTGACGAAAAGGATGAGATCCTCGGGAAGACCTATGGATACCGGGATGCCCGTACAGAAGGCGCTGATCTGGAGGTATATAAGTATGTTTCCCGTCAGAACCTGTATGCAAAGACCGGGATCCAGAAGCAGATCTTTAACACAATCTACCAGCTGATGGCTGTGAAAATGCAGGAACCGGAGCTTCTTGAACAGGCCCGGACCCTGTTGATGATTCCCGATTATTTTAACTTCCGCCTGACGGACGTAAAAATGACGGAGTATACCAATGCCACCACGACCCAGCTGGTTAGTCCCCTGACAAAGGACTGGGATCCTTATCTGATAGACCTGCTTGGTTATCCGGGAAAAATCTTTACAGAAATAAAAGAACCCGGCACCCTGGTGGGAGACCTGAGGCAGGATATCATCGACGAAGTGGGATTTGACACCAAAGTGGTGCTGCCGGTCACCCATGATACCGGCTCCGCCGTCGTGGCTGTACCCACAGAAGACGATTCCTGCATGTACATAAGCTCCGGCACCTGGTCGCTGATGGGGACAGAGCTTATGAAGGCGGACTGCTCCTCCGCTTCCCGGGAGGCAAACCTCACCAATGAAGGCGGATATAACTACCGTTTCCGCTACCTGAAAAACATTATGGGTCTGTGGATGATCCAGTCGGTAAAGAAGGAATTTAAGGAAGACCATACCTTTGCGGAGATCTGCGATGAGGCCTCAAAGCAGAAGATCCTCTCCATTGTGGACTGTAATGACAGCTGCTTCCTGGCTCCCGAAAGCATGATCGACGCAGTGAGGGATTACTGCGAGAGAACCGGCCAGCAGGTTCCGGAGACCGACTGGGAGATCGCTGCCGTAATCTACAACAGCCTGGGTGAATGCTATGCAAAGACCATAGAGGAGATCGAGGCCCTTACCAAGAAGAAATATAATACCATTCATGTGGTGGGTGGAGGGTCCAACGCGGAATATTTAAACCAGGTAACGGCGGACCGCACCGGAAGAACAGTCATTGCCGGCCCCGGAGAAGCCACAGCCATCGGCAATGTGGCAGTTCAGATGATTGCCGCAGAAGAGCTGACGGATCTTAAGGACGCCAGAAGGTGCATCAGGGATTCCTTCCCCCTGCGTCATTATAGCTGATGAAACAGAGGCGGCAACGAAATCGGGCAACCTAATGTAATTGTTAAATTATATGATTGAATTATAGAGGAGAAAAAAGAATGAAGGTATTAGATGCAAAATTTGTCCAGGGTTTTATTAGGATGTGCAATGACGGCTGGGAACAGGGCTGGCATGAGAGAAACGGCGGAAACCTGTCCTACCGTATCAAAGATGAAGAGATCGCGGAGATCAGAGACGAGCTTAAAGTAACAGATAACTGGCAGGAAATCGGGACAGAAGTTCCGAAGCTTGCGGGCCAGTATTTCATGGTGACCGGCAGCGGGAAATATTTCAGAAATGTGATCCTGGATCCGGAAGATTCCTGCTCGATTATTGAGATCGATGAGACAGGAAGCAGGTACCGTATTCTCTGGGGTATGGTAAATGGCGGGAGACCCACCAGCGAACTGCCCTCCCATCTTATGAACCATGAGGTAAAGATGGCCGCTTCCGGCGGAACCCACAGGGTCATCTACCATGCCCATACAACCAATACCATCGCCCTGACCTTTGTCCTCCCTCTGGAAGACGAAGTATTTACCAGAGAGCTCTGGGAGATGGCGACCGAATGCCCGGTGGTATTCCCCTCCGGCATCGGCGTGGTGGGCTGGATGGTGCCCGGCGGCAGGGATATCGCCGTGGCAACCAGTGAGCTGATGAAGAAATACGATGTGGCAATCTGGGCACATCATGGTATGTTCTGCTCCGGTGAAGATTTCGACCTGACCTTCGGCCTTATGCACACCGTTGAAAAGTCCGCGGAGATCCTGGTGAAGACCCTTTCCATGACATCCGAAAAGCGCCAGACCATCACGCCGGATGAATTCAGGGCACTGGCTAAAGACTTCAAGGTTGAACTTCCTGAAGAGTTTCTTTACGAAAAATAATCCGGATTCGAAATCCTTTTTCTGATATGAATGAGAATTTAGAACAGATGGCCCGGGATCTTACAGGCCGGAAAGAAAAAAATCTGATCCTTTTTATTGAAGCATTGAAGCGTTGCCTGAAAAAAGACTCATTTGAAAGGATCTCCGTCGGTGATATAGTGGAGGCTGCCGGCAAAAGCCGGCAGACCTTCTATCGCTGCTGCGATAACAAATATGATCTGGTAAACCGCTATCTGGGTATGATTATTTTAAAAAGCTACCGCCGTATGGAAAGAGGAATGTCCCTTAAAGAGGCGCTGACCCTGAAGTTTAAGATCATGGAGCCGGAGAAGGACCTGTTTGCCCAGACCTTCCGTTCCAATGATTATGAGAGCCTGCACAGCTTCACCCACAGGCTGATCTACTCAATCTATCTGGACCTTTATAAGAAAATCAGCAAAAAAGAACCCGGAAAAGAAGAACAGATCCTGCTTGATATGCACTGCGAAGAGTCCATTTATGCCACTGTCAAATGGTCCTGCCGGGAGATCAATAACACTCCCGAGGAAATGGCAGACCTTCTTATGGAGGCCATGCCCGCAAAACTGAAGAAAATGTATGTTTAAGGGAGACAGGGAGACAGGGGACGGTTCTCTGTCTCTCATCTTGTTTGGGTGAGATTATTATGTTATAGTAATAATACAGTGACAGTATTAAAAATGGTGGCTATGATCCTTGATGGGTGTAAAGACCTGGATGAAGCCAGGACAAGCTGGCTGAGTTTATGGATGATGAGAAGAAGGAAAGAGACAGCCGTCTGCCCGATTAAGATTGGTCGTATATAGTCAGGAGGACAAACTTATGAAGTATTGCATGGAATGCGGCACAAAGCTGGAAGAGCGTTTCCTCAAAAATGAGGGAATGGTTCCTTATTGTAAGACCTGTGAGGCATACCGGTTTCCGGTGTTTTCCACAGCGGTCAGTATGGAGGTGCTTAGTCCCGGGAGAGATAAGATACTCCTGATCAAGCAGTATGGGAAAGACAGGTATATTCTGGTAGCCGGATATGTAAATAAAGGGGAGAATGCCGAGGATACTGTGGTAAGGGAAGTGAAGGAGGAGCTGGGACTCACCGTGACGGACCTGCATTTTGAAAAAAGCGAGTATTTTGCCCCCAGCAACACCCTGATGCTGAATTTTTCCTGTGTGGTGGATTCCGAGAGCCTGTCACATATTTCGGAGGAGGAGATCGACTCCTGCCGGTGGTTTACCCTGGAGGAGGCTGCGGAAAATATCGCTGAGGGGAGTCTTGCGGGGATATTTTTGACCAGGTTTATTTCAAAGCAGAAGTCAGTTTAATATATTCTTGGGGGACAGAGAAATCTTTGTGGTTGGTGTTGTATATTGTTCACAAAAGTTTCATGTCTCTGGTACAAATTTGTACGAATATACCATAATTCACCTTGACAGTATTTGTACAATTTTTGTATAATATAAAAAATATAGTTATTCCGCAGGAAATATTTTGCCGGAATCTGCCGCCGGGCAGGGGCATTTTCTATGCGGGAGCACATGTTTATTTTTAAGGAGGTACATTTATTATGGCTGTTAATCGTTTTGTCCTCAATGGAATTTCTTATCACGGACATGGCGCAATCAACGAGATTCCCGGAATCGTAAAAGCGAAAGGTTTCAAGAAGGCCTTTGTAGCTTCCGATCCTGATCTGGTTAAGTTTGGCGTAACCGCTAAAGTTACAGATCTTCTTGCTGAGAATGGTATTGAGTTTGAAGTTTATTCCGATATTAAGCCAAACCCGACAATCGAGAACGTTCAGCACGGTGTTGACGCTTACAAGGCTTCCGGCGCTGACTTCATGATCACTATCGGTGGTGGTTCCTCCATGGATACCGGTAAAGGTATTGGTATCATCGTTAACAATCCTGACTTCTACGATGTTCGCTCCCTTGAGGGACTTTCTCCCACAACAAACCGTACTGTATTTACCATCGCTGTTCCCACCACAGGCGGTACAGGTGCAGAGTCCACCATCAACTACGTTATCACAGACGTTGAGAAAAAACGTAAATTCGTGTGCGTAGACCCTAACGACATTCCTGACGTTGCAGTAGTAGATCCCGATATGATGGCTTCCATGCCCAAGGGCCTTACCGCTTCCACAGGTATGGACGCTCTTACCCATGCAATCGAGGGTTACACCACAGCAGCTGCCTGGGAGCTGGCTGACTGCCTGAACCTTGAGTCCATCCAGCTGATCGCAAAGAATCTCCGCGCAGCAGTTGAGAATGATCCCGACGGACGTGAGGGCATGGCTCTGGCTCAGTATGTAACAGCTATGGCTTACTCCAATGTTGGTCTTGGTATCGCTCATTCCATGGCTCATACACTTGGCGCTGTATATGACACACCTCATGGTGTTGCATGTGCTATGATGCTTCCTATCGTTATGGAGTTCAACCAGGAATACACAGGCGAGAAGTTCAAATATATCGCCGAGGCATTTGGTGTTGATACCACAGGTATGGATCAGGCAGCTTATCGTAAGGCAGCTATTGATGCCGTTCAGCAGCTTTCTGTTGATGTTGGAATCCCGACCAAGCTTGAGAAGTTAAAAGAAGAGGATCTTCCCTTCCTTTGCGAATCCGCTGCAGCTGATGCCTGTGCTCCCGGTAACCCGAGACAGGCTACTCTCGAAGAGTTCGAGGCTATGTTCCGCAAGCTGATGTAATCAGTACAGCATCAAAAAGTTTTTAATTCATCAAATTGGATGATATGACCGGGCTGTGAAACAGTCCGGTGACAGTAAGGCCTCCGGGGGAAAACCCCCGGGGGCTTTTTGTTTGTATTGACAGTTATATGTATTGACAATATTTCATATTTCCTGTATAGTAGTACAGAAATGTACTACGCATCATTTGGCCCCCGGTTAGACATGATCAGCATGATCAGGAGAACAGATATGAGAGACCAGATTGAATTACTGATGAATTTTGGCCTGTCAAGGCAGGAAGCTAAAATATACTATCTGCTTCTTACGGAGGGGATCATGAGCGGTTACGAGGCGGCCAAGCGGGCAGGTATGTCCAGGTCCAATGTTTACGGCGCCCTGGCAGGCCTGACGGAAAAGGGAGCGGCCTGTGTTCTGGAGGAACAATCGGTCCGCTATCAGCCGGTTCCCATTAAGGAGTTCTGTGATAATAAGCTCCGGGCTTTTGCTGACATGGCCAGGGAGCTTGAAGAGCATATTCCGGGATTTATTCCTGACAGCCAGAATTATATTACCATCCACGGCAGGCAGAATATTGAGGATAAATGCCGTAATATGCTCACCCAGGCCGAATTCAGGGTATATTTTTCCCTGTCCTCCAGGCTGATGCCCCTGTATCAGGAGGAACTCTCCGGACTGATTCGGGAAGGGAAAAAGGTCGTGCTGCTGACAGAAGAAGATTATCACCTTGAAGGTTGTATTCATTATGGACAGCGCCATGAGGACTGCCGGTTTCATCTGATCACAGATTCCAGATATGCCCTGACCGGTGAGTTTCAGGATCAGGTACATTCCACGGGGCTTTTTTCAGCCAATCCCAACCTGGTCAAGCTCTTAAAGACAGCTCTGGCCAATGAGATCAAGCTCATAAGACTGAAGGAGACAGGGGACGGTTCTCTGTCTCCTCAGTTGACGGATTTCCCTCGGATTTCCCCGTAAGAGACAGGGAGGAGACAGAGAACCGTCCCCTGTCTCCTTTTCCACAGATCAAATATAAAAGGAGAACATAGTACCATGGAGAAAATACCATTTGTAACAAAGGAACAGTTAGAAGAGATAACAATGCAGTACCCAACTCCATTTCACCTGTATGATGAGAAGGGAATCCGCCGGACAGCCCGTGATCTTTATGAGGCGTTTTCCTGGAATGAGGGTTTTAATGAGTATTTTGCTGTCAAGGCAACACCTACTCCGGCAATCCTGAAAATATTAAAGGAAGAAGGCTGTGGAGTGGACTGTTCTTCCCTGACAGAGCTTATGATGAGTGAACGCTGCGGTTTTGCAGATGGCAGCTCCATTATGTTTTCTTCCAATGAGACTCCGGTCGAAGAGTATATCCTGGCCAAAAAGCTTGGCGCCATCATCAATCTCGATGACATCACACATATTGATTTTCTGAAGGAAACCTGCGGCATTCCCGAGAGGATCTGCTGCCGCTACAATCCCGGCGGAATCTTTTCCCTGGGTACCGATATTATGGACAACCCCGGCGATGCCAAGTATGGCATGACAAAACCCCAGCTCTTTGAAGCTTTTAAAAGACTGAAAGCAGAAGGCGTAAAAGAGTTCGGGATCCATTCCTTTCTGGCCAGCAATACGGTATCCAATGAATACTACCCGGTGCTGGCGGCCATTATGTTCAGCCTGGCCGTCGAGCTGAAAGAAGCCCTAGATGTAAACATCACCTTTGTAAATCTATCCGGCGGTATCGGAATCCCCTATAGCCCGGACCAGGAGCCCAATGACATATTTGCCATCGGACAGGGTGTGCGGGAAGCCTTTGAGGAAATTCTTGTCCCCGCAGAAATGGGTCATGTGAGCATCTTTGCGGAACTTGGCCGTTATATGCTGGCGCCCCACGGACATCTGGTAGTAAGAGCCATTCATGAAAAGCATATTTACAAGGAATATATCGGTGTGGATGCCTGTGCCGCCCATCTCATGCGGCCCGCCATGTACGGAGCATATCACCATATTACAGTAATGGGAAAAGAAAATGAACCCTGCGACCATGTATATGATGTGGTGGGTTCACTTTGTGAGAACAATGATAAATTTGCCATCGACCGGAAGCTGCCGAAGATTGATAAGGGAGACCTGCTGGTTATTCATGATACAGGGGCACACGGCTATGCCATGGGCTATAATTATAACGGAGCCTTAAGGAGCGCCGAGATCCTGCTTCAGGAGGACGGCACCGGCAGAATGATCCGCAGGGCGGAAACACCGGAGGATTACTTTGCCACACTGGAAGGCTTTGATTTTTAAAAGGCCAGATTTTGAATAAATAACCAGCCGGGATGGGCATGGATATCTCCCCGGGTTCCGTTGCTCCTCGGAAACCCAGGACACATGGCGATTGTGTGTCTCTATTTCCTGCGGTGCAAAGTCACCCGGAGAGATATCCATGCCCGTTCCGGTGTTTTTTATATTAAATCAGCCCAAAATGCTTCATCGCTATCATGATTCCCTTCCTGTTAACGGGAGTGGTGACATAAGAAACCTCTTTAAAAATCTCCCGGGACGAGTTCCCCATGGCTATACTGTTTTTCACATGCTTCAGCATGGGAAGATCGTTCGCCCCATCTCCAAACACATAACAATCATCCAGTGATTTTCCCAGATAGTTTGTCACATAATCAATCCCGCTGGCCTTGGAACACTGTCTGGGCACAATTTCCAGAAAGCGGCAGGAAAGCCCTCTTTTTTCTTCTCTTAATATCTCCAGCTCTCCGGGCAATAATTCCCTGAACAGAGAAAGGTTGCTATTTTCATCCGCAAATGCAGAGAATTTATCATAATCCAGTTTGGGGTCATCGAAGGTACGCACAAGATCATTACTTCTTTGAAGAGAAGCGCGATAGACAGCTTCTACAGGAGGGATCATTGTTTCAGAAGTGTTGTAATAAAGATGCTTTCGCCCCTCCAGGACTCCCTGGATCCGGCACTGCCCAAGGATATCCTTTATAGAAAAGCGTGTTTCCGGTGAGAGCTGATAATGAAATATTTCCTCACCATAAAGAACGATTTCCGTCCCGCATCCGCATATATAACCGTCAAAAGGGAAATGCATTACCTGAGCGGGCAGGTAGGACAGGGACCTTCCGGTGTTGATAAACAGAAGATGTCCGTTTTCCCGGGCTGCCAGCAGAGATTCGGCAGCGCTTTCAGGAATGGTACCATCTATCCCCCCGCTTAATAATGTGCCGTCTATATCAAGGAATATCAGCTTATGAGTCATTTGTGTATCCTTTCCGCAGTGCAGGTTTCCCGGGAAGAGCCTGTTTCCCGCTTCGCTCGTGCTTGTTTTGCTTCCGATAAATCATATTATAGTAAATAATATCAAAAAAAACAATGAGAAGTTATTAAACACTGGAAAATACACACAAAGTATACTATACTCTGAAGTGGACGGCCCGCACTTTCATCGGGCGGATATACCCTTTTTTGAAACGGGGTTTCAGATCAAATAACAGAAAGGACGAATCATATTATGTCACATCCAATTGTAACCTTTACCATGGACAATGGTGATATCATTAAAGCCGAATTATATCCGGAGATTGCTCCCAATACGGTAAATAACTTTATTTCTCTTGTTAAAAAAGGATTTTATGACGGCCTGATCTTCCATCGCGTGATCAGGGGATTCATGATCCAGGGAGGATGCCCGAACGGAAACGGCATGGGCAATCCCGGCTATAGTATTAAGGGAGAGTTCACTCATAATGGTTTTCCGAACCAGTTAAAGCACGACGCAGGCGTACTTTCCATGGCCCGTTCCATGATGCCTGATTCAGCCGGCTCCCAGTTCTTTATTATGCATAAACCGGCCCCCCATCTGGATGGCGAATATGCGGCATTTGGAAAGGTGACGGAAGGCATGGAGGTGGTTGACCGCATTGCCTGCGAAAAAACCTTTATGGACAAGCCCTATCATGACCAGATCATGAAAACCGTAACGGTCGATACTTTAGGTGTCGAGTACCCGGAACCGGAAATTATAGCCAGATAATTCCTAAACCAGATAATAGATATTATCAGATAAGTATCATAGCAGACGATTTAAAAAAGGCCATCCTGAAAAAGGACGGTCTTTTTTAAATACCCTGACTCACGCCTGGTTATTGCTGACGATATAGGCGGAAATCGCTTTAAGTACATAGTCCGCGTATTCATCATTGTAAATATAAAAATCCAGGGGACGGGAAATATCAAGACTGAAAATTCCCATCATTGACCTGGCATTAACCCGGCTGCAGCCACAGCACAGGTCAAAATGGCCTGAAAACCGGTTGATAATTTTGACAAACGACTGGAGCTTTTCCATAGAATCAATGCTGACCTTTTTAGTAACCATGCTGATTTTCTCCTTTGAATGTAAATACCCTCTGTTGTTATCGTCTGACAAAAAATGATAATGTATATCTGATATCCAAAAAATATGAGCTTCAAGCCGCTGATTAAATTTTATTAGTATCTTAACATCTACGGATAAAAAATCAAGATGTAAAATTGCTATATTTTTTTCCATTATTGCATAGACTAACAGGAAAAGGTGACGGAAATTAGCAGGTTATGGTTAATCTTTTTAGACAATTTAAAGACAACACATATAATAGCATCCAGAAATGCTATGGTCTCATGGCCACAGCAGAGCTTGAGGAGATGGGATTATTAAAACTGGTGCGATATCCTCAGCTGGCCCTGAGGGGCCGGGGGTCCCTGGTGGCAGTGATAGATACCGGCGTAAATCTAGGGAGCCCCCTTTTTTTGTATGAGAACGGAACCAGTAAGGTGGCGGCATTGTGGGACCAGAATGATTCCGGGGGGCCAGCTCCGGAAGGTTTCTCCTACGGGCGTGAATGGACCAGGGAGGAGATCAGCCGGGCACTGAGCATGTCGGAGGAGGCCGGAATATCAGAGACAGCAGGGATACCGGAACCAGCAGAAATCCCGGAAGGAGTTGGAATCCCGGAGGGAGCTGGAATCCCGGAGACAGCAGAAATCCCGGAAGGAGCGGCTCCGATGGGGAGGCGGTCTGTGCTTCCAACTGACGAGGAGGGGCACGGCAGTTTTCTGGCTGCGATAGCAGCCGGAAGGGAGGATGCTGCCTCCGGGTTCATGGGAGCTGCCCCTGACAGCGACCTGCTGATAGTAAAGCTGCGCCAGGCGGATCCCTATTTTAGAGATTATTACTCTATTCCGGAAAATGTCTGGGCCTGCCAGGAGGAGGACGTGATCCACGGGATACAGTATGTGCTGGAAGCTGGCAGGAAAATGAATCGTCCCGTGTCGATCTGTTTGGGTATCGGAACCAATATGGGCGGACATGACGGTACCGCCGCTCTGGACCGGTTTATTTCGGAAACCTCATTGATGACGGGGATTTCTGTCCATGTTCCGGCTGGAAATGAGGAGATCTCCGCCCACCATTTTCACGGCATAATTGAAGAGGGAAAGCCCTACACTTCTGTCAATTTCAATGTGGCGGATAAAGAGAACGGCTTTGTTATGGAACTGTGGGGGAGACCGCCTTTTATATATACAGTTTCCTTCACCTCTCCGGGAGGAGAGAATGTGGACCGGCTCCAACTCAAACAGGGCGAGCTTCGCAGGGTAGAATTTTTTCCGGAGGAAACAATACTGGAGATCCAATCCTTTCTGGGCGAGAGCATCAGCGGCGATCAGGTGATAAGGATGCGTTTTATAAATCCGGCTCCGGGAGCCTGGCAGCTTCGGGTCCACCCGGACCCGGCGGGAGGCAGGCAGCCTTTTGACCTGTGGATGCCCATCAGCAACTTCCTGCGGGATGAAACATTTTTTCTCAATGCCAGTGCGGATGAAACCGTAACTTCTCCCGGCAATGCAGTATACAGTATTACCTATACTCCCTATGATATTAATAATAACAGCCTCTATCTCAGGGCCGGCCGGGGATTTACCAGAGACGGCAGGGTCAAACCGGACCTGGCCGCCCCCGGTGTCTCTGTCTCCGTACCATCAGACATTCCCGGCGGCCGGCCAGTCACCAGAAGCGGCAGCAGTATAGCGGCAGCCTATGGAGCAGGACTGGGAGCCCTGGTGGGAGAGTGGGCGATAGTGAAAGGAAATGATCCTTATTATAATGGGCAGAAGCTGCGCTATTATCTGATTCAGGGGGCGGAACGCACCGGGGCCTTCCAATATCCCAACCGGGAATGGGGTTACGGGATGGTTAACATATATAATGCATTTTTGTCCCTGAGGAGATAAAATGCTAAGTTGTGGGGTCGGGTTTTCCTTCTATAGCCAGCATACAGCCGGGAGGGAGCATACTTCTTTCATTGGTAAAGAGCAGTGGAGGAAGGGGGATATCTCTGCAAGTGACTTTGCACCGCAGGAAATCAGAAAACAGCAATCGCCACATAGCTTCTTTTTCCGAGGAGGAACGGAACTTGCAGAGATATCCCCCTCACCCCACTGCGTCAAACCTGTGGAGATCGATATGTCCCTTCCGGCGTCTCCCTGGCCATACAAAAACCTGCCCCCACAAATCACCATTTGTGAAAAAACACCAAAAATTACGAATCAATTTATGAAAATTTACGAAAATAAATAAAATACTTGTATTTTTCAGATAATGGGGTAAAATAAAGGCATAAGAAATTGGTTCACCCAATTTAGCGATAATGAACGTAAATATGTGATTTAAGAAAACGGAGGGCGAAAGATGTACAATCAGCTGACACCGGATATCATTGACCAGATTAAAGCAGTTTCTGATCATGTTTCACTGGGCGATGATATCAACAGGGATTATGAGAAGGATGAGATGCCGATATACGGGACTCATATGCCGGATCTGGCAGTTCAGCCCCGGTCTACACAGGAAGTTGCGGATGTAGTAAAGATTTGTTACGATAATAACATTCCTGTTACTCCCCGTGGTGCAGGCACCGGACTGGCAGGAGGCTGTGTTCCGCTGTATGGAGGAGTTCTTATTGACCTTTCCCGTATGAACAGGATTCTCTCCTATGATATGGAAAACTTTGTAGTTAATATTGAAGCAGGTGTCCTGCTGAACGATCTTGCAGCGGACTGTCTGACCAGGGGCATGATGTACCCGCCGGATCCGGGTGAAAAGTTTGCCTGTGTCGGCGGCAATGTGGCTACCAATGCCGGTGGTATGAGAGCAGTTAAGTATGGCGCTACCCGCGAGTACGTAAGAGCTATGACAGTAGTTCTGCCGACCGGTGAGATCACACACCTTGGCGCCACCGTAACCAAGACTTCCTCGGGATATTCCCTGCTGAACCTCATGGTTGGTTCCGAAGGTACCCTGGGCATCATCACAGAGCTTACCCTGAAGATCATTCCGGCTCCCGGATTTGCGGCATCCCTGATCATTCCCTTCGAAGATCTTAAGACTGCCCTGTCCACAGTGCCGAAGTTTAAGATGGCCCATATGGATCCCCAGGCGATTGAGTTCATGGAGAGGGAGATCGTTCTTGTATCAGAGCGTTATGTAGGCAAGTCCGTATTCCCGCAGGAGCTGGAGGGACAGCAGATTGGCGCTTATCTTCTGGTTACTCTTGATGGTAAGGATGAGGATGAGGTTTATGGCCTGATCGAGCAGGCTGCCGAGCTGGTGCTTGAAGCAGGCGCCATGGATGTACTGGTGGCAGATACCCCCGATAAGATGAAGGATGCATGGGCTGCCCGGTCCTCTTTCCTGGAAGCTATCATGGAAGAGACAAAGCTCCTCGATGAGTGTGATGTGGTTGTGCCTGTCAACAAGATCGCGGACTACCTGGAATTTGTGAATAAAGTCGGAAAAGAATGCGAACTGGAGATCAAGTCCTTCGGTCATGCCGGAGATGGCAACCTGCACATTTACCAGTGCTCCAATACCCTTTCAGAAGATGTATTCAAAGAGCGCGTAGATAAGTTCTTTGACATTATTTATAAAGAAGCAACTGATATAGGCGGACTTGTGTCCGGTGAACACGGAATCGGTTCCGGCAAGATCAAATATCTGGTAGATTCCGTAGGCGAAACCAATATGGCAATTATGGAAGGTATCAAACGAGTATTTGACCCGAAGATGATCCTTAATCCGGGAAAGGTTTGCTACCGTCTGTAATGCTTTAGAAGAACAGAGGACCAGGACAGGTGACAGCCTGTTGGAATGATATTATGGAAAATGTTTCAGCAGACCACAAAAAAACCTATGAATATGTATTTGAGTATTTTTCCGATATGATATTGTCGGGGGAACTCAAGCTAAATGATAAAATTCCCCCGGAACGCGATATTGCGGCCCGTCTTGGTGTCAGCCGTAATTCCGTCCGGGAGGTCATCCACATACTGGAGATCAGCGGGCTGGTCGAAAGTGTTCAGGGCAGCGGCAATTATATACGCTGCAGGCCCCAGGACTATATGGTGAAATCAATAAATATGTTCATGGCTTTACAGCAGATCGGGTACCGGGAGATATTTGATCTGCGCTGCGCCTATGAATATACAGCTTTAAGACTGGCTATGGATAACATTACTTCGGAGGAGCTTGACGAGATGAGGGCAATTCTCGTCAAAATGGATGAGACAGAGCAGGCAAAGGACAGCGCAGTCCTGGATGTCCAGTTTCACCAGAAGATATTATATGCTTCCCGAAACCGTCTGCTGCTTATGTATACGCAGATGATCGGCAGTCTGTTAGACCATTTCGTTGAGGATTTCAGGGCAAAAATCCTGATGGTTGAGGAACGGGCTGACCTGCTGAGATCCTCCCACTGGGATATTTATGAAGCTCTGGTCCGCAAAGATTTTGAGACAGGAGTGCTTGCCATGAACCGGCATTTCAAAGTGGTGGGGGAGGAGCTGGACCGGATGGAACAGTCTTAAAGAGTAGTTGTTCGGAAGTATGAATGGATGGACAGCTGTATAGTAACTAATTTAACAGGGGATTAAAAACAGCAGGCTGCCTTCGGACCATGGTTACTTCATTTAGTGAAGACCGGTGGGGAGGCAGCCTGTCTGTTATTCTGCGATCTCAACTTTGATATTGTTTTTCTTTAATATGTTCAGCGCTTCCTCGGATATACCCGGGTCGGTACACACAGTATCGATCTCATCGAAGGTGGACTGGATAACAACGCCCTTTTGTTCAAACTTGCTGGAATCTGCCAGAATGATCATCCGGTTGGCTGAATCCGCCATGTATTTCATGGTCTCCACTCTCATCAGATCGTCACAGGTAAAGCCGGCGTTGGGAATAAAGCCGTCGGTTCCCACAAAAAACTTATCCACATAGAATTCCCTGGCGCACTTGCGGATGAGAGGGCCCACCATCCCCTGGTATTCCTTCTGATAATCACCTCCCAGAAGGATAACCTTCCTTAAGGGAAGATCCCTTACCCGTATGGCGATATAAGCAGAGTTGGTGATGATGGTGACGTCTTTTTTGATCTTGGCAAGTTCTTCCGCCATAAGGGCACATGTGGAACCGGATTCCAGCATAACGGTCTCTCCGTTATTTACCATCTCGGCAGCTTTAATGGCTATCTTCAGTTTGGTCTCATAGTTTATGGTCAGGCGGGTATTGATATCATTGGCGTTTTTAATCAGGGCATAGCCGTGTTCTCTTGAGAGCAGTCCTTCGGATTCCAGAAAATCCAGATCCTTACGGATGGTAACCTGGGAAACATTCAGGATCTCTGCCAGACGACTAACCTCGATTTTCTGATACTGGTTTACTAATTTTATGATTCTGGATTGTCGTTCTGTCATTTGAAACACCTCTTCCTTTCTAACAGAAGTATATCACAAATCAAAAAAGAAAAGAAGGAAAAAAATCAGTTTTCATTGAAAATATGACAGGTTTCTGATATTATTAGACGTGGTTTTAAAAGAAAAAGGCGCTGTCTTAAGGCAAAACCCGCCTCGGGCATGCCCGAATATACAGAAAGTGAGTTGATGATAATGAGCCAGGAAAAGGTTGACCGTAGAAAAGAATATAAGAAGAATCGTAAACAGATCCTTGCCAGAGAGAAGAGAAACAGCCAGATCAGTAAGTTTATTGCCTATATCTGCTTTATCGCAATTATCGGCGGCGTAGGCTTCTCTTTCTACAAGAAGGTCAATCCGACGCCGGAGCCGGACCCCAGCACCTTTTATGCACTGACCGCATCCGACAGCTATGGTATCCTTACCCCGTCCCTGCCGGAAAAATAACGGTGTGTAATGAGAACTGCTGCGGCGGTTCAGCTAATATCCGGCCGGGAACCGTTCAGGCGGTTCGCAGCATGGTGTTTAAGACCTTTTCTGACTTACCTCAGGACGGGTCTTTTTAAAAGGAGAATTGCATGGCATTTACACATTTGCACGTCCATACAGAATACAGCCTGCTGGATGGCTCCGGCAAGATCAATGAGCTGGTCCCCAGGGCAAAGGAGCTGGGAATGGACAGTCTTGCCATCACGGACCATGGCGTGATGTACGGCGTGATCGACTTTTATAAAAAAGCAAAAGAAGTGGGCATAAAACCCATCCTGGGCTGTGAGATCTATGTGGCCCCGGGTTCCAGGTTCGACCGGGAGCAGTCCAAAGGGGATGACCGATATTATCACATGGTGCTGCTGGCAGAGAATAACCAGGGATATAAGAATCTTATGAAGATTGTTACCAGGGGCTTTACCGAGGGCTATTATTATAAGCCCCGGGTAGATTATGAGATCCTTGAAAAATACCATGAGGGTATCATTGCCCTGAGCGCCTGTCTGGCAGGGGAAATACCTAACAAGCTTCTCAAGGATGACTATGAAGGGGCCAGGGCGGCCGCCCTTCATATGCAGGATATTTTCGGGGAGGGGAATTTCTTCCTGGAGCTGCAGGACCACGGTATCCGGGAGCAGAAGCTGGTCAATACCAGCCTGCTGCGCCTGCACAGGGAGCTGGGTATTCCCCTGGTGGTCACCAATGATGTCCATTACATCATGGAAGATGACGCGGTTCCCCATGATCTGCTGCTCTGCATCCAGACCGGGAAACTGGTTTCCGACGAGGACAGGATGCGCTATGAGGGAGGCCAGTTTTACTTAAAGTCAGAGGAGGAGATGGCCAGGCTCTTTCCCTATGCGAAAGAGGCCATGGAGAACACCCACAGGATCGCCGAGCGGTGCAATGTGGAGATCGTATTCGGCCAGCAGAAGGTGCCCAGGTTCGACGTGCCGGAGGGATTTGATGCTCCATCCTATCTCAGGGCCCTGTGTGAGGAGGGCCTGGTAAGACGCTATGGGGATCCGCCTTCCCGGGAACTGGTCGAACGTCTTTCCCATGAATTATCCACCATCCAGTCCATGGGATATGTGGATTACTTCCTTATTGTGTGGGATTTCATACGTTTCGCGAAAAGCAGAGGCATCGCAGTGGGGCCGGGAAGGGGGTCGGCGGCAGGCAGCATCGTTTCCTACTGCCTGGAAATCACTGACATCGATCCCATCCGATACCAGCTGATCTTTGAGCGTTTCCTGAATCCGGAGCGGGTCTCCATGCCGGATATTGATATTGATTTCTGCTACGAGAGACGCCAGGAAGTCATAGACTACGTATACAGGAAATACGGAAGAGACAAGGTGGTTCAGATCATCACCTTCGGAACCATGGCAGCCAGAATGGCAGTCCGGGACGTGGGCAGGGTGCTGGCTATTCCCTATGCCCAGGTGGACCGGGTGGCCAAAATGATCCCCATGGAACTGGGGATCACCATAGAGAAGGCCCTGAAGAATAACCCGGATCTTAAGGCAGACTATGAAAGTAATGAGACAACGAAAAACCTGATCGACATGTCCATACGTCTGGAGGGACTTCCCAGACACACCTCCATCCACGCGGCCGGTGTGGTGATCGGCTCTCAGCCCCTGGATGAATTCGTGCCCCTGTCCCGGGGAGCGGATAATGTCATCACGACCCAGTTTACCATGACCACCATCGAGGAGCTGGGCCTTCTGAAAATGGACTTTCTGGGTCTGCGGACCCTGACGGTGATCCAGGATGCCGTCCGGATGATCGAAAAGCAGATGGACCGGTCATTTTCCATAAATGATATCAGTTACGATGACCCCGGCGTCTACGAGATGATCGGCCAGGCTAAGACAGAAGGTGTATTCCAGCTGGAAAGCGCCGGGATGAAAAGCTTCATGCGGGAGCTGAGGCCGGAAAACCTGGAGGATATCATCGCCGGTATCTCCCTGTACCGGCCGGGCCCCATGGATTTTATCCCCAAATATATCAGGGGAAAGAAGAATAAGGATTCTGTGCAGTACAGCTGCCCGGAGCTTGAGGAGATCCTGGCCCCCACCTATGGATGTATTGTTTACCAGGAGCAGGTCATGCAGATCGTAATGAAGCTGGCCGGCTATACCCTCGGAAGAAGTGACCTGGTCCGCCGGGCCATGTCCAAGAAAAAGGGCGATGTGATGGCCAGAGAGAGGGCCAACTTTGTTTACGGCAATGAAGAAGAAGGGGTGGAAGGCTGTATAAAGCGGGGGATTTCAGAGCAGGTGGCCAACCAGGTCTTCGATGAAATGATCGATTTCGCCAAATATGCCTTTAACAAATCCCATGCCGCAGCCTATGCGGTGGTGGCCTACCAGACTGCCTGGCTCAGGTACTATTATCCGGTGGAGTTTATGGCAGCCCTCCTTACCTCGGTCATTACAAATACGAAGAAGATCACGGAGTATATCAATACCTGCCGCGGCATGGGCATTCAGATCCTGCCCCCAGACATTAACGAAGGGGAAGGCAGCTTTTCCGTCTCGGACGGCCGCATCCGCTACGGCATGGCGGCTATAAAAAGTCTCGGACGAAGCGTCATTGATGAGATGGTCTCCGAGAGGGAGGCCCACGGTCCCTACCAGAATCTCAAGGATTTCATGACCCGCTTAAGCAGCAGAGAGATCAACAAACGGACCCTGGAGAGCCTCATCAAAGCAGGAGCCCTTGACAGCCTGGGAAATACCAGAAAGCAGCTGATGATGGTCTACAGCCGGGTGCTTGACGAGGTGAACCGGGAGAAGAAAGAAAATGTCACCGGACAAATGTCCATGTTTGACTTCTTCACCGAGGAGCAGAAAAAGGAATACGAAGTAAAATATCCTGATGTGGGAGAATATGACCAGGCTCAGAAGCTGGCCTTCGAAAAGGAGGTTCTGGGAATCTATGTCAGCGGCCATCCCCTGGAACAGTACAGTGCTTCCATCAAAAAACAGGTCACAGCCAAAAGCACCGATTTCGAGCCCGATGAAGATACCGGAAGGTCAGTGGTCAGGGACGGACAGCATTACGCAGTGGGAGGCCTGATTACAGATATCACTGTCAAGCTGACAAAAACCGGTCAGAATATGGCCTTTCTTAGCATTGAAGATATGTACGGCACTCTGGAGATCATCCTCTTCCCCAGAAACTATCAGGAATGCCGGGATAAGTTTGCCATGGACCGGCCGGTATATGTTACGGGAAGAGCTTCCGTATCTGAGGAGAGCGGAAAGCTCATTGCCGACCAGCTGATCCCCATGGATGAGGTCCCCCGGGAAATATGGATCCGGGTGGAGGATCTGGAGACATTCCACCGGAAACAGGAAGAACTGTTTACCATTATCCGCTCCCACCCCGGTGACAGCAGTATCGTTGTATATCTCAACGATATCAGGCAGTATAAAAGGCTTCCGGCCTATCAGAATATTCTTGGAGATGAAGAAAGCATTATGGCCCTGAAAGAATGTTTCGGTGAAAAAAATGTTGCCTTCAAAGAGAAGAGTATTGAAAAAAAGACAAAAAAAGGGTACAATTAATTCAAGTTTTGCGGTTGTCCGGGTTGCCACGGAATTTCCTCAGGCCAACCCGTGCGACCCGGCGATAAAAACTAACACTTTAATCACAGGGAATTTCAAGGGAGGTACATTTCATGAGCAGTGCAGTGAAAACCATCGGCATTCTTACCAGTGGCGGCGATGCTCCCGGCATGAACGCGGCAATCCGTGCCGTAGCCAGGACAGCCTGGGGACTGGGCATTAACGTAAAGGGCATTTACCGGGGCTATAAGGGCATCTTGGATGAAGAGATCTTTGAGATGGATCATCATTTTACCCGCAATATCATCACAAAAGGTGGAACAGCTCTGCTGACAGCCAGATGCCTGGAATTTAAAGAAGAAGAATATCAGAAGAAGGCAGCTGACATCCTGAAAGACCATGGTATTGACGGTCTGGTAGTTGTAGGTGGAGACGGTTCCTTCCGGGGAGCCCAGGCCATTGCCAGACAGGGTATCAACACAGTAGCCATGCCGGGAACCATCGACCTGGATATCGCCTGCACCGAGTACACCATCGGATTTGATACCGCGGTAAATACCGCCATGGAAGCTATTGATAAGATTCGTGACACAGCATCATCTCACGATCGCTGTTCCATCATCGAGGTTATGGGCCGGGATGCCGGTTACATCGCCCTCTGGTGCGGACTTGCCTGCGGCGCCGAGAACATCCTGATTCCCGAGCGTTTTGACGGGAACCGTCCAAAACTGGTATACCAGCTGATCAACGAAATTGACAGCCAGAAGAGCAGCTCCAAGAAGCATCACATGATCGTGAATGCAGAAGGTATCGGACATTCCTACGGTATGGCCAAAGATATCGAGGCAGCCACAGGCGTTGAGACCCGTGCCACCATCCTCGGATACATGCAGCGTGGAGGCAGCCCCACAGCCAAGGACAGAGTATATGCCACATACATGGGATCCCTTTGTGTAGATCTTCTGGCCGCCGGAGCTACCAACCGTGTTGTAGGCTTCAGGAACGGCAAGTTTGTGGATGACGATATTGAAGATGCTCTGTCAATGCCCAAGAAGGACATCGATGAGTACGAACTTGAGATGGCCAGAAGGCTTGGAAGAAGATAACACAGTGATAAATTCTTATAATAAACAGAAGCCGGGAGGTGGTACTTTATCACCTCCCGGCTTCTGTTTATTGCATTTCCTTTATCAGTGAAGCCACTAGTTCCTTCTGGTAAACAGAAAGCCTGTGCCACTGTTCCAGATGGATCTTGTCCTCCGCTGTCACAATATCTACATTGTCATCCTTTTTGTAGAAGAATTCTGATAAAGATATACCGAAAACACGGCAGATCGATTCAAGCTTATCTATGGGCGGGTAATAGTTTTTCTGGTACCAGGTGGAGATGGTGGACTGGGGAATCTCCGAAAGCCTGGATAGCTTGTAAGTGGACAAATTATTGAGTTTTCTGAGTTCAGTGATGCGGTCGAGTACATTAAAAGAAGGTTCGTTCTTGCTTATCATAAGTATTCCTCCCTGTCTTTACGGTGCTTAATTGGGGTGGTATAACAGTTATTTCGCGACTGTTATACAAATACCTGCACCGTAATTATAGTTCGGAAATTCGATATAATGTAGGGAGTGATTGACGAACATATATATCGAATTATCGTTATGTTCCATCTGCTGTCAAAGCCAGGACTCTCTCATAATTAACTCTGCTTTCGATTTATCCAGAAGAAATATTTTTATCAAGGCTTCCAGTACCTCCGATTCGCTTTTCCCTTCTGCTTTATTTTGCACAATAAAATGGGTTAAAGCATCATTTAATATCTTTTCAGCTTTATCGGCCCTGGCCTTTTCTTCCTCAGCCCTGGCCTTTTCTTCCTCGGCCCTGGCTCTTTCCATGGCAGCGCGTTCTCTTTCTCTGTCTGCAATGAGCCTTGCCTGATTTGTTTCTTCTTTTATCTTTTTCATCTCTTCTCTTGTGGCCTGGACGTCAATTCCTTTTAAATTCTCAAAAAGTATTCCCATATTCTCTCCTTTCTTTACATCGGTCAGCATATCGGAAGCTTCATCTTGTGGTACATTCATTTTCATCAGCAAACCCCACAAAACTCTGATGATAAGATCCTGAATAACAGGTGATGTTTTTTTGTAAATGGAGTCCATATAATCTTTTGCGGTTTCACGAAATTCCTTAAAATCTTCCGGCCCCTGGATCTTGTTGATCATCATGAACAGTGACATTTCATTGTTGTTAAGACGTAATTCGTCGTTTTCATAATCCTGGAGATAGACAACATGATATGTTAAATCAGGAATATAATCCATAGCCAGTTCTGCATGTGCAATACGGTCTGACAGGTGCGTCCCTGCGGTCCACTTTCTGCTTCCCTCATAATAGACAACGGGTATGATCAGAGGATAACGGAACTGCTTTGACTTGCTGATCTTGTTATTCTTTTCATTTTCCTTATCAGCGTAATCCTTCCAGATTAAAGACATATACATGAGCAGCTGCATGGCCACATCGTAATCCACCAGACTTTTGTGTTCAACCAGTGCGATCACATATACATCCTGGTTCAGGTAGGGTAATCTGAGGTGTACCTTTTTAATTGTATCACCTTCGACTTCAATGCCCAGCATTGCTCTGAACTTTTCCGTCTGGTCTTCCAGATCCTCCGGCTTCAGGTCTGAAAAAAGAGTGATGCCTGAATAATCCTTTAAGAACTGGCTCGCCAGAAGATTATTACTAAAGATCTCTCTGCTGTTGACATCTCTGATATGCATTACTTTTCCAACGATATCATTGGAGTTACTTTCCCTATTCAAATAATGCCTGTTATCACTCATATGCTCAACCTCCTATAAATGTAAATAAATGGCAACTATTATATATCATAAATCGAGCGCATAAGCAATAATATTTTTCATAAAAGTATAAAGAATAGTCAGATTCTTTCCTCTTGCCTTATTCCCCGCATTACATTATAATATAGATGCGATGTGGGGATGGCAGCAAGCCTTCCATCCCCGTTGTTTCAATTTGTGAAAGTCTTATTTATTTAATAAGGCTTCCACTTTTTATTTTAATTCCTCAAGTGATTCGCTCTCACTTATCATCAGGAGAAATCTGCAGAGCATTTTCTGTTCTGTTTCTTCTCTGGCAACCTCTGCCTGATTCATTTCTTCCATCTTTTCCCTTTTCCGACTGCTTGCCTGCCTTACTTGTTTAGATCACTCTTAACTATTATTATAATAGTTTTTGATAATAAGAAAGTCAATATAATTTGCAATATTTTACAATTCTATTTAAAGTGATCTTTTTTAATTATGATATCAGCTTACGAGATCTTTCACAAGTTCTGAAATGTATTCAAGCTGTTTTGGTGTAAGCTTTTTGATATTATTCATCAGATTACCGACTTTATCAGGCTGCTGGAGTTCCAGATCGAAAAAATCCTTGGGAGACACTTTAAGGTAATCACATATATAAAAGAAGCCTGACATGGAAGGCAGTGATTTACCGGTCTCGATACTGTTGATATATCCCGGATTCTGGCCTATTGAAAGGCTCATATCCCTGGCGGAAACCGATTTTTCCATTCTCAACTGAGTCAGTCTTTCAGAAAACTCCTTTTCATACATTCTAATATGCCTCCCTTCTGTATAATATTGTATGCGATGACAACGTTTGAGGCAGTATCTTATATGTAATATTTGAGGAATAATATCAGATTTAAACTGATAGGAATGTCTCGTTAAGAAAACTAATAAAATGGTTACATTTATAGGTTTTTGTAATGAATTTGATATTGTAATAAATATGATATTAATGATAAAATGATATATATAATCTGATAATCATAAAACATTTTTATAATAAATTTAGATTTTTTTATCCTGATTGAATTCCAGAACAGGATTTCAAAGAATGGGACAGAAAGATGGAATTATGCTATTAGGAGAAAAATTATGACAGTTGCGATTTGTGATGATGAAAAAACCTGGCTGGAATATGCTTCCCGTGTGCTGGATGATTATGGGAGACGTGCCGCGGTTTCGATAGATATTGTTCCTTTTTCCAGTGGAAAGGCTCTTCTTTCTTATGGTGAAAAACCAATAGATGCTGTTTTCATTGATATAGAGATGGAAGACGAAAACGGAATTGAGATTGTGAGTCAGCTTAATGAACAGTGGCCGGACTGTCAGGTGGCCTACTGCACAGATTACCTGCACTATGCCATGGATGTATATGAAACCAGGCATAGCTATTTTATTGTCAAATCTCATTTTCAAGAACGCATTGACACCATTATGAGCAGGCTGATCACCATAAATAATATGAAAAAGCAGGAAGTCTTTTATCATGTGATCAAAACCGGCATGACCAGATTCGCCGTGAACGATATCTTATATTTTGAGAGAAAGACCAGGATGACCACTCTGACGACAGTCAATGGAGCCTGCAACATCCGCGAGAAGATCACCGAGGTTATCCGAACCCTCCCGGAAGGTGAGTTCACAAGGAGTCATGCCAGCTTTGTGGTAAATCTGGCCCATATTGTCCGGAAAAATGGATCTGTTTATGAGCTTGATTCCGGTGCTTCCGTTCCCATAAGCCGGAGCTTTTCGAAGGTTACCAGAGAGGATTATCTTAGATGGTGTTCTGCCCGGCTGGAGGATAGGAAGTGAGCGGGCATGCCCTGATTAAACCATGTTTTTACAAAGATGTTAACGGATTTATCAATCGAATTGCCTCAGCGATTGGAGCAATATATGGTGTCGGTCGGGAGGATTATAGGCGATATTTTGGGGTTATGTAAAAGTGGTAAGTTTTTTGGTAATATTGGCAGGGAGGCTTTGTTGAAGGGGATTTAAAGAAAATGTAAAATGTATATATGAGTTATGTAACTATCGGAGGACCAGGTAATTGCGAAACACAGTTAATCTTTTTATATGAAAGAAGTTTAAAGAATTGAGGTTTATCTGACTCAAAAATTTCTTTGCAATGTTCAAAACGATCTATCAAATTTTAACTGTTTATATGTTGTCATATAGATGCAGTTCCTTTGTGAGATATGATAGGTTGGGACTTAGTACACCTTAACTGTACCATAAATCACTGAGGAGTTGTTTTATTTTCTGACAATAGATAATGTTTATTTAAGCCAGTTTTAGTGTTTTGCAAACACCTAAATACGGAATGCGCATTGAAAGGAGGAATTACAAGAGAGAAAAGGACGATTGGAACTTATAAGAATCAGTATTCAAGGAGGTACAGTATGCACAGATATTACAAAGTGGTAATTACGGCGCTTCTTTCTTTAATCATGCTGTTCGGATATGCTTCCTTTCCTTCAGAAGGGGGAGAAGTATATGCGGCAGCAAAGAAAGTGATGGCGGATAAAGTTACTTTGAATCACGCAAATTACACACTGAAAAAGGGTAAGGTTATCCAGTTGAAGGCGAAAGTCTTCCCTGTAAAAGCAGCTAAGAACGCCAAGCTGGTATGGAAGTCTGGTAACAAGAAGGTTGCCTTAGTATCGGCAAAGGGGAAGGTCAAAGCTCTGAAAAATGGTAAGACCAAGATTACCGTTTCAGTAAAAGGAACAAAGAAAAAAGCTTCCTGCATGATTTATGTGGGTACTCCGCTTAAGCAAGTGAAGCTGAATAAAACATCTCTAACGCTTGAAGTGGGCGAGAGTTTCACACTGAAGCCTGCCTACACTCCAAAGAAATCGACGCTGAAAGGTGTCAAATATACGAGTAGCAATGAGAAAGTCGCTACAGTGACAGCAAAAGGTGTCATTAAAGCGGTTGAAGCGGGCAAGACTGTCATTACAGTCAAGCCTAAGGACGAAGCTGCAAAAGCAGTAAAATGTACCGTTACTGTTAAGGCAAAGACAATAGAAAAGCCGGAACCTGCGAAAGAGGATGAAACTAAAAAAGTGGTTAGTACTTTGGATTGGACTGGCGACAATGCAGATCTTAAGAGTCTTCTTGACAGTGAAACGAAGAAACTTGAGATCAAAGCGGATCCTAAGGAGGCAGTAGATAAGGTTCTTTGGGAATCTTCGGACAAAGCATTGACGGTCTCCCAGGATGGTACACTGACACCGAAATCCGGCACAAACGGAACATTTATTATCACAGTTTCTGTAACGGATAAAGCCGGCAATGTCAAAAAACTGACCAAAGAAATTAAAGTTACATGCACAGAGGCGACAGTCGGGACGGAAGAGGCTGTAAAGAAGGCTCTTCAGAACGAGAATCTTTGTAAACTCACGATCAGCACAAATGAGAATGTGAATATCAATATTCCTGAGGGAGAATATCCCGATGTCGACCTTGTCATCGATATGCCGAAAGGTCACGTTGAGAATCACGCAAATTTTAAAAGCGTGACGGTCAAGTCGATTAGTGGATCTACGTATGTGGAATATGCTCTCGGCAATACGATCATCTTCATTGCAGACAACGGGCGCATTCAGATTGCGACCGGTGCAAATGCTGTTGTCATCATCGAGCAGGGGGCAGGCAATTTAGATCTTGTAAACGATGGTAACATTTCTGCTCTCAATATTGAGACGAAGGTTACCATCAATATCAGCGGTGAGTCGAATAATGACATTAAGACCACGGTGGATGAGGCGGCAGCTGCATCAAAGATTGTCACGTCGATCGAACTCGATATGATTGTGAAGTCGAAGGTTGAACTGGAAGTAAGGGGCGGTGCTGAGCGTACCACTGTAGTTGCTGTGAACCCGGATACGGCTCCTGATGTTAGCGGGCTTGGAGTGGTCCGTGTCACATATTCTGACGGAACGAAAACAGAGGACTATATCGTTGCAAAGAATGATGGATCTGCTGCAGAGGATAACAGTGTAATCATAAATGGCAAGGTGCTCGATACGAATGGTCAGCCTTTACCAGGAGTAGAGATCGCATTGATTCTTTATAATGGTGAGATGTCAGTCGCTGAGGCAGAAAACAATGCCAATACCGATAGAAAAGTCACCTCATCAAATACAGGTGTTTATAGTATCGAAAATGTGCCAGCCGGCAACTATTATCTGCTCGCACGGTGCGTTGGATATGTCTCTTCTTTGACAAAAGTAAACATCGAGGGGAATACGTCACAGGAGCACACTGTCTCAGATATCCGGATGATTCAAAAGACCGACGAAGTAAAAACTGGAAGTCTTAGTGGAAAACTGATTGATGCTGTGTCAGGGAATCCTGCTGTATCCGAACTGACCGTTCTGATTCGCACAGGATCAAATAATGTGACCGGCACCGCTTTCAAGGAGACAAGTACAGATAATGCAGGTAATTACACATTTGAGAAGTTGCCCTATGGTCAATACACTGTGCAGGTTCTTGACAAAAGAGGTGATGAGGAGTTGCTGTATGCCACAGCTTCATTCGGAGTCACCGTTTCACAGGAAAATGTAATAGCACCAGAAACAGGTCTTTCACCAGTTGTGAGTTCCGACCAGGTGCGATTTGTCCTGAGTTGGGGAAATGAGGCGAGCGGAGCTTCCTCAGACCTTGATTCGCATCTCGTGGGACCATCAGCCAACGGCAAATTCAGATTCCACACATGGTATAGTGATAAGAAATATTATGAAGGAGATATCCTCCAGGCTGATCTCGACCTGGATGACACTGAATGGGAGGGACCGGAGACAACCACTATCCGTATCAAGGCACCCGGAGTATATAGTTTTTATGTGCATGATTACACCAACCGTGGAAATAATAAGAGTACACAGATGGCGGCTTCTTCCGCAGTAGTCAATGTGTATTCAGGTACCAAGACAATTGGGACATTTACCATGCCCAATAAAGCGGGTGTACTCTGGTATGTTTGTGATTTCGATGCCAGATCCAATAAAATCATTCCCAGGAATGAGATCAAGTTAATGAGTGGCAAAGAGGATGATATCGGACTCAGTGATGAAGATATCCTTAACCGGGCCATCACAAGGCTTGAGGACCTCGTGGAAGAGGCTGAAGGGATTTGGAATTGTCTGAGCGATGGTGCTTACAAGACGGAAGGTAAAGGCCTTATCGATACTGCGAAGGCTACTCTGAATAATAGAGATTTGGCGACGATCACTGACTCTTATGATGCATTATCTGATTGGGTTAATAAGACCAGGAATGCATTAAGTATTGACAACGTATATACAGGCTCTGGAGAAGAAGATAATATTATCACCGACTATGACACGAATTCTGTTTGGGACGATGATGACACGAGTGTATTGTATAAGGTCCTTTACCTGAAGGGAACACAAGCACAGCTCCCGGATGATCTGCATATTGTATTTAGAAATGAAGAAGCGGAATATACGATCGACGGATCTGACCGGACGGGATTTGATAAGATGGTCAGAGCCTCCTTTGGAGGAAAGGTGGAGACATATTACATCAGCTATGGAGTTGATGAGGAATACCTGCTTGGAATAGGAGAAGTCAGAGCCACCGTTGCAGCCCAGTCAGAAGATGAAGGAGACATCAACCAGGTTACCAGCTGGTGGACCAGCAGTAAATGGATCGGAGAAGGGGAAGACGAAACCCAGATCCACACGCTCGAAGTCGAGGGAATGACAGCAGACATTCCGGAGCAGTTAGAGGTGACCGCCGCAAGAGAAGGAGCGACAGCAGAACTGAAAGCGTCAGACCGGGATGGATATGACAAGATGGCAGTTGTGACAAACGGCAATCTAAGCAGGAACTACTATGTCAACTATAGGGCTGATGAGGGATACCTGCTTGGAATAGGAGAAGTCAGAGCCACCGTTGCAGCCCAGTCAGAAGATGAAGGAGACATCAACCAGGTTACCAGCTGGTGGACTAACAGTGAATGGATAGGAGAAGGGGAAGACGAAACCCAGATCCACACGCTCGAAGTCGAGGGAATGACGGCAGACATTCCTGAGCAGTTAGAGGTGACCGCCGCAAGAGAAGGAGCGACAGCGGAACTGAAAGCGTCAGACCGGGATGGATATGACAAGATGGCAGTTGTGACAAACGGCAATCTAAGCAGGAACTACTATGTTAAGTATTGCGCCGATCCTAACTATATGGCTGATTACGAAGATCAGGATAATTCGCCAGAAGACCTGGCCAATCCGTCAGAAGATCCAGAAGACCTGGCCAATCCGTCAGAAGATCCAGAAGACCCGGCTAATCCGTCAGAAGATCCAGAAGATCAAAGGGATCTTTTAGAAGAGGCTGAAGATCTGGGAACGATAGAGTCAATCGATTGTGAGGGTATCGAGGTTCCTTCAGGAGGTATTGCATTTAAGTTCTATCCCAAGACGACTGCAACTTATCGACTCTCTAGTAGCGGAGTTGAAGATTGTGTTGGTGAATTATATGATAGCAACAGAAACTTGATTAATCAAAATAATGGGGAGAATTTTGAAATCATTCAAGAATTGAACATCAATGAAGAATACTTCATTTTGATGCGAGCTTCTGATAGCGAGGCACCTTTAACAGCTGATCTCCATATCGCTTTATATGAGACTCCTGATGATTCCCTAGAAGATCCTGCGGAAGTTCTCTCAGAAGATCCGAAAGAACCAGCAGATGAGGGTTAACAGCTTGAGGTTTTAGAAGTATACGCTCTTCTAAACTATTTCCGTGCTGACGTGAATGAATGCTGGTACTGGTATGAAGACAACGAGACGAAAACAGAAGTCAGAAATCTTGAGGCTCTCGCATATGATGCGTATTTTTAAGAAACTGCGAAGCTTCGAGCTCAGGAAGCTAAATTCAGTATCGATTTGCGACAACACATAATGGAATACTCAGCATTCGGTCATCGCATCGGATGCTGAGTATGGGTATCATTCAATCTCAGACGCAGGAATCTCGTGATCTTCAGTCATGAGAGGAATACGCAAAGTTCGCTTCTCTCTGATGTGGGACACAAACCCGCGTCTGAGCCCCCGCCTCGCGCGAAATCGTCGAGGCAATTTCGATTGATAAATGAGGCATAGTCATAAATGGATAAGTTTTATGCTGATATTCTGATGCATGGTAACTATTATGACCCGCACATTGTCCCATGGAGAGATTTCCTTCTCTCCATGGGATTATTTTTCCCTCCAGCCTGACCCTGACAGGGATTCCACCTTGATTCCAAATCAGCCAGGCTGTATAATTCAGGTAAGTAGGAAGGAATCCTATAAATGAAGAGAACAGGACAAAAGAATGATGAAAACCAGACAGGAAGCATTAGCATACGGACTTTCCTTTCCGGATACCCGGCAGGATGCCCCATTTCATGATGAAAACTGGCAGCTTGTCCGATATAACGGGAATAATAAGGCTTTTCTCTGGACCTATGAGAAGGACGGCTTTATCAATCTGAATGTCAAGACGGACCCGGATAAGGCATGGTTCTGGAGAGACATCTACAAGTCAGTTATACCGGGGTATCACCAGAATAAGAGACACTGGAACACCATTATCCTTGACGGGACTGTGCCCGATAAAGACGTGAAAATGATGATTGCCGAGAGTTATGACCTGATCAGCGACAGTCCTTCAAAACGAATCTATGAAGCAGTAAAAAAGATACCATATGGTCACGTCGCCACCTACGGACAGGTGGCAGCCCTGGCCGGTGACAGGAAAATGGCCCGGGCAGTGGGAAACGCCCTGCATAAAAATCCAGATCCCGAGCATATCCCCTGTTATCGGGTGGTGAATGCAAAGGGAGAGCTTGCCGGAGCATTTGCTTTTGGAGGCGCAGGCGTCCAGGCCGGATTACTGGAGGCCGAGGGAATTGAAGTAAAAAACGGAAAGGTGGATCTGGACAGGTACCAGTGGAAGGAATGATACCAGTGGAAGGAATTATGAATATCAGAAAAGCAGATAAAGATGATCTGGACCAGATCATCAGAATATATGAGCACATCCATGATGAGGAGGAGTCGGGAAATGTATCCATCGGATGGATCAGGGATGTTTATCCGACAAAAGGAACAGCTGAAGAATCCCTGAAAAGGGGAGACCTTTTTGTGTTGGAGGAGAACGGCCGCATCCTCGCCGCCGCAATCATTAACCGGATACAGGTTCCCGAATACCGGTATGCCGGCTGGAAACACGAGGCAGGGGAAGACGAGGCCATGATACTTCATACCCTGGTTGTGGATCCCCGGCAGAGCGCAAGGGGATATGGGAAGGCATTTGTTTTCTTTTATGAAGACTATGCCGGCAGGCAGGGCTGTCATGAATTGCGTATGGATACTAATGCTACTAATATAAGAGCCAGAAAGATGTATCAGAGGCTTGGCTATGAAGAAGTCGGTATTGTTCCCTGTATATTTAATGGGATTCCCGATGTAAAGCTTGTTTGTCTGGAGAAATACCTGGGTTGAGTTAAATAGTAGTCGAGAAGTAGAAAAGTGGAGCCGTGCCAATGTGATTTGGAACGGCTCCGCATTGCGTTGTAATATATTCTATTCCACTACAAGTGATTTTGTAAGGATTCGTATTAATCCATCCCGTCCTATCTCAAAGGGATAAGTTGCGAGCTTTCCTGCATTTGCAGCCATTTTTTCAGCAATGTCTGTAAGCTTTCCGGCTTCAATGGACTGCGGACCCAGCAGGTCTTTAAGCAGGGCACCGAATTCATCCGTTCCGGGAAGTCCAAGCAGGGAAAGGATCCTGTTTACGTCTTCCGGTTTATTCTTTGCATATTCTTCCATATAAGCTGCCAGAGTCAGGCCGCAGGCCCGTCCATGGGGAACATCATAGGTCAGAGTGATCGGATAGCTCAGTGCGTGTGGCAGGGAGGTTCCGGTCTGGGCGATGGCCATGCCGGCCACAGTGGATGTCAGCATGAGATGTTCATATGCTATCTCGTCCGCTTCTTTCTCCCCCCGCAGGTAAGGAATTACACCTGCCCAGAGCTTGATGCCATATTCCGAAAACATCTGATTATAAATATTTGATTTGCGGTGCAGGCGGCTTTCCACCAGGTGGGCCAGGGCATCCACAGCAGTATTGATCAGGAGCTTCCTGCTGGCGGATGCCAGATATTTGCCATCCACCAGGGCCAGTCTGGGATAGATGTTGTAGCTGATACTTCCTTTAGCTCCGATGGCATGCCTGGTAAGAACGGCATTGGGAGTAACCTCGGAACCTGTACCACAGGTGGTGGGTACAGCCGCAAAAGGCAGTGGAGCCGCGAGATCTTTTTTCTTATAGAGACATTCTTCTGTCTCAGCGGGGTTGGCCACCAGCAAGGCGATGGCTTTGCCCGCATCCAAAGGAGACCCGCCTCCGATTCCGATAACAAAATCAACCTGTTCATCTATTCCGGTTTTTGCCGCTCTGGCAACTGTTTCTGTGGAAGGATTCTCCTCTATTTCATTGAATATTACATAGGGTACGGACGCTTCAGCAAGAACTGCAGTGACATCATCCAGAGAACCGTTGGCAGCCGCCGAATGTCTGCCGGTGATAATGAAAGCCTTTGTTCCCAGGGAAGTCAGTTCCTGTTTGTGTGATTTGACACAATCCTTTTCTATATATACGTTTGTAGGGGCGAAAAATCGCATATTAAATACTCCTTTCTTATATTGTAAATGTTAGGTTGTGGGGCTGTGTTTTGTATGGTCCGTCTCTTCTGATGTTTACTGGAAGTAAAGGAAACCCATCCCGATTTTCCCATTTTGGTAAACAGGGGTAAATATGGTTCATGTGGTTCGTAAATTCCGGATGCAGGCAGATATATTTATAAGTTTGCTGATTTTATCTGCCCAAAGCCAGAATTATGAGTAAACCTTACGGATAAAAAAGGATAATTAGTAATTATATCTGCTATGATTCATTATCTTTTTCCAGATGCTTACAAAAATGAAAAAATCGGTCTGGGTTTCCCTGTGACAGCCGATAAACAGCAGAGAACGAGGGGGACTATGTCTGAAAGTGACTTTGCACCGCAGGAAATCACGGACAAAAAATGCCAAATAACTCCAATTTCCGAGGAGGAACGGAACTTGCAGCCATAGTCCCCCTCGTTCTCTGCGTCTATCCGGTCAAACAAACACACCCCCACAAACCAACATTTAGTAAACAGCCGATACAAATTAAGTATATCTTTTTTCTCCCTTTATGTAAACAGCACCTGTGAATATTTTGTTACTTACTGTATTTTCCACTTGAAGTCTTACACTTTTGTGTTATGATATTAAAGCGAAAGTGTCTGAAATTATAGAAAGATTAAGGAGAATATGAGAATGAAGATGATAGCCCCGTCTATTTTATCGGCTGATTTTACAAGGCTGGGAGAAGATGTGCTGACTGCTGTACGGGCCGGAGTACGTTATATTCATCTTGATGTGATGGATGGAATGTTTGTGCCGCAGATTTCCTTCGGGAACCCGGTGATCGGGTCACTTCGTCCTATTACGGATGCGATTTTTGATGTTCACATGATGGTGGAGGAACCCGGACGCTATGTGGATGAGATTGCTGAACTGGGTGCGGATATTATCACCGTTCACACGGAAGCCTGCACCCATCTTGACCGTGTAGTGCAGCAGATCAAAAGCTGTGGCAAGAAAGCCGGCGTGGTGCTGAACCCTGCCACCCCCCTGGAGACTCTTGAATATGTGCTGGATGATCTGGATATGGTCCTGCTCATGTCGGTGAATCCGGGTTATGGAGGACAGAAGTATATCCCCTATATTGACGAAAAGATCCGGCGTCTCCGGAAGATGATCGATGAAAAGGGACTTTCCACCCTGATTGAAGTGGACGGTGGTGTAAATGTATCCAATATCCGGCGTATTGCCGACTGCGGAGCAGATGTCCTGGTCTGCGGCTCTGCCGCTTTTAAGGGGGATATTACCCGCAATATTACAGAGCTCCAGGAGCAGCTGATGAAGTAGATAATAGAGTTGTAAAGGAATTAAATGTCCAAAATATACTGTAAAATTATAAATTTGAAAGTGAGGATTTAAGAAATGAGTGAATGTACACAGGATTGCAGCACATGTAGTGAAAATTGTGCAGAAAGAAGAACAAATCCGGAGGATTTCAGAGTTGCATTAAGTGCCGGCAGCTCTGTAAAAAAGTTGATTGGCGTTGTTTCTGGTAAAGGCGGCGTGGGTAAGTCCCTGGTGACATCTCTCCTGGCCTGCGCTTCCATGCGGGAAGGATATAAAACAGCCATTCTGGATGGGGATATCACAGGACCTTCTATTCCCAAAGCCTTCGGAGTAAAGGAAAACCTGGTGGGTAATATTGACGGGTTAATCCTGCCGGCCACCACGACCATGGGAATTGATATGGTATCAGTAAACCTGATGCTGGCCAATGAAACGGACCCTGTGATCTGGAGAGGCCCGGTCCTTGGCGGCGTTATAAAGCAGTTCTGGGGTGAGACCCTCTGGAAGAATATTGATTATATGTTTGTGGATATGCCGCCCGGAACCGGCGATGTGCCGCTGACCATTTTCCAGTCCCTTCCCCTGGACGGTATTATTATAGTAGCTTCTCCTCAGGAGCTGGTGGGCATGATCGTGGAGAAGGCGGCCAATATGGCCCGCATGATGCAGGTCCCCATTCTCGGTCTGGTGGAGAATATGAGTTACGTGGAATGTCCTGACTGCGGCAGAAAGATTGAGATTTTCGGCAAGAGCCATATAGAAGAGATTGCTGCCCAGTACCAGGTGCCCGTGCTGGCCAGAATTCCCGTTGACCCGAAGCTGGCGGCTGCCTGCGATGAAGGCAAGATAGAATTCACAGAGAATGATTATATGAAAGATGCAATGGAAGCATTAATAGACAATGGAGAAATGAATGGATAATAATAATCAGAATAAAGATCCGAACAAAAGAAAAAGGATTCAGTCAGCGATTATCATGCTGGTAATCTGTCTGGGACTTACTGTTCTTTTTACTCAGGTGATGAACCATTATAAGAATGGAGAGCAGAAAGAAATCGGGTATGATGAGTTTTTAACCATGCTGGATAAGAAGCAGGTGAAGAAAATTACTCTGACGGATAATAAGATTCTCATTGAGCCGAAGGAGCAGAGCAATCCTCTGATGAAGACGGTCTATTATACGGTGATGATCTCTGATTACAAGCTGGTGGACCGCCTGAATGATGCCGGGGTCGAGTTCGGCAAGGAGGATAACAGCGGTTCCTCCATGCTGATATCCGTCCTGGCCGGGTATGTCCTTCCCTTTGCGCTGATCTATGGCATGGGTTATTTCATCATGCGCAATATCGGAAGAGGAGGTGGCATGCTGGGCAGCGTGGGTAAAAGCAATGCCAAGGTTTATGTGGAGAAGAAAACCGGTGTGACATTTGCTGATGTTGCGGGTCAGGATGAGGCCAAGGAAACTCTGACCGAGATGGTGGATTTCCTCCATAACCCCGACAAATATGTAAAGATCGGCGCCAAGCTTCCCAAGGGAGCCCTCCTGGTGGGGCCTCCCGGCACGGGAAAAACGCTGCTGGCCAAGGCCGTAGCAGGAGAGGCAAATGTACCGTTCTTTTCCCTGAGCGGATCCGATTTTGTTGAAATGTTTGTGGGTGTCGGCGCTTCCAGAGTTCGTGACCTGTTCAAGCAGGCCCAGTCCATGGCGCCATGTATCATTTTTATTGATGAAGTGGATGCCATCGGAAAAAGCCGTGACAGCCGTTATGGCGGCGGTAATGATGAAAGAGAACAGACCCTCAATGCCCTGCTGGCGGAGATGGATGGTTTCGATTCCTCAAAGGGTCTTATCATTCTGGCGGCAACCAACCGGCCGGATGTTCTGGATAAAGCATTGCTCAGGCCCGGACGTTTTGACCGCCGTGTTATCGTGGAGCGTCCTGACCTGAAAGGCCGGATAGAGACCCTCAAGGTTCATGCAAAGAATGTTCTTATGGATGACTCGGTGGATTTCGAAGAGATCGCTCTGGCAACATCAGGAGCCGTCGGATCGGATCTTGCCAATATGATCAATGAAGCTGCCCTGGGCGCCGTTAAGGCCGGCCGTAAGGTGGTGACCCAGAAGGACCTGCTGGAGGCAGTGGAGGTAGTTATTGCCGGTAAAGAGAAGAAGGACCGGATCCTGGGAGACGAGGAGAAAAGGATCGTGGCCTATCATGAAGTGGGTCACGCCATCTGTACTGCTGTCCAGAAGCATACGGATCCTGTTCAAAAGATCACCATTGTGCCCAGGACCATGGGTGCTCTGGGATATACCATGCAGGTTCCCGAAGAAGAGCGGTACCTGATGAGCAAGGATCAGATCAAGAATGACCTGATAACATTTTTCGGAGGAAGGGCTGCCGAGGAAGTGGTCTTCAATTCGGTTACCACCGGTGCTTCCAATGATATAGAAAGAGCGACCAAGCTGGCAAGGGCCATGGTCACCCAGTATGGCATGTCCGACACCTTCGGGCTTATGGGACTGGAGTCCATTGAGAGCCGCTACCTGGACGGCAGACCGGTGCTTAACTGCTCCGACGCCACCGGCGCCATGATCGATAATGAGGTAAAGAACATCCTTAAGGATGCCTATGACAAAGCAGTATCCATTATCCGGGACAACCGCGGGGCCATGGACGAGATCGCAGACTTTCTGATTGAACGGGAAACGATAACCGGGAAAGAATTTATGGAAATATACAATAAGTATCAGAAGCCTCAGGAGGAGGAGACAGGGGACGGTTCTCTGTCTCCTCTGGAGGCGGAACTCCCAGGAGGAGACAGAGAACCGTCCCCTGTCTCCTCGGGGGATAGTTAATGTTCGATTTTCAGGAAGAACTGAAGAAGCTGCCGGCAAAGCCGGGGGTGTACCTCATGCATAATGAGCGGGATGAGATCATTTATGTGGGAAAGGCCCGGGTACTCAAGAACAGGGTGAGGTCTTATTTTCAAAAGGGATATAAGCGAAGTGTCAAGATAGAGCATATGGTTTCTCATATCGCATATTTTGAATATATTATCACCGACTCGGAAATGGAGGCCCTTGTTCTGGAGTGCAACCTGATTAAAGAGCACCGGCCCCATTATAATACAATGCTCAAGGATGACAAGAGTTATCCTTATATCCGCGTGACCATGCAGGAGGATTATCCCAGGGTCCTTTTCTGCCGCAATGATAAACGGGACAAATCCAGATATTTCGGGCCCTATACCAGTGCGGGTGCTGTAAAAGAAACTCTTGAGCTGATGCATAAGATTTACAGGATCCGCAACTGCAACCGTATTCTTCCCAGAGATATGGGCAAGGAAAGGCCCTGCCTTTATCATCAGATCCACCAGTGCGATGCCCCCTGCCAGGGCTGGATCAGCAGGGAGGATTACAGGAAACATATCGATGATGCCATTGATTTCCTGAATGGAAATAACAAAAAGATCCTTGAGGAGCTGGAATCCAGGATGATGGCAGCGGCAGCGGAGATGGAGTTTGAGGAAGCTGCCCTCTACCGGGACCTGATGGAAAGCGTAAGAAGGATAGAAGAGAAGCAGAAGATAAATCAGGGAGACGGTGACGACAGAGATATCATAGCCATTGCCAAAGAAAATGATGAGGCAATCATCTCAGTCTTTTTTGTCCGGAACGGAAAAATGCTGGGCAGGGACCATTTCCACATGACAGGAATCGGTGACAGCGAGAAGGGTGAGATCATAATGGATTTCATCAAACAGTTCTACGTCAGCAATCCATTTATCCCAAAGGAGGTCCTGACCCAGGAGGAGGTCCCAGACAGGGAGATCCTGGAAAAATGGCTTTCTGACAAGCGGGGCGGGAGGGTTTCCTTCCTGGTTCCCAAAAAGGGAAGCAAATACCGGATGATGCAGCTGGCCTACCAGAATGCCAGTAATGTTCTGATCAAGGACACCGAGAAGATAAAGAGGGAGGAACAGCGGACGACAGGTGCGGTCCGTGAACTGGAGCAGCTTCTGGGGATCAGAGACCTTACCCGGATGGAAGCCTTCGATATCTCCAATACAAATGGATACCAGAATGTTGCGTCCATGGTAGTGTTCGAGAAGGGAAAGGCCAAAAGAAGCGATTACAGGAAGTTTAAGATCCGGACCGTGGCCGGCCCTGATGATTACCGCTGCATGGAAGAGGCACTTACAAGGCGGTTTACTCATGGTTTAAAAGAGCGGGAGGAGAGAAAGCAAAAAGGGGAGGATCCTTCCCTGGGCAGTTTTACAAGATTTCCTGATATCCTTATGATGGATGGAGGAAAGGGGCAGGTGAACGTGGCCCTTAAGGTTCTTGGTGACCTGGGACTGTCTGTTCCGGTCTGCGGTATGGTCAAAGATGATTTCCACAGAACGAGGGGGCTGTATTATAATAATGAAATAATTCACTTCCCCAGAAACTCAGAAGCCTTCCGGATGATCACCAGGCTTCAGGATGAAGCCCACCGTTTTGCCATTGAGTACCATAAGAGTCTGAGAACCAAAGGCCAGGTCCATTCGGTTCTCGATGATATTAAAGGAGTCGGCCCCGCCCGCCGCAAAGCTCTGATGAAGCATTTTAAGGATATCGGGATGATACGGGATGCAGATGTGGAGGAGCTGGTTTCAGTTCCCGGTATAACAGAAGGTGTCGCGAAAGAAATCTATGCCTTTTTTCACAGGGATGACGAAAAGTAGTTTTTGTTTCCTGAAAAGTATGATAGAATATAGCTGTCATTATTGGGGGATTAACAGCATAAAGGAGCGGCACTTATGTATAAAGTGAAACTAACCAAGTTTATAAATAAGATGGAGCTCAGGAGCCTTCTGCCGGACCTGGACATTGATGATATAAATATCAACAAGTCCGGGGTAAACAGACTGGCCTTGCAGCTTACGGGATTTTTTGAGCATTTTGACGCAGACCGTATCCAGGTCATCGGGAAGGTGGAGTATGCCTACTGCCAGCAGATAGATAAGAAGCGCATGAAGCCCATCCTGGAGAATATTTTTGACAGGAAGATTCCCTGTATTGTATATTGCTGGGGACTTGAGCCGTCGGAGCTGATTCTGGATCTGGCGGAAGAATATGGCATTCCCATTTTTTCCACCAGTATCAGGACATCTGATTTTATCGCTGAATCTGTACGCTGGCTCAGCGAGGAGCTGGCGCCCCGCATCTCGATCCATGGCGTTCTGGTAGATATCTATGGTGAGGGCGTCCTGATTATGGGCGAGAGCGGAATAGGGAAAAGCGAGGCGGCCCTGGAGCTTATTCGAAGGGGGCACCGGCTTGTGTCGGATGATGTGGTGGAGATCCGGAAGGTGAGCCACGACACCCTGATCGGTACATCGCCGGATATTACCAGGCATTTTATTGAACTGCGCGGAATCGGGATCGTCGACGTAAAAAGTCTCTTTGGTGTTGAGAGTGTTATGATCAACCAGACCATAGACATGGTGATCAGGCTGGAGGACTGGAACCGGGAAGGAAATTACGACAGGCTGGGTCTGGACGAAGAATATATCGAATTTCTTGGAACTAAAGTGGTCTGCTTCTCCATTCCGATCCGGCCGGGCCGGAACCTGGCGGTCATCGCGGAATCAGCAGCCATCAATTATCGTGCCAAAAAGATGGGATATAATGCAGCCCAGGAATTATATAACAGGGTAACCGGCAACCTGCAGCAGAAGGAGGAAGTTTAGTCATGAAGAAATATGTAATAGGAGCAGATGTGGGAGGAACAACAGTAAAGCTTGGTTTTTTCACTTCTGAGGGAGAGCTTCTGGATAAATGGGAGATTCCCACGGACACAGCTCCCGGCGGCAATATCCTGAAGGATATCTCAGATTCCTGCCGGGAGAAGATGCAGTCCATGAAACTGGCCGTGGAGGATTTTGCCGGGATAGGGATCGGAGTGCCCGGTCCCGTGCTGCAGGACGGCTCGGTGGATACCTGTGTGAACCTCGGCTGGGGCAGGAAGCAGGTCAGGAAGGAGATGGAAGAGATCCTGGGGATTCCGGCAGCCGTTGGAAATGACGCGAATATGGCGGCCCTCGGTGAAGCCTGGAAGGGCAGCGCCGGCGGTTATAAAGACGTGGTCATGGTCACCCTCGGCACAGGAGTCGGAGGCGGAATCATCATTAACGGGAAAATGGTTTCAGGCGCCCACGGTTATGGCGGCGAGATCGGCCATATGGTGGTGAACTCCCATGAAACGGTAAAATGCAACTGTGGAAAATCGGGATGTCTTGAACAGTACTGCTCTGCCACAGGCATAGTAAATGAAACCAAAAAAGCCCTGGAAAGATGTGATTCATGGACCACTCTGAAAGGATGCAGGCCTCTTACCTCCAAGTATATATTCGACGCTGCCAAGGCGGGAGATACATTTTCCAAAACCCAGGTGGATGTCTTCTGTAAACGCCTGGCCAAAGCCTTATCCCATATCTCGGCTGTTGTGGATCCTGAGGTGTTTGTAATCGGAGGAGGAGTCTCCAAAGCCGGTGAGATCATTACTGAAAATGTGTCAAAACATTTTGATGAATTTTCCTTCGGAGCCCAGAAAAATACCAGGTTCGTACTGGCATCTCTGGGGAACGATGCGGGCATCTACGGCTGCGCGAAAGCCGTCCTGGAATGAACAAAATTTAATTTTGACGATTTCCCTAAAAGGAAGCACAAAGCTTCCTTTTTTTTTGTTTTTTTTCAATATTGTGCTTCTTACAAAAGTAGGGTATTATATGAAATATATTGCAACAGACTTGAAATCGATAGGTTTTTTTAATCGTTGTATCAGCAGGAGTTAACATGAAACAGGATTTTATCCGGAAATTGAAAGAACATATCACAGAGGGAGTTGTTTTGGAACTTGAGCCTATGGGCAGGCATACCACCTTCCAGGTTGGCGGTCCGGCGGATCTATTCGTTGAGCCGGCCGGCAGAGAAGAGTTACAATATGCTGTTGAGACCGCCCGGGGAGATCATGTTCCATTTTTTGTGGCAGGCAACGGAAGCAATCTGCTTGTTTCCGACGACGGATACAGGGGAATGATCCTCCATATCGGAAAGGGAATGTCACAAATTGTTGTCACAGACACAGTAGTTGAAGCTGAAGCAGGAGCTTCTCTTGCCAGGATCGCCAAAGCGGCATTGGAGAAGGGACTTACAGGTATGGAGTTCGCGGCCGGGATTCCCGGATCTCTGGGGGGAGCCGTAGTCATGAACGCCGGGGCATACGGAGGAGAGATGAAGGATATTCTTACCGAGGTGGATGTGCTGACGGCGGACGGAAGGTTTCTTACCATAGCGGCATGCGACCTGGATCTGTCATACAGGCACAGCTGTATCCCCCATAAGGATTATATCGTCCTGGGAGCCAGGATGCTTCTTGACAGGGGAGACCCGGAAAAGATCAGGGCCAGGATGAATGAACTCGCTCTCTTAAGAAGGCAGAAGCAGCCTCTGGAGTATCCCAGCGCCGGCAGCACCTTTAAGCGCCCGGAAGGATATTTTGCGGGAAAGCTGGTGCAGGATGCCGGGTTAAAGGGATATACGGTGGGAGATGCCCAGGTCTCGGAAAAGCACAGCGGTTTTGTCATCAACCGGGGTCATGCCGATGCGGCGGAGATTTATTTCCTGATTCAGCAGGTTCAGAAAAAGGTCAATAAGAAGTTTGGAGTGATGTTGGAGCCGGAAGTACGGTTTATAGGTTTTTAGGAGTTTTTTTATGTCTTTTTCTTCTGAGGTAAAAGAAGAATTGTCCCACCTTTCATGTCAGGAGGAGCATTGCCTGAAGGCTGAGCTGGCCGCCATCATATGTCTTTGCAGCGACATTACCCGGTTTGCCCGGGGAGAATACAGTCTGGACCTGCGGACAGAGAACGCGGCTGTGGCAAGAAGGTTTTATACTCTGATAAAGACAGCCTTTGATATCCAGCCCGGAGTATCCTCCGGGAAACATAATTACCTGAAGAAATCCAGATCCTTCTGTATTTCTTTAAACCGGTCTTCAGATGTACTGACAGTATTAAGAGCAGTGGGACTGATCAATAATCTTGGTCAGATAGACGAATACAACAGCAGGATCTATCATCCTCTGTTACAGAGGACATGCTGCAGAAGAGCCTTCCTTCGGGGTGCCTTTCTCGCCTCCGGTTCCGTGACAGATCCGGAGAAGAATTATCATTTTGAGATCACATGCGCTGACGATGAGACAGCACAGCAGATCTGCGGGTTGCTCCAGTATTTCGGACTCGAAGCAAAATGCGTCCTGCGTAAGAAATATTATGTGGTATATTTGAAAGAAGGCACGATGATCTCAGACGCGCTGAATATCATCGGTGCCCATGTTTCCATGATGAAGTTTGAGAATGTCCGGATCGTAAAGGACGTCCGGAACTCTGTAAACAGACGCGTAAACTGTGAAACTGCCAATATCAGCAAGACAGTTTCCGCAGCCCGGAAACAGATAGAAGATATTGAATATATTAAAAAGACCATCGGACTTGATAAATTGCCGGATAACCTCAGGGACGTGGCGGGAGCCAGACTTGAGGAGCCGGAGGCTTCTTTAAAGGAGCTAGGCCAGATGTTGAGTCCGCCGGTCGGAAAGTCGGGTGTGAACCATCGGCTTAGAAAGCTTTCCCAGATGGCCCAGCAACTAAAGGACCATGGACGCATCTGAGATTGATATTATTTAAATATTTATAATAAACGGAGGTTATTATGATATCGAAGTCAATGGAGATAAGAATTCCTGCAGGGCTTGACCCCAGTACCATCGCATTGTTCATACAGACAGCCAGCCAATATGACAGCAGAGTGTATGTTCAGTCTGAGAATAAAAGGGTGAATGCGAAAAGTCTTATGGGTATGATGTCCCTGGGACTTCCCAAAGGAGCCAGCCTTACCATCGTTGCCGAAGGAAGTGACGAGGACGAGGCAATAGAAGAAATTGAGAAATATTTAAATAATGAGAAATAAAACAAAGCGTCACAGTTACGATCCGCCCATTCTTTTATAAACAGGCAGGAAGGTTACTGTGACGCTTGTTTTGTGCGCATTTTTAACAATCGACACGATAACACACGCGCGGCTCGCTGCGCCGGGATCCGCTGATCACTGGTCCACCAGATTGCTGATGCCGTAAAAGGCCAGGAACAATTCTTCATCCATATCCGTTATTGTCCAGGAACCACCTTTAAAAGCGAATGTGATGCTGCCTGTGGCAGTCACTTTGTCAGCGTCCGCCTTTGCTTCTTTGTAGATTTCCTCAATCTGCTCGGAGAGTCCCGAATTCTCATCGTCATCCTCTCCGCCGATCAGGGAGGAAAAGAAAGAGCCGATGGATTCCCATATGCTTTTATCGTCTGTCAGTTGGCTGTACAGGTTCTGATAGATAGAATCCGCCACCTGGGCAAAGTCTGTATTTTCAGTGCGGACAGTAACTTTGCAGGTATGGTAATCAGCCTCCACATCAATGATCTCATAGGAAGCTGATTCTGTTATGTCATCGCAGAGCTTATCCACATCCAGGATATCGCCGAGAAATTCGGAGCTGATCTCTTCGACCTGCTCGTATCCGGGGATTTCCTGAAGTCTGCTTTTAATATAATCCCGAATATTCGGATTTTCCCGGATCTCTTCCGGAAGATATTCCGGGTCCACCTCGGAGAAATCCAGTTTCCGGGCCATTTCAAATATCTGATCCGTCGCCTGCCGGCATTGAGTCTTTATAACCTGTATATAAGCATAATATCCTGCAAAGGCAGCCATAATAAGTACAAAGCATATGGAAAGGGCAATGATGATAATATGGGCCGGCTTTTTTTCTTTATGACGCCTGCCGGGCAAAGATTTATAATCCGCATTGCCCAGAGGATGACCGCACTCCGGACAATAGAGCCTGTCCGGATCGTGATCATAGTTTGTATTGCAATTAGGACACTTCATATGATAACCTCCTTTCACAACTCCATATCTTAGACTGAGTATAATAGCATTATTGAAAAGTGTCAACATTTGGGGTTTTTCAATTTTTCCGGCCGCCGACCATGCTATATATTTTTTGACATTTTCTTAAAATTTATTGTCATTTTTGAAAAGATAAGGTATACTTATAAATACAAATTTTATAATACTAAAAAAGGAGGATTGCGCAATGATCTACACAGTGACCTTTAATCCGGCCCTGGATTATGTGGTGTTTCTGGACGAGTTCAAGGCAGGCGATATTAACCGCGCCACCCGGGAATCCATTTACTACGGCGGCAAAGGTATCAACGTATCGAATGTTTTGAATACGCTTGGTTTTGAGACCACCGCCCTCGGTTTCCTTGCAGGATTTACCGGAAAAGCCATTGAAGAAGGCCTGGCTGCCATGGGGATCAAAGCAGAGTTTGTACATCTGCCGGAAGGGAATTCCCGGATCAATGTCAAGCTGAAACATGGTGATGAAACTGAGATCAACGGCCAGGGACCGGTGATTACAAAAGAGGCTATTGACGAGCTGTTTGCTAAACTGGATACTCTGACATCCGAGGATATCCTGGTTCTGGCAGGAAGTATTCCCAATACCCTTCCGGATGATATCTATGAGAAGATCATGGCCAGACTGGAAGGCAAGGGGATAAAGATCGTGGTGGATGCAACAAAGGATCTGCTGTTGAATGTGCTGAAATATCATCCCTTCCTGATCAAACCCAATAACCACGAGCTGGGCGAGATGTTCGGTACCGTATGCAAGACCAGAGAAGAGATCGAGTATTATGCAAAAGAGCTTCAGAAGAAGGGTGCCGGGAATGTCCTGATCTCCATGGCGGGAGATGGAGCTATCCTGATTCCGGAGGGTGGAGATGCCATCCAGATCGGAACACCGAAGGGCAAGGTAGTTAATTCCGTAGGAGCAGGCGACTCCATGGTTGCCGGATTTGTGGCCGGCTACCTGAAGAGCGGAAGCTATGAAGAAGCCTTAAGAAGCGGAACAGCAGCCGGAAGCGCCACGGCGTTTTCCGAGGGACTGGCATCTTTGGAAATGTACAATGCAATGCTGGAACAGATTTAGAGAGGAAAAGAAATGAGAATAGTTGATTTACTGAAAAAAGATGCGGTCATCTTAAATGCCGGTGTCAGCAGCAAGGAAGAGATGCTGGACACTCTGATCGACCTGCATGAGAAGGTTGGAAATATTTCCGACAGAGCTGAATTTAAGAAGGGTATTCTTCAAAGGGAATCAGAAGGTGCCACTGCCATCGCAGAGGGAATCTGTATTCCTCACTCCAAGAATGCAGCAGTTAAAACACCCGGAATTGCCTCCATTACAGTTCCCGCGGGAATTGACTGTAACGCCCTGGACGGCCAGCCGTCTAACCTGTTTTTCATGATCGCCGCTCCGGCTACAGGGGCAGACCTTCATCTGGAAGCACTTGCCAGATTGTCCTCCATCCTGATGGACGGAAGCTTCAGGGAAAAGCTTTTTGCCGCTAAAAATGTGGATGAGTATCTGAAAGCCATCGACGAGAAAGAGACAGAGAAGTTCGGAAAAGAAGACGCCGCACAAGAGGCAGCTCCTGCTCCGGCAGCTTCCGGATCAGGCTACCGCATCCTGGCAGTTACTGCCTGTCCCACAGGTATAGCCCATACCTACATGGCTGCCGAGGCGCTTGAAGAAAAGGGTAAGGAACTGGGGATTCCCGTAAAGGTTGAAACCAATGGATCCGGCGGTGCCAAGAATGTGCTTACAGCGGAAGAAATCGCCAACTGCGAAGGTATCATCATCGCAGCCGACAAGAATGTCGAGATGGCCCGTTTTGACGGAAAGCCCCTGATCAAGACCAAGGTTCAGGACGGTATCCATAAATCACAGGAACTGATCGAAAAGGTTGTCAATGGTGAAGCCCCGATCTACCATCATACCGGTGAAGTTGCCGCGGACGAGGGCGGAGATGAGTCCTTCGGACATCAGCTCTACAAGCACCTGATGAACGGTGTATCCCACATGCTTCCCTTCGTAATCGGTGGAGGTATCCTTATCGCCCTGGCTTTCCTGTTTGATGATTATAGTATTGATCCATCAAACTTCGGTATGAACACACCCCTTGCTGCAGTGCTTAAGACTGCCGGCGGTGTTGCCTTCGGCTTTATGCTTCCCATCCTTGCCGGATACATTGCCATGAGTATTGCTGACCGTCCCGGTCTGATGCCCGGTTTCGTCGGCGGAGCCATCGCTGCTTCCGGTACTTCCTTCAGCAGTATCATCGCTCCCTTTAACGGAGTAGAGCCCAACGTGGTTTCCGGTGGTTTCATCGGTGCCCTGTTTGCAGGTTTTGCTGCAGGTTATATGGTGCTCTTCCTTAAGAAGATCACTGAGAAGATGCCAGCTGCCATGGATGGTTTAAGGCCCATGCTGATCTATCCGGTAGGCGGTCTTGCCCTTATCATGGTTGTAATGTTTGCCGTTAACCCCTTCTTCGCATGGCTGAACACCCTCCTTGCCAACGCCCTCGGCTCCCTCGGCGGTGCCAACGCTGTGGTACTCGGAGCAGTGGTAGGCGGTATGATGTCCATCGATATGGGTGGCCCCTTCAACAAGGCATCCTATGTATTCGGAACAGCAGCTCTTGCAACTGCCACAGAGGCAAGTCCCCAGGGCTTCATGATCATGGCTGCTGTTATGGTCGGCGGAATGGTTCCTCCGATTGCCATCGCTATTTCATCCTGGGCATTTAAAACCAAGTTTACAGATAATGACCGGGCAAATGCTCCTGTAAATGCCATCATGGGATTATGCTTCATTTCTGAGGCTGCCATTCCTTATGCGGCAGGAGATCCGGGACACGTTATCCCATCCTGTGTTGTCGGTTCCGCAGTGGCCGGAGCACTTTCCATGGCATTCAAATGTACCCTCAGAGCACCCCACGGCGGAGTATTCGTTATTCCTACCATCGGTAATCCGTTCATGTATCTTGTAGCTCTTCTTGTGGGCTCCGTGGTCGGAGCGGTTCTTCTGGGCGTACTCAGAAAGCCTGTAGCCAAATAATTGCATAATCATTAGGATTCTTTTGAAAGGCGTCTCAGTAACGCTTTTGCCCATTCAGGTTTGAATGGGCAGATCGTAACTGCGACGCGTTTTTATGCGTATTTTCAGCAGGATCCGCTGTCCCCGGCTTACATTTATGGCCATCGCACTGCTGAAAAAGCGCACCCGGCCTTGCTTTCACTTTTTGATTGACAATCTCTGTCAGAAAATTTATAATTATTAACAGATAATTATTACAACAATCACAGGAGATGGGAGTATATGAGCAGCAGATTACCATTGACCGGAATGCCCAATACCAGGGACCTGGGAGGGATCAGGACCCGGGACGGACACACGATCCGGAATAAAAAGCTTATCAAGAGCGGTATGTTATACCGGGCTACAGAGGAGGACCTCTGTATATTGAAGGATGATTACAATGTAAAGATGATCGTTGACCTTCGTACCAGGAAGGAACGTATGATGATGCCCAATCCCCGCATCAAGGGTATTTCCGAGATCTGGAACCCATTGTTTATGGAGGACATTCACGGCCTTGGTGTCTTCAAGCCCGACGAGAGGGATGTTCTGGAGAACAGACTTAAGTCTCTCTTCATTTTAAACCACAGGGCGGATGAGAAGACCGATGATGCCATGGACCAGATCCGGGATATGATCAGGACAGAGGATCTTAATCCCGAGCGCTACATGAAGCGTCTGTATCAGAAGTTCATTAATAATCAGATCATTCAGAAGCAGGTTAAGCAGTTCTTCTCCCTCCTGGCCAACAACAGGGACGGGGCCATCCTCTGGCACTGCGCTGCCGGCAAGGACAGGGCCGGAATGTGTGCTGCCCTTCTCCTTTATGCCCTGGGAGTCGATAAGGCAGCCATCATAGATAATTACATGGAATCTGCCGAATCATCCGAGGATGCCGTGGAGTATCTTCTTAATAAGCTGTTCCCGGGCTGCAGCGAAGAGAGCGAGAAGTACCGCAGCCTGGCCAGAAGATTTTTCGATGTTAAGCCTTGTTACATTGAAACCTTCTTTGATGCCATTGAGAGGGACTATGTCAGTGTGGACAATTATCTCCAGAAAGCCCTGGAGCTCCACGTAGATAATATTGTCCGGCTTAAAACCTTATATCTTGCCTGACACAGCAGGACACAGGTGATTCTGGCCGGTAGAACAGTCAGGATCATAAACCATATCAGATGAGATATTATAACAGACGAGAGTATAAATCATTATTTACAAAAGCCGGGATCAATCTGTTTTCCTGGCTTTTGTTATATATCTATTAGGAGGCTTTGTTTTATGCGGTTTGAGATAAGCGAGATCATAAAACAGGACCAGGTGATGGATCTGGTATATGGGAATAACAGTGTGCCAAAACAGATACTGGGCCGCCATTATGTAAAGACCGGACAGGTGATCACGGCCTATCATCCGGAGGCTGTCAATATGGAGATAGTTCTGGACAGCGGAGAATGCTTTCCCATGGACCAGATAGAAAGACAGCCTCTTTACGCCGTGTATCTTCAGGATAAGGAACCCTTTCATTACCTTTTGCGGATGTCTTTCCTCGATGGCAATAGCTTTATTACAGAAGACCCCTACAGCTTCCCCTGTCAGATCACGGCAGATGAGGAGAAGAGCTTTACGGAGGGTGAATGGGTAAATGCTTATCAAAAGATAGGATGTCACCAGATGACCATCAACGGTATCCCCGGCATGTATTTTGCGGTTTGGGCCCCTTCTGCCAGGCGGGTCAGCCTGGTGGGGGATTTTAACTACTGGAACGGTCTGATATATCCCATGAACCGTCTTGACAAGTCCGGAATATATGAGCTCTTTCTTCCGGGTCTTACTTCTGACTACAATTACAAGTTTGAGGTCAAGACAATGCAGGGGGACATCTCCCTGAGATCAGACCCCTTCGGCCGTATGGAGGAGGATGGGAAGGGAGACGCATCTAAAACAATAGATATAAATGCTTTCCGCTGGACCGACCAGACCTGGATGGAGAACAGAAGCAGCAAAAAGATCATTGATCTTCCTATGGCAGTATGCAGCGTGGGGGACGGTGAGCAGCTGTCCGACGATACGATCTATGACGGGAACTTCACTCACCTTCTGTTTGGCAGGCACATTGACCGGAGATTTTCGGGAGTAAGTGATTACAGCGACCACAGGTTCAACTTCCAGCCGCCCTTCTGCGGTGGAGGGGCGGACAGCTTCCGTTCGGTCATCGATAATGCCCACCGCCACGGTATTGGAGTGCTCATGGAGATCTCCCTGGGATTTCACGGGGCGGATGGGAATAATCTTGGGTATTTTGACGGGACGGTTCTATACGGATATTCTGACAGAAGGATCGGTTTCGATTCTGAAAGAGGTATGTGGCGGTTCTGCTTTGAGAAACCGGAGGTCAGGAGCCTGATCCTGTCATCTCTGGTATTCTGGATACAGAGATACCATATAGACGGCTTTGTCTTTGAGGGTATCACAGACATGATCTGCCCTGATATCAATACATCTAATAATTTAGATTCATATATTATGGAGGAAACAGGGAAGCTTTCTTATGCCAATACGGAGTTTCTTAAGCAGGCTGTTGTGACGGTCCGCAATGAGGACAGGAGTGTTATGCTGATCGCGGATGAGCGTCCCGGACCCGGCTCTGTTAAGGGAGGAATGTTCTCACTTCAGCATGGATTTGATCTCTACTGGGACTATAAGGTCAGGAAGAACATAAATAAGTATTATAACCGGGATGCAAAGAAGAGGTGGAAGGATCATTTCAGGATCACATCTCCCATTCAGGACCGGCAGATGGAGTCTTCCCTGCTCCTGATCAATCCTGTGAAAACAGAAGACCTCTATCATGGAGACATAGATAACGGTATGACGCCTGAAGAGCAGGCTGAAAAGAAGATGGCATTAGTCAGGATGACGGCTGCCTATCTTTTGGGTGTGCCGGGGAAAAAAGCCTGGTCCATCAGGGATAACACCAGGGAGACGGGAATATACATCAGGAGACTTTTGGATATTTACAGTAAATATCCGGCCCTGTATGATATGAACGAGGAGAATATGTCCTTTGAATGGATCAACTGTGTTGACGCCGCAAGCTCCGTGGTGAGCTTTATCAGGAAACCGGCCGGAGATGGCGCTGCACTGGTTTTCGCAGCCAATTTCAGTGATAAGGAAAAGGAAAACTGGCGGCTGGGTGTTTCGGCGCCGGGACGTTACCGGCTGATCTTCAGCAGCGATGACAGGGAATTCGGGGGAAAAGGTCTCTACCGGGACCAGGATATCATAGCCGAAAGGAAACGATGTGATTTCCGTCCCTATTCCATAAAGATATCATTGCCCCCCGGGGCAACCCTGATATTTGAATACATTACAGAAAGAGGTGCAAAAAGATGAGCAAGGATAATTGTATTTTCTGCAAAATCGCCAAAGGGGAGATCCCATCAGCTACGATTTACGAAGATAGTCATTTCCGGGTTATGATGGACATCAACCCCGCCACAAAGGGACATTGTCTCATCATTCCCAGGGAGCATTTTGATAATATTTATGATCTGGACGGGGAGACTGCCGGAAAGATCTTCTCCCTGGCCACATGCATTGCCAGGGCCCTTAAGGACGCACTGGGATGCGAAGGAATGAACATCGTGCAGAACAACGGGGAGATAGCCGGCCAGACAGTCATGCATTTTCACCTGCACCTGATTCCCAGGTATAAGGATGATGAAGTGAAAGTGGGCTGGGTGCCCCATGCGTCCGATGAGAAGGAGCTTGAGGAGCTTAGAAGAGCCATAAAGGCGGCAATCTGATCCTGATGGAGCAACCGGCCGCATTAGTCAGACATAATCATTGGTTTATAGAGGAGTAAAAGGTGAGCATGGGTAAGATTGATTTTAAACCGGGGAATATGCTGTATCCCCTGCCGGCAGTCCTGGTGACAGTCAGAACGCCAGGCGGAGAGGACAATATCATTACCGTGGCATGGACGGGGACGGTATGTACCAATCCACCCATGCTCTATATTTCTGTCCGGCCTGAAAGATATTCCTATCAGGCCCTGAAGGAAACAGGTGAGTTCGTGATAAACCTGACCACCGGCCCGATGGCAAAGGCTGTTGATTATTGCGGTGTCCGGTCCGGAAGAGATGTGGATAAATTTGCCCGGACGGGTCTTACGAAGATGGAAGCCTCGAAGGTTCGGGCTGCCCTCATCTGTGAAAGCCCCGTCAATATTGAATGCAGAGTTAAGGAAGTTCTTCCGCTGGGATCCCATCATATGTTCCTGGCTGAGGTGGTTCACGTTACCGTTGATGAGCGCTACATGGATGAAAAGGGGACCTTCCATCTGGAAGGCTCTGATCCCATTGTCTACTCTCATGGGACTTATTTTAACCTTGGAAATGCAATAGGAACATTTGGATATTCAGTAAGAAAAAAGAAGAAAAGAAAAAAGAAAACCTGAAGGAAGAAAGAATTCATACATTTTTTGATTTTTTTATTTTACAAACGGAAAGTTTCTTGTTATAATGAAATGACTGTTCAGTCATGCTGAACACCTGCGAAAAAAGAGCATATAATATTTAGATATTGAGAGGTTTCTCCACGGTTTTTATATCCTTTATCCTGCGGTAAATCATTCTGATGTGATTCCGGAGGATATTTGCCTGAGGTCCCGCGCGGGGCTTTTCAGCTGCATATATGTGAAAGAATATCGGGGGATATATGGCCTGTCCTGAAGTCCGTACTATGAACTTCATGATTGTCTGGTTTGAATATTTTGAGGTGAGAGACCTGTTTTAGTGGGATAATTTGTCTTGTATGATCGTCGCGGGCGGTCATACTCTTGTTTGATATAGAGGTGCAATATGGAACAGTATATTATGAAGGGCGGCAGTCCTCTGGTTGGCGAGGTAGTTATTGGCGGCGCGAAGAATGCGGCTTTGGGTATTCTGGCATCTGCCATCATGACGGATGGAGAGTGTCTTATTGATAATATGCCCGATGTCAGAGATATTAACGTTCTCCTTCATGCCATGGAGGGAATCGGAGCGCGGGTCGTAAGGAAAGGACTCCATGAAGTACTGATCAGCGGAAAGAGTATTGACTCCGGCGGCGGCCTGGTGGTCGATAATGAGTATATAAGAAAGATAAGAGCTTCCTATTACCTGATAGGAGCTTTGCTTGGAAAGTATAAGAAGGCCCAGGTGGTCCTCCCCGGAGGCTGTGATATCGGAAGCAGACCCATAGACCAGCATCTGAAGGGATTTCGGGCTCTGGGAGCCAATGTTAAGATCGAACATGGAATGATCATTGCCCAGGCAGACCACCTGAGGGGAAACCACATATATCTGGATGTAGTCTCCGTAGGTGCCACCATCAACATCATGATGGCGGCTTCCATGGCGGACGGGAATACCATCATTGAGAATGCCGCCAAGGAGCCCCATATCGTTGACGTGGCCAACTTTTTGAACAGCATGGGGGCCAATATCAAGGGCGCCGGTACAGATGTTATCCGGATCAAAGGGGTTACCCGTTTCCACAACACGGAGTATTCGATTATTCCGGACCAGATCGAGGCGGGAACCTTTATGATGGCTGCGGCGGCTACTCATGGAGATATTCTTGTGAAGAATGTCATTCCCAAGCATCTTGAGGCCATTTCTGCCAAGCTCACTGAGATCGGGGCAGAGGTGGAGGAATCGGACGACGCTGTCCGGGTCGTGGCCACCAGAAGGCTCAAGCACACCCAGATCAAGACCCTTCCCTATCCGGGATTTCCTACGGATATGCAGCCCCAGATGGCCATAACTCTGGGCCTGTCCAAGGGCACAAGTATTATTACCGAGAGCATCTTTGAGAACCGATTCCGCTATGTGGAGGAGCTTCGGCGCATGGGTGCGAATTTTAAAGTGACCGACGGCAACACGGCCATTATTACGGGCGTGGAGAGATATACAGGCGCCGTGGTGGCGGCACCGGATCTGCGGGCCGGAGCAGCCCTGGTAATCGCGGGACTTGCCGCGGAAGGCTATACCACCGTAACCCAGATCGGTTATATTCAAAGAGGCTATGAGCGCTTTGATGAGAAGCTCAGGGAACTGGGGGGCATGATCGAGAAGGTCGATTCCGAGAAGGATGCCAACAAGTTCCGTTTTAAAACAGGAACAGCCAACTGATCCATAAGAGGATTGCCGGACTGTTCCCAAGGATAAGAAACTATGTCACCGCCGGTGACGGATTGGAGAATAAATGGAAAGAAAGTTATTTACATCAGAGTCTGTAACAGAGGGACATCCGGATAAGATGTGTGATCAGATCTCTGATGCCATATTAGATGCCCTGATGGAGAAGGACCCCATGAGCCGGGTTGCCTGTGAGACTTCCGTTACAACAGGCCTTGTCCTGGTCATGGGAGAAATCACCACCGATGCTTATGTGGATATTCAGAAGATCGTCCGGGATACAGTCCGGGACATTGGATATACCAGAGGCAAGTTCGGATTTGACGCGGACACCTGCGGCGTTCTGGTGGCTCTGGACGAACAGTCCTCGGATATTGCCATGGGCGTGGATAAGGCCCTGGAGGCAAAGGAAAACAAGATGTCAGATGAGGAGCTGGAGGCCATCGGAGCCGGTGACCAGGGAATGATGTTCGGATATGCCACCAACGAGACCCAGGAGTATATGCCCTATCCCATCTGGCTGGCCCATAAGCTGTCAAGGCAGCTTACAAAGGTCAGAAAGGACGGCACGCTGCCCTATCTCCGTCCCGACGGCAAAACCCAGGTCACCGTTGAGTATGACGTGGAAGGAAGACCCTCAAGGCTTGATGCCGTGGTCCTTTCCACCCAGCATGACCCGGATGTGACCCAGGAGCAGATCCGCCGGGATATAAAGAAGTATGTATTTGATGTCATCCTTCCTCCGGATATGGTGGATGAGGAGACCAGCTTTTTCATCAACCCCACAGGCCGGTTTGTCATCGGCGGCCCCCACGGGGACAGCGGCCTGACAGGCCGTAAGATCATTGTCGACACCTACGGCGGATATGCCCGCCACGGCGGCGGAGCCTTCTCGGGCAAGGACTGTACCAAGGTGGACAGAAGCGCTGCCTATGCAGCAAGATACGTTGCCAAGAACATTGTGGCGGCAGGACTTGCCGACAAGTGTGAGATCCAGTTATCCTACGCCATAGGCGTTGCCCGTCCCACCTCCATCATGGTGGATACCTTCGGCACGGGAAAGATCTCTGAGGAAGATCTGGTAGCCATGATCCGGGAACAGTTTGACCTGCGCCCGGCAGGCATCATAAAGATGCTTGACCTGCGCCGGCCCATCTATAAACAGACCGCAGCCTACGGACATTTCGGAAGAGACGATCTGGATCTTCCCTGGGAGAAGACCGATAAAGCGGAAGACCTGAAAAAGTATTTATAATCAGATAGCTTCGATGGGGCTTGAAGATCCCTGTTGAATTTGCTTAAAAGATGTATCCTGGCGGCACAGCTGCCAGGATTCTTCGATTATAGAAGGATTAAAAGCTGCCGGGCAATCGCCGGGAGGATTTCGATTGATTGGAATAAGGAAGGTGGAGAAAAGATTATGTTAAAGGGAAAGACCGTTGTCCTGGGTGTGACAGGAAGTATCGCGGCTTATAAGATTGCAGGTCTTGCCAGCATGCTGGTCAAGGCCCACGCTGATGTACATGTCATTATGACCAAAAACGCTGTGAATTTCATCAATCCCATTACCTTTGAGACATTGACCAGTCATAAATGTCTAGTGGATACATTTGACCGCAATTTTGAATTTCATGTAAGCCATGTGTCACTGGCCCAGAAGGCGGATATCATGATGATCGCCCCCGCCTCGGCCAATGTGATCGGAAAGGTGGCCCACGGGATCGCGGATGATATGCTCACCACAACCATTATGGCCTGTTCCGGCAAGGTGATGTTTTCCCCGGCCATGAATGTGCATATGTACGAAAATCCCATATTACAGGATAACCTGAATACACTGCGCAGGTACGGCTATGAGGTCATTGAGCCGGCCGTGGGCTACCTGGCCTGCGGAGATACAGGAGCCGGAAAGATGCCCGAGCCGGAAGTCCTCTTCCAGTACATTTTAAGAGAGATTGCCTGTGAGAAGGATATGCAGGGCATCAGGCTGATGGTGACCGCCGGACCCACCAGGGAGTCTCTGGACCCCGTCCGTTTTATCACAAATCATTCCACAGGGAAGATGGGATATGCCATCGCCAGGAGGGCCATGCTCAGGGGGGCGGAGGTCACCCTAATCTCCGGGCCCGTTTCCCTGGATCCGGTTCCCTTTGTAAAGATGGTGCCGATTGTCACGGCGGAGGACATGTTCCGGGCCGTGAGCGAGGATTTTGAAAAGCAGGATATACTGATCAAGTCAGCGGCGGTGGCCGATTACCGGCCGGCGGTGGTCAGTGATGAAAAGGTAAAGAAAAAAGATGGCGATATGTCCATCGCTCTTGAGAGGACAAAGGATATTCTCGGATACATCGGACAGAATCGCAGAGACGATCAGGTGATCTGCGGCTTCTCCATGGAAACTCAGAACATGCTGGAGAATTCCCGTAAAAAACTCAAAAAGAAGAATTTAGATATGATCATCGCCAACAATCTGAAAGAGCAAGGCGCCGGATTCGGTACGGACACCAACCGGGTGACCATCATCTCAGAAAAGGAAGAGAAGACCCCGGGCCTTCTGTCCAAGGAGGAAGTGGCGGATGTGATCCTTGATGAGATCCTGCTGCTGCTGAAAAAGAAACAGAGTTCTGAATAAGAGCTATGATCATCTTGATCATTCCGATTAAAGAAGGAATACTATAATGGTTAAAAATAAGAAAATATCAGTTGTTTATGAAGACGAAGCTGTCATAGTGTGTGAGAAACCCGCCGGTATGCCTGTGCAGTCTGATAAAAGCAGGGATATGGATCTGCAGACTTATCTGAAGCATAAGATCTATGAAAGGCAGGACTCCGGAGAGGAACCTTTCCTGGAGGCGGTCCACCGTCTTGACCGGCCTGTGGGGGGACTTATGGTATTTGCCAGGTCTAAAGAGGCGGCTGCGGCCCTGGGAAAACAGATCGAAAATAATGAATTTGAAAAGTGTTATCAGGCTGTGGTCTGCGGAAGTCCTGCTTCTGAAAGTGGAAGCATGGAGGACTACCTGAAGAGGGACGGCGCGAAAAATATCACAGAGATTGTGGACAGAGATACTCCGGGCGCGAAATACGCTGTACTGGATTATGAGCTGATCGACCAGATCGAGACAAAGGAGGGAACCTTCTCCTGGCTGCTGATCATTCTTCATACTGGCAGGCATCATCAGATACGGGTACAGTGTGCCGGCAGAAATATGCCCTTATATGGGGACACCAAGTATAATCCCAGGTATAGAAATATGAAGAAAAAGTATATGCAGCTGGGCCTGTATTCGACCCGTCTTGCTTTTGATCATCCGCTGACGGGAGAAAGATTGACTTTTAAGACGGAACCCCGGGGAGAGGCCTTTGAGATGATGGATGTGGAGGCCTATTGATGCCTTGACAAAAGAGGGTGCTTCCTTTAGAATAAAATGCGGCCAAAAGCTGATGCGCGGCTTGCGCGAAATCGCCGGGGCGATTTCGATTGATGAAAAGATAATATTTTAAGAATAGAAAGGGTTAGATCATGGCAAAAGAAAAGAAGCTGGTAGAACAGATCACTGCGATGGATCAGGATTTTGCCCAGTGGTACACAGATGTGGTAATAAGGGCTGACCTGATCGCCTATTCCAATATAAGGGGATGTATGGTTATCCGCCCCAGAGGATATGCACTCTGGGAGAATATTCAGAGAGAACTGGACAGAAGGTTTAAGGAGACAGGTGTGGAGAACGTCTATCTGCCCATGCTGATCCCGGAGCATCTGCTTCAGATGGAGAAGGATCATGTGGAAGGTTTCGCGCCTGAGGTTGCCTGGGTAACCATGGGCGGCGAGGAGGAGCTGACTGAGCGTCTCTGCATTCGCCCCACATCCGAGACACTTTTCTGTGACCATGTGAAGGATATCGTACACTCCTACAGAGACCTTCCGGTGGTTTATAATCAGTGGTGCTCCGTTCTTCGCTGGGAGAAGACTACCCGTCCTTTCCTCAGGTCCGCGGAATTTTTATGGCAGGAAGGGCATACCTTCCACGCCACTCCCGAGGAGGCCGAGGAGAGAACCATTCAGATGCTGAACGTATACGCAGATTTCTGCGAGGAGATCCTGGCCATCCCGCTGGTGAAGGGAAAGAAAACGGATAAGGAGAAGTTTGCCGGTGCGGAAGCTACCTATACCATCGAAGCTCTGATGCACGACGGCAAGGCACTCCAGTCCGGCACCAGCCACAACTTCGGTTCAGGATTTGCGGATGCCTACGGTATCCAGTATACGAATAAAGATAATAAGTTATCTTCTGTATATGAGACCTCCTGGGGCCTGTCCACCCGTATTATCGGTGCCATCATTATGGTTCACGGTGATGACAGCGGACTGGTACTTCCGCCCCGGATCGCTCCCGTACAGTCCATGATCATTCCCATCCAGCAGAAAAAGGCGGGTGTTCTGGATAAAGCTTACGAACTTCGTGATATGCTGAAGGACCGGTTCGCCGTGAAGGTGGATGCCACAGATAAGTCTCCCGGCTGGAAATTCGCCGAGCAGGAGATCCAGGGTATTCCCACCCGTATTGAGATCGGACCCAAGGATATGGAAAAGAATCAGGCAGTGATCGTAAGGCGTGACACAAGGGAGAAGATCATTACACCTATTAATGAGCTTCCGGAGACACTGGACAGGGTGCTTGAAGAGATGCAGAAGGATATGTACGACAGGGCAAAGGCCCATCTGACTGCCAATACCCGCGTTGCCGGCAGCTGGGAGGAATTCCAGGATATCCTTAATACTAAGCAGGGATTCATCCGGGCCATGTGGTGCGGCGACCAGGAGTGTGAGGAGGCCATTAAGGAAGAGACCGGTGCCACCACACGCTGTATGCCTTTTAAGCAGACGAAGCATGGTGATGTCTGCGTTCATTGCGGAAAACCGGCTAAAGCGGAAGTATACTTCGGAAAGGCATACTAATAATAACGCAGGCAGCAGATCTTAAGCTGCCTGCGTTATTATTTGGGAAGAGAACATATCTAAGAATATGTATATGAAGATGCCGGTTCGCTTTTTTAAGTACCGATACCGCAGATATTTGATGTATTTCTGGTAATCTTGAATATTAAGCAATTATTCAGAAGTTTTGGGGGGCTATTAACATATAATTTCCTTTAAAAGGTAGATGTTTATTCTTTTAATTATGTAAACATCGTAAAAAGTGGGTATTTTACTTCTAAAATCAGAAATGTATTCACCATATCTTTACCTTTAAGAATTATCCGTTAGGGCTTTTCGGCCTGTCATTTCTGATGACGCTTATCTATATCTATTTCTGGCGTAAGCAGTTTGATGTTCATATGACGGTGTTTTCTGCCCTGGCTCATGACAATGTGTGTACTGAGGCTGTGTCAGATACAGGTCAGCCGCCGGGGCAGACTTGTGACCCTCCTATGTAATGCGGCTGTTTATCCCGCAGTCCTGACCATAGGTCATACGACCCTGTTTTACAGGAAGCTGACTCTGGAGAAGGCCGGAGATATCTGGATTCAGCATAAGGTCTACGGCCCCTTCCACAGCTTATATTATATCTGTATCCTGTTATTCCTGGCGGCAGACCTGATAGCCATCTTCTACAGTTACCGGGTAAAGAGACAGGTGTCCAGGAGGATCCTGTTTCTTCTCTTTATTCCTATCCCCGTGTCGATGATGGGATATTTTGCAAACCGCCATTTTCTTCAGATCGGCTATGAGCTGATGCCCCTAACCTATGCGCTTGCCCAGTTTGTGTATCTGCTGATCGCCCACAGGATGGCCCTCTATAATGTCAGTGAGATGGTCATCGATTCGGAGGTGCAGTTCTCAGAAAGGCCGGTCTCTTTACGCCGGAAGAAAGAGAGAAGATGCAGAAGTATGCCGAAGAAGGGGCCAGGATGGTACATGAGATCCTCAGGGATATGGATAACGAAGCCTTTCGCCGCATCGCTGAAAATGTGGCCCATTACCACCACGAGCGGGTGGACGGATCCGGCTATCCCGAGGGGTTAAAGGGCGGCCAGATCCCTCTGGAGGCCCGGATCATGGCCATCGCCGATGTGTATGATGCCCTGGTGAGCAAACGTGTCTATAAGGAGAAGTTTTCCTTCGAAAAGGCCGACCGCATTATCCTGGAGGGGATGGGCACCCGGTTTGATATGGGTTTGAAGGAGTATTATGAGGAGGCAAGGCCCAGGCTGGAAGCATACTATGAATCAGAATAGCGTGTCAGAGAAGAATAGAATGTCTGAGCAGAATAGCAGTGATTAACAGATGAGAGGTGAACATATTGATAAAATTTACATTGATGAAACAACTCTATTATGCCCTGGATCCCCGTGACATTCCACAGGTGCGGGAGAAGAGAGCTTCGGATATATTCCACAGAACCCTGGATGTGACCCACCTGGGTCTTCCGGGGATTCGGGAGATGACGGTCCAGGAAAGATATCTGCCCTATTCACAGCTGTACCGTCTTTACATCAATGATGAAAAAGAAGAAGCAGATATCGGGGAGGACCGGGTCAGGGCACTGGTGCTGGCATTCTACAGATATTATCATCCGGATTACCTGAAGGAAGGGGTCGATCTTTCAAATATCGATTTACTTGAATGTTTTGAGGTGGACAGGATGCCGGGATATCATGACCGAAAATATGCCTATCGAGACCTGATCACTATGGAGGATATCCGCAATGGAAAGCCGGATAAATGGAAGCAGAAACATGGGTTTCCGGGCCTGTCCTTCGCGAAGAAATATCAGGACAGAGAATGACATCTGGTGAGAGAGGGGAAGAAATGATAAAACGGATCAAACAGATAGAACACCTGCAGCCTGAATGTATTACCTGTGTTCTGAATAAATATATCACAAAATATCCAGAAGATATTTCAAAATCAGAAAAGATTGATTTTATGCAGGGAGTCATGACTCTTATGGCCAATGCTGAAAAATCGACAGCCATACCGGTGATCGTCAGAGATATCGATAAACTTAGAATTAAAATGTTCGGGGCTTCAGATGATTTCACAGAGATAAAAAAACATTTTAACTCCATACTGATGGACCAGCTTTCCAGCTTCCGTTCAAAAATAACAGAAGCAGAGGATCCGTTAATGTTTGCCATACAGCTGGCCCTGGCGGGTAACTATATTGATTTCGGCGCCCTGGATCATGTGGATGAGGAGTATTTAAATCACTTGATCCTCGAAGCGCAGACATGGGCCCTTGATGAAGCTGCTTATTTGAAGCTAAAACAGGATCTGTCCAAGGGCAGACATCTGGTATACCTTACTGACAACTGTGGCGAGATCGTGATGGACAGGCTTCTTATCGAGCAGATCAAGCAGTTGTATCCAAAGATCACGGTTTTCGTCATTGTGAGGGGTAAGGATACTTTAAATGATGCCACCATGGATGATGCTGATCAGGTGGGGCTTACTGCCATGGAAGAAATTGCTCAGGTGACGGGAAATGGGAACGACATCATGGGAACCTGGCTCCCCGAAGTATCGGCAGAAGCCATGGACATAATCAGAGGCGCAGATGTTTTGATCGCCAAGGGCCAGGCAAACTTTGAGACCCTTCGCAAATGTGGACTGAATATTTATTATCTGTTCCTGTGCAAATGTGATCTTTACTCCAGCATGTTTCATGTACCCAGGCTGTCGGGTATGCTGATCCATGAAATGGATATAAGAAATATTTAAAAAAGGAGGCGTTACAGTTACAATCTGCCCATTCTTTAACGAATGGGCGAGAGCGTTACTGTAACGCCTCCTTTTTCATAAAATACAACGATATCAGAATGTGCAGGCAGGATTGCCCTTACCGGATCGGTGCCATCCAGATGGTTCCCGTGCCGCGGTAGACATTGACAAGGCCTTCTCCGCTGGCGGCTGATCCCACCAGGCTCTTTGTTGTTTTTTCCACAGTGAATTTCAGAGACGGACTCCAGGCGATGGCATAGGAGCCGTCTATTTTTATCACGTCGTTATTCAGGCGGATTTCTATAAGCTCGTCCCGGGGAACGGGGGACTCTATGGCAAAGGAGCCGGATCCGTTGAGGGAGAGGTTGAAAAGGCCTTCGCCGCCGAGCACAGCGGATGACATGGATTTACGGGATACGATCTTCATGTTGATGGTGGAATCGCAGGCCAGGAAGAGACCGTCTTCCAGTACAACGCCTTCGTTCCATTCATCGGTATTGGAAACGATCAGGTGCTTGTAGGTGGGTTCAAGGACCAGCAGGCCGGTACCCTGGTATTTGGGCTTTACGGCAGTTTCGCCGGATACCTTGCTGCCGATCAGCTTTTTGGCCAGATCTCCTGCCCCCTTGATGTCGGTGCCTGCTTTGAGATCCCCGGCAAACCACTGCATTGCTCCTGACTGGATCACGGCGGCACTGTCGTTGAGGTTGATGGCCAGCTGCTTTTTGTGGATGTTCATCTGGGACATGAAGTAGGTCAGCTCGGCTGCGGAGGGGTCTACGCTGATATCGCGCAGATACTCTACAACATAATACTTTCCGTTTTCAAAAGAATGGACTTTTTTGGTTTCTGTTGATTCTAAAAAATCTGTGGTCATCATAATAGATTCCTCCTCATAAAATTTTTATCTTCATTTCTTTATCATGTCCGTCAGTATTTAAACCCGTGATAGCTATTTTTCTTCTTATTATTATATAGCATATCTACAATATTGTCCAAATATTTTTCTGTATCAGAATCAGTTACATTATTTTGTTGAATGTGATATAAATGTGTTAGAAACTGAGTTTATCTGGACTAAGACGGGATATTTACAGATGGGCCGGAGATAGGAGAGTATATATGGACCATGATCTTTGCAAACCATATCTGAGAAATAGTGCAGCGGGAATGTTAATAATGAGGTGGCTTTTATGGATCGTCCTGATTGCTGCCCTGGCATGCCTTGGCGGGTGCGAGAGCGAGACCGGCGGCGAAGGCGGCAGCGGCAGTGGCAGCCATGGAAGTATGAAGAAGAAGGCGGACGGGATGTCCATGCGGGTGGATGAGGCCAGTGGACGCCTGGAGATCAGCCGGCCCGGGATTAAGAATCCGGTGCCCATGGGAGAGGAGGGTACCTGGACCATACTGGTCTATCTTTGTGGTTCTGACCTGGAATCAAAGATCCTCTTTGGCGGTATGGGCTCTGCTGATATTGAGGAGATGTGTGCCGCGACGGCCAGCAGCAAGGTGCGCTTTGCGATCGAGACCGGGGGCAGTGGATACTGGCATAATGATAAGATCGACAGTGATGTGATCGGACGATATGTCATCGAAAAGGGAAAAATGAAGGCTGTGGATAAAAGTAAAAAGGCCTCCATGGGGAAGGCCTCCACCTTAAGCAGCTTTCTGGACTGGGGGATCAGGACTTACCCGGCAGGGAAGATGGGTCTGGTTTTCTGGGATCACGGCGGCGGCAGTTTAAGCGGTGTCTGCTTTGATGAGCTGGCGGATAATGATTCCCTGTCCCTGCGGGAAATCGACGCTGCCATGCTCAGCACGCTGAAGAAAGGTCGTATGACGGATCATTTTGAGTTTATCGGTTTTGACGCCTGCCTGATGGGGACTGTGGAGACGGCCAATATTGCGGCCTCTTATGCGGATTACATGATTGCCTCCGAGGAGAGTGAGCCCGGTTCCGGCTGGGATTATACCGCCATCGGCAATTATCTGGCGGAAAATCCTCAGGCCGGCGGAGCCGATGTGGGCAAGGTGATCTGCGATAGCTACAAGGAGCAGTGCGAGAAGGCGGGAGATGGTCAGATCGCCACCATGTCGGTGGTTGATCTGTCAAAAGTAGACGGGCTCCTGGCGGATTTCAATACATTTGCCCGGGAAATGTATAAAAAGAGTGAGAAGAAGGACAAACTGGCTTCCATGGTCAGGCAGATCCGGGCTGTGGATAATTTCGGTGGCAATAATAAGGCCGAGGGCTATACCAATATGGTGGATCTGGGCGGGCTGATCTCTTCCGCAAAGGACTGGGCAAAAAGCGCGAAGGCTGCTGCAGGCGCTCTGGATCAGGCAGTGGTCTACAAGATTTCCGGATCTGACCATAAGAAGGCCTCAGGGCTTTCGGTTTATTATCCCCTTTCCATCGGGGATTCCTGGGAACTGGATACTTTTGAAAGCGTCTGTGTGAGCCCCTACTACCTGTCCTTTGTGGGGCGGCAGGGCTATGGAAGTGTTCATGAGGGAAATACGGAGGATTATGATGAGGATGAGACTGTATTTGAGGACGGCTTCTGGTCCTGGATCGACAGCTTCCTTTTTGATGAGGAGACCGGGAATTATGATTATGACACGGAGGAGAGCTGCGGCAACTGGGATTACCTTGATGACCATGACAGCTCCGCCCAGAGCAGCCTGATCACCTTTGAGGAAGAACCCGGCATGAATGAGGACGGAGAATTTTACCTTGTCCTGGACGAGGAGGGAGAGGAGAACACCTCGGATGTCCTTGCCCTGGTTTATCAGGAGCAGGAGGACGGGACCATGATCGAGCTGGGCGAGACCTGGGATCTGAATGTTGACTGGGATACAGGCTATGTAAGCGACCAGTTTGACGGCTACTGGCTGTCCCTGCCTGACGGCCAGAATCTGGCCACCTATATCGTGGATGTGACCGATGATTATGTGATCTATACTTCCCCTGTTCTGCTCAATGACCAGGAGACCTATCTTCGTTTCCGGAAATATCATAAAAACGGGAAGATCAAGGTGGAGGGAGCCTGGGACGGCATCGATGAGGAGGGCGCCTCTGCCAGGGACATCATCAAACTGAAGAAAGGCGACGTGATCACGCCCACATATTATTGTATTGATGAGAAAGGCAAGGACCAGGAAGAATACGAAGGCCAGTCCTACACCATCAAAGAGAAGAGTGGAAAGCCGGCCATCAGATATGATTACATTTATGAAGGCGATTATGCCTACGCCTTTTGCATTACGGATGTGTACGGGGATGACTATATAACCGATCCGGCAGAGTTTAATGTATAATTCTCTCTGCCAGTTCCAGCGGTGTATGGATGATGGTCTTTGCCCCCAGGCTTTTGAGATATTCTTCATCCCGGAAGCCCCAGGAGCAGAGGACCAGATCCATGCCCGCATTGGCAGCGGTTTTGATATCCACCTCGGAATCCCCCACATAGACAGAATCCCCGGCCCGGCTGCCCAGGAGCTCCAGAGCTTTAAAGACGGTATCCGGGGCGGGTTTTTTTCTGATACCCTGACTCTCCATCTCCCCGATGGCAACGGGGATACTGCCCTTAAAATAGATCCTTGCCAGTTCTTTTACGGCAAAGTCAGCCTTGTTGGACACGATGGCCATTTTGATATTTTTCTCAAGGAGCAGGTCGGTGAGCTCCTGGATCCCATCGTAGGGTCTGGTGAGGTCGTTGCAGTGGGCACCGTAATGCTCCTTGAATATGGCCAGGGTCTTTTCAAAGCTCTCCCGGTCTGTCCCCTCAGGAAGGCATCTGGTGATAAGATTCGCAATGCCATTGCCCACGAAGCTCCTGACCTCGGACCTGGTCCGGGGAGGATAGCCCATCTGTTCCAGGGCATAGTTGGCGCTGCCTGCCAGATCATCCAGGGTGTCCAGCAGGGTGCCGTCCAGATCGAAGATTACTGTATCTTTTGTATTCATTATCACATTATCCTTTCAACTATGAGAATTAGTAATTATATCTGCCCGGTTTTGGAGAATTTCTTTCGGTTGTTGAAAAGTATATCATAGATTGTGGTTTTTTGCACTGGTTTAACCGGGTTATTTACAACCTTTTTAACTTTATTATTTACAAATGAAGTTAAAAAGGTTAAAATCATTTTTAAGGGAGGTGCTGACATGAATGAACAAGAAAGAAAAGAAATCGAAGAACAAATACAAAGCCTGCCGAAAGGCTCTATTACGATAAAACATATTAATGGCAAAGAATATGAGTATTGGCAGTTCCGTGAAAACGGTAAGCAGATCACCCGGCGTGTCAAAGGACAGGAACTGGAAGTTCTGCGTCTACAGATCGGTGAACGAAAACGGCTGGAAAAGCTGCTGAAAGAAGCCGCTGTTAAGGACGCGCCTGTGATTACAAGTGTTTCTGTAAAAACGGAGATTTACAAAGGTCTGATTCGAATAGGGTCTGATCTGCTGCGTTTTGCTGAGCCTGTGAGACAGTATAAGCACCGTGAGATCTATATGCATCTGCACGATTATATTTACGGGCCCGGGAATGACCGGGTTTTTATCCTGTATGGGCTCAGGAGGACCGGCAAAACAACCATGATCCGCCAGACGGTCCTGGATATGTCCCCTGCAATGCAGGAGAAGGCAGCGTTCATTCAGATCTATCCGAACGAATCCCTGGCTACTTTAAATCAGGACCTGAAGCTTCTGGAAAAGCAGGGTTTCCGTTATGTGTTTATTGATGAAGTGACTTTACTGGCGGACTTTATTGAAGGTGCCGCTTTATTTTCGGATATCTTTGCGGCGAGCGGGATGAAGATCGTATTGTCCGGAACGGATTCCCTCGGCTTTCTGTTTGCTGAGGATGAGCAGCTTTATGACCGGTGCTTTATGCTGCACACAACCTTCATCCCTTACCGGGAGTTTGAACAGGTACTTGGAATAAAAGGTATCGATGAATATATACGTTATGGCGGAACCATGAGCCTTGGAGGTCTCGAATACAATAAAAAGCAGATGCCGTTTGCTTCCGGTCAGCGTACGAATGAATATATAAACAGCGCTATCGCCAGGAATATTCAGCATTCCCTGAAGAACTATCAGCATGAAGGACACTTTCGGGAACTATACGATCTTTATGAAAAGAACGAACTGACAAGTGCCATTAACCGTGTGATCGAGGATATGAATCACCGTTTCACCCTGGATGTCATGACCCGAGCGTTTATATCCCATGATCTGGGCGTATCAAAAGCCAACCTTAGACGTGACAGGGAAGCTCCGACAGATGTTCTCGATACGATCGATGAAGAAGCTGTTACTAAACGGCTGAAAATCCTGCTGGAGATCCGGGAACGGGAAGAACAAAAAGTACCGCTGACCGAAGAACATATCCGGGAAATTCGGGAATATCTCGAGATGCTGGATCTGATTTATGATATTGATATCGTGATCTCCGGCAACAAAAGAAAAAGAACGGTCTTTACTCAGCCGGGACTTCGCTATGCGCAGGCAGAGGCCCTTGTAGTTTCTCTTATGCAGGATGAAATGTTACTGGAACTTGGCATTAAGGAGAGGATGCGGATTACGGAGCGGATCCTCAGCGAAATCCGCGGCAGGATGATGGAAGATATCGTCTTGCTGGAGACAATACTGGCAGAGCCGGAGAAACAGGTCTTTGTCCTTCAATTCGCAGTGGGAGAATTTGATATGGTCACCTTTGATCCCGCCAGTATTAGCTGCAAGCTTTACGAGATTAAACACAGTCAGGAGATATTCCCTGGGCAATACAGACATCTGACAGACGAGAAAAAACTGCGGGAAACCCGGAAGCAGTACGGAGAGATAGCAGGCCGCTTCGTAATCTATAACGGAGAAGCGTCAGTCCGGGATGATATACAGTATTTGAATGTGGAAGAATATTTGACCGCCAGGATTCACATGTCTTAAATATCAAACCTGACGGTCAGGATTATTTTTTATCTGCTGGAATTTAGTCCCTTAACCGGGACAGGGCAGAGAGGAATCGGTAATTTATATCCCCAGCTCGAATTTAAGCTGTGGTCTTATGGGTTCGTAGTTTAATATCTCGAAGTCGTCGATGGACATGGAGAAGAAATCCTTAGCCGTGTCCTTCAGCAGGACCACCGGACCGGGTCCGGATTTGCTGCCCGAATCAGTGTCATAGCCGGGTCCGGATTTGCTGCCCGAATCAGTGTCGCAGCCGGAGCCGGATTCTGCTGCCTCCTCCTTCTTTTTAAGCTCTTCGTATCGGCGGACCAGCTCGTCGGCCTGCTCATAATGGCGGTCGTAGATCTGCTCGTTCTGGACAAAGTGGGCGAATACGCCGGGCCTGTACCCGGTGTGCCTGGCTGTCATCAGAAGGAGACAGGCATACTGGACCTCGTTGATGCCGCCCGCCCCGGAGGCCGTTAGCATGTCGCCGGATCTTTGTACCAGGGTCATATCCAGGTATTCTCCCCTGACATTCCACATGGTCAGGAATGCGCAGGGTGCCAGCCCCGGGGTTTCCCGCAGGTTTTCCTCCTGCCAGAGGGACATGACCTTCCGCCGTCCGTAGGGGTCTTTTTTTATGTCGTCCAGGAGGCGGTTCATCAGATCATACTGGTTTACGGTATAGCCGTAGCGATGGCCGATGGTGCCGTCTCCGATATCCCAGTCATCCCACCAGCCGATTCCCAGGTCCCTCATTTCAGAGAGGATATGGGTACCCTTCTGGTAGATGGCAAAGATTTCCCGGATGCCGGTCTTGATGGCGATGGGACGCAGGGTGAGCAGGGGAAATTCCCCTGCTGCCAGGTCGTATTTGCGAAGGACCTGGTTTACCGAGATGGTGTAGGCAGGTGTTCCGTCAGCGTATCTGGGTCTGGGATCCACGTCCTTGTAGCCGTTTTTCAGAATATTATGTATATCGTAATATAAATAAGTGTCAGCCTTTGTCATGGCATGGTCCTCCTGGAAAGTTATCCTGCGAAATAGAGTTTTTCAAATAGTTCTTCGGCGTTGACTCCGTCTATGTACTGGGGGTAGTCGCCGGTTATTTCAAGCCGCACCATGCTGCCGTCTTTCAGGAGGGCATCCACATGGTTCTTTCCATCAGTATACTTGAGGGTGAAGCTGCTCTTCGCCGGGATCTTTACAGGATCGCCGGTGACATTCCCTTCCTTGTCCACCGGGGTAGCTTTGATTTCCTTAACGGATACCAGTGTGATATCTGCTTTGATGGTGAAGACCTTGTCATCGCTTACCGGAACCGGCCCGTCTTCCAGATGGTAGCTTCTGCAGCCGGTGTAGGTGCTGAGAATATCAAACCGGGAGGTTAGAAGCATACTGGAGGGGTCTGTGATCTGGGTCTCCCAGGAAATGTAATCGGCTTTTTCCTCCTCTGTATAAGTCCAGTCTTCCGAGAGGTTCATGGGATCATAGGAGACCGGGGCACCGGAGCTTAAATCAAATATATACATTTGCACATAATCGTTATCTCCTCTGCACCAGGCATACAGGTATACATGTCCGTCCTCTGTCAGCAGGGCTTTAGGCTCGACGCTGTAACAGTACATATCATTGATGGAAAGATCTTTATCATTTACGCCTACCGTAAGCTTCTGGATGCTGTCCCCGTTCTCGTCCATCTCGCAGGAGACCCGGATGTGGTCTGCTTTTCCGTCTTTATCCAGATCTGCATTAAAGTCGGTGTCGGTGGGGAAGGCGCAGACCTGTCCGCTTCCTTCCACCGGCCGGTAGTTGTCCGTAAAGAGCCCGTCCTCCTGATCATACAGAATAGTCGTTGTAAAGGCGCCCGCGGCCCAGGGGCCGATGTCATAGGGGTTAAAATAGAAGGTGACGCCCTGGGGGTCCAGAGTCCAGGTCAGTTTCCAGTCGATGCCGTCTTCGCTGATTTCGTTTATCTCCTTGTCGATGGTTTCTTCCATCCATTCAAAGAAGGAATTCTCGGAATTCTCCTCTTTGAGCTGTTTTTTCAGAATGGTGCCCAGGCGTTCTTTGTCAGTCACGATATCGTCCAGGGAAATGTCCTTTCCGGTCTCGGCATCCAGATTAAGGGTACTGTAAGAGAAGTAGCCGTGGACTCCTCCGCCGTAACCCGAGTTGCTTTCCAGGATGCTTAATACGCGTTTGTCTGCCCGGCGCACAAAAAGCTTATCTGTTATTTCGCAGCCATTTGGGGCAAACTCTTTCAGGCTGTCGTCTGTTTTGTAATTGTCTGCATAGTCTCTTTTCAGCTTCTTAACCTCTTCGGTCTCCTTGTTCATGTACTGGTCAAGGGCCGCCGACAGGGCAGGAAACTGCTTCCCGCTTTCCTCGGAAAGACGCAGGGTATCGTGGCTCCCATGGACATAAACGGTTTTATTCTCGCTGTCTGATTCATAAATATACATGGAAGAAAGCTGAGGCTCGGGCCGGGCAGCCACAGTCTCCTCATTGGCTGCTGCCTTTTCGGCCTCTGCTTTTTCGTCTCCTGTTTTCTCAGCCGCGGAGACTGTTTCCCCGGAAACTCCTGTTGTTTCTGCAGTCCCTGACGAGCCGCAGCCTGCCAGGTTGAATAATAATAGAATGATACAAAGAATAGCAGGAAATCTGTGTTTCATTTTGTTCTCCTTTCTGGAAAATTTGATATGTACTATTTGTCTGATTCCTATTATACTTATAGCAGAATAATAACTCAAGTTAAGATTTCGATACAAAATGTTACAGGAGGATTGAAATGAACACATCAAAATATCCCTGGTGGCTGTCGGAGGTGGTCTACCAGATTTATCCCAGAAGCTTTCAGGACAGTAACGGGGACGGGATCGGTGATCTGCCGGGTATCATTTCCCGGCTGGACTATCTGAAGGACCTGGGTGTGACCATGCTGTGGCTGTCTCCCTGTTTCCTGTCCCCCATGGCAGACAACGGATATGATATTTCCGATTACAGGGCCATCGCCCCGGAATTCGGCAGCATGGAGGATATGGACCGGCTGATCGCCGAGGCGGGTAAACGCTCCATAAAGATCATGCTGGACCTGGTGGTAAATCACAGCTCCGATGAACATATCTGGTTTCAGAGGGCCCTTAAGGATCCGGAGGGGCCCTGGGGGGATTATTACATTTTCCGGAAGACGGACAGGCCCCTTGCCAACTGGCGGTCTATTTTCGGGGGAAATGTCTGGGAGAAGGCCGGTGATTATTACTATTATCATACCTTCCACAGGAAGCAGCCGGATCTCAACTGGGATAATGAGAAGCTGAGGGAGGAAGTCATTTCCATTGTCCGCTGGTGGCTGGATAAAGGTGTGTCCGGATTCAGGGTGGATGCCATCACATTTCTTAAGAAGGAGGATTTTTCCAGAAATTATCCGCCGGACGGAGCCGACGGCCTGGCAAATGTGGGAGCCTTCGGCCAGGATGTGGAGGGGATCGGCGGCTATCTGACGGAGCTTAAGAGAGAAGCCTTTGATTATAAACCCTGCCTCACCGTGGCGGAGGCCTTTGGTGTCAAGGATGAAAATGTTGCACATTATGTGGGGGAGGATGGTTATTTTGACATTATCTTTGACTTTAAAGCCGCCGACCTTGATTATGCGGGGGAGTGGTATCACCGGACATCCTGGACCGTGAAGGACTGGGAGGATAAGATCATGCATGACCAGCTGCGGACCCAGAACTATGGCTGGTGTGCCAACTTCATTGAAAACCATGACCAGCCCAGAGCCGCCAGTAAGTATCTCAAAGAATATGCGGACCGGCCCGAGGCGGTAAAGACCCTGGGGGCCATGTACTTTTTCCTGCGGGGCGTTCCCTTCATCTATCAGGGCCAGGAGCTGGGTATGGTCAACTTTAAAAGGGATCATATCGGACAGTTTGATGATCTTTCCAGTATAGATGTTTTTCAGAGGGGACTGGCAGAGGGCAGGTCGGCAGAAGAGATGACAGGGGTTCTCAACCTGCGCAGCCGCGACCACGGCAGGACACCCTATCCCTGGGATAAAAGCCGTTATGGCGGTTTTTCGGACCATAAGCCCTGGCTTGAGATGACGGAGGAATACCCTGCCATCAATCTTAAGGATCAGATACAGGATCCGGACAGTATTTATTCTTTCTATAAGGAACTCATCTGTTTCAGGCAGAAGGGGAAGTGGAAGGACTGCCTGCGTTACGGCAGTATTGAAAGGTATACGTCAGATAATGCCGGAGACAGCCGGGGAGCCGGTATGGACCAGGTAATCTCTTATGTGAGAAAATACGGGGATGTTAAGCTTTACTGCTGGTTTAATTTCAGTAACCGGCCGGTGACTGTCCGTTTGCCGTGTGATGTGGCGGCGGAGAATGAGGCAGAGCTGGCAGAGATCAGCTGGCATACTCAGGATAAGGTTGATATCGCCGGAGATGTGCTTTGTCTGCGGCCCTGGCAGTCAGTGGTCCTGCGGGCAGGTATATAATTCCGGAGACAGGAAATGAGGAGATTTTTTTAATTGTAAATAACCTTCAGGAAAGGAAGATAGTGATGACAGCAGATTTTAAGAAGAAAGTAACAATGGATCCCTCAGGCTTTGTCCTGCTGGCAGACCAGGTACCGGGGATCATTCAGGAGATCCGTTATTATTCCACCTATAATTTTATCGGAGACCGGATCGACGGCTATGAGGAGCCCTGTGCGATCCTTACCAGAGAGGCCGCCAGAGCCCTGAAGGTAGTCAGCAATGAAATGAATGTGCAGGGCTACCGGCTCAAGGTGTTTGATGCCTACCGGCCGGCAGGAGCAGTGAAGCATTTTGTGCTGTGGGGGATCGAGGACCTGGATCTTCGGATGAAGCCTTTCTTTTATCCGGACCTGGCCAAACAGGAGCTTTTTGCCAAGGGCTATATCGCAAGCCAGTCCAGCCACAGCCGGGGAAGCACGGTGGACCTGACCCTTTTAGATATGAGAACCGGGAAAGAAGTGGATATGGGAAGCCCCTTTGATATGTTCAGCCAGATCTCCCACCCGGATTACAAAGGAGTTACGGAGGAGCAATATGAAAACCGGATGCTCCTTCAGAGTGTTATGGTGCGGAACGGTTTTGTGCCCATTGATTGTGAATGGTGGCATTTTACCCTGGATAACGAACCCTATCCGGATACATATTTTGAGTTTCCGGTTTCTTCAGAGTATCTGAGAAGGTAAGGGAATGCGTCTCCTTAAATGTAAACAAATGTTGACAAAATGTTACAGAAATGTTACCATATTGTCCAGAAATAATTAAAAAGGAGACCAACACATGTTGTTTTACAGAGAGAACAGACACAGCTTAATGATAACATTGATAATCGCCATGGCGGTTCTGATGATATTTTCCTGTTCAGTCGGGACCCAAGCCAGGGCCATTTATACCAATAATACCAAGATCGACGCGGCGGCTGAAAAGGTTATCCGCAGATGTACCACGGATAAAATGACCAGTGAACAGAAGCTGAAGGCAGTGTATCTTTACCTTGTTAAAAATATGCATTATTCCCACAGCAGGGGACATGTAAGAATTAAGGTGACCGCCAAAGATATAAAGATCATGAAGGAGCAGAAGAAGCTGCTCAGGCAGAAAAGGAATATCACCTATAAGTCTTCTTTTAAAAGACGGTACCGTAATTTACTGACCATGCAGGGGACCTGCTATGATATGTCGGCCGTTATGTGTATTCTGGCAAATCATCTCGGATACAGGGCGGGTCTTAACAGTGGTGAATATGTCAGAAGGAACGGTTCCACCTGTGAGCACTGGTGGAATCATGTGGTAATTAAAGGTCACAAAAAATATTTTGATGTTCAGGCAGCCAATCATAACTGGAAGAAACATCACTCCATGAAGAACGCCCTTAATTATTATTGCAAAGGAAAAGGTAGCCGCATCTGGAGAAAGCATCATCGTTAGCCCATCTATACCGGATGGGATGTTGCCCTTTCCTGATGAAAAAAATGGGATCCCATGTTTTGTTACATGGGATCCCGTTGATTTCTAGCGGGTCTGAATTATGCAAACAGTGGAGCCAGTGCAGCGGCCAGCTTGTCTTTCTGGTCCTGGGCTTCTCCAAGATCCTTACCTAATGTGGTGAAATAAGTTTTGATCTTGGGCTCTGTTCCTGATGGACGTACGATTACGGAAGCGCCGCCCTCAAGATTGTATCTTAATACATTGGAACCCGGAAGTCCGGTGGAGGCGGTATCCTTATAGTCGATGGAGCCTGTTACCTTATAGCCGCCAAAGGCAGCCGGGGGATCCTTTCTTAAGGATTCCATGATGCCGGCCATCTTGTCCATGCCGGTCAGGCCCGGGAATTCAAAGCTGTCGACCTTGTTGAGATAACGTCCGTACTCGGCATAGATCTCTTCAAGACGCTGCTTGATGGAGCTGCCGATGCTTCTGTAGTAGGCGGCCATCTCGCAGATCAGCATGGATCCCACAACGGCGTCCTTATCTCTTACATAAGGTCCTGCCAGATATCCGTAGCTCTCCTCGAAACCGAAGATGAAGCGCTCTACTTCTCCGTCTGCTTCCAGTCTGGCGATCTGGTCGCCGATCCACTTGAAGCCGGTTAATGTGTTGCGCATTTCAACACCGTAATGCTCGGCGATGGCGTCTGCCAGAGGAGTGGAAACGATGGACTTTACAGCTACGGGGTTCTTCGGCATGGTGCCGTTCTCGATACGTCCTGCACAGATATAATCCAGCAGCAGGGCGCCCATTTCATTACCGCTTACCAGTTCATAGGAGCCGTCGGCGCACTTCATGGCGATGCCCACACGGTCCGCGTCGGGGTCAGTTGCCAGCATCAGGTCCGCCCCTGTCTTCTTGGCCCATTCAAGTCCCAGCTTTAAGGCTTCAAATATCTCCGGATTCGGATAACTGCAGGTAGTAAAGTAACCGTTGGGATATTCCTGTTCGGGAACGATGGTGATATCCTCAATGCCCATATGTTTTAATACGGTAGTTACCGGAACAAGACCTGTACCGTTAAGCGGGCTGTATACAAGCTGAAGGCCTGCGGTCTTACAGAGACCCGGACGAACCTGGCATGCCTCGATGGAGCTGTAAAGGCCGTCTTTACACTCGTCATCCACAAACTTGATGATGCCTTCATTCACTGCCTTGCCAAAGGACATATATTTTGCGCCGGTGAGGACGTCTGTTTTCTGGATCTCTTCATATACGATGGCGGCCGCGTCATCGGTCATCTGGCAGCCGTCGGGGCCATAGGCCTTGTAGCCGTTATACTTGGCCGGATTATGGGAAGCTGTTACCATGATACCGGCGTTGCATTTATAATAGCGGGTTGCGAAGGATAATGCGGGAACGGGCATCAGGGCATCATAGATACGGACATTGATGCCGTTGGCAGCCAGAACGCCGGCCGCGGTCTTGGCGAAAACATCGCTCTTTAAACGGCTGTCATAGGCAATGGCAACTGTCTGGGTGCCGCCCTGCGTCTTAACCCAGTTGGCAAGGCCCTGGGTTGCCTGGCGTACTACATAGATATTCATACGGTTGGTTCCGGCTCCCAGAACACCGCGAAGTCCGGCAGTTCCGAACTGGAGGGAAACAGCGAAACGGTCAGCAATTTCATCGTCATTGCCTTCAATTTTCATCAGTTCGGGTTTTAGATCGCAGTCCTCGAGATCAGCGGCGAGCCAGCGTTTATATTCATCTTGGTACATTGTTGTAATCTCCTTTCGTTTTAATGGTTTTTTCTATATAATAGTACCATAATAGTATCATAAAGGATTGCTTTTATCAATTCAAAAGACGTAAATTTTTACATAACAGGAGGTCATGATCTAATGAGAAATGATTTTTATTTTCCCTCATCAGATGGGGAGACGAGGATTCATGGAACAGAGTGGATCCCGGAAGGAGAGGTCCGGGCTGTTCTGCAGATCTGTCACGGCATGTCTGAGTATATTCTGCGTTATGATCATTTTGCCCGCTTCCTGAATCAGCGCGGCATCTATGTAACCGGCCATGATCATCTGGGGCACGGGGAGTCTGTATCTGTGGAGACTGCCCATATGGAGACTGCCCCTGTGGAGCATGAGGCCGGCCAAAAACATGGGTATTTCCATCATCCCGACGGAAACGAGTGTCTTATCAGAGATATTCACAGGCTTCGCTGTATAACACAGGATAAATATCCCGGTCTGCCTTATTTTCTTCTGGGACACAGCATGGGGTCCTTTCTGGTTCGCCAGTATATGATGCTCCATGGGGAAGGGATGAATGGAGTCATCATCATGGGCACCGGCAGTCCGGCTCCGGCTTCGGTTGCTGCGGGGGTGATCCTGTGCAGATTGCTGGCTGCCCTGAAGGGTTGGGGATATCGGTGTAATTTAGTAGACAGCATTGTTTCATCTTCCTATAATGATAAATTTAAACCTGTCCGTACCCCTTATGACTGGCTCAGTAAGGATAAGGAGATGGTAGATGCTTTTGCCGCGGATCCCTGGTGTTCCTTCATATTTACCCTGAACGGGTTTTACCAGATGTTCCGGGGCATCCGCTTTATCCAGAAAAGGAAGAATATCCGTCGTTTTCCCGTGGACTGTCCGGTGCTTCTGGTGTCAGGGGCAGATGACCCCGTGGGAGAATCCGGGAGGGGTGTCAGGAAAGTTTTTCGGGATTACCGGCGGATGAGAAAGGAGCCTGAACTTAAAAAACTGGTGAAAATGAGATTATATCCGGGAGACCGTCATGAGATATTGAATGAAACAGATCGGTCAAAGGTTTTTTGCGACCTGGGTTTATGGCTGGATCATTATATCGGTATCATTTAGTGCGACTCATAAAAAAACGGCGCCGCAGTTACGATTTGCCCATTCAGGTTTGAAAGAGCAAAGCTGCTGCGACGCCTGTTTTAGTCAGACTGTTTTATTTCAGAAACAAGTTCGGCCGGTCAGCTTCATGCCTTGCCTACAGAACCGAATACTTCCATCTTTTCTTTTACTTTAGCCTTGATAGCCTCTGTGCCGGGAGCGAGGAGCTTACGGGGGTCAAATCCCTTGCCTGCCAGATCCTTTCCTGCTTCGATATACTTACGTGTAGCTTCTGCAAAGACAAGCTGGCACTCTGTGTTAACATTGATCTTGGAAACACCAAGGCTGATGGCCTTCTTGATCATGTCATCCGGAATACCTGTGCCGCCGTGTAATACTAAAGGCATATCGCCTGTCTTCTGCTGGATGGCATCCAGTACGTCAAACTGTAAACCTGCCCAGTTGTCCGGATACTTGCCGTGGATGTTACCGATACCGGCTGCCAGCATTGTGATGCCGAGATCAGCGATGGTCTTGCACTCTTCCGGATCTGCACATTCGCCTAAACCTACAACACCGTCTTCTTCGCCGCCGATGGAGCCAACCTCTGCCTCGATGGAAATACCCTTCTCGTTGCAGATTGCTACAAGCTCTTTTGTCTTCTCAACATTCTCTTCGAATGGAAGAGAGGAGCCGTCGAACATGATACTGGAGAATCCGGCTTCGATACAGGCCTTGGCACCTTCATAGGAACCATGGTCAAGATGAAGAGCTACGGGAACTGTGATCTTCAGCTCTTCCAGCATACCGTTAACCATGCCTACAATTGTCTTATAACCTGCCATATACTTGCCGGCGCCTTCGGATACACCGAGCATTACAGGAGAGTTCAATTCCTGGGCTGTTAAAAGGATAGCCTTTGTCCACTCAAGGTTGTTGATATTAAATGCACCTACTGCATAGTGTCCGGCTTTGGCCTTCTGTAACATTTCTTTTGCTGATACTAATGCCATGATGAGTACCTCCTAAATTAAAGATTATTGCGTATAGCACAGGTATTGAAACGCAATCCCGCGCGTTTCAAAAACCATTAATATTATAACGTTTTTATTATAACCTTTTCCGGGGAAAAAATAAAGGGATATTTTTGGTTTTTATTTCATAATCTCAGAGGATGGTCCCCGTTTGGAAACCATGTCCGGACGTTGGAGGTTGTTTTTTCAGTGCCGGCGGGAAAGAAATCTTTTTTCCACCAGGCTGATGCCCAGGTAGAGCAGGCCGGCGATGAGGCACAAGAGGATGATGGAGAGCATGACCCAGTCCATCTTAAATACCTGGGATCCATAGATGATCAGATAACCCAGTCCCCTTTTTGCCGACAGGAATTCTCCGATGACCACGCCGATCAGGCATAATCCGATATCCACCTTCATAATACTGATGATGGAGGGAAGGTTTACCGGCAGGACTACCTTGGTCAGACAGTGGAGGCGGGTGCCGCCCAGTGTTCTGATGAGCTTAAGCTTATCCGGATCTGTTGAAGCAAAATCTGTAAAAAGATTCAGTATGCTCCCGAAAACGGCCACCGAGATGGCTGTGACAATAATTGTTTTCATATTATTACCCAGCCATACAATAAAAATCGGAGCCATGGCGGATTTGGGGAGACTGTTGAGGATGACCAGGTAGGGCTCCAGTATTTCGCACAGGGTCCGGTTCCACCAGAGCGCGACAGCGGCCAGCAGGCTGATTCCCGCCACAAGAAGGAAACTGGAGAGTACCTCCAGCACAGTGATCGTGATGTGGGACTGCAGACTGCCGTCCCTGCCCAGGTCCGCCGCGCACCGGAGGATCCTTATGGGGCTGCTGAATATAAAAGCGTTGATCAGGCCGGCATATGCCGCAAGCTGCCATCCTGCCAGGATAAGAAACAGAATGGACAATCTTACTGCTCTGATTCCCAAATTGTGCCGCTTGAGCTTTTTTTGATAAAGTAATTGCTCAGGACTCATCACATAGCTCCTTCCACAGTTTGTTAAAATAATAGGGGAAGCGCGGATGGAGCCGTGCTTCCTGAGGTGACAGGGGATGGTCTTCCCCGAAATCTATGGGGATAACAGCCTTGATATGTCCGGGACGTTTTCCGAGAACTATGACCCTCTCCGCAGTGCTTATGGCTTCTGACAGATCATGGGTCACCAGAAGGGTCGTGATGCCTTCACCCCGGATGATCTTTATTATATCCTCCGTGACCTTAAGCCTCGTCTGATAATCCAGGGCGCTGAAGGGTTCGTCTAACAGGAGGAGATCGGGCTTTAAGGCAAGGGTCCTTATCAGGGCAGCCCGCTGGCGCATGCCTCCGGAAAGCTCCCGCGGGAATGCATGGGCAAATTCCAGAATGCCGTATTGTTCCATGAGGTGGCGGACATAGGAGATATTGTCCTCGGTGAGCTGATGCCGGATTTCCAGTCCCAGCAGGACATTCCGGTAAACCGTCCTGTGCTCCAGCAGATGATCCTTCTGCAGCATATAGCCTATGGACGGCCGGTTTTTTGCATCAGGAAATAAAAGCTCTCCCTTCTGAACGGGAAGCAGACCGGCAATCAGATCCAGTAGAGTGGATTTTCCGCAGCCGGAAGCCCCTACAATAGCCGAGAATTCACCGGCAGACAGATTAAAGTTTATATGATCAAGGGCGACTGTCTCACCCTTTTTCCCGTGGTAGCTGTGGGAAAGATCGTGAAGTGACAGTAAGACCTTTTCATTATTCAAATCAGATCGCTCCTTTCTTCAATCTCAGACGCGATTTCGATTGATTCTGCTATAAGATATGCATACGGAAAAGGGTTGTTGTCAAACAAAAGTCAGAATTTAAATGCAATTTCACATTATTTAATTATTACGAATTTATTATATTTTATTTTGTTTTTGTGCAAAGTACATAATAATTGTTGCCTTCCGATGGAAGAAAAGACCAGTAAAAATATGTTTGTGAACAATTCAGCCCGTTTGTCCACAAAGAATAAAGGCAAAAAAGCTTGAAAAATGGACTTATCCACAAAGTTATCCACATTATCCACCGGATATGGTGTGGATGGTGAAAGTGAATGGATTCGTCAAGATGAAACATCCGTTTTGTTGAAGTTTATTAATTGTAAGATATTGTAAGGGAAAAATGATCTAAAATTGTATAATAACTCACCAACGATTCGCATAAATCAGAAAAAAATATGGATTTGCAAGGGATAATTTTATAAGGAATTACTTTCCAATAAATGAAAATGTGGTATAATATATTCAATCGGAAGAAAGAGTTCATAAATGAGTATTCCGAGAAGAAATATTAAAGGAGTGTGATCCTATGCGTTACATTATTTACGGAAAGAATTTAAAGGTATCAGACAGTTTAAAGCAGGCGGTCAATACAAAGTTTGGCAAGCTGGATAAGTTTTTCACCCCGGATACAGAAGTTCAGATCACGATGAGCATGCAGAAAAACAGACAGATCGTTGAGGCTACTATTCCCATGAAGGGCAATATCCTCCGGGCAGAGCAGTCCAGCGATGATATGTATGTTTCCATCGACCAGACCGTGGATGTACTTGAAAGGATGATTCGTAAATATAAGACAAAGATTACTGCTCATGGAAAAGGAGCCGGAACCTTTACGGATGAATTTATGGAAGAAGATGTGGATAATCCGGGAACCATCACCATTAAGCGAAGCAAACGGTTTGCCATCAAACCCATGGATGCTGAGGAGGCCTGTGTGCAGATGGAGCTTCTCGGACATGACTTCTATGTATTCCGTAATTCAAGAAGCTTTGAAGTGAATGTGGTTTACAGGAGAAAAGACGGCACATACGGCCTGATTGAGCCGGAGTTTTAGAACAGGATTTTAAACGGTTATAAATAATGATTAGAGGTCAGACAGCCTTTTGAATCAGGAGGCTGCCGGCCGGATATAAATACAGGCTGCGAAAGAATGAGAATTTAAAACCTCAGGCTTTCACAGCCTCTTCTTTTTTCCGGCTATCATTGATGCCGATGTCTGCAGGACCGGATCTATTTTGTCTCGAATACTTTATAGTAGTGCTTTAAGCAGTCATTCATACCCTTCTGTACTGCGGCCCGGAGAGTGATGTAATCTGCGGCGCCGGTTCCTTCAACCTGCTTTGCCTCCTTCATGGCGGCGAGATAGAGGTCTGTGTATACGTTAATCTTGCAGATTCCTTCTCTTGCGCAGCGGTTTAAGTTCTCGTCTCCTGAGCCGGATCCGCCGTGGAGAACCAGCGGAACATCTGTGGCCCGGCGGATGGAGGCGAGGGCCTCAAAGCTGATCTCCGGGATCGCTTTTGCCTTATATACGCCATGGGCTGTTCCGATGGATATAGCCAGGGAGTCACAGCCGGACTGTTTTGCAAACTCGGCGGCTTCTTCCGCAGTTGTATACAGGGTCTCGGTGTCGTTTGCGTTGAAATTGCTGGCCACATGGCCGATCTCGGCTTCCACAACAACACCCCGGGCATGGGCATATTCAACTACTTCCTTTGTGGTGGCCACATTCTCTTCAAAACTCTTCATGGAAGCATCGATCATAACGGAAGTAAATCCCAGGTCGATGGCCTTCTTGCAGGTCTCAACGCTCTCGCCATGGTCAAGATGAAGAACGATGGGCACGCTTGCTTCTTTTGCGTATTTTCTTCCCACCAGGGCAGCGTCTTCCAGGTTGATGTTGTCACCCAGATGGCTTTCTGCCAGGGCGATGATCAGGGGGAGTCCCATCTCTTCGGCGCACTGAACATGGTTCTTGATTCCTTCCATATCGAGAAAGTTGGCGGATGGAATGGCAAAATGTTCTTCCTGGGCTTTTTTAAACAGCATTTTTGTATTAACTAACATGGATGGTCCTCCTTATTCTCCGATCACTATGATCTTACATTTGCGGGCACGTCCCTTAGCCCTGTCAAAATCTACAAAATAAACATAACCTGTGGAGCCTACGCCAAGCTTTCCATCGTCAACCTCAAGGGTAGCGCTTGATCCGATGAGTGTGGACTTAAGATGGGCGTCTGCATTAAGCAGGGCTCTCCTGTCGCCGCCCGGAAGATAGTCTGCCGCGTTGGGCCAGGACTCCACGTCTACAAAATGGGCTTCGCCCGGATACATATAGGGACCTTCAGGCGGCATCTCGGTCTGGTCGGGGAAGATCCCGGACAGGGCCTTGTTCAGGTCTATCTGAAGGAATTCGGTTCCGTCCTCGGTCACGTCATGGACATACTCCTCAAAGAATACGGAACAGGTGGTGTGGGGAGAGATGATGGTAACGATACCGTTTTTAATACCGCTGTTCGCGATGGCTTCCCTTACCTGGGGAGTTACATTGAAAAATGAAGGGGTTCCGCCGTGGGATGTTAATTTCACTGTTTCTTTATACACTGCCATGATTATTTCTCCTCCTCTAATTCTTTCTGTGCTTTCACGATTGCCTCTGCCATCTCACGGACCCGCTCTGCCGGTGATGGTGCGTTCAGGATGCCTGAAGTGGCTCCTGTGCCGTCTGCTCCGAGTTTTACTACATTATAGCAGTCCTGGGCGGTGCTGACGCCGGAAGCGATCATAACCAGGACATCGGGGTTTATCTCATGAAGGGCCTTAACGGTTTCTGTGGTATAGGAATCATCTGCCACCTGGCCGGTTCCGATCAGGTCGGTGGGCTCGGCCAGAACGATATCGGCACCCATGCATGCCACTGCCTTAGCCTCTACGGTGCTGTCCGCGCAGACAATGGTGATCATGTCAAGCTCTTTTGCTCTTTTAATGCAGGCATAAAGCTCGACAACCGTCTTCTGGTTCTCGGCATGATTGAGGAATACGGCGCCTGCACCGGCTTCTTTCAAAGACTCGGGTAAAACGGCTCCCATGCCTCTGCCCGGTACCAGAGAATCAAGAGACTGGGCACAAACGATAAGATTCTCAGTATTTTCTTTAATAAGTCTGATATCAGCGTAGGGACAGGTGAAATACATGGAAAGACCGGTATCCGCCGCAACCTTGTCCGCAGCCTTGGCCAGTTCCAGGCTCTTCTTTCCATATAAGTATGACTTGGGGTTAACGATTAAAAAAGGACTTTTTGCTTTTGCCATCTCTTTACTCCTCCCTCTTTAAGCAGTGGGCTTTAAATGGTTACATATGTGCCTTATAACTATTAAAGTGCTTCTTGCCTACATCATATACCCTATCATAGGGATTGTCAAGGATTATTTTAACAAAAGTTTTGAACAAATGATTATTTTGTAACAAGTAACTGGTTCTAATATCGGGAAAAAGATGATAGAATAGTGGTAGCCCCAATCGCAGCCGGTGTGTGGCCTGAGCCAATCGAAAGTGCCTCGGCGGTTTCGATTGATTTCAAAAGGTATATATAATAAGGAGAGTTCTTTTGATTAATAAAGTGAAAAGCATTATCCCCGATGATTTGAAAAAAATACTCAGACAGGTGGAAAAGGAAATAAAATACCCATTTCGCAAAGCCAGGGCAGACTGGCTTAGAAACAGGGTCATTCTGACCTGGGACAGCAGCCGCTTTGTGGCCCATCGGGGCCTGTCGGCAGCGGCGCCGGAGAATACCATGAAAGCATTTGAACTGGCTGCCCGGGAGGGCTTCGCCGCAATAGAGACGGATATCCGGCGGACTAAGGATCATAAGCTTGTGCTCATGCATGATGAGAATCTGAAACGTATGTGCGGGGTGGACGCCCTGGTAAGAGATCTTACCTATGAGGAACTGTTAGAAATTCCGGTCAGAGGCAGCAGTACCGAAAGGATTCCTCTTCTTTCCCAATTCCTTCTATTATGCCGGGACCATGACAAGGTTCCCATGCTGGAATTAAAAGATAGCTGGAATGCCAGGGAAGCGCTGCCGGAGGATTATCTTATGGAGGTCATCAGACAGGTGGGACAGATCATGGGAAACAGGCCTGTTATCTATGTTTCCTTCAATATAAATACATTACTCGCCCTGCAGGCTCTCCTTTATAAGGAAGATATTGCCCATGTCAAACTCTTTCATCTGGTCCACCGGATGGACCCCTCAAGATTCTCCTGGTATAAGGACCACCGGATTAATCTGTCTTTTCAGGGAAAAAGGAATAAGCTTGCCGTCATCAGAAAGGCGAAGGAGGCCGGGCTTGAACTCGTAGTCTGGGTCGTTGATGATCCGGATCAGATCAGGCTGTATGTCAGGGAGAGGATCGACTGGATTGCTTCCAATGACAGGATAGAGGTGGAACAGGCACATTTGTGATTAATGTTTGTATTGTTACCATGCATATGTTATTCTTTAATTCAGGATACATCGAATTATGCCGGACTATACCGGAGCTGCGCCGGCTGCCCGGTACTTTGACGGCTTAGGGGAGGATTGGATCATGAGGGTGGCTTCAGAAGATGTGAATGTCAGAAAGATGACTCTGGCAGCGGAAATGTACTATATATATGATATGCCCCAGAAGGAGATCGCCAAACGGCTGGGGGTATCCAGGCCCTGGGTCTCCAAGCTGTTAAAGCGGGCCAGGGAGATGGATATTGTGCGTATTGAGATACAGTCTCCTCTGATGGGCAGCCCGGATATGGAAAAGAAACTGGAGGATACCTATCACATCAATCATGTGTCTGTTATCCGGCCGGCGGCGGGCGGAGATTATACCAATATCAGTATGGCGGCGGCTAATTATCTGATTTCCCATGTAAAGCCAAAGGATACCATAGGCATAAGCTGGGGCATGTCCATCGCCAGGATGATCGACCATGTGGTGGATATGCAGCTTCCCGATGTAACAGTTGTTCCCATTGTGGGCGGGGCCGGTTCAGATATCGAATGCCTCAGTAATGTCAATGCCAACAGGCTGTCCAATCTGTTGGGAAGCAAATGCCGTCTGCTCCATGCCAATGCCTATTGTGCGGACCGGAATGAATATCAGGCTGTCATATCCGGTCAGATGACAAAAGAGATCATTGATCAGGGCGAGCATGCGGATATTGCTCTGGTGGGGATCGGGGCCATGAAACCATCCCGGATACTGGATTATGATTACCTTACCCCTGAGGACCGGGATCACATCATAGACAGCGGGGTGGTGGGTGATATTGCCTTCCGATTTGTGGAAGAGAACGGACAAGTTGCGGATATTGACTTTAATAAACGTGTTGTGGCCTGCGATCTGGCTGCCATAAGGAAGAATGCCAGGGAGGTGATTGCCATAGCCTACGGCAGGGAGAAGGCTGAGATCATCAGGGCGGTGCTTAAGGGGGGGCTCCTTACTACTTTATTTACCGACTATGACACGGCACAGCAGCTGCTTTAGCCCTGCATTCCCAAAACTCCCCACGAGGCGGCCTCAATTGATTATTTCGGTTGATTTTCCAGGAAAAAAGAGATAAAATATATACAAATGTTCTGGGGGATTGATGAAATGAAAAAGATAGTGGATGATGACAGATTAATTTATAAGGTTTGCTGTCTCTATTATGAGGATGGTATGAACCAGAAGGAGATAGGGGATTATCTGGGAGTTTCCAGGTCTTCTGTACTCCGCATGCTGCAAAATGGCAGGGACCGGGGGATCGTTACCATTGAGCTGCACAATCCTGCTTCCTTTAACTACGGGGAGCTGGAGAAAAAGCTGGAGGTCAAATATGGTTTTAAAGATGTTGTGATCGTGGAGGAGAGTGTCCTGGATTCCAAGAGTGAGGCTGCCACCTATATTTTCGGGCAGGCTGCGGACTATCTTTACAGTCTTCTGCGGGAAGGCTACCGCATCGGTGTTACCATGGGCCACACCCTGGATAATGTTCTCCAGACCAACAAAACATTCAAAAAGTTCGATAACATTTTATGTGTGCCCATTGTGGGTGGCATCAGCCAGGGTGCCACTGACGGCATGGATGTGCAGGGCAATGAGATCGCCCGGAAATTCACTGACAAGTTCGGAGGAAAGTACATCCAGTTTCTGTCTCCGGCCATGTTTTCCGATAAGCGGATTCTCGACACTTTCCTTCAGGAAAAGGCAGTGAATTTTATTTTTGAGGAGTTTAAGAAAATTAATGTGGCTGTGGTTGGAATCGGTGTGCCAAAGGGGGAAGACCATACCCTCATCAAGGCAGGATATGCTACGTCGAAAGAACTTAAAGCGCTGGCCGCCCAGGGAGCAGTGGGAGATATCACATTGCAGTTTTTTGATGAGAACGGAAATACGGAACGTTTTCATGAGTTTAACGACAGGGTGGCTGCCATTTCCATGGATGTTTTCCGGAAGATCCCCCTGCGGATCGGCATTGCCAGTGGTGAGAAGAAAGCGGAAGCAGTAAAAGGGGCCATTAAGGGAAAACTGATCAATATTCTGATCACCAATGCGGAATGTGCCAGAAAACTTCTTACTGATGATTAATTTAATTATACAAATGTTCTAATATAAAAGGTTAAATAATTAACTAAAACAAAAGTGCGCATTTGTATAAGAAACAATTCAATTTAAACATTTGTTCAGAACATAATACTTGATAATCAAAAGAGAATTCTGTATAATTTATGTCAGATGAAAGATTATCTTAAGGGAGATTGAAAGAAGATGAAGATCAGTGGACTTTCTATTGCATTTCTGATTCTCTTTGTGCTGATCGCCGTTCAGTCGGTCGGCGGATATTTACAGATTCAGAATTACAGGAAGGCCGTCAGACGAATGCACAAGCTGGGCAATGTGGGACTGGGGCAGAGAAGAGGACGGTTTTTAAACGGCCATGTTGCCATTATCGCATGTAACAGCGAGGGAATTATCACCGGAGCCGAGGTGATGGACGGAATCGGCGTCTGGGCAAGATTTCATCCGGTGGATACATTTCTTGATAAGAAGCTTGTGGGCAGCAGCGTTTTTGATTTTCTGGATATAACAGAAACCTTTGATAAGAAGAAGTTTAAACGTTACCGGGGATATGTACGGGCTCTGGAGGCTCTGGAAGTGAGACTGACGGACAGGGAGCTTACCAGGGAACAGGAAAAGTACATGCAGGAGCGCGGTGGACGAAGGAAATAGGCATCTGGTCCGGTTTTTCCCGGACTATAATATGAACTCTGGTATAAATTGTCTTTGACCGGGACAGATAGGGCCCTGATGTCCGGTATGAAGACGTTTTATATAATAACTTATGGCAAATGACTATTTGCAAATGTTTTTAGGAGGGTACTTATGGAATTCATTTCAAAAGCAGCTGAGGCGTTTATCAGCTTGTTTACCGCTGGTGGCGAGACCTTTGCAGGATGGGTAACAGGAATCATCCCGCAGGTTGTCTGCCTTATGGTATTCGTTAACTCAATCATCAAGCTTGTAGGAACAGACAGGGTTGAGAATTTCGCGAAGAAGATCACAAGGTACGCTGTTCTTCGTTACACACTTCTCCCGATCCTGGCTGTATTCTTCCTGGCTAACCCGATGTGTTATACATTCGGACGTTTCGTAGATGAGAAGTACAAACCTGCCTACTATGATGCATGTGTAAGCTTTGTACATCCCATCACAGGCCTTTTCCCCCATGCCAATGCCGGAGAGCTTTTCGTATGGCTCGGTATTGCGGAGGGAGTTCAGAAAGCCGGCTTCTCAACAGGCGGTCTTGCTGTTCGTTACTTTATCGCCGGTGTTATCGTTATCCTGATCCGTGGTCTTCTGACAGAGAGAATCTATGCCATGATGACCCGTGGAAAAGCATCTAAATAATAGGAGGGCCCCGATATGTATAAGACAATTAAAATCAGTAGAGGAAATACTGGATGGGGTGGTCCGTTAGTTATCACTCCCACTGACAAATGTCACACTGTATTAAGTGTTACAGGCGGCGGGATCGATCCCGTTTCTGCAAAGATCGCCGAGCTTTCCGGCGCAGAGGCAGTTGACGGATGGAAGACATCCCTTCCGGATGATGAAGTTATGGTTGCCGTTGTTGACTGCGGTGGTACTGCAAGATGCGGCGTTTATCCCAAAAAAGGTATCTACACGGTTAACCTGACACCGGTTGGACAGTCCGGACCTCTTGCCCAGTTTATTACAGAGGATATCTATGTATCTGATGTTAAACCGGAGTGCATTGAGGTACTCGGTGAAGCCGGCGAGTATGTTGCTCCCGAGAAGGTGGCAGCTGCTCCCATATCCGACGGTCCTAAGACAAAAGCTCAGGCCAAGCAGGAGATTGCTGCAGCCAATGAGGGCAAGAGCGAGAACATTGTTACAAAGATCGGTAAAGGTGTTGGTTATGTGGTAGGCCAGTTCTTCCAGGCAGGTCGTGATACCATCGATATGGTTATCAAGAACATCCTTCCCTTCATGGCATTTACTTCCACCATCCTTGGTATCATCAGTGCCAGCGGACTTGGAAATGTTATCGCCAACACGATCGCGCCGTTTTGTTCTACCCTTCCGGGTATGTTATTGATCTGTCTGATCTGTTCCTTACCGTTCCTGTCACCGATTCTCGGACCTGGTGCCGTTATCGCTCAGGTAGTAGGAACACTTCTTGGCGCCCAGTTCGCCACAGGCGCTATTCCGCCGCAGTATGCTCTTCCGGCTCTGTTCGCCATCGATGGACAGGTTGGTGGTGACTTCGTACCGGTTGGATTATCTCTGGGTGAAGCTGAGCCTGAGACCATCGAGTTTGGTGTGCCGGCCGTACTGTTCTCCAGGCTGATCACAGGCCCTGTATCCGTTCTTATTGCATTCGTATTAAGTATCGGACTTTTCTAAACTGGCCAGCGGAGCTTTAAAACAACTGTTTTTTCTATAATATGAGGTGGTAAGTACTATGAAATACTCATCAGAAATAACCGGATTTGGTCCGGAGGCATTTGAGTTTCTTGAACCGGAGCTTGCCCTGAATTTTGTCATCATTTTTAATGAAGATGCACCGCCGGAGCTGGCTGAGCTTGCGATCCTTCATAAAAAAGAAAAGCTGATTGCACCTCCTGCCAAGGGCGACATCCTGATGGTAGGAGAGAATGTTTATACTATTACTGCAGTCGGTGATGAAGTACAACATACTCTTGCCGAGCTAGGCCATTGTACTCTGGCCTTCGGTGGCGGTGAGGAAGCATTCCGTCCGGGTTGCATCATGCTGGAAGGCCCCATGCTTTCAAAAGACTCCGTTAAGATCGGAGACAGAATAGAAATTTATTAAACAGTTTACCATCTGCCCTGCAGATATCGCTGACCCGGATTTTGCCGGCGATACCTGCACAGGGAGCAGGTTGGATTTGCAGCCTCTCGGAAACATTTTCATGTACGGGTCCCCGGGAGGCTGATTTAACATATCATTCAGGGAGGATATCATTATGCTTAACATGAACTGGAAATTGGAACAGAGAGAAAAGGAAGGCAAGATCATTAAGACAGGTATCGTCGGCGCAGGCCAGATGGGACGCGGCATGGTTACCCAGATGGTACTGATGAAGGGTATGACACCTGCCATCGTTTCCGATATCAACATTGACAATGCTGTACAGGCCTTCAAGTATGCAGGGGTTGCCGACGAGGATATCGTTGTTGCAAAAACTCTTGAAGAGGCAAACACAGGCATCGCAGCCGGCAAGTATGTTGCATGTGAGAGCGCTGATTTCATCTCCCAGGCAGAGGGCGTTGAGTGTGCCATCGACTGCACAGGTGTTCCGGATGTGGGAGCTAAGGTTGCCACAGACGCCATGAAGAACGGCAAGCATGTGGTAATGCTCAATGTTGAGACCGACGTGGTGATCGGACCTTACCTTGACAAGTTCGCAAAAGACCACGGCGTGATCTACACAGGCTCCGCAGGAGACGAGCCCGGCGCCGTTATGGAGCTCTACTGCTTCGCCAAGGCCATGGGCCTCAACGTGGAAGTAATGGGCAAGGGCAAGAACAACAAGCTTGACTATGACTGCAATCCCGACACAGTACTTGAGGAGGCAACACGCCGTAAGATGAGCCCCAGAATGCTCTGCGCCTTCAAGGACGGCACAAAGACCATGGTAGAGATGACCGCCATGTGCAACTATACAGGCCTGGTACCGGATGTGATCGGCGGACACGGCCCGGCAACCGCTCCCGGAACAGAGGGCGTTAAGGAGTTAAACGAGATCTTCAAACTGAAAAAAGACGGCGGCATCCTCAATAAGCACGGCGTAGTAGAGTATGTAAACGGGATCGCCCCCGGCGTATTCGTGACCGTTTCCACCGACAACGAAGAGATCGCCTACCAGCTGCAGTACCACAGCATGGGACCCGGACCATTATGGACCCTCTACCGTCCCTATCACCTGTGCAACCTTGAGACTCCCCTTAC
>JAFRHL010000038.1 GCA_017433295.1 Eubacterium sp.
GCCAGATTATTCTAGCAAATCATTTTATCCGTGTCAATCGAAATCGCCGGGGCGATTTCGATTGATATTGGTTAAGGGTTCCTGCTTCGCAGGCCGTGAATAGTAACGCTTAATGTAACAAGTTCTTAAGGTTTTTTTGGGCCTGAATATGGTATTATATATAAAAAATATGATTCTGAGGTGGAGCCATGGATAAAGATACGACAATTTTAGTGGTAGATGATGATAAAGAAATTGCTGATCTTGTGGAAATATACCTGGTGAATGACGGATACAGGGTTCTTAAGGCATCTGACGGCGAGCAGTGCCTGTCCATGCTGGCTGAGCATCCGGAGATCCGTATGCTGATACTGGATATTATGATGCCCGGGATCGACGGACTGGATGTGACCCGTACTATTAGACAGACGAGTAATATTCCTATTCTCCTGCTTTCTGCCAAGGCTGAGGATATGGATAAGATCGTGGGCTTCGGTACAGGAGCGGACGATTACCTGACCAAGCCCTTTCACCCGCTGGAGCTTCTGGCCAGGGTGAAGTCCCAGATGAAGAGATATACGGTCATCGAGACTTCGTCGGAATCCGTTCAGAAAAAGGATGAGATAGAGGTCCAGAGTCTTACCATCAACAAGGCTGCCCATGTGGTGAAGAAGAACGGGAAGGAGATAGCCCTTACTCCCATCGAGTTTGATATCCTTTATCTTCTGGCTTCCAATAAGGACAGGGTTTTCAGCACGGATGAGATTTTTGAAAGAGTTTGGAATGAGAAGGTATATGAAGTCAATAACACTGTTATGGTGCATATCCGGAGACTTCGGGAGAAGATTGAGGACAACTCCAGAAGCCCGAAGATATTAAAGACGGTATGGGGGGTTGGCTACAAGGTTGAAGGTTAAGCGTTTTTCGAGCTTCCGTTTTAAGATGGTCAGATATATGCTTTTAAGCATTCTGGCCACCTTCATCACGGAAGGTATTATTTTTTTAGGTGTTTATCTTTATGAGACAGAGAATATCGCAGGGGAATACAGTAAGATATGGGGAGCATCCGGACAAAGCAGCATGCCGCTCGGGATGCTTTCCTTTTCGCAGTCTACAGCCCTGGATTTCTTTGTCATACTTTTGTTTAGCGTATTTTTGTTTATCATGTATTTTGTCCTGATCTCCCATAATTTTGTCATGTATGTCAGAGAGATCATCTCGGGGATAGAACGGATGAAGAACGGAGACCTGCAGGTGGAGATCCCTGTGAGGGGAGAAGATGAGTTTTCGGAGATCGCTGCCTCTGTCAATGAGATGAGGAGAGACCTGTATGACACGCTGGAAAGTCAGAGGACGGCGGAACGGACAAAGGATGAGCTGATCACCAATGTGGCCCATGACCTGAGGACCCCCCTGACCTCTATTCTGGGATATCTTGACCTCCTGACCCAGGGAGATTTCCTGACGGAGGAACAGCGTCAGAAGTATCTCGGGATCGTCTCGGGAAAAGCCAGACAGCTGGAGACTCTGATCAGGGATCTTTTTGATTATACCCGATATGACAGGGACAAGGTGAAGATCAAGAAAGAGATACTGGATCTCAATCTTTTTATGCCCCAGATCGTGGACGAATTTTATCCCAGCCTCATGGAAAACCAGCTGACCTGCAGGACGGAATTTTATGAGGGGGCCCTCAACATTGAAGGAAATGGGGAACTCCTGGCAAGAGCCATCGGCAATCTTATGTCCAATGCCATCAAGTACGGTTCCGAGGGCAAGATCATAGAAGTGAAGACCGGCCGCATGGATAAGAAGGCTTACGTGGCGGTGATCAATTACGGCAAGGTGATCCCCGCAGAGAATCTGGATAAGATTTTTGATAAATTTTACAGAGTAGAGTCTTCAAGATCCCTGAAAACCGGGGGAACCGGCCTGGGACTTGCTATCGCCAAGAATATTGTAAATCTGCACGGTGGTGAGATATGGGCTGCCAGCGATGAGTCCGGCACAAGGTTCCAGATCGAACTGCCGGAGGTACGGCCGCGCAAATCATAGATGATTTGCCGGAATCGAACAGCCCCAGGTGTATTGTAAACCATAAATGAGGAACAAAGGATGCTGAATGATCTTTTTCGGACCTATAAGAAAATAATCATTATCGTAGTACTTCTTCTTTCTGCTGTCATTTTCTGGTTTTTCGGCTGCCACAGGTCCGGGAAAAACAAAACCGGGCAGCCCGTCTGGAAACAGACAGAAGACAATGTGCAAAGCTATGAGTTTAACACAAATCATATCACCGGTAATATCACCTTCGGTACGGGAGGCCGCCTGTCTGCTGATAGGATCCAGCCTGTTGTTGTGAATGTCTCGGGAAAGGAAGAACCCTTTGCCGGTACCATAAAGATCACACTTCCCGGAGACGAAGGCAAGGGTGTGGCTTACCAGTCGGCAATAAACTGTGAGAAGGGGTACAGTTCCAGAATCGTTTTAAGTATTCCCAAGCTGGGTAATGTCTCGTTTTTCAGTGTGGAGATCCTGGACCAGTATGGAGCCGAGGAGCTGGCGGAAATGATCATAGGGGCCAGCGGGATCGAAACGCCGGTGGATTCCGGTGAGGTTACAGAGAAAAAAACAGTCTATATCGGAGTATTGTCGGATGAGCCGGATAAGCTGCAATGGCTTGATGATCTGGAGATAGTTTCCGGGCAGACCTGTTATGTATGCAGTATTTACCGGCTTAAAGAAATGGATCTTTTGGGGGAAGCCGGAACGCTTCAGTCCCTGTCGGGGATCCTGATTGATGACTATGACACCTCATCTTTGTCCATGAGGCAGAGGTCCTGCCTGAAAGAATGGGTAGAAACAGAAGGGGGCTGTCTTCTGATAGGAACAGGTTCTTCGGCGAAAACAGTTCTTTCCGGTCTGGGGGACCTGATCGGGGCGTCTCCCGGAGAGGATTCAGAAGAATCCCTTCAGTTTTATCATGATGATGAGTCCACGGCATATGTTTCTGTCAGGACAAACCAGCTTAAGATGGCGGATGAAGGAGCCTGGAAGACGGAGGCCATCTCATTCCCCGTATCCTGCTATCAGAGATCCATGGGCAGAGGCTTGCTGACGGTGATAACCTGGAGCCTTACCGATGAAGCCCTGCAGCAGTGGACCGGAAGGGAAAGGCTGACCGGTGAGCTGATAGACCGTTTTATTCCTGATCTCATTAAGGAAGACTCCGCCGGTGAGAACAATACCTGGTATATTAAAAAGACCCTGTATTCCTTTCTGGATTCACAGACGCCAAATACCTTTTATTATGCCCTGTTTTTTATCGTATACATGTCTGTTCTGGGTTTTTTCTCTTATTATATACTTCGCAGGATCAGAAAGAGGGAATATATATGGGGTATCATTCCTGCCATATCGCTGCTTTTTACCGTCTGTCTTGTCATACGGTCACGGGGGTTCGGAGGCAATGTCTCAAGCTCTTATTCCGCTCTTGAGATCATTGATTCCGCAGACAGCAGGCATAATATATTTTTTATGTACCAGAACAATGAAGGGGAGAGCAACAGCATCGATCTGGTGCCGGCCATCACCTATGTGGAACCTCTGGATTACTCTTACCGGACAGGGGACGAGGATGTGGCTTCCCTCCGGCGTCTGAAGCAGGATTATACCATCAATAATACCAAAAATGGTTTTGATATTGCTTTTGAAGAGACTGTGCCCGGTACCTCCCTGCTGTTTCGTATGGTCAAAACAGATCAGAAGGCCTTATCTCCTGATTGCTTTGAAGCAGATCTTGAGGCGGATCATACTTCTTTTTACGGGACCATCACAAACAGCTCCCTATGGGATTTTGAGAGGGTCCTGCTGATCCGGGGCAATCAGTATGCTGTCCTTTATAATGTGAAATCGGGAGAGAAGAAGCAGATATCCCGGGAGGACATCATGTGCTGGTCCGATTATTACCAGGAAAATGTTAATTACAGGCTGGAAGAAAAAAGGAAATCTCTGACCAGCCTGGAGGATTATGTCCGCAACAGGTTTATCAATTCCGGGGAAGATTTCAATACGGTGGTCATCGCAGGGATCACTTCGAAGAAAGGCATTGCTCTTCTTTCAGACCGGGATGAGCTTCAGAATCAGCAGACGATTTTTATCAACCGCCATATCCTTTCATCTGAGGACAATATTCATTATATCTCGGATATTAATAAGGAATGTTTAAGCGGTGACAGTGCCGGGTCTTCTCTGTCCGCGGATATCCTTGAGGAAAAGAAAACAAAGGCCACGTATCAGTTTGACAGGGCCGGGACAGTCTGGGGGCTGGCAAGAAACCGGGACAGCTTCACAGGAACTATCTATGCCTATAATTATTGGACCGGCAAAGATGAGGCGATTCTTGATGACAGGGATGACTTCATGGATTTTGAGGAGCTGGAACCCTATATTTCAGATATGAACAAGATGACCCTGACCTACAGGATGAAAGACACAGAGGATTACGGTCCGGCACCGATCCTGACTGCATTGTTAAAGGATGTGAACTGACATAAGATGATTGAGTTTCAGAATATTACTGTAAAAGAAAATGACAGGACTGTTCTGAATGATTTTTCACTGGTTATACCTGACCGGGTGATCATGGGACTGGTGGGAAGTGATGATGCGGCAAAGTCCTGTCTGCTTGCCGTGGCCGGAGGCGTAAAGCATCCGGATGAAGGCCGGGTATTCCTGGACGAGGAGCCCCTTGAGTCAGAAGATAAGAACAGTGACCTGTACGAACAGATCGGATATATGCCCGGACACTATGGCTTTTACGATCTGCTGCGGCTTGAAGAATACTTTGAATTCTTTCTCTCCCTTTACAGGGTCAATCCCAGATACTGGGAAAAAAGAACGGAGGCGGTCTTAAAGCTCACGGACATGGAAGAGTATTCCGGAGCATATATCAATGAGATACCGGCAGACCGGCTGCCCTTCCTGTGCCTGGGGAAAACCATTCTTCATGATCCCGAATGGCTTTTTCTGGATGATCCCTTTCTGGGCCTCAACGTTTCAGGAAGAAACCAGATGATCAGTATCCTATTACAGCTTCAGGAGCAGGGCAAATCCATTGTCATACACTCCCAGCTTTTCCCGGAGCTTTTAGACTTCTATACGGATGTCACGGTCATTGAGGAGGGTCGTTCCATCGCCAGCGGCCTGATCCAGGATGTTTATGAAATAGCCATGAAACAGAGTCCTGTGAGAATGCATGTGATCGCAGGTATGGATGGAGCCCTGGCCGTCCTCAAGCAGAACAGCCTGGTGGAAAGGGTGACAGTCAGTGACATGGATGTGATCTTCCGTTTTAACGGCGGGGCCAGGGAGGAAGCGGAGCTCCTGGCTGACCTGGTGGAGGGCGGTGCCCTGATACAGAATTATATGCGGAACCATGTGAATATCGAGCAGATATTTAAGGGAGGTCTGGGATGAGAAACCCGTTTATTAAAGTTCATATGCTGACAGAGGGGCGGAATCTGAGACTGCCCCTTACCATATTGTTCTATAATGCTATTCTGGCTTTTGTAATGCTCATATTTCTGGTATTTAATGCGGAATCCTCTCAGGAAGGACTGTATTATGATACCTCTGTGTACCTGCACCAGTTTCTGATACTGAGTTCTATACAGATCGTGACGGTATTTCTCCTGATGCCCTTTTATGTGTCGGGACTGTATGTAACCGACAGAGAAAAGCATATGCTTGAGCAGTTTGCCATGATACCCGGAATAAACCGCCAGTTTGTGGAAGCAAAGATATTTCTGGTGCTTATGATGAACGGGATCCTGTTTATATCAGGGGTGCCGGTGATCGGCCTGGCCTGTATTTATACCGGCCTGGGCTGGTCCAAAATTATTCGGTTGGGTCTGACGGTGCTCCTGCTGGCTTTCTGGAGCGGCGCCCTTTCTGTTTTCTTCTATAGTATAAGCAACCGCCTGATATGGTCCTTTGCGGGTACCATATCAGCCCAGTTTGCTTTCCTGATCGGTACCCTGCTGCTTATAGAACTGAGCAGGAACAGCGCTCTTCTTTTGACAAAAGGAGGATCCATACCTGTGGAAGTATCTGTTTTCTGCCTGATATTGCTGAGCTTTAATCCAATCTCTACCTATCTTGGCTATTATGGAAATATTACCGGGGATAATGGAGTGATCTCATTCTATTGCAGCCATTTCGGAATCGATGCCAGCGGCCGGTGGTTTTCCCTTTTATTCTATAAAATTTCAGGCCTTGTATGTATCATCACCGGCCTGGTCTTTCTGGGGCTTGCGGTGAAATATATGAATAAAAACAGCAGCAAGATTGCAAGTCATTCTTGAGAAAGCCATCTACATATGGTATAACTGATAAGAACGCAAAAATCGCCGACGCGATTTCGATTGATTTCTACAAAAAAGCATAAATGATGGGTATATACAGGAGGATTGAGATGGACCTGATTTATAGAAGCACAAGAAATGACAAGGAGACAGCCACAGCTTCCCAGGCAATATTAAAGGGACTCGCGGGTCAGGGGGGATTGTTCGTTCCCGAGAGGATACCCAGGCTTGATGTACCCTTTGAAGAACTCTCCCGGATGACCTATCAGGAGCTGGCCTATGAAGTGATGAAGCTTTTTCTCACAGATTTTACAGAGGATGAGCTTAAGTCCTGTATTCGCAGTGCCTATGATAAAAAGTTTGACACCCCCGGGATCGCTGAGCTGGTCAAGAAGGACGGGGCCTGGTTTCTGGAGCTGTTCCACGGCAGTACCATCGCATTTAAGGATATGGCTTTGTCCATCCTTCCTTATCTGCTTACCACCAGTGCCCGGAAGAACAACATCAAAAATGAGATCGTTATTTTAACGGCAACCTCCGGAGATACGGGTAAGGCAGCCCTGGCCGGGTTTGCAGATGTCCCCGGAACAAAGATCATTGTATTCTATCCCAAAAACGGCGTAAGTCCTATCCAGGAAAAGCAGATGGTGACCCAGAGGGGAAAGAATACATACGTGGTCGGCATCCATGGTAATTTTGATGACGCCCAGACCGGAGTAAAGAAGATGTTTTCCGATCCGGAGCTGGCGGACGAAATGGATAAGGCGGGTTACCAGTTCTCCTCCGCCAACTCCATCAATATCGGCCGTCTGGTTCCCCAGATCGTATATTATGTATACAGCTACGTACAATTACTGGGAAGAGGAGAGATTTCTCCCGGAGAAGAGATCAACATTGTCGTGCCCACCGGCAATTTCGGCAATATCCTGGCAGCCTATTATGCAAAAAATATGGGTCTGCCTGCAGCAAAGCTGATCTGCGCTTCCAACGAGAACAAGGTGCTGTTTGATTTCTTTAAGACCGGGTGCTATGACAGGAACAGGGACTTTATCCTGACCTCATCCCCCTCCATGGATATCCTGATCTCCAGCAATCTTGAAAGATTGATCTATCAGATCGCCGGAGAAGACGCAAAGAAGAATCTGTCCTTTATGAAGGAGCTGAATGAAAAGGGAATCTACACCATTACTGATACAATGAAGTCCCGGCTTAAGGATTTCTATGGCAATTATGCGGATGAAGAGGAGACAGCTGCCGCCATCAGGGATATGTACAGGGAGACAGGCTACATTATGGATACACATACTGCCGTGGCCAGTGCCGTTTACAAAAAATACCTTTCAGAAACCGGAGATTTGACAAAAACGGTGATCGCCTCCACGGCAAGCCCTTATAAGTTCAGCAGGAGCGTTATGAGAGCCATTGATCCTGCCTTTGATTCCAGGGAGGATTTCGAGCTGGTGGATGAACTCTGCCGCCTGTCCGGTGTAAAGATTCCTCAGGCCATCGAGGATATCCGGACAGCACCCGTTCTGCACGATACTGTCTGTGGAAAAGAAGATATGTGCAAAGAGGTGAAAAGGATTCTTTCTCTTTAGAATTAAAACCGGGATCGTATATAGAAATGCCCCTGAAACCATGTATCGAAATTTGCAATAATTTATAGAATATTGTTGACAACTTGGAAGGGTGCGAGTATAATTACAAGGATAATGTGCTGCACTGTAACAAAGGATGATTTAGAATCAGGAGAACAAGCATGGATGAAGAAAGATTAAAGTTTTCTAATTTGATGGAGTCACTGTTGAAGCAGGCCCATCAGAATAAGAATGTACTTGAGTACAAAGACATCAATGATGTATTTAAAGATGTTGAGCTTACTCCGGAAAAGTTTGAATGGATTCTGGATTATTTTGAAAAGCAGGGAGTTGATGTCCTTAACACCTCGGAAACGGATGACGATGATGATTTTATTGACGATGATGTGGAAGAGGTGGAACTCATTGACGACACGGATATCCTTGAGGGGGTAAGCCTTGAGGATCCCGTCAGGATGTACTTAAAGGAGATCGGCAACATCCCTCTTCTGACGGCGGAGGAAGAAGTCTTTCTGGCCCAGAGGATCGAGAAGGGGGACGAGCAGGCGAGAAAGCAGCTCATCGAGGCCAACCTTCGTCTGGTTGTCAGCATTGCCAAGAAGTACGTGGGCCGGGGAATGTCTTTTCTGGATCTGATCCAGGAAGGAAATATGGGCCTGATGAAGGCTGTTGAGAAGTTTGACTATAAGAAGGGCAATAAGTTCAGTACTTATTCCACCTGGTGGATCCGGCAGGCCATCACCCGGGGTATTGCGGATACAGCCAAGACCATCCGGGTTCCGGTACATATGGTTGAGACGATCAATAAGACGCTGCGCACCTCCAGGATGCTTCTGCAGGAGCTTGGGCGGGAACCCACCAATGATGAGATCGCCAGAAAGATGAATATGCCCGTATCCAAGATCGACGAGATATTAAAGACCTCCAAGGATCCTGTATCTCTGGATACACCGATTGGTGAAGAGGAGGACAGTCAGCTGGGGGACTTTATCGAAGATGAATCCCTTTTGTCACCGGTGGATTCCGCTTCCTTCTCCATGCTCAAGGAAGAGCTGAATGAGGCCATGGAGTCCCTGACAGAGAGAGAGCGGAATGTGATCAAGCTCCGTTTCGGACTTGACGATGGCAAGACCAGGACCCTGGAAGAGGTCGGCAAGGAATTTAATGTTACCAGAGAGCGTATCCGCCAGATTGAAGCCAAGGCTTTAAGGAAGCTCAGGCATCCCAGCCGCAGCCGCAAGCTGAAGGACTTTCTGGAGTAACAATTTTACCATATTAGAGAGAATCATACCCCATGCAGTTCAGGACACTTTCTGCGTGGGGTTTTGTTTCATTATCTTATTTCATCAGGGACAGTATCAGGGTTTTGCCTTTTTCAGGGCATTTTTTATGGCCTGCTGCAGGATCATGCTGGTATACTGGTTGTCGGACTGCAGCCTGAGGTCATCGATGGAATTGATATTCGCCAGCTGGGCATTGATCTCTTCCAGAGAGGGGGTCAGCAGCGGATACATGGTGCTGATGCTGTCTGTCATATGATTGAGGCTGACAGAGGTGATGTGATCTTTGTCAACGGATACTGCCACATCCAGAGTCGCTTCACCCAGGGTCAGTGTGGAGGTGTATACTCCAGGTATATATGTACCGGCGCTGGTTGTCACATTCTTTCCTTCCGGAGCAAACATAAAGAGGACCAGAATGAGCAGTATAATCCCCAGACAGATGAAGAGGGCAGTATAAATCAGTTCTTTAGCCTTTACAACAACGATTTTGGTTTGTGTACTCAAAGAAAACAGTCCTTCCGATATTATGGTGATAATTCATTGTATTCAGGGAAAGTCTGATTTATGATAAAAAAGAACCTATGGCAGGACAAAGTCCGAAAAAAGACGGACATGATCCGATAATAACAGAGAAGAAAGGAGATTCACCAAGATGAACGGGCAGGCCTTTTTTGAAGTGTTTCCTGATTTCCGGACCAGTGATGACCTGCGTTATACCTTGTCCGGTATGATGGTAACAAAGGTTGTGATGCGGCGTCAGGAAAAACGACTTACCGTACATTTGAGAGGAGAGCATATACTGGCCAAAAAACTGGTAAACAAGATCGCCTATGATTTAAAGACACAGCTATTTGGTAATAATTCTCTTTTTCTTGTCATAGATGACACCTATGAGCTTTCACCTTTATATACTCTGGAACGACTGACCGGGGATTACTGGCCCAGTATCCTCTATGAGACTCAAAAAATGGGTCAGATCGAATACAGTCTGGTCAAAAACTGTGAATGGGGTGTGGAAGGGAATATCCTGACCCTTCTGCTGGAGGACAGCTTTCTTGCGAGGAGAAAAGCAAGGGATCTGAAGGAATATTTAGAGACCATGTTCTCTCATCGTTTCGGGAAAGAAATCCAGGTGGGATTCAATTTTTCGGAGGATGCCAAAAATGCCTTTTACCGGGCCAGAGACCATAAGCTTAACCTGGAAGTGGGTCTGGTCATGGACAGGATCAGGGAACAGGAGGGATATGTTTCCGGTGGAACGTCCGGTTCGGAGAGCCGGGAAAAGAAAAGTGGATCATCAGGACGCCTGTATTCTGCCAGCTTTTTTGAGGAAAGGGCCAGGAGGCAGGAATTTGCTCCCCGCCGCCGCGCGGCCAGGGACCCGGATATTATTTACGGAAAAGAATGTGACGGGGAGATCGTTCCCATTGAAGAGATCGTGGATGAGATCGGACAGGTGGTGATCCGGGGGAAAATACTGGATATTGAAAGCAGGGAGATCCGGAAGGAGAGAACCATCGTATCTTTCACTATCACAGATTTTACGGACTCTATCCGGGGTAAGATCTTCCTCCGGAATGAACAGCTGCCGGATTTTCTGGATACTTTCCGAAAGGGAAATTATTACAAGGTAAAGGCTCTGCCGAAAAATGATACCTTTGACCATGATATAGTCCTGACTTCGGTGGCGGGCATCAAGCCCATTCCGGATTTTACGGAAAAAAGGATGGACAAAAGCCTTGATAAAAGAGTGGAACTCCATCTGCATACTGTGATGAGCGATATGGACAGCGTGGTTGATATAGGGGAAATGATCAATACCGCCAAAGCCTGGGGGCATAAGGCCGTGGCCATAACAGACCACGGAGTGCTGCAGGCCTTTCCTGTTGCCAACCACTGCATAGGAAAAGACGATCCCTTTAAGATTCTTTACGGTGTGGAAGGATATTTTGTTGATGACTTAAAGAAGCTGGTCGTAAATGCCAAAGACCAGACCCTGATGGATGACTATGTGGTGTTTGACCTCGAAACAACGGGTTTTTCCCCCATTCATGACGAGATCATCGAAATCGGGGCGGTAAAGGTCAGACAGGGAAAGGTGACAGACCATTACAGCGTTTTCGTAAATCCAAAAAGACCGGTTCCTTTAAGGATCACGGAACTGACCAGTATTGATGACTCCATGGTGGCGGACGCGCCGGGAATCGAAGAGATCCTGCCGGAATTTCTCCGCTTTTGCCGGGGCTGCAGCCTGGTGGCCCACAATGCGGACTTTGACGTAAGCTTTATAGAGGAAAAGGCACATAGGCTGGGATACGAGACAGACTTTACGGTCCTTGATACGGTGCAGATGGCAAGGCTTCTTCTGACAGAGCTCAGCCGCTTCAAACTGAATACAGTCTGTAAACATCTGGGAATCAAACAGGAGCATCACCACCGGGCGGTGGATGACGCCAGGGTGACGGCGGAGGTCTTTATCCGGTTTATCGCCATGCTGAAAGAAAGGGATATACATACCGTCTCAGAATTAAATGATCTGGGAAGCGCATCTCCGGACCTTATCAAAAAAGATATGACCTACCACGGGATCATCCTCATAAAAAATGAGACCGGCCGTATCAATCTGAACCGTCTGGTTTCTGAATCCCATTTGAAATATTTTAACAGACGGCCGAGAATGCCCAAGAGCCTGATTGAAAAATACCGGGAGGGACTGATCCTGGGATCCGCCTGTGAAGCCGGCGAGCTCTTTCAGGCCATTATCCGGGGAAAAAGCGAGGAAGAGATCGCAAGGATCGTCCGCTTTTATGATTATCTGGAGATCCAGCCCATCAGTAATAACCGTTTTATGATAGATAGCGACAGGTATGATGCCGCCGGCGAAGAAGACCTTCGTAATTATAACCGCCGGATCGTGGAGCTGGGAGAACGGTACGGCAAACCCGTGGTGGCCACCTGTGATGTGCATTTCTTAAATCCCGAGGACGAGCTCTACCGCCGCATCCTTCAGGCCGGCAAAGGCTTTGCGGACGCGGACCGGCAGGCGGAACTGTATTTTCGGACCACGGAGGAAATGCTTGATGAATTCTCCTATCTGGGAGAAAAGAAGGCCTATGAGGTGGTGGTTGCCAATACAAACAAGATTGCCGACATGATCGAAAAAATCTCACCGGTTCATCCGGACAAATGTCCGCCGGTGATTCCGGATTCCGATAAGGAACTGACAGACATCTGTTACAAGAAAGCCCATGAAATCTACGGACCGGATCTTCCGGCGATCGTGGAGGAAAGACTGACCAGGGAACTGAATTCCATTATTTCCAATGGCTTCGCGGTCATGTATATTATTGCCCAGAAGCTGGTGTGGGACTCCAATGACCACGGTTATCTGGTAGGGTCCCGGGGATCGGTGGGATCCTCCTTTGTGGCAACCATGTCCGGTATTACAGAGGTAAATCCCCTGTCGGCCCATTATATTTGCCCTAAATGCCATTTTGTGGATTTTGATTCTGAACATGTAAAGCCCTATACCATGAAGGGTATGTCCGGCTGTGACATGCCGGACCGGGACTGTCCGGAATGCGGAACGAAGCTTTTAAAGGAGGGGCATGACATACCCTTTGAGACTTTCCTGGGCTTTAAGGGCAATAAAGAGCCGGATATTGACCTCAACTTTTCCGGAGAATACCAGGGCAAGGCCCACAAATATGTAGAGGTCATCTTCGGAGAAGGCAAAGCCTTCCGGGCCGGCACCATCGGTACCATCGCTGAGAAAACAGCCTACGGCTATGTGATGAAATATTTCGAGGAACGGGGGATTCATAAGCGCCGCTGTGAGATCGAGCGGATCGCCAGGGGTTGTACCGGGGTGAAACGTACCACCGGCCAGCATCCCGGGGGTATCATTGTGGTACCCCATGAGCATGACATTTATGAGTTTACTGCCATTCAGCATCCTGCCAACGATGTAAATACAGATATTATCACTACACATTTTGAATATCATTCCATAGACCACAACCTTTTAAAACTTGATATTCTGGGCCATGATGATCCCACCATGATCCGGCGGCTCATGGATCTTACCGGAATTGACGCAAAAACCATCCCCCTTGACGATCCCGATGTGATGAAGCTGTTTCACGGAACGGAAGTCATGGGCATCACTCCCGAGGATATCGGCGGGATAGAGCTGGGCTCCATGGGGGTTCCGGAGTTTGGGACGGAGTTTGTCATGCAGATGCTCAAGGATACCAATCCTCAGTGCTTTTCAGACCTGGTCCGGATCTCGGGCCTCTCCCATGGCACCGATGTGTGGCTGGGAAATGCCCAGACCCTCATTGAAAACGGCCAGGCAGAAATATCCACGGCCATCTGCTGCCGTGATGATATCATGACCTACCTGATCAATATGGGCCTGGATAAGGAACAATCCTTCACCATTATGGAGAAGGTCAGAAAAGGAAAGGGTCTTAAGCCCGAGTGGGAGCAGGAAATGACTGCCCATGGTGTGCCGGACTGGTACATCTGGTCCTGTAATAAGATAAAGTACATGTTTCCCAAGGCCCATGCGGCGGCCTACGTCATGATGGGCTGGAGGGTCGCCTGGTATAAGGTGCATTATCCCGCAGCCTATTATGCTGCCTTTTTCGGGATCCGGGCTTCTGCTTTTTCCTATGAGATCATGTGCCGTGGACCGGAGAAGCTGAAGTCGGCCCTGGCGGAGCTTCTTAAGATACCCAAGGACCAGCAGACCAAGAAGGACCAGGACACGATCCGGGATGGGAGGATTGCCCAGGAAATGTATGCCAGGGGCATTACATTTGTTCCCCTCGATATATATAAGGCAAGGGCCAGGGAGTGCATCGTGATTGACGATACCCATATCATGCCCTCCATTTCCAGTGTGGAAGGGCTGGGAGATAAAGCCTGTGAACAGGTGGAGGAGGCTGCGAAGCATGGACCCTTTACCTCGCTGGACAGCTTTAGAGAAAGGGCAAAGGTCAGCAAGACCAGCGTGGAAAAAATGGTGGAGCTGGGTATTTTGTCCGGTCTGCCGGAAAGTGACCAGCTGACATTTGACTTCTTCCTGGCCGGTCAGGAGTAAATGCCGGCAAAGGATTCTCTTTTAAATAGTGACAATAATCGCAATTAATGGTATGATAGCGATAAATACAGGGTCGCGGGGCCCGGACTTAAGGAGGAATCCGCATACATGGCGTATATAAAGAAAGCAAAGCTGCTGGGCAATGCCTGGGCAGGCGAGGGAGCGGTAGTGATCGGAAATGTCACCGTGGGGGATGAAAGCTCCATATGGTATAATGCCGTGGTCAGAGGAGACCAGGCGGAGGTCACCATCGGTTCCGGCACCAATATACAGGATGGGGCCGTGGTTCATTGCTCCACCGGCTGCCCCTGCCATATAGGCAATGGAGTATCCGTGGGACACAATGCCATAGTCCATGGCTGCAGTATAGGTCATAATACCCTTATCGGGATGGGGGCCGTGGTAATGGACGGGGCCTGTGTAGGTGAAGATTGTATCATCGGAGCAGGCAGCCTGGTCACAGGAGGCACTGTGATCCCCGACGGTATGCTGGCTTTCGGGTCACCGGCCAAAGTGATCCGGCCTCTTACGGATGAGGAGAAAAAGGATAACCAGACCAATGCCATAGCATATATGATGATGAAAACGGTACAGTGATTATTTATTCGAGGAGGATTAAGAGATGTCCGATCAGGAAAGAATCGAAGAACAGGCAGAGGTCAATACTGATAATGCAGATGCTTCTTCTGAGGTAAAACTTGTAAAAAAGAAACGCTATCAGGGATATGATGTTGAGAAGATAACCGGCAAGACCCACAAGGCAAACAAACCCTGGTTCTGGAAGGTCCTTGGAATCAGTCTCTTTTTGTCTCTTGCCATCATAGTGGGTGCCTGCACTTATTTTGTGATAGGTGACAGGAAGAAAACAGATTATCTGGCAGGCATGAATGAAGCCAATACCATGACAGCGCTGCTGGAAGGTCATAAAAATGTCACCATCACAGAGAATTTCTCCCATCTGGCAGATGAGAAGGATTATAAGCTCACCCGTCTTGTGACAAAAACAAAAAGCGGAGATTACTATTCATACCTGAAAAAGGAACAGGGAGATGAGACGACCAAAGAGGTGATCCGGGAAAGAAAGCTTTACCGTTACGATGAAAGTTTTCCCAGATTTGTCGCTCTGATAGGTGATAATTATGAGAAGATCTGTGTTCCGGAGATCGAGGGTGCTGTTTTTCAGAATAATGGCAACGAGAGTATCGAGGATGAGAAAGATAAAGGGAACCTGATCAATATAAAAGCTGCCTGTACGGTTCAGGAGGGAGACTCCTATAATATAAAATATGGCTTTGAACCGGGATCGAAGATCGAGAAAACCATTGTCATGGACAAGGAAACCGGTATCGTAACATCAGAATGTGAAAAGTGCAATGACGAAGAATTCTACAGCTATATGGTTGAATATGACGGGGAGACAAAGATCCCGAAGTTCTTCATGAGTATAAGGGATAAAAAAGAATCCAGGAAATGTATGGTCTATATGGACTATGGCAGTGAGAATTCAAAGCAGTATACCTATGATGTTCCTAACGATGTGTACTTTACCGTGATGGACCAGGAAGGGTATAAATGCTATACGGATCCGGAATGCACCAAGGAGTTCTCAGAATACCAGATCCAGATAGAAAATCCGGAGGGCTCTGTACAGCTCTACATGAAAAAGGAGTAACTGTCTGACAGGAGATGTATAATATCATGAAAACCAGAAGATTATATTACGAGGACAGTTATCAGAGAAGCTTTCGCGCTGCTGTCACCGGCACCGGAAAGGACGAGCAGGGTGCCTATGTGGTCCTGGACGCTACTTTGTTCTTTCCGGAAGGAGGAGGACAGCCGGCGGATACCGGATATCTTGGCGGCGCCAGGGTTACTGATGTGCAGATCCGGGAGGATGAGATACGGCATTATACAGACGGAAGCTTTGCAGAAGGGGATACGGCAGAAGGAGTTATTGACTGGGAACGGCGTTTTGACCTGATGCAGCAGCATTCCGGAGAGCATATTGTCAGCGGCCGCATCCATGCCAGATTCGGATATGACAATGTGGGTTTCCACATGGGTGAAAAGTTCATAACCATTGATCTAAACGGTCTCCTTGATGAAGAACAGCTGGCCTCAGTTGAAGCAGAGGTAAATGATTACATCTGGCAGAATAAGGCGGCAAAGATGTTTTTCGCCACAGAGGAAGAAATCGAAATGCTGCCCTACCGCAGCAAGATCGATCTGTCGGGAGAGGTCAGGCTGGCCGAGTTCCCGGGAGCAGACCTGTGTGCCTGCTGCGGCCTGCATGTAAAGCGGGCAGGAGAAATAGGACTGGTAAAGCTGGTTTCAGTTCATCGTTTCCGGCAGGGTGTCCGGATCGAGATGGTTTCCGGGAAAAGAGCTTTCCGCTACCTGAACAGTCATTTTGAACAGAACAGTCAGATTGCGGTGGATCTCTCTGTGAAGCCTGAGAATACCAGAGAGGCGGTGGGAAAACTCCAGGAGGAGAACTTCCGTCTGAGGGGCGAGATCATCCGTCTGGAAAAGGCGGCATTTACAAGGATTGCGGAAATCTGCAGAGGAAAGGGAGATCTTATGGCCTTTGTGCCCGGCCTTGCCCCTGCGGACATCAGAAAATGCGCAGACGAAGTCCTGAATGTCTGCGGCGGAATATGTATTCTGCTGTCAGGAGATGATGAGACAGGTTATCGCTATGCGGCCGGCAGCCGGGATGGTGATATCAGGGACCTGGTAAAGGATATGAACCTGGCCCTTTCAGGCCGGGGAGGAGGAAAGCCCCTATTTGCCCAGGGATCAGTAAAGGCCTCTCTTAAAGAGATTGAAGAGTATTTTAAGAAAAAGAACTTTGAGATATTCACAAGAGTGTAAACACTGCTATGACGACAAGGAGGATAGCTTATGTATTCTTATTATGTGAAAAAAACAATGGCACTGATGATGGCAGCGGTAATGATTTTTTCCTTTACAGGCTGCGGAAGGTCTTCTTCAAAGAAAGCAGATGAGACGGAAAAGACTACCACAAAAGCCAGACAAAGTAATCCGGATTATGCGAAAGATGATGTGGTCCTGCCTGATAACTTTGGCAATATGATCTATCCCATGGAGGCAGTGCTGCTGGAGACCTATGCCAGGGGACTTCCCTATTTTACTGAGGATTCCTCAGAAGAAGACGCAGACTCCTTCTGGTTTTCCATGGCAGTTCTTACTTCACAGATGAATCATTATGTAAAGGATGTGGCAACTGATATCTCGGGCGGATATATATATATTGATGAAGAAACCATGAATATGTATGCTTCAGCCCTGTATGATAACTTCGGACAGGGAAATATGGAATTTCCCGAACTGGATGAAGACAGTAAGTATGCCAGATACGATGACGATAAGGGAATCTACGGCTTCCGGGAGGGAACCATCGGTGATCTGGAGCCCTATATCACAGATTGTAAAGAAAAGAATGATGAATATACACTGACAATGCATCTTAAGAATAAAGACTCCGCCGAGATTCTTGCAAGCAGTGAGATAACGATCGTACCGACCTCTTATGAAAACGAAGAGAACGCATTCCATTATTCTGTAAAATCTTTTAAGGAATTGAAGAACAAGGATAATTCAGATGCTTCCGAGAAGAGCACTGCGGATGAGCGGGCGACTACGGAGGAGTTCGATACTGAGGAAATGGAAGACGAGGATGCTGATAATGATGACAGCTCATCAAAAAAGATCAGCAGGAGTGAAGCCCTTGAAAAAGCCAGAGAATATCTGGGAGATGACGTGGAATACAGCTTTAAAGAAACCGTGACCATCGGCGATTATGATTACTATGATTTTGAAGTTACGGGAGAAGATGCTTCTTCAACGGATGTCCTGGTATCTGTCGACGGTGAAAATGTCATGGGCGGAACCAGGAATGATGATGGATCATGGTCCTTTGATCAGTAATTTCATATGGGCAGGCCGGATAAAGAAAGATTTTTTAACTGCTGTCACTGTATTTCTTGCCATCGTTTCTTTATCCGGCTGTTCATTTACGGGGATCCCGGTTACAAAACAGGGTCAGGAAGGGCCCGCCAAAAAAAGTGTTTTTGCTATGGACACTTATATGACTCTGACTGCATACGGAGACAGGGCTCCCGAGGCCCTTGATGCTGCCGAGAAAGAGATCCACAGGATAGAAGAACTGGTTTCCACGGGGATTAGTTCCAGCGAGATCAGCCGGTGTAATCAGGACGGAGAAGCCGACATATCGGAGGATACATCGTACCTTATCCGTCGTTCTGTCGAGCTCTGCAAAGATACCGGCGGACTGTTTGATATCACAGTGTATCCTTTAATGAAAGCCTGGGGATTTACGGATCAGAATTACCGGATACCTGATGATAGCGAGCTGTCCGGCCTGCTGGCAAAGGTGGGAGCGGATGAGATCAGACTGGAGGAGGGACATGTTAACCTGGAAAAACCGGGTATGGAGCTGGATCTGGGGGGGATTGCCAAGGGCTACACCTCGGGCCGGGTCATGGATATTTTCCGGGACTACGGCATTGAACATGCGGTGATCAGTCTGGGGGGAAATGTCCATACACTAAACGATAAACCGGATGGATCCTTCTGGAAAGTGGCTGTGGAAGATCCCTCGGATACTTCTGATTATATAGGGATTCTCCGGGTGAAAAACAAAGCTGTGATCACTTCAGGCAGTTATGAGAGGTATTTCAGGAAAAACGGAAAGATCTGGCACCATATTATCGATCCCCGGACAGGATATCCCGCGGACAGCGGCCTTGTTTCCGTCACCATCGTATCAGAGGACGGGACACTGGCAGATGGATTGTCTACAGCCCTCTTTATCATGGGTAAAGAGAAGGCCGCCGATTACTGGAGGGCTCATTCTGATTCCTTTGATATGGTATTAGTGGAGAGGGATGGTTCTGTGTCTGTTTCCGAAGGGATTGCCGATGCATTCACCTGTGAGAGAGACCATAAGATTATAAAACTATTATCGGAATCTGATGAACAAGAAGACATAATCAAATCACCATTAAGCTGGCATCATATTCATTATCATAAAGACCATGAACAAGGCTTCGGAGAAACTTACCAAAAAAGAAGAGGAAGACGAAGCTCCCACAACAAAGGAGTGCCCCTTCTGCAAGAGTGAGATTTCCATTGAAGCTGCCAGATGTCCTCACTGTACATCAAAGCTGGACGAGTGATGCCTGAAGTTTTATAAAAAATAAGTGGCTGTCGTAAATGCGACAGCCACTTATTTTTACACTCCGAAATTCATGACCTGAAGCAGGAGGATCCAGCTCAGACTGTAGTATGTGACCACGGCCACCAGGTCGTTAACCGTGGTAATCAGCGGGCCGGAGGCCACAGCAGGGTCAATGTTGATCTTATTAAAGAATAGTGGTATCAGGGTACCGGTCAGGCTGGAGATCAGCATGGCCAGCAGAAGGGAAACTCCGATGCAACCCGATACTGTATAGGCAAACACCAGGCCGTGTCCTTTGGTAAAGAAGATAAACAGGCCGATCAGCACAAAAGAAACGGTTCCCAGGAGAAGACCGTTGCAGAAGCCGACCCGCATTTCTTTGGTCACCAGGAACATCTTCTGCTTAAAGGTCAGGGTCTCATCCATCAGAACCCGGATGGTAACAGCCAGGGACTGGGTTCCCGCATTACCCGCCATATCAAGGATCAGGGACTGGAAGGCCATGATCATGGGCAGCTGGGAGACAACCTTCTCAAAGGTTCCCACAACGGAGGAGACTAACATGCCAAGGCCAAGGAGGGCAAAGAGCCAGGGCAGCCTCTTCCTCATACTTTCCGGTAATGTCTCGGACAGGTCTTCCTCTGCGGTCAGACCGGCGAATCTGGCATAGTCTTCACCCATCTCATCATCTACCACCTGAACCAGGCTCTGGGCGGTGATGACTCCGATGATCCGGTTTTCGTTGTCAAGAACAGGGATTGAATCTTCCAGGTAATCCTTCAGTTTCTCTATACAGTCATCAATATCTTCCTGTCCGTATACATAAGGGAAGGTGGTGACAATACGCTCATCAAGGTCACTGTTTTCCCGGGCAGTGATCAGGTCCTTCAGATCCAGGGCACCGTAAAAGGCCCCCGATTCGTCTGCCACAAAAAGAGTGGAAATGTTGTCGTTGTATTCTGCCTGGCGGACCAGTTCGCTCATGGCCTGCTTCACCGTAAGGCCGGTCTTGATCTCTATGTAATTGGTGGTCATCTTGCTTCCGATCTCATCCTCGTCAAAGGAAGCAATAAGCCACATGTCATTCTTGGATTCTTCATCCATCAGGTCAATGATCAGTGCCCTCTTCTCCTTGTCGATCTCTCTTAAGATCTCCACGGCCGTATCGGGCTCCAGCTCTGAAATGACCGCCGATGCCTTAATAAGGTCCATCTCATTCAGATATCCGGCAGCCTCCTCGGTGTCAACATATTCGAATATCTCAGAAAGCATGGACTCATTCAGGATACGATAGAGCTTTTTTCTCTCCTTTAAGGTAAGTTCATCCAGAACCTCGGCGATATCATTTCTGTGGTAGTCATCCAGTTTGTCCTTCATGATCTTGGGGGAGGTATTACTTCGGATGACAGATATAATCTCATTCTCATAATCTGGTCTGGCTTTGATTTCCCGGGAAACCGGTTCTGTCTTTAATTTTTCGCTCATCCTTACCTCCTCTCCCATATAAACCCCTGTTTATATATGACTAAAACTTTCGGTTATCTGCTGTCTGACATATATTGTGTCCGGACCGGGGAAGACCGGACGTCAATTTGCATAAAGATTATACAACAAGTTTGTATATATTTCAAATGGTTAGGGACGGTTTCTGAGATTTTTTATTTATATGATCTCTGACCTGCAGCCTGTACGAAATCACCGGAGCGATTTCGATTGATTCTGTCTTGTCTTCTATGATTCATCGTGCTATAATATTAAAGATTTAAAGGCGTAAAGACTTTCGCTTTTAAGCCGGGTACTAACCGGCTAAGATTATGATAAGGAGGAGAATATAATCATGAAAAAGTCTATTTTAGCAGTAGTATTGTCCGTGATCATGGTTCTGGGCCTCGTCGGATGCGGCGGTGGCGGACAGACTCCGGAAGGATCTACCGGTGATGCGGCAGCAGCCGGCGGCAGTGATCTGAATGTCATGCTGGAGACACCGGTTGAGTCCCTTGACCCGCAGCAGGCAACAGACGGAACCTCTTTTGAGGTTATCGCAGATTACACAGATGGTCTGATGCAGATGGATGCGGACGGAAAACCCGTCGAAGCTCTGGCAGAGTCCTATGAGGTTTCTGAGGACGGAAAGACTTATACTTTCCACTTAAGAGACGCCAACTGGTCCAACGGGACACCGGTCACAGCAGCAGATTTCGTTTTCGCATGGCAGAGGGCAGTGGATCCTAAGGTGGCTTCCGAGTATGCCTTTATGATGAGTGATTGTGCAAAGATCGTGAATGCCGAAGAGATCATCGCCGGCGAGAAGGATAAGAGCGAGCTGGGCGTTAAAGCTGTTGACGACAAGACCCTGGAAGTTTCCCTGAAGGTTCCGGTCAGCTATTTCTTAAGCCTTATGTATTTCCCGACCTTCTATCCTGTAAATGAGGAGTTCTTTACCAGTGTTGGAGAAGATACTTTCGGTACAAGCCCTGATACGACTCTTTCCAATGGTGCTTTCGTTCTTGATGATTATCAGCCCGCCGCAACTGCCTTCCATCTGACAAAGAACGCAGATTACTGGGATGCAGACCGTGTTCAGCTTCCCGGACTGAATTATCAGGTGATCCAGGATTCCCAGCAGGCACTGATGAGCTACCAGTCAGGTGACCTTGACACCACATTAATCAACGGTGACCAGGTAGACCAGGTAGCCGATGATCCTGCTTTCAGAACCATAGGCGCAGGATATCTCTGGTATGTATCCGTTAACATTAACGGTAAGACAGCTGTTCCGGAGATGAAGAGTCTCAACACCCGTATGGCTCTGACCATGGCAATTGATCGTGAGACCATTACAAAAGAAGTCTTAAAAGACGGCTCCGCTCCTACTTTTACAGCGGTTCCCGCCGGCTATGCCGTTGGCCCTGACGGAAGTGATTTCTCTGAAGACCAGAAGAAATTCTCCGATGTCTGCAGATTCGACAAAGAAAAAGCAGTGGAATTCTGGGATGCAGCCAAGAAAGAGCTTGGTTTTGATACCCTTAACATCACCATGCTTGTGGATGACGATGACGCTCCCAGGAAAGTTTCCCAGGTACTTAAGGAGCAGTGGGAGACCACTCTTCCGGGACTTACCGTTGAGTTGAAGACCCAGCCCAAGAAAAAGCGTCTTAATGATATGGAGAATGATAACTTCCAGATGGGTCTTACCCGCTGGGGACCGGACTATGCAGATCCTATGACATATCTTGGAATGTGGAAGACCAACAACGAGAACAACTTCGGTTTCTGGACCAATAAAGATTATGACTCCATCCTTCTGGACTGCTCCGAGGGTGAGCTTTCCACCAAGCCGGAGGAACGCTGGGAGAAACTGTATGATGCTGAGAAGCTGGTTCTTGATGATGCCGTGATCTTCCCGATCTACAGCCAGTCCAATGCTGAGATGCTCTCACCCAATGTTTCCGGTATTGAGTTCCATGCGGTGGCATTGAACCGTGTATATAAGAACGCAGTGAAAAAATAATCAGACAAAGTACAGGTTGTCCTGATATCTGATTTGTATTGGAGGGCCGTAAGGTATATCCTGCGGCCCTTCTTCAATCAATCGAGATCGCCAGGCAAAACAGAGAGGAGTCCAACCATTGAAAAAGTACGTTATCAAACGTGTATTCACAGCTATTTTTACCCTGCTGGCCATACTGCTGGTACTGTTTATCCTGATGCAGCTGATGCCCGGTTCTCCCTTTAATGATGAGAAACTGACCACAGACCAGAAGGCATTGCTGTATGCCAAATACGGTCTGGACCAGCCGGTGGTGATCCAGTTTTTCCGTTATGTGGGCAACATGTTAAGAGGGGATTTCGGCGTCAGCTACAATATTTCCAAGAATACACCCATTTCCCAGCTGATCGCCGCAAGACTGCCGGTATCCATCGCCATCGGTGGTTACGCAGTTACCCTGGGTGCCATTGTGGGCCTGCTGCTGGGGCTGATCGCCGCTTTTAAACACGATACCATCTTTGATACTTTGTGCACCATCATATCGGTTATCGGTGTTTCGGTGCCATCTTACGTTTTTGCTCTGGCATTAAGTTTTCAGTTCGGATATAAATGGCACCTTTTCCCCATGCTTTATAATAGCAGTCAGGCTTTGAATTCAAGTGTGCTGCCCAGTGTCGCCCTGTCCATGTTCACCATGGCCTCCATTGCCCGATTTACCAGGACGGAGATGCTTGAAGTTCTGGGAAGTGACTATATGCTGCTGGCGGAGAGCAAAGGCCTTTCAGGTTCCTCTCTGATCTTTAAGCATGCTTTGAGAAATGCCCTGATTCCCATCATCACGGTGCTGGCGCCCCTGATCGTCGATCTGATGACGGGTTCCCTGGTGGTTGAAAAGATCTTCGCCATTCCGGGAGTGGGTTCTCTCCTGGTCAATGCCATCCAGTCCAATGACTATAATGTAGTTATTTCCCTGAGCTTTATCTATTCGGCCATGTACATAGCCATCATGCTGGTGGTGGATATCTTTTACGGCATCATTGATCCCCGGATCCGTCTTGCCAAGGATGACGCGTAAGAAAGGGGGAGAGATAATGTTTAAGAAGAAAAAACAGGAGATCTTTACTCCCGCATCGGCAGCGGAGGCATATATTCCGGTAGATTCGGATTTCGTATTAAAGGATAATGCCGCAAGCATCGAGATCGATTCCAACTTTGCCGCCCAGAGCTTCTGGAAGGAAGTTTTGGTTCGTTTCTTCAGAAAGGGCAGCGCAGTATTCGGAATGGTCATGATCATCTTTATCACCATCATGGCTGTCATCGGTCCCAATATGAATGACTACACCTATTCCGGCCAGGATCTTTCCCAGAAGAGTCTGGCTCCCCGGGTGCCGGGTCTTGAGAATCTGGGTATCTTTAACGGGGACGAGAAAATAAGCGGCAGCAGCGGAGTCAGGGTGGTCAATAATTATAAAGAAAAAGGCTTAACGGACGTCTATTACTGGTTCGGCTCGGACAATTTCGGCCGGGACATCTGGACCAGGACCTGGCACGGAGCCAGGGTGTCCCTGATCATCGCCGTGGTGGCCGCCGTGATCGATATGATCATCGGTATGAGCTACGGCCTGATATCCGGCTTCTTTGGCGGCAAGGTGGATATGGTCATGCAAAGGTTCCTTGAGGTGGCCAACTCCATACCCAGGCTGGTCATAGTGACATTGCTCCTGCTGGTATTTAAACCCGGCATGCTCACCATCATCATTGCCCTGATGCTCACCGAGTGGGTGGGCATGAGCAGGATCGCCAGGGCAGAGATGTTAAAGCTTAAGGAACAGGAATTTGTTCTGGCCTCCCGGACCCTGGGAGCCGGCAGCTTTTTCATCATTTTCCGCGAGGTCCTTCCCAATATCATCGGGCCCATCATTACCCAGGTAATGTTCTCCATCCCGACAGCGATCTTTACGGAGGCCTTCCTGTCCTTTGTCGGTCTTGGTATCCCGGTACCCCAGTGTTCCCTGGGTTCCCTGATCTCAGAAGGATTTAACAGCTTTACCACTCATCCTTATCAGATCGTAGCGCCTATTCTGGTAATGGCATTATTGATGCTGAGCTTTAACCTTGTGGCTGACGGACTCAGGGAAGCCCTGGATCCCAAGATGAAGGAAATGTAAGGAGGGTGCCATGGCTGAATATAATGAAAAAATACTTGATATAAAAGACCTTGATATCACCTTTAAGACCACAGCCGGTCCCGTCCATGCCATCCGGGGGATTCATATTGACGTGATGAAGGGAGAAACCGTTGCCATAGTTGGTGAGTCAGGTTCTGGTAAATCCGTGACCATGAAGGCGGCCATGGGTATTCTTGCCAAGAACGCCGTGGTCAACAGCGGAACCATTGAATTTACCTATACCGGGGATTCCGGGAAAAAAGAAACTGTGGACATCCTTACAAAGGATAAAAAATGGATCCGGAAAAATATCAACGGCCGCCGTATATCCATGGTCTTCCAGGATCCCATGACTTCCCTGGATCCCACTATGAATATCGGAAAGCAGATCATGGAGGGGATGATCTGGCATTATGATACGCCCAAAGAGGAAGCCTATGCCAAGGCGGTAAAGCTTCTCAAAGAGGTTGGAATAGAGGATGCCGAAAAGAGGATGAAAAACTATCCCCACCAGCTATCAGGGGGTATGAGGCAGAGGGTGGTCATTGCCATTGCCCTGGCCTGTGACCCGGACCTGCTGATCTGTGATGAGCCCACCACAGCCCTTGATGTGACCATCCAGGCCAAGATCCTGGAGCTCATCAAAAAAGTCCAGAAGGAGAGGGGCATTTCCGTTATCTATATCACCCATGACCTGGGTGTGGTTGCCAAAGTGGCCGACTATGTAAACGTCATGTATGCAGGTAAGATTGTTGAGACCGGAAAGATCAATGAGGTCTATTATGATCCCAAACATCCCTACACCTGGGGTCTGCTGTCTGCCATGCCGGATCTGGATACCGACGATGAAAGACTGTATACCATACCGGGATCACCTCCCAACCTGCTTCACGAGCCTCCGGGAGATGCCTTCGCGGCAAGAAACCGTTATGCCCTGCTGGCGGACGACAAGGCAGATCCGCCCATGTTTAAGGTTACGGACACCCACTATGCGGCTACCTGGCTTTTAGATCCCCGGTCTCCGAAGATAGAGATGCCCGGGGAGCTGAAAAACCGTATTGAGCGAATGAAGAAGGAGGCAGAGAATTATGGCAGTAAATTATAATCAGGAGCCCCTTCTTAAGGTGGAGGGTCTGAAACAGTATTTCCAGATTAACCGGAATTTCACGGTGAAGGCTGTGGATAATGTCAGCTTTGAGATCTATCCCGGCGAGACCTACGGGCTGGTGGGCGAATCCGGCTCAGGCAAATCCACCATCGGCCGGTCCATCATACGGCTGTATAAGCCAACGGACGGTAAGATCATATTTGACGGTCAAGATATCAGCGGAAAGATGTCAAAGAAGACAGAATCCGATCTCAGGATCAAGATGCAGATGATCTTTCAGGACCCCATGGCTTCACTGAATCCAAGAAAGACCGTGGGAGATATTATCGGAGAAGGCCTGGACATCCATCATATGTATAAAAGCTCCGCGGACAGGGAGGACAAGATAAAGAAAATTCTTAAAAAAGTGGGACTTGCTCCGGAGCATTACGGACGTTATCCCCACCAGTTCTCCGGCGGACAGCGCCAGCGGGTGGGCATTGCCCGGGCTCTGATCATGGATCCCAAGCTGATCATTGCGGATGAATGTATCTCAGCCCTGGATGTGTCTATTCAGGCCCAGGTGGTAAACCTGATGAAGGATATCCAGCAGGAGACCCATTCCGCCTACCTGTTTATCGCCCATGATCTGTCCATGGTAAAGTATATTTCAGACCGGATCGGCGTCCTGCATCTGGGACATATGCTGGAGACAGGGACCACAGAAGAAATCTTTGCAAGACCCATGCATCCCTACACCAGAAGCCTGCTGTCGGCAATTCCTGCCCCCAATCCTATCCTGGAGAAGAAGAGGACTGCCTTAAGCTATGATTACAGGACATCGGGCATTGATTATGATAAAGGAACGTATCATCATGTGAAGGGTACCCACTATGTGACCTGCACAGATGAAGAGTTTAAAAAATGGTCTGAGGAAGCTGACAGAAAAGGGACTGTCGGATAAAATATCCTGTACCGCAGCGCCGGGTTTTCATGTGGTAATGCATGAAAACCCGGCGGTCAGGAGCAGTCTTTTAAAAAAAACTCTTGCCCTTTTTTCTTTTTTGTGGTAAGATAACATTCGCTGAAGTTATGCGGGTGTAGTTCAATGGTAGAACACCAGCCTTCCAAGCTGGACACGTGGGTTCGATTCCCATCACCCGCTCTAGCCGTTAGTTGTTCATGTTGTTGTGATAGTTGAATTTTTTCTTGACAATTTGAATATTAATGGTATACTAACTACATAAGTATTATTTATGCACGAGTGGCTCAGTGGTGGAGTATCGCCTTGCCAAGGCGAGGGTCGCGGGTTCGAATCCCGTCTCGTGCTCTTTTTTATTGCTTTTTCAATGTTAAATAATGGATATACAGATGAAATTAGTAAATGCTGCTGCCGGTCCGGGAATCTGCCGGGGAAGCCGGCTCCGGTTTCGGGAGGAAAATCTTTGAAGTTTCTTTTATGTGGAATCAATGCAAAATACATACATTCCAATCTTGCCATATTCTGCCTGAGAGCCTATGCCCGGGCCTACGGCAGCACCGATGCAGAGTATATCATTAAAGAGTACACCATTAATCATTATACAGAAGATATTCTTATGGATCTTTACCTGACGGGGGCCGATGTAGTTGTTTTCTCCTGTTATATCTGGAATATTTCTTATGTGAGGGAGCTGGCAGCAGAGTTGAAGAAGGTCTGCCCCGCTACCTCCATCTGGGTCGGCGGGCCGGAGGTATCCTATGATGCCAAAGCTTTCCTGGAGAATAACCCGTCCATTGACCTGGTCATGCAGGGGGAGGGCGAAGAACAGTTCACAGCCCTTGTCGGATTATGGGAGAAAGCGGGGAGAGAGCTCTTCCTTTCGAGAAAACGGTCTCCGGCTACGGGAATTTTGCCAAATCAGGAAATAATGGATGTTGTGGCCGGCAGTGACCTGCTGCCCCCGGGTCTTGCCATGCGCAGTACGGGAGAGGAAGAGGGAATAATTGATACAGGCTTTGCCCTTCCTGTGGACATGGACAGGATTCCCTTTGTTTATGAGGATTTTCAGATTTTTTCCCATAAGATCATTTATTATGAGAGCAGCAGGGGCTGTCCCTTTGCCTGCAGCTACTGTCTGTCTTCTGTGGACAAATCAGTCAGATTCCGATCCCTTTCCCTTGTGCTGCCGGAGCTTGGCCGCTTTCTTGAGGCAGGTGTGCCCCAGGTTAAGTTTGTGGACCGGACCTTTAACTGTAACAGACAGCATGCAATGGCCATCTGGAGATATATTTATGAACACGATAATGGAGTGACCAATTTTCATTTTGAGATTTCAGCGGACCTTATAGATGAAGAAGCACTGAAACTGTTTGAGAAGATGCGGCCGGGGCTGATCCAGCTGGAGATCGGGGTACAGTCCACCAATCCGGCCACCATAGAAGCCATCCACCGCAGGATGGATCTTAAGAAGCTTTTTGAAAATGTGGACAGGATCCATTCCATGGGCAATATCCACCAGCATCTTGATCTCATTGCGGGCCTTCCCCATGAAGGCTATCAGGAGTTCCGGACTTCCTTTAATGACCTGTATGTGCATGCCCCTGACCAGCTGCAGCTGGGTTTTCTCAAGGTCCTGAAAGGAACATTTATGGAGAAGAACCGGGACCGGTACCGGCTGGCATACCGTTCCATGCCTCCTTACGAGGTGCTTGCAACCAGGTGGATGGATTATGGGGATATCATAGGGCTGAAGGGTATTGAAGAACTGGTGGAAACCTATTATAACAGCATGCAATATACCTGGACACTTAAATATGTTCTGCCCTTTTTTCGATCACCCTTTGATTTTTACGAGTCCTTTGCCCGCTGGTACGGGGCCCGTGACTATCACAGATACAATCACAGCCGCATGGAAAAGTATGAGATGATCAGGGCCTTTCTTCTGGAGACTCCGGCAGCTCCCCATGGCAGGCTTTTAGACGAGATGCTTCTTCTTGATATGTATTTAAGGGAGAACATTAAAAAGCGTCCTTCCTGGGCGCCCGACCAGACGGCCTGCCATAAGGACTTTAAGCAAATGTACCGGGAGCGGGGGCAGACCCTGTTCCCGAAGTTATGGGAAAGCGACAGATATGATTCAAAAAAGGCCGCCGGTCAGAGTCATCTGGAGTGGTTCTCCTTTGATGTGAAAGAGTGGATGGAGTGTGGACGGATCATGAAGAAGGAGCGTCTTTGCCTCTTTGATTATGAGAGCAGGAACCCTCTCAACCATAATGCAGGGGTTCGGTTTATTTCTTTCAGGAGCGACCGCAAAAGGGCAGGAGAACTCATTTGATTACAGCTCAGAAGTCTGAAATAATGATGAAAACCTGAATGATTTACTTGATTGTGAATCAGAAATACTATACAATACAAAATACGGGTTTAAGCCGGATTCTCCGGTTGATCAGATATAAACTTGTTTTAGAGGAGGATAGAAATGAATTCAAAGAAAAGACAGAGAATTTCCGCAATTATTATTGCAATCGTAGTGATCGCCATGGTCGTTACCGCTGTCGTACCTGCAATTTTTATGTAGTTTAATTAAAAAATCGGCATGCGTATCGGGAAGATTAAGGAGAGCATACTGAAGCGCTCTGTGTTGAGGCAATTAAATAAAGAGCCGGATGGGGATGCCGGCGTGGGGGTCGTGACGAATCCGGTGGAGGGCTGGACTCTGGCGGCGCCCCGGGCAGTATACGGGGCGGTAAATGCCCTGGTGGCTTCGGGCCTCCTTCCGGCTGCTCTGGCTCTGACCCTTCTTATGCCCCCCGGGACTGAAGAAAAGCAGCTTAAGCAGTTCATGAAGGAACTGGGCGGTCTGTGTGCCCGGGAAGGGCTTGCTGTAACAGCAGGACATACTGCAGTGTCTTCCGCTGTGAATACACTGCTTTTATCGGTGACGGGAATGGGGACAAGCTGCCGGAAAGCCGAGTCTGTTTCGGTAAAAAGTCCGGATAAGAACCTGGATGTGGTCATGACCGGACATGCAGGCAGAGAGGGGGCTGCCCTTCTGGCTATTGAGAGGGAAGACCAGCTGCAGGGGAGGTACGCACCTTCTTATATAGAAACGGCGAAGCATTTTTATGACCATGCCGGCCAGTCAGCAGCGGCCGGTATTTTGTGGCAGTGCGGCGCTGTCAGAATGCATGATATCAGGGAAGGCGGCGTCTTCGGAGCCCTGTGGGAGCTTTCTTCTGCAGTCGGAACAGGACTGGATATTGAGCTGAAGGACATACCGGTGAGGCAGCACACCATTGAGATCTGTGAGTTCTTTGACCTGAATCCTTATAAGCTGCTTTCCGGCGGCTGCCTTCTGGCTTTGTGTCCGGATGGAGAAGAAGCGGTCAGCAGGCTTATGGCAGGGGGTATCCCCGCGGAAATTATCGGAAAGACCTCCGGAGGAAATGACAGGCTGATCCGCTATGATACTGAGACAAGATACCTGGAACCTTCCGGGATGGATGAGATATATAAAGTGATTTCTTTTTGAATATAACGAAAGGATATGATAATAATGCGGACTGAAATTTTAAGAATGATGGAAAAAAACAGCAAGATCGACATTCATGAGCTGGCCATACTTCTGGGTACTGACGAGACCCTTGTATTCCAGGAGATCGAGAAGATGGAAAATGAAGGAGTGATCTGCGGATACCCTACCCTGATCAACTGGGATAAGACAGACCTGGAGAAGGTATCTGCCCTTATTGAGGTGCGGGTGGTTCCCCAGAGGGGCCAGGGATTTGAAAAGCTGGCAGCCCACATTACCAATTATCCCGAAGTAAAGGCCCTTTACCTGATGTCCGGCGGCTATGATTTCGCGGTCTTTCTGGAAGGAAGATCCTTACAGGAGGTTTCCATGTTTGTGGTCCGCAAGCTGTCTACTCTGGATTCCGTGGCAGGAACAGCCACTCATTTTATCCTGAAGAAATATAAGGACCATGGTATGATCCTCATTGAAAAAGAAGACCATAACAGAATGAAGGTGTCATTATGAGAAATCCACTGTCAGATAAGGTGATCGATATAAAGCCCTCGGGGATCCGAAAGTTCTTTGATGTTGTCCAGGAAATGCCGGATGCCATTTCCCTTGGTGTGGGAGAACCTGATTTTGATACGCCCTGGCATATCCGGGAGGAAGGTATTTACTCTCTGGAGAAGGGGCGGACTTTCTACACCTCCAACGCCGGTCTTATGGAGCTTCGAATTGCCATATCGAATTATATGAAGAACCGATACAGTCTCAACTACGACCCGGCCGGGGAGATCCTGGTGACCGTCGGGGGCAGCGAGGGTATCGACCTGGCCCTCCGGGCCATGCTGAACAGGGGAGACGAGGTAATCTTACCGGAGCCCTGTTACGTTTCCTATCTGCCCTGTGTCAAACTGGCAGACGGTGTTCCGGTGACCATTCCCCTGAAGGAAGAAAATGAATTTAAGCTTACTCCCGAGGAGCTGCTTTCGGCCATTACGGATAAGACGAAGATCCTCCTTTTATCCTTCCCCAATAACCCCACCGGGGCAATCATGAGCCGGGCAGACCTGGAGCCCATCGTAAAGATCGTCAAGGAGAAGGATCTTTTTGTCATTTCCGATGAGATCTACTCTGAGCTTACATACCAGATGGACCACTGCTCTATTGCCTCCTTCCCCGGTATGCGGGAAAGGACCATTGTCATCAACGGCTTCAGTAAAAGCTTTGCCATGACGGGGTGGAGACTGGGCTTTGCCGTGGGTCCCCATAACATTTTAGAGCAGATGATAAAGATCCATCAGTTTGCCATTATGGCAGCTCCCACCACCAGCCAGTACGCGGCGGTGGAGGCCCTGACCAACGGTCTTGAGGACGTGGAGATGATGAGGGAGTCCTATAACCAGAGACGCCGTTTCCTCATGTTTAAATTCAAAGAAATGGGGCTTCAGTGCTTCGAACCCCGGGGAGCCTTCTATATGTTCCCCTGCATTAAGGAATTCGGTATGACCTCTGAGGAATTCGCGACACGATTCCTTCAGGAAGAGAAGGTTGCGGTGGTGCCCGGAACAGCTTTTGGGGACTGCGGAGAAGGATTCCTGCGTATTTCCTATGCATATTCCATTGATGAGCTGAAGGTGGCCCTGGGAAGGATGAAGAATTTTATTGACAGACTGCGGGGACGTAAATGGTAAATATTGTTTTGCTGGAGCCGGAGGTCCCGGCCAATACCGGAAATATCGGGAGGACCTGTGTGGCCACGGGAAGTGTGCTCCACCTGATTGAACCTTTAGGTTTCAGGATCAACGATAAAATGTTAAAAAGAGCCGGACTTGACTACTGGGATAAGCTGGATGTCCGCAGATACCTGGATTTTCAGGACTTTCTTAATAAGAATCCCGGAGCTGTGCCCTTTATGGCCACCACCAAGGCCAAAAAGATTTATACGGATGTCAGCTATGAAGACGGCTGTTATATCATGTTCGGGAAGGAAAGTGCCGGGATCCCCGAGGAGATCCTTCTGGATTATCAGGAAACTGCGGTCCGCATACCCATGTATGATCAGATCCGTTCCCTGAATCTGGGGAATTCGGTGGCTGTTATTTTGTATGAAGCCCTCAGACAGCAGGGCTTTAAGGGACTGGAAAGAGAAGGACAGCTCCACCGCTACCGGTGGTGAAGCAATTAATAATACATATAGAAAAACGGAGCAGGTTATGGTGAAGGATCTTTACAATCAGTTAAAAGAATTTCGGAACAGTTTTCAGGGAGCAGCCGACTATCTCGGTATAAAGATTACCGACGTAAAGGAGGGCTGGGCCCGTGGTGAGATCGTGATAAATGAACATCATATGAATCCTGTCGGCGCAGTACACGGAGGCGTCATTTTCGCACTGGCAGACACCGTGGGTGGTGTGGCAGCCTGGTCCTGCGGCCAGGTGGTGACTACCTCCAGTGCCAGTATCCAGTTTCTGAACGCGGCAACAGAGCCCCAGAGGATCATAGCCGAGGCATCGGCGCTGAAAGTCGGGAAAAACCTGCTGACCTTCGATGTCCGGGTCTATGACGAGGCGGGTAAGCTGTTGTGCCATGCGACTCAGGAGTATTTCAGCCTGCATGAAAGTGTGGAGGAGAAGATCAAAAGGTGAAAAAGGAGACAGGAGACAGAGAACCGTCCCCTGTCTCCTTTTCTCACTACCTGAAGTTCACCACGGTGACTCCGGCATCTCCTTCGCCCAGTTCCGCCAGCTTATAGGATTTTACAAATTTCAGCCGGCGCAGGTATTCGTGGATTCCTTTTCTGAGGGCGCCGGTTCCTTTGCCGTGAACGACTCTTACCGAGGACAGGCCGGCGATGAGGGCGTCGTCCAGATACTTCTCCAGCCTGGAGACAGCCTCGTCCACAGTACAGCCCAAAAGATTGATTTCAGGATTGATGGTGGCTGATTTATTGATACTGTAGCGGTCACCGGAATGAGAACCTCCAGGCCCTTTTGATCCGGAGGCGGAAGCCTCCTTCTCATCGGGCACTGTCAACTCCAGATCTTTATAGTTTACGGTGGAGCTTAAAAAGCCCATCTGGACCTCCAGATCCCCATTGCGGTTGGCGGCAGTCTTTATTGTTCCCTTCAGATTCAGGGTGGTGACAAAAACGGAATCTCCCACCTTAAAATCGCCGGGTTCGTGAATTTGCCGGGCCTGCTGGGTCTGATAGGCCAGCTTTTTCTCCAGCTTGTTCATCCGGCCCCGCAGGTCAGACCGGCGGGCCTCCATCTTTTTTGTGTTATCCTGGCCGGGGTGTCTGGCCCAGGCGTTATATTTACGGATAGATTCATCCGCCACATCCTTGGCCTCGGACAGGATCCGGTGGGCTTCCTCCCTGGCCTCTCTCAGCATGGCAGCTCTTTTTTCTTTTATATCATCCTGATGATCCTTTAATTCCTGTTTTAATCGTTCGGTTTCCTGACGGGTACGCTTCAGCTCTTCCTGTTCCCTCTCAATTTCCGCCTTGTTCTTCTCCAGCTCAGTGAGCATATTTTCAAAGTCAACGGAATTCACATCCATCTGGGACTGAGCCTGGTCAATGATGTATTCCGGCAGACCGATTCTCCTGGAAATGGCAAAGGCATTACTTTTACCGGGGATACCGATCAGGAGGCGGAAGGTGGGACTTAAGGTGTCCAGATCAAACTCGCAGCATCCGTTTTCCACGCCCTCCGTGTCCATGGCATACATCTTAAGCTCCGCATAGTGGGTGGTGGCAATGGTCCGGATGTGACCGGTGTGAAGGTCGTCCAGAATGGAGATGGCCAGGGCCGCTCCCTCTGTGGGATCTGTTCCGCTGCAAAGCTCATCCAGCAGCACCAGGGAGTCAGGACCGGCTTCCTTCAGTATGGACACGATGTTCGTCATATGAGATGAAAAGGTGGAAAGATTCATCTCAATGCTCTGTTCATCTCCGATATCGGCAAAAACTTCAGAGAAAACTGACAGCCGGGAGCCCTCCAGGGCCGGAATGTGAAGACCGGCCTGTCCCATCAGGGAAAGGAGTCCGATGGTTTTTAAGGATACGGTCTTGCCGCCGGTGTTAGGCCCGGTGATCAGAAGCATATCAAAGCCTTCCCCGATATAAATATGGATGGGCACCACCTTTTTCGGATCCAGCAGAGGATGTCTGGCCTCCTTCAGATCCACAATGCCTTTTTCATTAAATACAGGTTCCGTTCCCATATAGTCTTTCGCATATTTTGCCCGGGCAAATATAAAATCAAGCTCCGTGAGCAGCTTCTGGTTTTCTTCCAGATCCCTGGCAGAGCCTGCGGCCTGGGCGGACAGTCCCTGGAGGATCTTCTCGATCTCGGCCTGTTCCTTAATATCCAGTTCCTTAAGCTTATTATTCAGCTGCACAACAGCCATGGGCTCGATAAACAGAGTGGAGCCGGAGGAAGACTGGTCGTGGATCATACCGGGAAATGTGTTTTTATATTCCGATTTTACCGGCACACAGTAGCGGCCGTTCCTCATGGTGATCAGGGCATCCTGGAGGATGGTCCGGTTGCTCTGGGAATTAATGATAGAGGACAGCTTATTGTGGATGGAGATATTGGTCTGTTTGATCTCCTTCCGGATCGCTGCCAGAGCATGGGAAGCGTCATCGCTGATCTCATCGGCCGACAGGATACACTGTGTGATCCTCTGATGGAGGAATTCCAGGGGTTCCAGCAGGTCAAAGCGGCTGTTAAGGCTGTCAAAGGACAGGGCTTCGTCCTCTGTGCTGCCGTATTCCTTAACCTGGGCGGTTACAGCCAGCAGTCTGGCCAGGTCCAGAAGCTCTCCGGCGCTTAAGCTGGAACCAATTTCCAGAAGGCGGATATAGGGACGGATGTCCGACAGTCCCTGGAAAGACAGATAGCCGCTCTTAAACAGCCTTGTCAGAGCATCCCGGGTCTCTTCCTGTCTGGACAGGATCTCCCTGTAATCGGAGGATGGCAGCAGATCGCGGCAGCATTGCTTTCCCATGGGGGATGTGGCATATTCGGTCAGTCTGTCTATGATTTTGTCATATTCTAATGTTTTCAGTACCTTATTGTTCATGGTTCACCATTATATTCAGTATTTGACCCTGAACTGGGTCTCCTTATCGGCAGGGACCAGAGGCAGGTCCCGGATGTCTATATAGTCAACTTTTACAAAACGGTTTCCTTCTCTGATCTGATCAACAAAGCTGTTGACCCTGTGTTCAGCCCCCTGGACTTCGATGGTAACAGTTCCGTCAAATTCATTGCGGACAAAGCCTGTTACATGGCAGGCATGGGCAACAGAAGAAGCGACGAAGCGAAACCCGACCCCCTGTACGCGGCCGTGGACTCTTAACCCATAACGAATCATTTCAATGGTCCTCCTTTCGATGGGCTGGTTTTTGTTCATTCTGACATGAAAATGTCATTTTGTCAATCAGACAGAGCCTGTATCTGAAAAAGGACATTTTTGTATTCAAAAAAGAATTGTAAACCAATTTGATATAGAGTATAATAATTAGCGGATTATCAAGGGGAAGGGCAATGACAGGCCATACTTCCGGACAAAAAAAGGAGCAGCTATGCGTTATATCGGCGAACTCAGAGAAGGGGAGAACGTCTCTGGCATCTATCTTTGTAAATCTAAAAACATTGCGAAAACCAAGGCAGGAAAAACATACTATTCCCTGATACTTCAGGATAAAACAGGTATTATTGACACAAAGATATGGGATTTGAATCACGGCATCGAGAGCTTTGAACAGATGGACTACATACGCATTGAGGGCAATGTCACCAGCTTTCAGGGCAGCCTTCAGCTCAATGTCAGACGCCTGAGAAAGGCCTCAGAAGGAGAGTACCTCCCCCAGGACTATATTCCCTGCACCACAAGAAATGTGGATGCCATGTTTAAGGAACTGACAGGCTATATTAACCATGTACAGAATATTTATCTGCGGCAGCTTCTGGTGGCTTTTTTCGGCGATAAAGCCTTTGCCAGGGCTTTTAAGGAGCATTCAGCTGCCAAAAGGGTCCACCACGGCTTCTGGGGAGGTCTTTTAGAGCATACCCTGGGTGTGGTAAAGCTCTGCGACTTCTACTGCAGTCAGTATCCTGTCCTGAACAGAGACCTTCTGATTACAGCTGCCATATGCCATGATATCGGCAAGCTGTCGGAGCTGTCCGCCTTTCCGGAAAATGATTATACAGATGAAGGTCAGCTGATCGGTCATATCGTGAAGGGTACCATGATGGTGGAAGAGAAGATCTCTAAGATAGCGAATTTCCCCGTCAAGCTGGGAAATGAATTGAAGCATTGTATTCTCGCCCACCATGGAGAGCTGGAGTTCGGTTCCCCGAAAAAACCGGCGCTGATAGAGGCAGTGGCCCTGAATTTTGCAGATAATACAGACGCCAAGATAGAGACATTTATTGAAGCACTGGCGGAAGAGAACCGGCAGAGTGGAGAGTGGCGGGGTTATAATAAGCTCTTTGAGAGCAACATCAGAGCCACCAGCCAGTCTGTGGTAAGATAAGCCGCCGGGCCGGCGCGAAATCGCCGAGGCGATTTCGATGGATTTGAACCGGAGATAGAAGGAAGGATTATGGAATTTAAGAAGAATCAGGAGATTCTCCTTACAATCGAAGACTTTACGAGAGAAGGGGAGGGCCTTGGTAAATATCAGGGCTTTCCCTTTTTTGTAAAAGATACGGTCATCGGTGATAAGGCCAGGGTCTCCATAACAAAACTAAAGAAGAACTACGGATACGCGAGACTGGTAAATATCATGGAGCCATCCCCGGACCGGGTAGAAGCCCCCTGTCCTGTGGCCAGACAATGCGGAGGCTGTAAGATCCAGCAGCTCTCCTATGAGAAGCAGCTGGAATTCAAATGGAATCAGGTAGCAAACTGCATGAAGCGGATCGGCGGCTTTTCCGGCATAGAAGACCTGATGGAGCCGGTATATGGAATGGACGTTCCCTGGCATTTCAGGAATAAAGCCCAGTTTCCGGTAGGAACAGATAAAAAAGGAAACCCGGTGGCCGGATTTTACGCCGGGCGTACCCACAGCATTATACCCAACACAAGCTGCCTGATCCAGGCAGAAGTCAATCAGGAGATCCTGGAGATCATCCTTGCCTATATGAAAAGGAATCATATTCCTGCTTACGATGAGAAAAACCACAGCGGCCTGGTGCGCCATGTCCTGACCCGGTTGGGCTTTGTGACAGGCCAGGTCATGGTCTGCCTTATCTTAAATGGCAGCCCTGGCCGGCTGACCCATGTGAAGGAGCTGACTGAGGCCCTGCAGAGGATAGATGGTATGACCAGCATTATGGCAAATATCAACACGGCAAAGACCAACAAGATCCTGGGAAGTCAATGTGTGACACTTTGGGGAAAAGATTATATTGAAGACTATATCGGAGAAATCCGTTACCGGATCAGCCCCCTGTCCTTCTTCCAGGTCAATCCCGGACAGACCAGGGTGCTTTATGGCAAAGCCCTGGAATATGCCGGGCTGACCGGCGGTGAGACTGTCTGGGATCTTTACTGCGGAATCGGGACCATTTCTCTGTTTCTGGCGCAAAAGGCCGGTCAGGTGTACGGCGTGGAGATCATACCCGAGGCCATAGAGGATGCCAGGCGGAATGCTAAACTAAATCATATGGACAATGTGACATTTTATGTGGGAAAAGCAGAAGAGATCCTGCCCCGGGAATACGGGAGGGGATGCGGTGATGCGGTTGACAACCTGAAGAACCATCCGGATGTCATCGTCGTGGATCCCCCCAGAAAGGGCTGCGATGAAGTCCTGCTCAACACCATGCTTGCCATGGGACCGGACAGGATCGTTTATGTAAGCTGTGATCCGGGGACGCTGGCCAGGGACTGCAGGATCCTGTGCCGGAAGGACTATGAGATCAAAAAGATGGCAGTGGTGGATCAATTTGGGCATTCCTGCCACGTAGAGAGTGTAGTATTAATGTCAAGAATTAAGTGAAAAAGGCCGAAAATGGCTTCCTCTGTATAAGTTCGCGTTAGCCAAATCATAGATTTGGACGCTCACTTATGTTTTCACGCTATTTCCCGGGTTTCGGCCCGGGATTTTCTTTTTAGCGGCAGCGATGGGGATTTTAGGGTGGTGTGGATAAGATGGAGGTCAGGGGCAGAGTGGAGTTGATGGGATCCGAGCCCCTCTTTTGTAAAGACCGAGCCATTGTAGGAAAGACGGAAGGATCCATCCAGATGTAGGTCGGCAAATTTGCTGCCAGCCCATTTTTTTATGACATCCTTCCACGCCTGTTCAGAGCAGAACAGAGGAAGCTCGATAAGATCCGAAATATGGATATCCTTCTTTTGGGCCAGTTCATGATCTTTTGGAACAACAAGTCCCCAGATGTCAGCTTCCGGGAATTCAATGTAATCGTATTTACGCGGGTCTGGATCTTCTGCGAGTACAAGGAAATCAAGGAGACCTTTATCAAGCTTATCAGCAATCTGTTCAGTATCTCCGCTGGTAATGTGGTAGCGGAGATTCACCATTCACCAGCAAGCTGATTTGCGGAGACTGCGGCAGCACCTTTAAGCGGCACATGAATACGACCGGAAGCCAGAAATATCCGGTGTGGGTCTGCAAGCAGCACTTGGAGGATGTCGGTTCCTGCAGCATGAAATCTGTCCGGGAGTGCGATCTGGAAACCGCCTTCACGACCATGATGAACAAACTGATCTACGCGAAGAAGGCTGTGCTGGAAGGGCTGCTCGACGGGATACGGGGAGAAACGCATAAGGACAACCTGCGCCGGATCGATGCTATCGATCAGAAGCTGGAGCAGAATGTGGAACGGCGGCAAACCCTGACGACCATCATGACGCGGGGCTACCTGGACCCGGCGCTCTTCACGCAGGAGAGCAACGACCTCGCTGCCGAGGCGGATGCCCTGACAGCGGAAAAGGATCAGCTGGTGAAGGAAATCCCCGGCAGCCTCCACAAGACGGATGCGCTCAGCGACCTGATCCAGTATGCGGGCCATGCTCAGCCCAGCGCCTCCTTTGACGGAGCCCTGGTAGAGCGCTTCCTCGATCACGCGGAGCTGCCGACCAGAGATGAGGTCGTCTTCCACCTCAAATGTGGCCTGCGCCTGACAGAAAGGATTGGTGAAAAATGAGCAGAGGACACACACCTTACGGATACCGGATCGAAAACGGCATCGCAGTTGTTTGCGAGGAGCAGGCAGCACAGATCCGGAAGATCTACGAGGGATACCTTGGCGGCCTTTCCCTGAGAAACGCTGCAAAGGAAGCCGGGATTACCGCGACGCATTCTTCGGTGAAGCGGCTTCTGCAGAATCCCCACTTTCTGGGTGATGACTTCTATCCGGCGATCATCGACAGAGAGACCTTCGATGCCTTTGAGGTCGAGCGCCAGCGCCGGGAAGAAGCGCTGGGCCGGGATAAGCGGGAGAAGAAAACGGTGGAGGCCGTTCCTGCGCCGACTTCTTTCTGGATGGCAAAACCGGCGCAAACGTTCAGCGACCCATACCAGCAAGCGGAATACTTGTACAGCCTGATTGAAAAGAGAGGTTAATATGGCAACAGTGACAATGATACCGGCACGGCCTACGGTCGGCGCGAGAAAGAGAACAGAGGATGCTCCAAAGCTCCGGGTGGCGGCATACTACCGTGTCTCCACGGAGACCGACGAGCAGGCAACAAGCTACGATGCTCAAATCGAGCACTACACCGATTACATTGAAAAGCATCCCGGCTGGGAACTGGCAGGCATTTACGCCGACGATGGCATCTCCGGGACCAACACGAAGAAGCGTGAAGAATTTAATCGTCTGATCGATGATTGCATGGCGGGCCGGGTGGACATGGTGGTTACCAAGTCGATCTCCCGATTTGCCCGTAACACCCTCGACTGCCTGAAGTACATCAGGCAGCTCAAGGACAAGAACATAGCGGTTTTCTTTGAGAAGGAAGCCATCAACACGCTGGATGCCAAGGGTGAGGTTCTGCTCACCATCATGGCATCCCTTGCCCAGCAGGAAAGCCAGAGCCTTTCCCAGAACGTCCGGCTGGGCCTTCAGTATCGCTACCAGCAGGGTAAGGTGCAGGTTTGCACGAACCGGTTCCTCGGATACGACAAGGACGAGGATGGCAATCTGGTCATCAATCCCGAAGAGGCCGAGGTGGTGAGGCGGATTTACCGGGAGTACCTCAGCGGCAAAAGCTACTACCAGATTGGGCAGGAGCTTTCCGCTGACGGCATCCGGACAGCCGCTGGCAACGACTACTGGCTGCCGAGCACGCTTAAGAAAATCCTGAGCAATGAGAAGTACATCGGTGACGCGCTTCTGCAGAAGACCATCACCACGGACTTCCTGAACAAGAAGCGGGTTGCCAATAAAGGGATCGTTCCTCAGTATTATGTGGAAGGCAGCCACGAGGCCATCATTCCCCGCGAGCGCTTCATGCAGGTGCAGGAGGAGATGGTGCGCAGGGCCCGCCTTGAGACCGGCACCGGAAAGCGCCGGGTTTACAGCGGGAAGTACGCGCTTTCCCACCTTGTTTACTGCGCCAACTGTGGTGACATCTTTCGGAGAACGATGTGGTTTCTCAAAGGGGAAAACGTACCGGTATGGCGCTGCGTCAGCAGGTTGGAGAAAAAGAAGTCCGGCATCGACTGTCCGGCATGAGGATGGCCGTGGAGATGGCACTCGCGCAGAGCAACGGACCTCGGGTGGCAGAGATCGATGCTCGGCTCGAAGCCCTGCAGAAAGAGCTTCTGAAGAAGGCCAACGCTAAGCAGGGGTTTGACGAGCTGGCTGACGAGATCGAAGATCTCCGGACGGATAAAGAGGCCCTTCTTCTGGAAGACGCCAACCGCCAAGGTGTGAAGCAGCGGCTGGACGAGCTCGAAGCCTTTCTGGAAGAACAACAGGAACCGGTGACGGATTACGACGAGGGTTTGGTCCGGAGGCTGATCGAGCGGATCACGGTTTACGACGGCTACCTTGCTTTTGAATTCAAATCCGGCCTTGAGACCGAAGTTCAGATGTAAACACAACCATCACGCAGACGCTCCTCCGGGGGCGTCTTTTTTACGTTTGCAGGGTAGAAATCTGCCATAGACTGTGCTATACTTATCCAGTCATAGGTTGATATTTGAGAGAGGAAGTCAGATGCTGCAGAACAACGTGGAAATGGATCTGAAGATGCGCCTGATCGAGAGCGGACAGACACAGACGGAGGTTGCGGAGAAACTTGGTGTATCCCTTTCCTATGTGAACCGAATTACCAAGGGCCGTGAGCAGATCGTCAACAAGACCTTTGTGAGGATGATGGACGAGCTCGGCTACGATGTGGAGTTGACATATAAGAAGAAATAATAGGCAGAAATGATTATCGCTTTGAGTTATTTAAATGAGCTGATTTTTTCTGCCGTGACATATTGAAAAAGAGGTAACTTAAATGCACAGAGTGTTTCGGAAGCTACATTTGGTAATTTTGGTATTGATAATAATGATTGTTCTGGCGGCTTGCTCTTCAACCTCGCCTGCGGAGTGTTCAGGTGAGACTTCATCTCCAGCTGATATTCCTTCCGGCGAAGGTTCATCAAATGAAGCACAGCCTGTGCGCAGCGCGGTGGATTTTGATCATGAGCTGGATTCGTATGTGCCGCAGAAGGATCATTATAATTTCTATTTTACATATAAAACCGTGCATCCGTGGTGGGATGCTGTAGCACTGGGAATGGAAGAAGCCCAGAGACAGTTTCTGGATAAGGGGATTACTGTCACTTATGAGTATATGGCACCGGAAGGAGCTTCTGCCGATGATCAGACAAAACGGCTTCTTCAGGCTGAGCATAAGGACTATGATGTGATTGGAGTCGATGTCGCGGACGAGGCGGTCATATCTCCCGTCATTGATGGGATGGTGGAATCAGGGACAAAGGTCATGACTTTTTCAAGCTCGGACGCATCCGGGGACTGTAAAAGGATCGCCTATGTTGGGAATACGCATAATTACGAAGACGGTGCTGACTTAACAGAAGCCCTTTGTGAAAAGTTGGAGTACAAAGGGAAGGTTGCAATTCTTGTAGGAAGTAAAGGTGCTCCGTGTCATGAAGATCGTGCCAGAGGTGCCAGGGACACGATTGCTAAATATAAGGATATGGAGATTGTTGCCACGGAATATGATATGGACTCCGTTGATCTGGCATATGAGTTGACGCTAAAAATCCTTAAAGACAACCCGGATCTTGATGGCATTATCTGCTGTAATATGAGTAATCCCGTAGGTGCAGCCAGAGCAATCAAAGAGACCGGCAGCAATGCTGTTATTGTGGGCATGGACCATGATCAGGAGGCGCTGCGTTATCTGGATGAAGGTATGATTTATTGTCTCGGGGTTCAGGATTGCTACTCTATCGGCTTTGATACACTTCAGGTTGCGGTAAAAATTGCTGATGGAAATCTGCCGGGAGAGTTGTTTCCGGAGAAAACCGATGAGATTACTACCATAATTTATCAGAAGGACGCGGCATTAATGCTTGAACTGCTGTATGGTGATATTTGATGAAAAAAAAAACGCATTACAAATAGAACTTTTTTGCTGACGGCCGTCATTGGCAGTTTATTAATCATGGGCATGGTAACTGCCAATTCGATCTGGTCGTCAAATCAGACACGTCTTGAAACGGATGAAGCAGTTTCTGCGGTAAGCCGTTTTTATCTTGACACGATGGCAGATCGGCGTGCCCAGACAGTTTCTAATCAGATCAGCAATGAATTCAGCCAGATGGAAAAAGCGCTGTCCTTTATCCGTGATGAAAAAATCGAATCACAGGAAGAATTACGGGATACGCTCGGTAAAATAAAAAACCTGCTGTCGCTTAGCCGTTTTGCGCTGATAGATCAGGATAACACTGTATACACACAGTATACGACATATTCCGGCAGAAGCAGACACGAATTCTTATCGGAAGAAAAAATGAACGATCGCATTATCAGCACGGTTTCCCTTTACGGCTCTTCCAAACAGCTGTGTCTCGCCATTCCGACACCGAATCTTACGATCATGGGTAAGCCTTTTAAAGCATGCCTCATTCAGATAGACATTAAGGATATCATTGACCTGCTTGCGGTTGATGATCAGGGAAGAACATATTTTGCCTTATATTCGCAAAACGGAAGTAATCTGTCCGGAACGGAGCTGGGTCCGGTAATCTCAGGTCAGAATATATTTGACGCAACAAAGGGACTCGTTTCTGAAGATGTCTGGAAAGAGAATTACGATCATTTTGCTAACGATATAAGGGGAAGTATGACGTTTTCTTCCGGAGACGTCAAAGAAACGATGTGCTACGTTCCTATTCGGGATACGGGCTGGGAAATTGCCGTTCTGATTCATGAGAGCGTTATTCTGGATCAGATTCGCGACATCAGCGAGAAAAACCTCTCAACCAACAGAAATCAGATTGTGTTCACACTTCTCGCAGTGTTGATTTTTGCTGCTGTTCTTTTGCTGGAATTAAGGTCTTTATCCAAAGACAAACTTGATGCAGAAAAAGAAACCAGCAAGACTTTTCAAAATATGGCAAACACGGACTCCCTGACAGGTGTAAGAAACAAGCATGCATATTCCGAGTATGAAGGTGTTTTAAACCGGAAAATCCAAAATAAGGAAATACAGGAACTGGCTGTTGTGATGTGTGATATTAACGGTTTGAAATATATCAATGATACGCAGGGCCATGCAGCAGGCGACCAACTGATTAAAGAAGCCTGCGCCCTGATTTGCGAATACTTCAAACATGGTGCGGTATTCCGAGTTGGCGGTGATGAGTTTGTGGTCATTCTACAGGAGAAGGGCTATGAGACAATGGATGAGGAAATTGGCAAACTAAATAAAAAGGTTGAGGCGAATATCAAAAATAACGGGATTGTTGTTTCGATTGGTTCTTCCGTCTTACAGCCGGATGACAGTCAGCTGCACGATGTGTTTGCGCGAGCTGATCATATGATGTACGAACGGAAGAGTAAGCTGAAATCTATGGGCGCAAAAGCGAGAGATTAATATAAGGAGTTTTACCCATCCTCGACATGTTCCCGTGACCGTAAAAATACGCTGACATGTTCCCATGCGCGAGAAAAATAGTATCGATGTTCTTTTCGCAAAGTGGATGTGCGTGCTCGGGAGTATCTCTATGTATAAGCACGACTCGTGCCATGTCGAGACCGTAGTACTGCTGTCAAAGAAAAAATAGTAGCAGGCTTCAGAAGGCTTGAATTCAAGGGATTCTTTGGAAATGACCATTTTTGGTTTGCTTCGAAGAATCCCTTTTTTGACGTTTTGATAGTAGTTCTGACCACTAAAAAAAACGAAGGCGAGGCTGAACAACTATTGTCATAGGGGTGGGAGACTATAGAACTATTGTCACAAAAAAGTGCTATGATATGGTCTGTAGGTCTGATAGACTAATAAACAGGTGAGCATAAATATCACGATTGATATATAGTCTATCGGAGGAAACTTAATGGAATTCAATCCAAAGGTCAATGTCATTCCGACATTCAAGAATAGTCTTGGAGTGAAAAAAGTAGGAATCTATGCCAGGGTCAGCACGGCAAGGGTAGAACAGCTACGTAGTCTTGCCGCGCAGGTATCTGCGTTGTCACAGTATGTATATCAAAGAAATGATATGATAATCAGGGATATCTATATGGATGTTGGTTCAGCGAAGATCGGCTCCAGTAGGAGAGAGTTTTCACGACTGCTCGAGGATTGCCAGAATCGAAAGGTGAATTACGTGGTCACGAAGAGCATGTCACGTTTCGGAAGGGATACAGTAGAAAGCGTGGAATCTATTCGCTTGCTTCAAGAAGCCGGAGTGACCATCTTTTTTATGCTGGAAGATAAAGAAGTTACAAAGGACACACCTGAATTTGATCTGTCAGTAAGAGCGGCGATCATGCAATCCGAGAATGAGCACCGAAGTGAGAATATCAAAATTGGACTTAGACAGAAAGCTGAACTCGGAACTAGCGGATTATACTCAAAGCCCTGTTATGGGTGTGTGAAAGATGAAAACGGTAGTCTGGTTCCGAAAGTTTATCAGGCCACAGTTGTTCAGCATATATTCCAGCTGTATCTGGAAGGAAAGAGTGAGGCTGCGATCATAGAGGATCTGGCAGAGCGGAAGATCCCAACCGTCAGGGGGAAGGAGAGATGGAGTAAGAAAGCGATCGAAACGATCCTGACAAAACCCAGTATCTTCGATTTGCTACAAACACATCCTTTCACCCCCTGCTTTAGTGGAGGGGGGTGAAAGGGGGTGAAGTCCTCGGAGGGGGTGAAAAAAGCGCCTCCTCGTAGAGACGCTCCATTGTATAGCCTTTTCAAAGTTTTTTCAGCACTTCCCATGTATCACCATCAATGCAGACTGCTTGTTGTTCGATTTGTTTCGGGCAGAAAGCCTCGTTATAGTTGAGGCAGGCGTATACCGCTTTCGGATTCTCAGCCGTCATCGCCCAGAAGGGATACTTGATGATGACGGGTGTATTGGCTCCGACGCCAATTTCCAGATAGAGTGTATGCAGTTTTTCATGCCTTCGGATGAATTCCGCATAAGCCGCTGATGCCTTATGCCAGCCCTCGTCCTCTACGAAGGAATCATCGGCACGGAGGTTCATGGTCACCTTTGATCCGTCATCCGGGCATTTGGGAATCAACGCTGTCGGAATTCTCATAGAGACACCACTCTGCGGAACCTGATAGACCCCGTCCGCATCCATGACAAAGCTCTGGGCTTCCATTGCCTGCATGACCCATTCTTCATTATCGTAGGTATTCTGATTCGCGGGATTTACGCTCTGGAACAGGCCGTAGTCTCCCTGCGTATAAAAAAGGCGCTTCTTGTCAAAACCAGCTCGCTGGAACTGATGGTCCACGTTAGTGGTGATGACAAAGTAATCCTTTCCGTCCAAAAGAGAGAGCAGTTTCCCATACACATCCTTTGGCGGATCGATATAGCGGTTATAGTAGACATGCCGCGCCCACCATGCCCAGCGCGTTTCCTCATCGGGAAACGGATAGAAGCCGCCGGAGTAGATATCCTGAATGCCAAACCGTGCGGCAAAGTCACCGAAGTACCGGTCAAAGCGTTCCCCGGAATAGGTCAATCCAGCCGCAGTGGACAATCCGGCGCCAGCACCAATCACTATGGCGTCTGCGCTTTCGATTTCCTTCTTCAGCCGTTCAATCTGTTCCGTCCTGCTTCCTGTACCGGTAGAAATGCCTGAACGGAAGGAGCGGACGGCGGACAAACCCTTCTGGATGGTTTCCTGATAGCCATTACTGTAAAAGCTGTTCATAGTATGCTTTGTCCTCATCTTTGAAAACATTGAAGATCACTCTTTCCATTGCACCCGGATGCATAGCCATCCAGCCAGTCACGGTCTGTACAGCGATTTCCGCAGCCCGTTTGTTGGGAAAGTGAAAGACCCCTGTGGAGATGCAGCAGAAGGCCACAGATTTCAACCCGTTTTCCAAACACATATCAAGTGTATTCCGATAGCAGGCCACCAGATCATCTTCCAGAGAGGAAGTCAATCTACCCTGTACAATCGGCCCGACGATGTGAATCACCTTTTTTGCCGGAAGGTTATAGGCATCCGTCAGCATCGGCACAGCCGTCGGCTGCTCATAATTCCTGCCGTATTTGTTTTTCAACTGCTCCATATGTCTGGCGCACTCATCTCTCAGTTGAACTCCGGCGAAGGTATGGATGCAGTTGTCGATGCAGGTATGCAATGGAACAAAACATCCCAGCATCTGTGAATTGGCTGCATTAACGATGGCATCCACAGCCAGCCGCGTGATGTCGCCCTGCCAGATTGACAGGCCGTCTTTGACCTCTGGAATATCATAAAGCTCTACGATCCCGTTTTCCCGGATACGTTCTCGCAGATACTCATCCTGCACCGCGATGACAGTTTCATCCATTTTCTTCGGCATACGGATATTCATCAGTGACCGTAGGATACGCCGTTTTCCTTCCGTATCAGCCGGTGTCTGCAAATCTCTATATTGAACTGAATCAACTTTGAATTCCTCAACGAGATAATCCAGCCGCTGATCCTGTGTCCTTTTCGCGTTCATGCCATTACCTTCTTTTCCGCAAAGGGCTCCGGGACTGTTGTCTCCGAAGCCCTGATTGCTTATGATTCTTCAGCAAGTATCTCCTGCATTCCAACATGAAGATCGGCAAGCGTGTATTCTTTCATCTTGTTTTCCATCGAATTTTGAATTTCTTTCAGCTTTTCATCGAGAAGCCTGTGGATGTTTCTTCCTACAGGGCATTCGGGATTCGGCGCTTCATGGAAGTGGAAAAGATCTCCGTTCTCAACAGGGTCAATCGCCTGATATACATCATAGAATGTGATCTCCGAAAGCGGCCTGTTTACGGTAATACCGCCTGTTCCTCTTGCCACGGTTATCAGTCCCGCATTCTTCAGCTGTGTGAGAATCTTGCGAATGATGACAGGATTTGTGTTGATACTCCCAGCGAGAAAGTCGCTGGTCACTTTATAATCATCCTTGAATGTATTCACACAAGTGAAGATATGCAGGGCAATCGTAAATCTGCTTGAAATCTGCATAACATCGCCCTCCTGTCACCATTCTACAGCATTTCTGCTGTAATTTCAATGGTTACATTAGAACTTGCCGTTCTGATTCTGCCATGTGTCCTCCGCAGACAGCGTTTCCATCACATCCCAATGCTCTACGATCTTACCATTTTCGACTCGGAACAGATCGTAATAGGTGGTCGGCGTTCCACCGAAGGTACCCTCGCTGACAGCCAAACCATAGTTGCCATCTGCCAGAACGTAGTGTGTCTTGTTGTAGATCATCTGAATGCCCTGTTCGGCAAGGGCAGCCAGTGCAGTGCCCAGCCCGGAAAGGCCATCGGCAATACCCGTGTTATGCTGGATGTAGTTGTCGCCGTCAAAGTAGTTAGTGAGCTTATCGGGATTCTCGCCGCGCAGCACATCACCGACGAAGGAAGCAACGACCTTGCGGGTCTCTTCCTTGTCGACAGCCTTCTTCTCCATCGTACCGTCGATCTGGGTGTGACCGGAGGGATTCGGCTCGGCTTTGGCAGCAAGGTTATCCCAGTGCTCAGCGATTTTGCCGTTCGCATCGAAGCGGAAAATGTCAAAAGCGACCTGCTCACCAGCACCGGCGAAGTTGTAAACGGTCTGCAGGAACACCTTATCCCCGTCCTCGAATGCGCGGATGTTGTTGACGGTGGTCTTCACGGGAGTGGAGGCGAGGTAGGCAACGCTGCCCACGAAAGCGTCACGGCCAGTGCCGTAAGCAAGGTTGTGCTGGATGTAGCCCTCTGCCAGCAGAGAAGCAGCCTTTTCGGTATCGCCGGTTGCGAAAGTGTTGATGAGAGCCAGAGCCTTTTCGATCTTTGTCATGATGGTATCCTCCTTTAATTCTGTTCGCGTCGGCTTGTTGTAACCGTCGCTGTTTCATCTGACAGCGAGAATATATCACAGCTTAGTTGTAATGTCAATAGTTACATCAAATATTTTCAAACTTTTTTCTGAACGCAAAGAAGCGCCCTGCCTCCGAAGAAGCAGGGCGTTATATTATCTGTGTCTACACCTCAATCTCCACTCCGCAGGAAAAGGTGAAGACCAGCTTGCCCTTTCGATGTACCGTGACCTTCTCGACCAGGTGTCCCCAATAGTCAGTGCGGAAATCGGTAATGCTGTCGGGCATGGCTTCGATTTCCGAAATGAAATCCTCAATCTACTCGTTGTGCCTTTCCTTTTGGCGGAGGCTTTTCTGTGCTTCAGCCAGTGCCTTTTCCGCCGCTTCGAAGCGGGCAAACATCTCATCGGAGCGTTGCTGGTAATCAGTCTGATCCTGCGCTACCCGCGCGTTCTGGTCGATAAGCTCCTGTAGCAGTTTGCCCGTCACCGTCCGCTCGTTATCCAGCCGTGCGATTTCCGCTTCAAGATCTTCTGTGCCGCCAAGCTCCGCCTGTACCTCGCGGAGGTTTGCGATTACCTCCTGTCGAATCGCCAGCAGCTTGTTCACCGCCTTGATGAAGCCCTGCTGGATTTCTTCTTCGGTCAGGTGCGAGGTCTTGCAGCGATGGCCGCCCCACTTGCTGTTGCACTGCCAGACTGTCCGGCGGTACCTGGCGTCCTTGCTATGCCAGACCTTGGGGCCGTACATCTGACCGCAGTCGCCGCAGAAGATTTTCGCCGAGAAGATGGTACCGCCGCTGGCGTGGCAGTTCTTGCGCCGCTCGATCTCTTCCTGTACCCGCCTGAACGTCCGCGCCGGGATGATTGCCTCGTGGCATCCTTCCACATACACTTGCGGGACCTGCCCCTCGTTCTTGCGGCGGGTCTTGTCCAGGAAGTCGTTGGAGTAGGTCTTCTGCAGGAGCTTGTCGCCCATGTAAGTCTCATTCGACAAAACCCGCTTGATGGTGAGGTCGTTCCACCTGGGCTTGCCAGCCGGGGACGGGATGCCGTCCTCCGTCAGCTTTCTGGCGATGGCGTAGGGAGACATACCCGCGAGGAAGTCCCCGTAAATCCTGCGGACGACTTCCGCCTGTGCCTCATTGATGACCAGCCCGCCGTCGGATCCCTTGTCGTAGCCAAGGAAGTGCTTGTAGTTCAGGCTGAACTTGCCGTCGCTGATTTTCTTCCTCTGGCCCCAGCGCACGTTCTCGGAAATGCTCCGGCTTTCTTCCTGCGCGAGGCTGGACATGATGGTCAATAAAAGCTCGCCTTTGGAGTCAAAGGTCCAGATGTTCTCTTTTTCAAAATAGACCTCGGTGCCATGCTCCTTCAGTTCCCGGATGGTGGAGAGCGAATCCACCGTGTTCCTGGCAAAGCGGCTGACCGACTTGGTGACGATGAGGTCGATTCTTCCAGCCAAGGCGTCTGCCACCATCTGCTGGAAGCCCTCGCGGTGTTTGGTGCTGGTCGCCGAGATACCCTCGTCAGTGTACACCTTCACAAATTCCCAATCATCCCTGCCCTGGATATATTCGGTGTAGTAGCTCACCTGCGCCTCGTAGGAGCTTTGCTGTTCCTCCAGTTCCGTTGAGACGCGGGCGTAGCCAGCCACCTTCCGTTTTGCCTGCGCCGCTATCGGAGCGGAGGTTGCGCGGTTGATGGTGGCGGGGATGATTCTTACTTTCTGCGCCATGTCAGCTTCCTCCGAATTCACGGTGACAGGCACTGTGAACCCCAATGCCATTTAGCGTGGCAAGCTTAATTGCATATCTTGAATAATTCATTAGACAGCGCCTTTTTATGCCGGGTTAGTCCA
>JAFRHL010000039.1 GCA_017433295.1 Eubacterium sp.
GGTTAATCAGGCAGCCGGTCAGTCGCAGCAGCCACAGCCGAGGTTCATCCCGCAGTTACCGTTACCGTTACCGAAAATGCTGAAAAGGAGAATCAGCCAGATCAGGTTATTGGAACCACATCCGCAGTCACAACCGTTGTCATTGTTGTTGCAGCAGCAGAGAAGGAGAATCAGCCAGAGCATGTTTCCACAGCCACAGCCATTGTCAGAGCCACATCCGTTGTCATTACCACAGTGATGGGTAGCAGCTAAATCACTCATATGATTTGCCTCCGTTATTTTTTATTTACACTATAATGTATGTGAAGGGATAAAAAATGTTCATTTTTTTCTTCCGTCTGCTTGTGTTTTAAGCAAAAATCGAATAAAATGGGTGACATCAGGGCTTTGGGAGATGAGATACAGGGCTTTGCGGCTGCTTTTGCTCCCAAACCGACAGTAAAAAGGAGAATCAGGATGAAGAAATATGCTGATATGACAAAAGAAGAGTTAACGCTGTTAAAGGAAGAACTGGAAAAAGCTTACCAGGAACAAAAAGATAAAGGGCTGAACCTTGATATTTCCCGGGGAAAGCCCGGAAGTGAGCAGCTGGACCTTTCCATGCCCATGCTGGACATCATGCACAGCTCAGCGGAGATGTTTGCTCAGGATGGCACAGATGTAAGGAACTATGGCATGCTGGCAGGTATCCCGGAGGCCAGAAAGCTTATGGGCGATCTGATGGGGGCTGAAGCCTCTCAGACCATTGTCTTTGGTAATTCCAGTCTGAATGTCATGTATGACAGTATTGCCCGTTCTGTCCTGTTCGGCGTAATGGGCAGCACTCCCTGGAAGGATCTTCCCCATGTGAAGTTTCTCTGCCCGGTACCCGGCTATGACAGACATTTTTCCGTTACCCAGCAATTCGGCTTTGAACTGATTTCCATTCCCATGACGGAGGACGGGCCGGATATGGATATGGTGGAGGACTATGTCAATCACGATCCCGAGGTAAAGGGAATCTGGTGCGTACCGGTATACTCCAATCCGGGCGGAGCCGTATATTCTGAGGAAACCGTAAGACGCTTTGCTGCCCTTACCCCGGCTGCGCCGGACTTCCGCATCTACTGGGACAATGCCTACGCTATCCATCATCTTTATGCAGACCATCAGAGAGAAGTGTTGAATATTCTTAAGGAATGTGAGAAAGCCGGTCATCCGGATATTGTATACCAGTTCTGCTCTACCAGCAAGATCACCTTCTCGGGAGCAGGCATAGCAGCCATGTCCGCGTCCAAAGCCAATATTGATGATATCCTGTCAAAGATCAAATGGCAGACCATCGGCGCCGACAAGGTAAATCAGCTCCGCCATGTCCGCTTCTTTAAAGACATCCATGGCATGAGGGAGCACATGAAGAAACATGCGGCCATTCTCCGTCCCAAATTTGATGCCGTTTTACACAAATTGGAGAAAGAACTGGAAGGGCTGGGTATTGCCAGCTGGAACCATCCCCTGGGAGGATATTTCGTATCCTTCAACGGAACAGAAGGCACCGCAAAAAGAATCGTCTCCCTCTGCAAAGAGGCGGGACTGGTACTGACCGGGGCAGGAGCCGCTTATCCCTATGGAAAGGACCCGGCTGACTCCAATATCAGGATCGCCCCCAGCCTTCCACCGGTTTCCGAAGTGGAACAGGCCATGGAGCTGTTTGCGATCTGTGTGAAGCTTGCCACGGTGGAAAAGCTGTTGGGATAAGAATCTTGCTTTTTCTGTTTTCCTATGATATATTTTTAAAGGAAAATTATAGAATCCCCCAGGATAGATATATCCTGAGGGATTTTATTCGGTATAGCCCGCCGGAATCTTTTTGTGAATGGAATTCCGGGATTCCGGGAAGACTATCGGTTTATATATGGAGGAATCTAAGAGAATAATGGAAGGAATCAGAATAAAAGATATCGTCGCCGTAACCGGCGGAACCCTGCTCTGCGGCGATGAAAATAAAGAGATTAAAGAGTTTGCCATCGATTCCCGTCAGGGCAATGAGGACAGCATCTTTGTGCCCATTATCGGGGAAAGGGTGGATGCCCATCGTTTTATCGAAGGCGCCCTGAAGATAAACGGAGCCACCTTTACCCAGGAGCATGACCGGCCCCTTCCCGGATGCGAAGATAAACCATGGGTCAGGGTGGAGGATACAGTAAAGGCCATGCAGCAGGTGGGCACCTTTTACCGGAATCAGATGAAGATGCCGGTGGTGGCTGTCACCGGCAGTGTGGGAAAGACCACCACCCGGGAGATGATCGCCACGGCCCTTTCAGCCGGAAAGAATGTTTACCAGACCATGGGAAACCAGAACAGTCAGGTCGGTGTTCCTCTGACCCTCTCCCATATGACTCCTGAGCATGAGGCGGCAGTGCTGGAGATCGGCATGAGCGAGCGGGGGCAGATAGAGACCCTTACCCGGATGATCCGTCCCAATGTCGCCGTGGTGACCGTGATAGGAGTCAGCCATATCGCCCAGCTGGGCTCCAGGGAGAATATCTGTGAAGAAAAGATGGATATTGTGAAAGGCCTGCCTGAGGACGGTCTGGTATTTTTAAACGGAGATGATCCTTTTTTACGTCCCTATAAGAATAAGCTGGATAAAAAAGTATTATATTATGGTATGAGTGAAGATTGTGATTACCGGGCGGAAGACATCCGGGATCATGACGGCCATACTGCCTTCACCTTTTGTTACCGGGAAGCCCGTCCGGAATTATCTTGGAGAAAACTCCCTGTAATTTTGAGTACCATGGGAGAGCATAATGTCCGCAACGCCCTGGCGGCGCTGGGTATATGCCATCAGATGGGAGTGGACCTTGAGGAAGCCGCAAAGAAGCTCTCCGGCTTCAGAGGCCAGAGACAACAGGTGATCCGGACCGGCAGATGTACATTAATCGATGATACATACAATGCCAGCCCGGATTCCATGAAGGCAGCCATCAAAGTGCTTGCTTCCTTTTCGAGCAGAAAGATCGCAGGTCTTGCCGATATGCTGGAGCTGGGAGAAAAAGAGAAAGAATATCATTATGAGGTGGGAGCCTTTCTTGCCACACAGCCGGTGGATATCGTGGCCGTTTACGGTGAACTCTCCGGGGAGATCCTCCGCGGTGTCAGAGAGAACTGTCAGAAAGCGGGAACCGATATTACCTGTGTACATTTTGATACCAGAGAAGAATTATCGGATTATCTGCTTAAAACTCTTGAGCCGGAGGATGTACTGCTGTTAAAGGGATCCAACGGCATGAAACTGAAAGAAATATCTTTACAGATCCAGAATAAGTAATGTTCAGAATTATCGGAAAATGACAGGCCGCCCATGTCCGGCCTGCGGGAAAAAGTTGACAGGCCGCCCGTGTCCGGCCTGCCCGGAAAGAAGAGGATAACATATGGCTGCGAAAACGGCATATGACGCAAACAGTATAGATGTACTTGAGGGCCTTGAGGCTGTCAGGAAACGCCCCGGTATGTATATCGGCAGTGTCGGTATCAGGGGACTGAATCACCTGATCTATGAGATCGTGGACAACTCGGTGGATGAGCACCTGGCTGGTTATTGCCATAATATTACAGTAACCCTGGGGGCGGATGGTACCGCCACCATCGAGGATGACGGCCGGGGCATCCCCGTGGGCATCAACGAGAAGACCGGGATGAACGCGGTGGAGGTGGTATTTACCATGCTCCACGCCGGCGGTAAGTTCGGGACCGGCGGATATAAGATCTCGGGGGGCCTTCACGGTGTGGGAGCCTCCGTGGTAAATGCCCTTTCCGCATGGCTGGAGGTCCGTATTCAGCAGGACGGCAAGGTTTACCAGCAAATGTACGAGCGGGGACAGGCCGTAGCCCGGATGGAGGAGATCGGCCGTTGCAGGAAGGAGTCAACCGGGACAAGGGTGACCTTCCTTCCCGATGGAGAGATCTTTGACAGGACTTATTTTAAAGCAGCCTCCATCAAGAGCCGCCTGCATGAAACGGCCTATCTGAATCCGGAGCTTGCCATCACCTTTGTCAATGAAAGACCGGGGGAAGAAGAGACGGTTATATATCAGGAGCCGGAGGGGCTCAAGGCCTATGTGGCAGACCTCAATAAGGGAAAGCCTGCCATGACGGAGATCATATATTTCAAGAAAAAGGTGGAGGATATCGAGGTGGAAGCCGCCTTCCAGTATGTGGATGAATTCCAGGAGGAGATCCTGGGCTTCTGCAATAATATCTGCACCATGGAGGGCGGAACCCATATCACCGGCTTTAAGACCAAGTTTACCACTGTCATGAACCAGTATGCCCGGGAGATCGGGGTGCTGAAGGAAAAGGATAATAATTTTACCGGAGCTGATGTGCGAAACGGGATGACGGCGGTTCTCTCCATCAAGCATATGGATCCCCGGTTCGAAGGACAGACCAAGACCAAGCTGGACAATCCCGACGCAGGCAAAGCAGTCAGTGAAGTCCTGGGGGAAGAGCTGGTCTTATACTTTGACCGGAACCTGGAGGAGCTTAAGAAGGTCCTCTCCTGCGCCGAAAAGTCGGCAAAGATCCGCAAAGCCGAAGAAAAGGCCCGGACCAACCTGATCAGTAAATCAAAATTCTCCGTGGATACCAATGGCAAGCTGGCCAACTGTGAGAGCCGCAAGCCGGAGGAATGTGAAGTATTTATCGTGGAGGGAGATTCCGCCGGCGGCTCCGCCAAGACTGCCAGAAACAGGAAAACCCAGGCCATCCTGCCCATCCGGGGCAAGATCCTGAATGTGGAGAAGGCCTCCATGGACAAGGTATTGTCCAATGCCGAGATCAAAACCATGATCCATACCTTCGGGTGCGGTTTTTCAGAGGGCTACGGCAACGACTTTGATATCAGTAAGCTCCGTTATAATAAGATTGTCATCATGACAGATGCGGATGTGGACGGAGCCCACATTGCCACCCTGCTGTTGACATTTTTCTACCGCTTTATGCCGGACCTGATCCATCAGGGACATGTCTATCTGGCAACGCCGCCCCTGTATAAGGCCATTCCCAAAAAGGGAAAGGAAGAATACCTCTTTGATGATGATGCCCTGGAGAAATACCGCCGGCGGCATAAGGGGCCCTTTACCCTTCAGCGTTTCAAGGGACTGGGAGAGATGGACGCGGACCAGCTCTGGGAGACTACACTGAATCCCGAGACCAGGGTTTTAAAGCAGGTGGAGATCGAGGACGGAAGAATGGCCTCGGAGATCACCTCCATGCTGATGGGCAGCGAAGTCCCGCCCCGCCGGGAATTTATTCATGCCCACGCAAAGGATGCGGTGCTGGATGTGTAGATGCAAAACATGTTTTGTAATTGCCCAGCCCTGTATGAGGCGATTTCGATTGATAACTGACAGGAGGAAATATGCCGGAACAGATCATCAAATCAGAATTTTCTGATGTAATGCAGAAATCATATATAGATTATGCCATGAGTGTTATCTGCCAGAGGGCCCTGCCGGATGTCCGGGACGGACTGAAGCCGGTACAGCGGCGGGTGCTATATGCCATGCAGGAGCTGGGGCTGTCCTCTGACAGGCCCCACAGAAAGTCTGCCCGTATCGTTGGCGATACCATGGGTAAGTATCACCCCCACGGGGACAGTTCCATATATGAAGCCCTGGTGGTCATGGAACAGGAATTTAAAAAGGGGATGCCCCTGGTGGACGGCCACGGGAATTTCGGCTCTATTGAAGGAGACGGAGCTGCCGCCATGCGTTATACCGAGGCCAAGCTTCAAAAATTCACCCAGGATGTCTATCTTGCCGATATGGATAAAGCTGTGGTGGACTTTAAGCCCAATTTTGATGAGACGGAAAAGGAACCCGAGGTCCTTCCGGTCCGTATCCCCAATCTTTTAGTCAATGGGGCAGAGGGGATCGCCGTCGGAATGACCACCAATATCCCTCCCCACAATCTGGGAGAAGTCATTGACGGGGTGACCGCCTTTATGGATGATCCCGACATCACTACTCAGGAACTGATGAAGCATATAAAGGGACCGGATTTTCCCACCGGCGGCCTGGTAACCAACGAGAAGGACCTCCTGTCCATCTATGAGACCGGCCAGGGAAAGCTCAGGCTGCGGGGCCGGGTCATATTTGAAAAAGGGAAAAAGCGCTCGGAAAGAGATAAACTGGTGATCACCGAGATCCCCTACACCATGATAGGGGCAGGGATCGGCAAGTTTATTTCTGATGTGGTAGGTCTCATTGAGAATAAAAAGACCACAGACATTGTGGACGTTTCCAATGCTTCCTCAAAGGAAGGCATCCGGATCGTCCTGGAATTAAAGAAAAACGCCGATGTGGAACGCCTGAAGAATCTTCTTTATAAGAAGACCAGGCTGGAGGACACCTTCGGGGTCAATATGCTGGCCATTTCCGACGGGAAACCGGAGCTTCTCGGCCTGAAAGACATCATCCGCCTCCACACGGAATTCCACTATGAAATAGTCCGCCGCAAATACCAGACCCTTCTGGAACGGATCCTCATTGAGAAGGAAGTCAAGGAAGGTTTGATCCAGGCCTGTGATGTCATCGACCTGATTATAGAGATCCTCCGGGGCAGCAGGAGTATGGCCCAGGCAAAAGCCTGTCTTATGAATGGTAACACAGAAGGGATCACCTTCCGCACCCAGAAGTCTAAAAAGGCGGCGGCCAGACTTTCCTTTACGGAGAGGCAGGCCACAGCCATACTTAATATGCGTCTCTACCGCCTGATCGGCCTGGAGATCCTGGCCCTACAGGAGGAATATGCAGGGATCCTCAAAAAAATAAAAGAATACGAAGACATTCTGAATAAACCTGCTGTCATGAAGCGGGTCATCAAGAAGGATCTGGCAAAGATTAAAAAAGAGTACGGCTTTGAAAGAAAGACCACCTTGGAGAATGCCAGTGCGGCAGTGGTAGTGGAGGCCCCCGTCGAGGAGCGGGATGTGGTATTCGTCATGGACCGGTTCGGTTACGGAAAAATACTGGAAACCAGCATCTACGACAGGAACCAGGAAACCGCGGAGGCAGAATACCGGACCATCGTGCCATGTAAAAACACAGATAAGCTCTGTATTTTTACCGATACGGGGCAGATGCACCAGCTTAAGGTCCTGGATGTGCCCGGCGGAAGGCTCAGAGACAAGGGCACGCCCCTTGACAACCTGGCCAATTATGACAGCCGGACCGAGCAGATCCTGACGGTCATTCCCGAAAGCCTTCTTTCAGCCGGCAGACTGCTCTTTGTCACCAGATCAGCCATGGTGAAAATCGTGGACGGACAGGAATTTGTTGTCCAGAAGAAGACGGTGGCCGCCACCAGGCTTTCCTCCGGGGACAGCCTCATCGCTGTAGAATACCTGGAGGGAAAAGAAGAAAACAGCTCCCGCACCATCGTGATCCGGAGCGAAGAAGGATACTTCCTCAGATTCCCCCTTTCAGATATCACCATGAAGAAGAAAACCGCCATCGGTATGCGGGGCATGAGTCTGCGGGAAGAAGACAAGGTATCCCACGTATACCTGCCGGCAGGAACCGACGACTCCATAGTCTATAAAGAAAAAGAACTCTATTTTAATAAAATAAAGCTGATGAGCAGGGATAAAAAAGGAGTGAAAGTGAGAAGATAATTTTGGGTTTACAGACAGACGCCGAAAAGGTCCTGTAGATCTCCTCAGGTTCCGTTGCTCCTCGGAAATTTAAGACTAGTAATAATGATTTTGTCTTTGATTTCCTCCGGTGCAAAGTCACCTGCTGAGATCTACAGGACCTTTTCGGCTGTGTGCCAGCAAATATCCTGCATCGAGTGTGGCTGAAACCGTCAGGATTTGATGTATACCCTCACCCTCTGCAGCTTTCTCGTTTTTAGGTATTACCAGCTGGTTTTGCTTTGCTTACAGCCGATAAACAGCCGGAAGGGGGCTCCTATATCTCAGCAGGTGACTTTGCA
>JAFRHL010000040.1 GCA_017433295.1 Eubacterium sp.
GATGTATGCCAGAATGGGCGACCTTGCTTCCAAAGTCACAGCGCAGCTCGGCGGCAGTTCTTCCGGGAGCACGGCTGCGCCGACTACATCTGGCGGCACGAACACAAAGTTCCCGGCTGTGCCTTTCCTTGTGACCGTCATCATAGACGACCTCAACATCCGCACCGAGGGCTCCATGAGCGGCAAGGTTGTCGGACAGACCGGAAAGGGCGTATTCACCATCACCAAGGTGAAGAACGGATGGGGCAAGCTGAAATCGGGTGCAGGATGGATCTATTTGGAGAATGCCTCCTATTGCACTATCGGAAAGGCGGCTTCTGGGTCCGAAAAAAAGGTGTCGCCCCAAGAAGACAAAAAAGAAGAAGTCAAAGAAGAAAAAGTGACCGGCCTGCAGGCGAAGGAACTGAAGAACCTGTCGGAAGCTGATGTCATTAAGAAGGTCGGCCCTCTGTTCACTGCCGACCAGAAGAAGACCAGGATTCTTGCGTCCGTAACGGCAGCGCAGTTCATCCTGGAGTCCGGCTATGGAAAGTCGGAGCTGGCGCAGAATGCCAATAACTGCTTTGGAATGAAGAAATCCCTTTCCGGGAACACATGGGCAGGCTCGTCCTGGGACGACAAGAGCATCTACACCAAGAAGACCGGGGAGCAGAATCCGGACGGCTCCTATGTGACCATCACGTCGGATTTCAGGAAGTACCCGTGTGTGGAGGATTCCATTGCCGACCACAGTGCCTATCTGCTCGGAGCCATGAACGGGAGCAAGCAGAGGTATTCCGGACTGAAGGGCTGCATGGACTATAAGAAAGCGGCGCAGATCATCAAGGACGGCGGCTATGCCACAAGCCTCACCTATGTGAGCAAGCTCTGTGAGATCATCGAGAGGTGGAACCTGACCCAGTACGATGTGAAGGCAGCGGCAACTGCTACGGAGCAGAAGCCGGAAGAGAAGGTCGTACTCAGCAGCACTCACAGCAAGTATATCAACTCCACCGGGACACACTATATCTCCAACAGCGGCTCTGATGAGAACGGTGCTTATAAGGGCGGACAGGCCGGTGACCAGACCGGGAAGGAGTGGCAGATGCGCTCCTGGTACAACCGTCCGTGGCTTGTTGTACTCCGTCATCCGGATCAGAAGGTCGCTCTGAAACTTGCCCAGCTTGCCATCGACGCGGCGCTGAATGATAAGATCGGCTACGACCAAGGGCAGAACAGGACTTACCTTGCGCAGCTGAAAGCTGTCGGCTGGGAGCCTTCAAAGATCACCTCTGCCTGTGAAGCGGACTGCTCCGCGGGTGTGTGCGCCAACGTGACGGCAGCTGGATATCTGCTTGGCATCAAGGCGCTGAAGGAGCATACCGGCACCTATACCGGCAACATGCGCTCCGCACTCACCAAGGCCGGCTTCAAAGCCCTGACTGAAAGCAAGTATCTGACCTCCGGAAATTACCTCTTGCCTGGGGACATTCTGCTCAATGACAACCACCACACGGCGACCAACGTGACCATCGGCTCCAAGGTGAAGAAGGACTGGAATCCCGGAACTTCGGAGTCTGCGGAGCCCACAAAGTATTACCGTGTGCGGAAGTCCTGGGAGGATAAGACTTCCCAGATCGGGGCATATACTGTCCTGGACAACGCGATCCTCGCTGTGGATGCCAATCCCGGCTACGTTGCCTTCGATGATGACGGCAGGCAGGTGTATCCGAAGAAGGATCAGGAGAAGGAGCCGAAAAAGTCATCCTTCACGAAGTATCCGCTGACCGATTCGCAGCTCAAGAAGATCGCCCGTCTCTGCCAGCAGGAGCAGGGCACGGTCGCCGGGGCAAAGGCGGAAGCAAGCCTCATGGCCAATCAGATGGAGACCAATGCCTCCCGGCGAAAGAAGTACGGCACCGGGGCAGACGGCCTGTATAACTGGGTCCGCAATGGCGGATGGTTTGCCAAAGCTGCCCACTGGATGGACAACGGCAATGTGTCTGACGCCATCCTTGCCGGAGTCAAGGACGTGCTGGTGAACGGCAACCGGACGCTCCCTCTCTATGTGGATGAGCATGACTGCTTCTCCGACATCCAGTCCATCAGCACGGGCAGTGTGAAAGACAGGAAAGCCTATGTGCAGGGTAAGACCGTGGTGAAGAACAAGTACGGCTCGACCTGGACGTTCTGGTGCTTCCCGGACAGCACGTCCGATCCGTTCGGATATACCGCAGCGGCATATAAGGCGGCGATAGGGGGAGAGCAGAAGGAACCGGATAAGTCCTCGAAGTTTCCTTACCTCGTCCGCATCTCCATCTCCGACCTGAATTACCGGAAAGGCCCTGGATCTTCCCATGCCTCCTACGGCTATATCGAACCTGGTGTGTATACCATTGTGGACGAGCAGGACGGCTGGGGGCTTCTGAAAGCCTATGCGGAAAAGCGTAACGGCTGGGTGAAGCTGTCCTATACGGAAAAGGTCTGATCTTTTCCTTACCATTCTGCGCCTGTAAAAGTCACACATCGTATTGAAATCTTCACGATGGACGGCTATAATGGACACAGCACAGGATGGAGGAATGGGGAATGAATAAGAAAACAGCGACCTTCAACATGCGGATGGAGCCGGAAAAGAAGCAGCGGATGGATGAGTTCTTTACGGAGCTTGGCTTATCCCTCGCCTACGGTGTGAACATCTTCTTTGAGAAGTGCATCATCGAAGGGGGACTTCCATTTGACATTAGGCTGACCGGGGAGAAGAAGCATACGGAAATTGACTCAGATGCTCCGAAGACGGCTCAGCTTTCCATGAAGATCGATCCGTATAAGAAAAGCCAGGTCGAATATATCTTCAAGGAACTAGGCATGACGCCATCAGAGGCGGTCAACATCTACTTCGAGAAGTGCCTCTTGGAATGGGGCATCCCTTTCCGCATCGGCTATCCGAAACCAAACGCTGAGACACTTGCTGTTATGAAGGAAACAGCGGAGCGGGAGGCGAAGGGCATCCGTCCGGAGAAGACCTTCTCATCTGTGGAGGAGCTTTTCGAAGATCTGGACGCAGACGATTAAGAAACTGAATACCAACCACTACAGGACGCGCTGAGGAGCTTTTCCCCGGTGCGTCTTTTCTTTTTATCCTGCGAGTTTTCACGGGTACTCCTGTCCGAAAAAAGAAGTGAAGAAGTATCCAATATTGACTTGCTATGTACAGCACTTTACGGGAATATGCGATGACCGCAGGAGAGGGCAGATAAGCCGGAAACCAGGTTAAATCTACAGAATCAGGAGGAAGCAGAATGGAAGGAAAGAAACTGCGCACGGCTGCCTACTGCCGCGTTAGCACCAACAGCGACACGCAGGACGGCTCCTTTGAAGTCCAGTGCGAATACTACGAGAAACTCATCAGGAACGATCCGGACATGGAGTTCGTCGGTGTTTACGGTGATCACGGCAAGAGCGGACGCTCCATGCGCGGACGGAAGGAACTGAACCGGCTCATCAAGGACTGCGAGGTCGGGAAGATCGATCTTGTCTTAACGAAGTCGATCAGCCGCTTTGCGAGGAACATGCTCGAATGCGTGGAAGCCATCCGCCACCTGAAAGAGTGCGGCGTAACGGTCAGGTTCGAGAAGGAGAACCTTGATACGGAGACGATGGGCGGGGAACTGATGCTCGGCATCCTTGCGACCATTGCCCAGGAGGAGAGCAACTCCATCTCCATGAACTTAAGCTGGAGCCGGCAGAAGCATGTCGAGAAAGGGCAGCCCTGGGATACGGCCAGGTACGGTTTTGTATCGGTCGGCAAGGAACACAGGTGGGAAGTGGTTGAGCATGAGGCGGAAGTCGTCCGTCAGGCTTTCTACATGGCGGGGATGTGCTACACCTACGCGGAGATCGCCGAGGAACTGACCCGAATGGAAGCGGAAGATGGGGACGGCAGGGTATGGAACAAGACCCCGGTAGTCAACCTTCTCCGCAGCGAAACCTACATCGGCAATTACCTGTCGAATAAGGAATGCCGCATCGTGGATGAGTTTGGTGTGGTAAAGAGGGTCAAGAACAGGGGTCAGGTCGACCAGATCCTCATTGAAGACCACCACCCGGCACTGGTGAGCAAGGACCTCTACAACGTGGTGCAGGAGCTTCTGGACCATCAGACCCTTGGCGGACACCGCAGGAAGTTCAGCGCCGAGGAAAAGGAGATCATGGACCGCGCGATGAAGCTCGCCGCGAAGGAGGCGGAGTCATGGCAGAAGGCGGTATGAAGGTCACGAAGATCTACCACCCGGAGGAGAAGAAAGAAGGTACCGACCGGCTCCTCCGTGTGGCTGCCTACTGCCGTGTCTCATCAAAGCGCGATGAACAGCGGTCAAGTTACGAGGGGCAGATGGATGCCTACCGTGTCAGGATCGCGGCGGAGCCGGGCTGGACTTTGGCGGGGCTGTACGCAGACTACGGCTTGTCCGGCACAAGGGCGGAGAAACGGCCGCAGTTCCTCCAGATGATTCAGGACTGCGAGGATGGGAAAATCGATGCGGTGATCTGTAAATCAGTCTCCCGATTTTCCCGCAACACCCTCGATGCCGTCCGCTACATCCAGATGCTCCGGGGGATGGGAATCCGGCTCATCTTCGAGAAGGAGAACATCGATACCGAAGGCGAGTATTCCGCCATGCTGCTGACTGTCCTTGCCGCCTTTGCCCAGGAAGAGAGCCACTCCCATTCCGAGAACGTGAAGTGGGGCAAGCGAAAGAGGGCGATGGCCGGTAATGCTCCGCTGTATCCGCCTTACGGTTACAGGAAGTCGGATGACGGAAAGACGATGGTCATCGTGCCGGAGGAGGCGGAGATCGTCCGCTGGATTTTCGACCAGTACGAGCATGGGATGCCGATTTCCACGATCCGTAAGGAACTACGTGAAAAGGGCGTCCCGCGCCCGATGATCGATGAGTACCGCATCGGTAACTGGGAGGAATCGAGGATCTGGGGGATGCTCAACAACGTCAAGTACATGGGCGACATCATCACCCAGAAACGGTACACGCCGGACTTCATGACCGGCAAGGAAGTGAAGAACAAAGGGGAACTTCCGCAGAATTACATCTTCGGCCATCACGAGGCGATCATCACAGAGAAGCAGTTCAACCGCTGCGGAGACATCCAGCTCATGCGAAGCACCTCGCGGATCAGGCCGGTGCAGTACCCATATTCCGATATGCTGAAATGCCCTTACTGCGGAAAGACCCTGTGGATGGCAAAGACGGACCAGGGCAGGAACCAGTTTTTCTTCTGCCAGGGTGAGGGAGCCTGCAGGGGCTTTGTGATCGACAGGCCGCTTGTGGATGAGGCTCTGCTTAAAGCGTATGCGGAACTGGATGTGAGCGGGGCAGATGATGAACTGGCCAGGAGCATCAAAGCGGAACACCCGGCTTTCGATACCGTGGATTACTGGTGGCTGGATGACCTGGTGGATCGGATTGAGTTCGGCAGACACAGCTACGCGCCGACAGAGATTGCCGCCATGCCGGAGGAGATGAGGGAGGCGGCGGACGATTCCACGATGACCATCCGCTGGAAGTGTGGAGTCGTCCAGACCGTCCCGACCGGCATCATACGCGACTCCCAGTTCCCAAAGCACAAAGCTATCCTGTGGGATGCTTACGTCCTGCGGCATGAAGGCAAGTACCCGAAACAGGCGGAGGAAGTCCGGGAGAAATGGAAAAAGGTGAAATCGCATGGCTGAGATCAGGGTCACGAAGATCTACAATCCGGAAGAGAAACAGGCGGAAGAAAAGAAGCTCCTGCGTGTGGCCGCCTACTGCCGTGTCTCGACCAAATCGGACGAGCAGCATTTGAGCTATGATACGCAGGTGGCTGTGTATTCCGAGAAGATCAGGGCGGAGCCCGGCTGGACGATGGCAGGCATTTATGCCGACCACGGGATTTCAGGTACACAGGCGGAAAGAAGGCCGCAGTTCCTTCAGATGGTGCAGGACTGTGAGGACGGGAAGATCGATGCCATCATCTGTAAGTCCGTGTCCCGCTTTTCCCGCAACACGCTGGATGCAGTGAACTACATGCGCAAGCTGCGCAGCCTCGGCATCCGGCTCATTTTCGAGAAGGAAGGCATAGACACGGACAGCGAGTATTCGGAAATGCTCCTGACCGTGCTTGCCGCCTTTGCGCAGGAAGAGAGCCATTCCCATTCTGAAAACGTCAAATGGGGCAAGCGGAAACGGCTGCAGAAGGGGCATGCCCTTCTGATCCCTGTGTACGGCTACCGGAAGAACGAGGAGGACGATACCTACGAGATCGTGCCGGAGGAAGCGGAGGCAGTGAGGCTGATTTTCGACCTTTATGAGCATGGGACCTCCGTGCCGGAGATCACCCGGACGCTGAAGGACAGGGGGTATCCGATGCCGAACGGGGAAACGAAAGTGTGGGATGAGTCCCGCATCCACTACATGATCATGAACGAGAAATATGCCGGCGATTTGCAGACGCAGAAGTTCTACAAAAAGAGCTACATGGACTACCGCTGCTACAGGAATGACGGGCTGCTTCCGGGTAAGATGCTGAAGGACCATCACGAGCCTATCGTGCCGAGAAAGCAGTTCGACCGCTGCAATGTGATCCTGGAACTGAAGAAGAAGTCCACTCCCTCACAGTACCCCTTCGGGGATTACCTGCGCTGCCCATACTGCGGCCATGTCCTCCGCCACAGGCGGCTGGAGATCCAGAATATCGACAGCCACTTCTGCTGTGAGGGGGAAGGAGCCTGCAGGAAGTTTGCGATCATGGCGATCCCGGTAAAGAAGGCGATCCTCGATGCCTGGAACAGCCTCGACCTGGCAGAGGTGGAACGGATCAGTACCATGAAGCTCCGCAGAAAGGCGGAAGAAGCAGGGAAGCTGCTGGAGGGGAAGGCGGCGCATCCCGCCTTTGATGCCGTCGATTACTGGTGGCTGGATGAGTATGTGGCTAAGATCGAGTTTGGTCAGCACAGCTACACGGCATCCGACCTGAAGCTGATGGAGCCGGAACAGGCGAAGGTGCTGGACGACCGCACGATCACCATCACTTGGCGGTGCGGGCTTATGACAGCGATTCCATCCGGTGTAGTCAGGGATTCCCACGATCCGAGGCATAAGGCAAAGCTGTGGGACGGCTACCTTCTCCGCTACCAGGACAGGTACCCGAAACTGGCGGAGGAAGTACGGAAGAAGCAGGCGGAATAAAGGCTTACACGGCTCTCTGGGGTACGTTCTCAGGGAGCCGTTTCTTTGTCCAGAACTACCAGTTATCCGGCTGAAACAGGCCGGATTATTCTACGGATTATACGGCCAATAAGTGCTTGTATTTCTCACAATTAACTTGCTATGCACGAGGTTTTACGGGAATATAGGACAGCGCCGGGGGATAACCTACAGCGGCGCGGAAAGGAGACCATTTATGGAAGTACAGAAGATCAAGCTTGAACCGATCAGGAAAACGATCAGGGAGCAGACCGGCAAGCTCCGTGTGGCTGCCTACTGCCGGGTTTCCACGGATACAGAGGACCAGAAGACCAGCTTTGATGGACAGGTCAAACACTACACCGGGCTGATTGAGGGGAACCCGGAATGGGAACTGGCGGGCATCTTCGCCGACGAGGGCATCACGGGTACGAGCGCAGCCAAACGGCCGGAGTTCCAGCGGATGGTGAAGGAATGCGAGGAAGGAAAAATCGACCTCATCCTGACAAAATCGATCAGCCGCTTCGCCCGAAATACCCTCGAATGCCTGACCTTTGTGCGCCACCTCAACAACCTGGGCGTCCACATCGTGTTCGAGAGCAACAACATCGATACGCGCACGGCTTTCTCGGAGATGCTCCTGACCGTCCTCGCGGCCTTTGCCCAGGAGGAGAGCCGGTCGATTTCCGAGAACACATCCTGGGGCATCCGGAAGCGGTTTGAAGACGGCGTCACGCGCTGGAGCAGACTCTACGGCTACGAGAAGACGGCGGACGGTGAATATCAGATCGTGCCGGAGCATGCGGCGGTGGTGCAGAAGATCTTCGAGCTCTACGAACATGGGGAGAGCATCCAGAGCATCCGCAAGTACCTCGCGGCGCATGGCATCAAGAGCCCGACAGGGGAGCCAAAGTGGACGGACTCAGCGGTACACACCCTTCTGATCAACGAACGCTACACGGGGGACATCATCCTCCAGAAGTTCCTCACGGAAGACCATCTGAGCCACAAGTCCATCAAGAACGACAGTACGGAGGTTCCGAGCTACTACATCGAAAACCATCACGCCGCGATCATTCCGAGAAAGCAGTATGACCGCTGCATGAAGATCATGGGGATGCGCAGGGTAAACGGGCATCGGAAGGAACACGACACGGGAACTTGCAATCAGTATCCCCTGGGCGACAAGCTCCGCTGTCCTTACTGCGGATCGGTGCTTTACCAGAGGGCTGTGCCGGTCCAGCTGAAACACAAGAAGGGATGGGTTTGTGAGAAGGGCGATGACGCCTGCCACGGCTTCATCATCCGCTCAAACATTGTGGAGACGGCGCTGCTGGAAGCCTATAAAAAGCTGGAGGCAGGGAAGATCGCCGAGAAGGTAAACAGCCTGAGGTTTGGCGCTGATGCGAAGCTGGCGCTGGAGATCAGGAAGGCACATCCGGTGATGAAGAGCGTGGACTTCTGGTGGGTGGATGACCTTATCGACCACATCGAGTTCGGGGCGCACAGCAGGACGGACAGGGAGTACCGCAGGCTTGCGGCTCTTGGGGAGGATGTCGTGGACGACCGCACCATGAAGGTGTTCTGGAAGTGCGGCCTGATCACCACGGTCATGTCCGGTGTGGATGCCGACCGGGAACACCCGCCGATGATCGCGGAGCTTTACAACAGTTACCTTGAGCGGCAGAAGGAAGCCCAGAAGGAGAAGGAGGCGGAGACGGCATGAAATTCACAAGGATTCCAAGGAAAAGGGACCTGCACAAGAAGCGGGTCGCGGCATACTGCCGTGTGTCCACCCTGCTGGAAGAGCAGGAGGACAGCTTTGAGACGCAAGTCAGCTACTACAAATCTTTCATCGAAGCCAATGACGAGTGGGAGTTCGCAGGGATATACAGCGACGAGAAATCCGGCACGAAAGCGGAGAACAGGGCAGGATTCCAGAAGCTGATAAGGGACGCTTTGGACGGGAAGGTGGACTACATTCTTTGCAAGAGCATCAGCCGTTTCTCCCGGAACATCGTTGACTGCCAGCACTATGTGAAGCTGCTCCACGGCAACGGCGTGGACGTCAGATTCGAGAAGGAGAACCTTGACACGGCAAGCCCGTCCTGTTCCATGATGCTTTCCTTCCTCTCGGCCATCGCGCAGGACGAGAGCCGCTCCATCTCCGAGAACGTCCGCTGGGCTTACCGTGAGCGGTTCAAGCGGGGTGAGTACAACCTCGGCAACAACCGTATCCTCGGCTACGACTGCGTGGATGGGAAGCTCGTGCCGAATCAGGACGCGGATGCCGTCCGCCTGATCTACACCCTCTACCTGGAAGGGAAGAACATCGAGGAGATCCGCAGGCTCCTTGCGGATTACGGTGTGAGGACGAGGAAGGGGACGCTGATCTCCCACAACGACATCCTCTACATCCTGAAAAACGAAACCTACCGGGGCGATAAACTCCTGCAGAAGCAGCCGCCTAAAGACTTTCTGACGAAGAAGCCGGACAAGCGGGCACACTATGAAAGCTTCTATCTGGAAGGGGATCATGAAGCCATCGTGGAGCCTGTCATGTGGGACGCGGTACAGGAGAAACTGAAACAGAAGAAGGAAATCGAGAGTGCGGTCGGTCACAGGGGTGGTCAGCCGCACTTTCTATATGGCCTGATCTTCTGCGCCGAGTGCGGAGCGCCGATGACCAGGCGGACGCTTAGGGGATACGATGGTGCAAACTACAAGGCATGGACATGCCGGGAGCGGCACAAGGGCAGGAAGGGAAACGGCTGTACCTGCCGCACCATCCGCGAGACCGACCTTCTGGCTTCCATCTGTATCCAGATGGGCTGGGAGACGGTTTCGGAAGAGAGGCTTGGAGAGATTGAGAGGGTGATGGTTTCGGATGACGGTGTGGAGATCGTGAGAATGGCAAAGGCATCATGAGCAGGTATCAGACAGCCCACTAAGCAACTACCGAGACACTTCGGAAGCGGCTTAGTGGGCTTTTTGCTGTTATTAGCGTCCATCATTACTTTTACATTGACGCTGATAGCGTCCAAAATATAGTAAAACGGAGCATACAGAAGAAAATGATGCCCATTATTAACAACAAACATATTGCATTATTCAGGGCTTCTTGCTATTATATTGATGTTGCATTCGATATTATATTGACGCTGATAGCAACAACATTGTCAGGAGGAATCCGTTATGAAGCATTTATCACTGAAACTCCTCTCGGAGATCGTGGTCAGCCGGAGAAAAGTGCTGAAGCTTTCCCAGGCTGAATTATCGAAGAGGGTAAATATAAATCGATCCATTTTATCCAGACTTGAGATGCAGGACTACAGCCCGTCCGTGGATCAGCTCCTTTCCATTTGTGAGGTGCTGGGCTTCAAGCCCACAGATGTCATTGTGGATGATGAGGCAGAGTCGGTAGCAGTCGAGCGGAAGAACATCGCTGTGGCCGGAACCGGCTACGTTGGCCTTTCTCTGGCTGTCCTGCTGTCCCAGCACAACGATGTGACTGCCGTGGACATAGTGGAGGCGAAGGTCGAAAAGATCAATGCCTGGAAGAGCCCGATCCAGGATGAGTACATAGAGAAATATATGGCGGAGCATGAGGAGAGAAAGCTGTCCCTCCGTGCCACCACAGATGCGGCTCCCGCATACGCATCTGCTGACTTCATCATCATCGCGGCTCCGACCAACTACGATCCGAAGACGAACTTCTTTGACTGCTCCGCTGTGGAAGCGGTGCTGGGGCTGATCAAGGAAGCGACAGCGGACAGGGAGGTCAAGCCGACCATCGTGATCAAGTCCACGATCCCGGTCGGATACACCGTCCACGTTCGGGAGAAGATGGGCATGGATAATATCATCTTCAGTCCGGAGTTCCTGCGGGAGAGTAAAGCACTTTACGACAACCTGTATCCGAGCCGGATCATCGTGGGGGCAGATGAGGCGAATATGAAAGCGGCGGAGGAGTTCGCGGCATTGTTGCAGCAGGGGGCAATCAAGACATCCATCCCTGTCCTGTTCATGGAGACCACGGAAGCCGAGGCGACCAAGCTGTTTGTGAATACCTACCTGGCACTCCGCGTCAGCTACTTCAATGAACTGGATACCTATGCCGAGGTCAAGCATCTGAAGACCGCGCCGATCATCAAGGGTGTGTGTCTCGATCCGAGAGTCGGAGATTACTACAATAACCCGTCCTTCGGATACGGCGGATACTGCCTGCCGAAGGATACGAAACAGCTTCTGGCGAACTACCAGGATGTGCCGGAGAACCTGATCGAAGCGATTGTTGAGAGTAATCGGACGAGAAAGGACTTCATCGCAGACCGTGTACTGGAGATTGCCGGGACCTACGGGAACAGCGAGTCCTACTCGGCAGATAAAGAGAGCCGCCAGAAGGAAGTTGTGGTTGGCGTTTACCGGCTTACCATGAAGTCGAACAGCGACAACTTCCGTCAGTCCTCCATCCAGGGCGTCATGAAGCGGATCAAGGCCAAAGGCGCGACCGTGGTGATCTACGAGCCGACACTGGAGGATGGAAGCACGTTCTTTGGCTCCGTTGTGGTAAACGACCTCAAGAAGTTCAAGAAGATGTGCGGATGCATCATCGCCAACCGTTATGACACGGCGCTGGATGATGTGGAAGAGAAAGTATATACAAGAGACCTGTTCAGAAGAGATTAACGATAAGGAGAAGGAAGTACATGAAGATCACAGTAGCCGGAGTAGGATATGTCGGACTGAGCCTCGCCGTCCTGCTCGCCCAGAAGCATGAAGTCACAGCCATCACCACCACGGAAGCGAAGGCCGAGAAACTGAACAAGTTCATCAGCCCGATCCAGGACGATGAGATTGAGCGGTTTTTCCGGGAGGCGAGAGCCGGGGAGCGGACACTGAACCTTCACACGACAACGGATAAGGAAGCAGCCTATAAGTCTGCGGAGCTTGTCATCATCGCCACACCGACCAATTACGATGATGTGAACCACTTCTTTGACACGAGTGCCGTGGAAGATGCCATCGAGTGGACGCTGAAGGTAAATCCGAACGTCCTCATGGTCATCAAGTCCACGATTCCTGTTGGCTACACGGAATCCGTGAGAGCCAAGTACGGCGTGAAGAACATCATCTTCAGTCCGGAGTTCCTGCGGGAGTCCAAGGCGCTCTATGACAACCTGCATCCGAGCCGCATCGTTGTCGGCTGTGACGACGACCAGAGGGAGCAGGGGCAGATGTTCGCCGACCTTCTTCTGGAAGGCGCGAGAGTGGAGGAGCAGAGAGCCGGACAGGAGCCGCAGAACATCCCGGTGCTGCTTGCCCATCTGACCGAAGCTGAGGCAATCAAGCTGTTCGCCAATACCTACCTGGCTGTCCGCGTCAGCTACTTTAATGAGCTGGACACCTATGCTCAGACCAAGGGGCTGGACACACAGATGATCATCGACGGCGTGTGCATGGACCCGCGTATCGGTGGCCACTACAACAACCCGTCCTTCGGCTACGGCGGATACTGCCTGCCGAAAGATACCAAGCAGCTCCTTGCCAACTACAAGGATGTGCCGCAGACCATGATCGAGGCGGTGGTAAAGAGCAATACTGTCCGTAAGGATTTCATCGCAGACCAGATTATTGCGAAGAATCCGAAGACCGTCGGCGTGTACCGTCTTACGATGAAGTCCAACTCCGATAACTTCCGCGCCTCCGCGATCCAAGGCGTCATGAAGCGCATCAAGGCGAAGGGCATCCCGATCATCATTTACGAGCCGACACTGGAGGACGGCAGCGAGTTCTTCCGCTCCAAGGTGGTCAATGACCTGGCGAAGTTTAAGGAAGAGAGCGATGTCATCCTGGCAAACCGCTTTGACGCGGACGTGCTGGGTGATGTGGAAGAAAAGGTCTATACCCGTGACCTGTTCCGGAGGGATTAATGTGCAAATAATCCATGGGAACGAAGAAAATCCGTTCTTTACTACCAAGGAGTACACATACAATCGAAATGAGTATCGATTTTCTATTCTCTGGAATCCAGAAGTGTTTGGTGGACCGGCTTGTGAAGGTTATATTGTTCAGATGGTAGATGCGAAATCTGGCATTTCTGAGGTCAAGGTAGAAGAAACTCCGTATTTTGAAGCGTGGAAGGTTAGCAGTGGAAATACTGGAAATCAAGATTATGATGATAGTTTTGATTGCTGGCTTGTTCTTGAAGAAGGAGTAGTTACTTATTACGCAGAGATTTATTGGATAGGTTTTGATGATGAATTATATGCTGAAGTGGCTAAGTGGAAGATAGGTACAGTTCCAATGGCAAACCAGCTACCATCGAGCTACAAGTTCCCTGGAATAGAAAAAAGATCTCCTATATTTGGCAGACAGTATGTGTACGATAATCGAGGAAGTACTTATGAAAGCAACAATTGATTTGAACAACAAAACGATCCTGGTGACCGGTTCACCGGGATTCATCGGGGCCAACCTTGTGATCCGTCTGCTGAAAGAAATGAGCGGCGGCACAGTGGTCAGCCTCGACAACATGAACGACTACTACGAGGTCAGCCTGAAAGAGTGGAGACTGGCGCAGGTCGAGAAGGTAGCGGAAACCTCTTCAGTCAAGCATGTGTTTGTCAAGGGCTCCATCGGAGACAAGGCCCTGGTGGACGATCTCTTCAAGACCTACCACTTCGACATCGTAGTAAACCTTGCGGCGCAGGCCGGCGTCCGGTACTCCATCGACCACCCGGATGTGTATATCGAGAGCAACATCATCGGCTTCTACAATCTGCTGGAAGCCTGCCGCCACTATCCTGTGGAGCATCTGGTCTACGCATCCAGTTCCTCCGTCTATGGCGGAAACAAGAAGGTGCCGTTTTCCACAGACGACAAGGTGGATAACCCGGTCAGCCTTTACGCTGCGACCAAGAAGAGTGACGAGCTGCTGGCGCATGCTTATTCCAAGCTCTACAATATCCCGTCCACGGGACTCCGTTTCTTTACGGTTTACGGTCCTGCCGGTCGCCCGGATATGTTCTATTACTCCGCCACAAAGAAACTGGTAGCGGGGGAGACCATCCAGATCTTCAACTACGGCGATATGCGCCGGGACTTCACTTTCATCGACGATATCGTGGAAGGCGTGTACCGTGTTATGCAGGGTGCACCGGAAAAGAAGAACGGAGAGGATGGCCTGCCGATTCCACCTTATGCCGTGTATAACATCGGCGGCGGCCAGCCGGAAAACCTGCTGGACTATATCTCCACTCTTCAGGAAGAGCTTGTCCGTGCCGGTGTTCTTCCTGCCGATTATGACTTCGAGGGCCATCGGGAACTGGTCGGCATGCAGGCCGGGGACGTGCCTGTGACTTATGCTGACAGTGCCGCTTTGGAGCGGGACTACGGTTTCACACCGAAGATCGGCATCCGGGAGGGCCTTAGAGCTTTCGCCGAATGGTACGCTGAATACTACAGATAAAAACTCTGCCACCAGTTTCAATGACCATACCCGTCTTTCGGATTCTTTTGAATCTTGCAATGTACGAAACCCCGAGGTAACTTGAGAAACAAGGAAGCCAGGTAATGTGACAGACATACATCAGGGGAGGTTTTGTACATGGAGATGAATACAGGGATTCTGCGCGACGTTTACGCAGATAAGTACGGCTTTAATATAACAGACTTGACTGTGGCAGCGATGATCAAGGCATATCTGCAGAGCATGCAGGTCGAGGTTGTGCCGGAGGAACTTCGGAAGATTGTCAGCCCGGAGATGAGGGCTCTTCGCGGCTGTTCGGTCAAAGAACGAAAGATGGAAGTAGAACAGTGGAGAGGGATCGACAGGGATGCTTTTGCGACGCTGATCGATGATGCGAGAACAGCAGCCACAATCTCTGCGATGGAATGGAAGGCACAGCCGGGAGAAAAGCTGCTGGAACGGACGATTGCCTTCATGAGGGATGACCTGTTCCCGGCACTTGACGGCAAGAATTATGTCGAATCAATGCCTGTGGAAATGGCCGAGTTCATCACAGACTGCTGGTTGACCGTGGCGTAAAATACATACGAAAAAGTATCTGCCCGTGTAGAGGACAGAAGCACCCAAGATAAAATCAAGGATGCTGCTGCCGCCTACGCGGGCAGGTTTTTTGTTATGTTGTCAGATGTTATACTCAATCAATAGCTCTTTAACGAAATTCAAAAGCCGAATAAGAATCTCCTTTTCATCTTTGTTACAGCCCTGAAATATGGCGTGTACATCCTTCCCCGCAATAGAACTGGACACTTCCAGACTATTCACAAGCAGGTCATCGGCTGAAAGCCCCAGGACATTTGCTATCGCCACAAACAAATCGAGACTTGGTGCGCGTGAACCATTTTCTATGTTGCTGATATGAACATTTGAAGTAAGGGTCATTGATCCAAGCTCCTCCTGCGATATCTTTAGAAGTTCACGCTTCTGCCTCATGATCCTACCCATCTTTACATAATCTACAGCCATTTCTAAACCATCCTTTCTGAATGGCCCGCATTAGGCATCAGCATATTACCGTCAGGTTTTGTACATAGCAACAGATTTATGATCCATTAAGATGGCGCTTTTCCTGGAGAACCATCTTACGGATCTGAGCCGATTTTTTAAACTCTGTGAATAGTTGGAGGCTGGATTTAGCTACGGCGTTAAGGTGAGAACCGTGCCACTGCTGTATAATACATATGTAAGGGGCAGATATGCCGTGGTCATGTTCAGCATTATGGGAAGGAGGGTGGAGCCAAGGTGGAGTCAAAGCTGCTGACATTGTTTAGTGAAGTCCAGACAAGACCTGTCCTATGGCTCTGGCGACCATATATCCCGATAGGTAAAGTGACATTCCTCCAAGGCGATCCGAACTGTGGGAAGTCAACCATGATGATGAATATTGTCGCTGAACTGTCAAAGGGTGGCGCAATGCCGGATGGGACTGCTCTTGGAAGACCGCAGAAGATAATCTATCAGTGTTCTGAAGATGATGCCGGGGATACCATAAAGCCCCGGTTGGAGGTGTGTGGAGCTGACTGCAGGAATATTGCTTTCATCGATGAGGAAATCCACGGCGACCTGACAATGGAAGATGAAAGGCTGAGAGAAGCCATCGAGTCTTTCAAGCCGAGGTTGTTGGTCATAGATCCCATACAGGCTTACGTTGAAAATGATGCCGATTTGATGAGGGCATCAAGAGCCCGGAGGCTTATGAGACGCATGGGCATATGGGCGTCAAGATACGATTGCGCCATTGTAGTAATCGGACATTACAGTAAGGACAATGGTCAAAAGGATATCTACCGGGGACTTGGAAGTATCGACCTGGTTGCTTCTGCCAGAAGTGTGCTGCAGGTGGAGCGAAGTAAAGAAGATAGGGATGTTCGTATAGTTCATCATGTTAAAAGCAGCGCTGAATACAATGGTCCGGATTTTTCCTTTGAGATCCGGCAGCATACTGGATTTCGTTGGTTGGAAATAGGGAAAAATGTGCAGACTGCGGATACTGAAAACGATCTTCCGAAAAACAAGCATGAGCTGGCGGCCATCCTCATTACCAGAGCTTTGGAAAACGGTCCCGCTGAGTCCACAGAAATCAAGCAGTTGATGGCGGAGTACCAGATTGGCGAAAAGACCATGAACGATGCAAAAGTAGCTCTCGGTATCAAGCCTTTCAGGAAAATGCGAAAATGGTACTGGGAAATGCCCAAAGAGGGCGAACTTGAAGATTAAGAAGGATGTGAGACACGAATGATCGCCAGTGAGAAAGCAACCACTGATAGCAAACAGAAAATCAGGAGCCGGTATAAAGGAATCGATCCATCTCAGCTTGAGGTCATTCCTGCTATTGCGACCGATGAGATTGCTTTGGAGCAGCGGCCGCTGAAGGTGGCAGCATATGTTCGTGTGTCCACGGAAAACGATGAGCAAACCTCATCCTATGAGCTGCAGGTCAATGATTTCACGGAGCGGATCAAGGCAAATCCCAACTGGGAATTCGCGGGCATTTACAGCGACGAGGGTATCTCGGGGACGAATCTGACGCACCGAAAAGGTATGCTCCAGATGATTGAAGATGCCAAGGCGGGGAAGATACAGCATATTCTGGCAAAGTCAATCGCAAGGTTCGCCCGTAACGTCGTAGACTGCCTTTCCGTGATCGACGAATTACGAGAGGTGGGTGTGGGCGTCCATTTTGATGAGAATAATCTCTACACACTTGATACAACCGGTGCTCTTGTCCTGACAATCCTCGCCACTGTAGCGGAAGAGGAATCCAGGTCGAAATCGTTCATTATGAACTGGTCCATAGAACGGCGTTTTAGTAAGGGCATCTTCCTGACTCCGAAATTGCTGGGTTACGATCTGAACGAGGAAGGCGACCTGGTTGTCAATCCGGATGAGGCGGAGACAGTAAAGGTTATCTACTACCTGTACATCAACGGCTGGTCTACCAAGGAGATCGCTGACTTGCTGACCGAGTATGGGAGAGCCACCAAACTTGGTAACGAAGTCTGGAATCCGACCTCGGTTGACGGTGTGATCGAGAACGAGCGTCATTGCGGGGATGTTCGGGCAAGGAAGACCTACACACCCGATTTCAAAACGCATAAGTCAGAGAAAAACCGGCAGAACAGGAGACAGTATATTCAACGCGATCATCATGAAGCCATTGTCAGCCGTGATGTATATAATGCCGCCAATCTGCTCAAGTCCTCCAAACAGTATGCTTCCAAGAGCCGTCCGCTGCCTGTTCTCAGCGTGATCGATGGCGGAATCCTGTCTGGCTTTGTCCCGATAGACAAGAGCTGGAGTGGCTTTTCCACGGAAGACTACAAAGCAGCATGTGAGAGCGTAGAGGTGCCGGAAGTCAAAGTGACTGCCGAAGGACCTCAGCTTTTCATGGGTGGATATAAGGTGGTCAGGGCGGATTATTTTCCGTCACGGGAACAACTGACAATGACCATACAAAACGGCAAGCTGCGGTTCAGCACAGCCTGCCTGAAGCAGTTTGAAGATGTGGAATATGTGGAACTTCTTCTGAATACGGTCACAAACACCATCGCTATCAGGCCATGTGACGAGAGCAATCCGAATGCCATCCACTGGGGGAAACTCCGGGAGGAGCGTTGGATCGTCAGTACGATGGGATGCAGAGGACTTTCCCGGACGCTTTTTGATCTCATGAACTGGGAGGACGAGGGCAAGTACCGGTTCCGGGGACAGTTCATAAACCAGGACGATCAGAAACTCCTGGTTTTCGAGTTGGACGAGCCGGTGGTCACAAAGGTTGTGGAGCAGGTCGTCGTTCCGGACGAACCGGATGAGGCAGAAGAAACTGATGAAGAGGCTACCGAAGAAGAGATTGTCATCAGGGAAACGGTGCGTGTGTATCCATCAGCCTGGACATCTTCATTCGGAGTGCCGGTCAGCAGTTATGACCACGCATCAGTTCTGGTGCAGCAGCATTATGCGGGTGACTGGGATGTCCTGCGCCCGGCCACAGAACTGGAAGATATGAATACCTTCACAGCCGATAAACTGGCGGCCCTGATGAAGGAAGCAGAAACGATTATGGAAGGGTGGAAGAAGACAGCATGAATGAGGATCAGATCAATGAGATCAACGAGAATATAAATCAGGATCAGGATTCTTCCGCCAGAGAAGCGCGTCGGCAAGAACTGATGGGAATGTTCAATCCTGACAGAATGAAGGTTATTCGTAAGGAGTTGTTCCCAAGTCCGCGAGATCCGTCTGTCACTTTCCGGGATGGGAATATCTCATTCAATGCTGCCTGTATCAGGGAACTGGAGGGTGTGGTCTGGGTCAAGCTGATGTTTGATGAGGAGACCGGACTTTTCTCCGTGTCCGGCTGCGACCAGAATGACAAGCATGCGCTCCGTTGGTGTGTAGCGAAGCAGGATAAGCGCAAAAGCCGCAGGATGCGTTGCCCTGATTTCACGGATTCAATATATGAGCACTTTGGCTGGGATAAGAAATGCCGTTATAAAATGCTGGGATATCTGATCCCATACGATGGTAAACTCTACTTTGTCTTTGATCTCAATGTACCGCAGATATTTAATGAGAAGCCGAAGAAGGGTGAGGAGCCTGTGGACGAGAATGGCGAGGTCGTTAAGGTCGATACCAGAAAAGGCTATTACTCGGATGATATCGCTAATACCTTCGGTGTGCCGATGGAGCAGTACAAGAAGGAGACCGAGGTCAAAGAGATGGACGGCTTTGTGGAGATTGCGATGCTGACAGGCGTGCGGGAGAAGACCGGAGAAGCAGAGCCGCAATTACATTCGGATGCATCCACACCACCTGATCCCGAGCAGCCGGAGCCCACACGCGACCAGTAATACCAAGAGACACGTGCGCCCAGAAGGAAGGTGACGACTGTGGATGACTATATCATATGGGATTATTCAGTTCCCGGCATATCTTTTAATGTGGATACCGGCCGGATCACGATATTCAAGACGACCCTTGTTGCTATGGGGTATCCGGAGTATTTTCACTTTCTGTTCAGCCCGGAAGACCTGGCTTTTGGGATAGAGCCGTGCAACATCGATGACGGCGGCGCGAACAGGCTCCCGGATAACCTCAGCCGTGATCACTATGACATAAAGAGCAAGGATCTGGTGCGGTTTGTCTTTCAGAGCTGCGGTTGGAAGAAGAAGCTGACATATCGAGTGCCTGGGGTGCGTCTTGCTCCGGACAGCCACAAGGTCTATTTTGACCTGCGTCAGGCGCTTGAGGTGCATGAGGGAAGGACGAAACCCGCATATTGACAATACACCCACCTGTGTGTATAATGACCTTGCACACAACTGGATGTAAAAGGGGATATGCAGTATGGCTTTGGAAGAATTCAGAGTGGTACATACACAAGGAAAGAATGATGGGCTTCTTAAAGAGCGGCGCATTACCTGCGGACTTACACAGCAGCAGGTAGCCGATAAAGCCGGGATCCTGATTCAGCACTATCAAAAGTTTGAGGGCGGGGAGAGGAACCTCCGGACAGCATCATTCGATGTGGCTTGCCGGGTACTGGAGGCTCTGGATCTGGATATCGTGAAATACTTCCATCATGAATACGACCTCGGTGAAGAGCAGCATGAGGATGCCGAGAAGACCGGGAAGCCGACTGATGAAGAATAGTCAATAACATTTTCGCCTAACGATGAGGCACTGAGGAACTGAATACGAAATAAAGCAGCCCACCGGGTTTGTTTCCAAGAAACGAGATCATCTCGTAACGAGGAAGCTGACCTGGTGGGCTGTTTCTATGTTTTGAACATTATCCCTACTCAATCCAAAACTGAACATTATCCCTACTACGTTTTGAACATTATCCCTACTTCATATACCAATCTGACCGCCCTGATCCGGGCAATTCTCAAAAATGAACATTATCCCTACTGGGGTATCTGACCCGTCCCAAAAATGAACATTATCCCTACTTGCCACCCTAAACCAGCCAAAACCACTATATATAGTAGTCTTTAAATCCTGAAATCAACATATTGGGGTTATCCCCACTGACCAACTTGGAACGTCTTTAAGATAGATGGGGATGCAGATTTTTGTAATATTAGTAGCATATCAAAGAGAAGATATCAATTTCTCTGAGCTTGCCCAGAATGCAAATAACTGCTTTGGCATGAAGAAGTCTCTTTCCGGGAACACATGGGCAGGCTCGTCCTGGGACGGCAAGAGCATCTACACCAAGAAGACCGGGGAGCAGAATCCGGACGGCTCCTATGTGACCATCACGGCGGATTTCAGGAAATATCCGTGTGTGGAGGACTCCATCGCGGACCATTCCGCCTACCTGCTCGGAGCCATGAACGGCAGCAAGCAGGGGATTGGAAGTGCATGAAGGTCGAACAAAAGCTGCAGAGCAGGGTTGATCCAAAACAAGAGCCCGAGAATTACCCCGAGCTCAAGGCGACGTTCAGCATCACGTTCCCTTTTTCTTGCTCTTGCTTCTCCACTACCGGATACCATAAATGATCCCGATAGCATCAACGAAGCAGTTAGACCAAGATACTACGAAAACGATGACTGGGTTAGTCACGACCCCCAGCAGTATGGGCAACTATAGAAGCCACAATACCGTGCTGGAGGTCAGTAAAACTTTCGAGAATCTAGTCATTCCACGTACCTCCTTTTTTAGATTTGCCCCGGTTTCCCGTAAACAAGATGCTTTCACATCCTGAAGGCAGAGAGCATTATAATGCCAACCGCGAATTAATGCAAGAGGCGTGATTTGGACGCGTGTGATCAACATAGCCGCGACCCGCCCAGGGATAACCACCATTAACTGAATAAGAATAACGAACAAGCCCGCTGGAACTGTGGCAATGACAGGGATAACCGTCATAACTACAGCCCCGGCGGGCTTCTTTTTTTGCCTGAAAAACCGGCTAAATCCCCGTTATCCCTCAAACGCACTTTTCGGACATAGGGGCGAACCCCAAGAAATTGTTGCATGGGTACAACGTAAAACTATATATAGGGGTTATCCCCAAATTAAGTCTTGGAAAAACTATACTACCGCCGAACTTCTCTCGGAAATCGTGGTCAGCCGAAGAAAGGCACTGAACCTTTCCCAGACTGCGCTCTCCAAGAAGGCGAATATAAACCGTTCCATTTTGTCACGACTTGAAACCCGGGATTATAGCCCGTCTGTGGATCAGCTGCTTTCTCTCTGTCGATGAGCTGTTCGCTACCTACCACTTTGATATAGTGGTGAACCTTGCGGCGCAGGCGGGCGTGCGGTATTCCATCGACCACCCGGATGTGTATATGGAGAGCAATATTATCGGCTTCTACAATCTGCTGGAAGCCTGCCGCCACAATCCTGTGGAGCATCTGGTCTACGCTTCATCTTCTTCCGTCTACGGCGGGAACAAGAAAGTGCCGTTCAGTACAGATGATAAAGTGGATAACCCGGTGAGTCTTTATGCGGCCACAAAGAAGAGTGATGAGCTGCTGGCGCATGCCTACAGCAAGCTCTACAACATCCCGTCCACGGGCCTTCGGTTCTTCACGGTGTACGGTCCTGCCGGACGCCCGGATATGTTCTACTTCAGCGCCACGCAGAAGCTGGTCGCCGGAAAGACCATTCAGATCTTCAACTACGGCAACATGCGCAGGGACTTCACCTACATTGATGATATCGTGGAAGGCGTGTACCGCGTGATGCAGGGAGCGCCGGAAAAGAAGAACGGAGAGGACGGCCTTCCAATCCCGCCTTATGCTGTGTATAACATCGGCGGCGGACAGCCGGAGAACCTTCTGGACTATATCAGCACGCTCCAGGAGGAGCTTGTTCGTGCTAGTGTTCTTCCGGCGGATTACGACTTCGAGGGACACCGGGAGCTGGTCGGTATGCAGGCCGGGGACGTGCCTGTGACTTACGCTGACAGTGTGGCCCTGGAGCGGGACTACGGCTTCACACCGAAGATCGGCATCCGTGAAGGTCTGAGAGCATTCGCCGAGTGGTACGCGGAATACTACAAATAAGGACTGAACCCTCTGCCCACTGAGCAACATCCGTGATTGATCGGAAATGGCTCAGTGGGCTTCATTTTTTGTTTGAAACACTCCCGGTATGATCGTAATCCCTGATAGCAGGCACTCACGACCCTGAAAAAGACAAAAATGCCCGTTATCCTTCAAACGAGCATTTCAGAATAAAGGGCAAAATAGATTGATGAATACGAAGTATATGGCACGATTGTGCGGCAGAATCTTTGGTAACATACTGGGCCAATGAGAATGGCGACCAGATGAAAGCGGCAAGTATAACAGGAGCTATAAAGACACAGAGGATAAGACTTTCTCTGGCTGATATTGATTTTAAAGAGCAAAGAGGAAGTGGTGTAGCTTTTCATTCCACATACACCAGCTCAGTCGAATTTCCTATTCTGGGAACCCATGTTGTGTTCGTTAGACCGGCGGAAACAATCATCCTTCCCTCATACACACCCTTCGTATATTTCGGCCACCATCCCTGACCGGGCGACCACAGCCCGTGATTCAAAAGGCGGATCTGGCCTCCGTGAGCGTGACCACTAATCGCCAGATCTATCTGCTGATCTCTGATCATCGGCCAGTATTCCGGGTGATGTGTCATTAAGATGTGAAACCCACGCTGGGCAGAGTATTCCGCAAGCCAGCTAATGTCCGGCTTATGCTCCGATGGCGTAACCGTGACTCTGATGCCGGGCGGAGATTGCCTCTGTGGATATCGGACCGTTCCATCTGTTCCTGCTTTGAACCGTCTGTAATCGGTAACGTGCCCGCTGGTTAATCCACCCAGGATTAGGCCATCTTTTTCAACCCAGCGATTATCCAGAACCGTTACACCTGTGTTTGCCACTGTCTCCAGGTCAGCACTGTCCAACATCCATTCATGGTTGCCGAGCGACACGAAGGTCGGTGCGATGGAAGCGCAGGAAGATAAGAACGGCAGCACATTTTTCTGAGTTTCCAATGGACTGACATCTCCCTCTGGCTGGCGACCATGCAGGATATCGCCGACGACACAGATCAGGGAAGGACTGTGGGCACGGAGGGAGGATAAAACTGGTGTTGGGTCAGCATTGTGTAGATCTGTCAACAATGCCAGCGATGTGGGGAAACCGTGGTAGATTGTTTCTTTCAAAGGGAGATTACCTGCCTTTCAGATGAATAACTTAGCTTCGGAAACTATCCTTCAGAAGTATCAGTGGCATACGGCCATGAATCCTTTTGAGCAATTGATGTTTGCATTATAACTACGAAAACTGGTTTTGTCAAAGAAAAAGCTGGCTCAAATATGGATGGAGTATGAATATGGAGTCAGGAATTTGACGAACACGATGGCCCGGAGACCAGATATATTCTTGTGACGGATCATGATTTTCCCATTGCCACGGCACGCATGTATCCTGTTGATGAAAGAAGTATGATGATTGGAAGGGTTGTTGTCCTGCCGGAATACCGCCGTCAGGGCATCGGGACTATGGTGGTCAGAGCCTGTGAGGAATGGGCGGAGGAAGAGTTTTACTCGAAAACCATTGTAGAAAGCCGGGATAATAAAATCGGCTTCTATGAATCTTTGGGATATAAGATTACAGATCAGACAGTGGATGGAGATACCTTCCATTGTATCAGGATGGAGAAAGTCTTGTAACGTAGCATTGGAGGCGATTTTGATTGTTTGTCAGTTAATAGTTGACAATCCCATTAGATGTTTTATAATGATACAAAAAAGGAGATAATCAGAATGCAATTACGGAAAAAACACCTGTTACTGTCTCTCCTGATCACCCTGGGCATATTCCTGTTAACAGCCTGTGCCACATCCGCACCGGCCGAGGAGTCCACAGCTGTATCAGCGGGGGATCCGGAGAAGCCCTACGCCCAAATTGTGGATATCATGGACAATAACCGCCATGTTATTGAGGAGCGTTTCCAGGACACCGAGGGGAAGCTGATTGCCAATGAAGATGGTTATGCCCTGATGAAGAAGGAGTATGACCAGAACGGCAACGTGACAAAGACAGCATACTTTGATGAGAGGGAGAAGGCTGTCTTTGTGGAGAAACTGGGTTACGCTTCCATGGAGCAGGCCTATGATGAATCCGGCAATGCCCTGGAGGAGGTCTATTATGATGACAAGGGTAATGTCATCGCCCTTCCCGGCAAGGATTACGCTTCAGTCAAGTATGAGCATGACGCCAATGGCAATATCACCAGCCAGGCCTATTTTGACCAGGAGGGAAATCCTGTTCAGCTGGCGGAAGGCTACCATAAAGCTGTCTACACTTATAATGACAAAGACTTAAAGATCACGGAGCGTTTTTACGATCTGGACGGGAAACTGGCCTATACCAGTAAGGGCTATGCCGGAGTGGACCATGCCTATGACGGACGTGGCCGGGTCTCCATGGATACCTATTATAACACGAAAGAGAAGGTCGCCCCCAATAAGGACGGGATCATCATTGTGGAGAAGGAGTATAATGATGAGGACCAGGTGGCACATGAGACCTACCTGAACGCCGATAAGAAGCCGGAGGCGGTAGCGGGCAAGGGCTACGCCGCGGTGGACTATACCTATGACCAGGACAACAACATCCTTTCCCAGACCTATTATAATGCGAAAGGGAAAAAGACCTTCTGCAAGGACGGTTATGCTTCTGTAATCTGTACATATAATGAGGATAAGAAGAAGACCTCTGAGAGATATTATGGCACCGACGGCAAGATGGTTAAGATCCCCAAGGGCTATGCCGGCATGGTCTGGGAGTTTGATGAGAATGGAAATGTCATCTCGGAAAGCTACCTGGGTGTCGATGATGCCATCAGCCCCAATGATTCCGGGGTATCAAAACTGGTAAAGGCCTATGATGAAGAAAACCACCTGATTTCAGAGTCCTACCAGGATGCGGAGGGGAAGCCTGTCATGATGGAGTCATCAGGCTATGCGTCTGCCAGGTACACCTATAATGAGGACGGGAAGAAGACTTCCGTTTATTATTATGATGAGAAGGACAAGCCGGTCATTGCCAAAGCCGGTTATGCCGGAGTTGTCTACACCTATGACCAGAATGGCAACCAGACAAAGGAGGAATATAAAGACACAGAGGATAAGACTTTCCTGGTTGAATCCCTTGGCTATGCCGGGATCCAGAAGATCTACGATGACAACAATAACCTTGTGGGGACAAAATACTTAAATGCCACCGGTATGGCGGTCTCCTCCAAAGAGGGTTATGATAACTACGAATGTGATTACGATGATGCCGGGAATAAGACGGAAGAACGCTACCTCGATAACAAAGGGAACCTTGTGACCCTCCCCTCCAAAGGCTATGCCATGGTAAAACACGCCTACAACGAGGCGAAAAAGGAGACCGACACATGGTATTTTAATGAGGAGAAGAAACCGGTCATGGTAAAGGGCGTCCACCATATCGTAAAGGAATATGATGACGCGGGAAACATTACAGCTGAAAAGCATTACAGTACCAATGATACCATGGTGGCAGATATCAAAGGAGTTGCCTTTACATTAAAAAAATATAACAAGAAGAACCAGGTCATCGCCGAGACCTTCTGTGATGCGGAAGGCAACAGTATGATGGCAGGAGAGTACGCCACAGTAAAGAAGAAATATGACCTTGCCGGCCATGTCATAGAGCAGGCTTATTTTGACGCGGAAGGCAACCCCGTGACCCTTTCCCAGGGATACCACGCCATGTCCATGGTCTGCAATGAGAAGGGCAAGCCCGTCAGCACCACTTACCTGGGTACAGAGGGCAGGCCCGTTGTCATCACCGCCGGATACGCGATTCTCCTTGATGACTACGATGAAAACGGCAACGTCATCCGTGAGGCATACCAGAACGAAAACGGGGACCCGGTCATGAGTACATCGGGCTATGCCTCCATTGAAAAAGAATATGACAAAAATAATAAGATCACAAAACAGTCTTATTTCGGCACAGAAGGGACACCAGTCCAGCTGGCCACAGGGGCTGCGGCAGTCATTTACAAGAACGATGAGAAGGGCAACCAGGTCTATGAGGGCTATCTCAACAATGAGGGCAGTCAGATCAGCCTGGATACCGGCTATGCCGTGATCAAGAAGGAATACGACGAAGCCGGACACAATACTTCCATCGCCTATTACGACCTTGACGACAACCTGGTCCTTCCGGATCAGGGTTACGCAAAGCAGGTGATGGAGTATGATGAAGCCGGAAGGCTGACCAGACAGTCCTACAAGGATACAGAGGACAAGCTGGTCGACCTCACGGCAGGCTATGCCGCCATTGAGAAAGGGTATGACAAGAGCGGTAACCAGACCTCAGAAGCCTATAAGAATTCCTCCGGTGACCTTGTCAACAACGAAAGAGGATTTGCCCGGATGGAGATGAAGTATAAAAAGAACGGGGAATTAAAGACCACCTATTATGACGCAGATGGGAATGAAGTGGAGATAGAAGGGTAACAAAGACGAACTTTGACGTATAATTTTCGTATCTTTCCCTTTACTTCGCATAATCCCTTTAACAAGCCGGGAGTTATCTCCCGGCTTTTTTTGACGAACGTCTAATAAGAATGGAGTGAGAATATGGAAACCAGAATTGAGAGAGGATATGGCACCAACAATGTTATTCTACCTTTCTCTTGATACTTTCCTTATTTTTTATTATTATAGTAACAGGACATAATCAGAATCGCCGCCGCCACCCGGCGGGGGCTTCATCAGTGGGAATTCCGGGAAGTCCCCTGATGAAAAAGATAATTTTTACAGACAGATAAGGAGGATTATTATGAATCTGTTAAATTTACTTATGGGTTCCATGACATCCCAGGATTCTGTTCAATCACTGGCCGGAAAAACGGGGCTTTCTCAAAAGGATGTTTCCGCTCTGATCCAGCTTGCCCTTCCCCTGCTCCTGAAATCCATGCAGGGAAATGCGTCTTCGCCCCAGTGTGGAATTTGTCAAGCTTGATCTGCCCGACGGGAAGATCGGGATTGTAACCGGTTTTAAGAATGTGGATGAGCAGGTGCGGAAGGAACAAAATAAATAGTATGCGTCTCAGAGAAATAATCAAAAAGAAATACTCATTGCTTGATATTACTTCGATTTTCATCCAGTCCCCGCTGAAGTATCCTTATCTGCCCCTTAAGGGATCTGTCAGGTTGTCTGCCATGACCCGGCCCGAAGATATTTCTGCTGATGTCACCTGGTCTACATCTGATCCGGCTGTTGCCACCGTCGACAGTCAGGGAAATGTGACAGCCTGCGGAAAGGGGACTGCTGTGATCAATGCATCAGCTGCCGGAGCTGAGAGTGTGACGGCTTCCTATAAGATCACCGTACCGGATATTGAAAAGAGCAGGGTCAGGTTCATCGCCCACAGGGGTCACAGCGGCATTGCTCCGGAAAACACCCGGGCAGCTTACCGGCTGGCGGCAGAAAGCCCGTATTTTGACGCAATAGAGTGTGATATACGCAGAACCAGAGACGGAGTATTTGTAAACCAGCATGATAACAATATGAAGCGGATCTTCGGAGTCGATGTAAACATCACTGAAGTCGACTATGACACAATAAAGGATCTGACAGCGACAGGCGGCTCCGGCATGGGAAAATATCCTGCGGAAGAAGTGAAGCCCTGCAGGCTGGAGGAATATCTTGATATCCTGAGAAACAGTGATAAGAGGGCTGTGATCGAGCTGAAAGATGTATATTCTCAGGAGTTGACCGATGAGTTATACGACCTTATCAGCTCCTACGGTATGAACTCCAGGCTGGATTATATTTCTTTTCACTATCAGGCCTTATTGAATATTACCCGGTCCATGAACACATTTGCTGTCCGCAATCCCGGCAGAGCTGTGATAAAACCGGACCTTTACCTGCTCACAAGCTCTCCCTGGAAGAACGACCCGGTGATAGGGGATTCTACTCCTGCCGCCTGGGCATTAAGTCATGGATATAACCTTAGCATATCTCACAAAAAGCTGACGGCAGAGACAGTAAGAATGGCCCATCTGGCAGGCAGAAAGGTCAGTGTCTGGACCGTGGACAGCTGCGACTGTGCTGCTCACTATATTTTTGGTCTGGGGGTCGACTGCATTACCACGAATATTACGATGCGTAGGGCGTTTTTAACCGGCCTGACTGTATAATTTCTTGTGGACAATCCAGTCCTCTGATGATATACTAGAAAATCGTAAAAAAGTTTAGAACAAGCGAAAGAGGAAAGGATGAAAACGATGAATGTCTCTTTGAAACAATTATTGCTCCTGATGATCCTGGGATGTCTGATCGCCGGTATGGGGACTGCTGCTGACGCAGCTGTAAATGCCGCATATACTGCGGGGAACACATCCGTTTCCCAGGCAACTGCTGAGGTACCTGCTAACTTTACAGGTATTTACAAGCTTAAGTACTATAAAAAAGGTCAGCAGGTAAATGCGAAGGGCTGGGTAAAATATAAAGGCGAGTATTATTATTTTAAGAATGGTCAGGCTCTGAGAGGCTGGAACTATGTAAGAGATCTCAGCGGCAGTTCCAGGTACTATAAGTACTATTTCTCCAAGTCGGGAATACTCAGCCAGAACCTCTTTAAGACATTTGGCGCTAAGGCCCGCAAGCAGAGAATGAAGATATTCGTTAACCTGACCACACATAACATTACTATTTTCCTGTATGATAAAGCCAGGAAGGATTATATTATCCCTGCGAAATCATGGGTATGTGCCACAGCCAGAGATGGCCACAGCACAGTGCCGGGCAATTATCATCTGTCCAAGAGCAGTGCATCTTCCTGGTTTATCTACAAGCGGTCAGATCCTTATCACTATTATCAGTACAAGGTTAAGATTCATGGCACCAGGATGCTTTTCCATTCGGAAATGTACCGCGGAACCAGCAAAAGAAAGCTGGTGGTCCGGACTTATAATGGCCTCGGAACCAATCAGACTACCAGATGTATCCGGTCTCAATGCGGCAATGCCTATCTGATTTATCGTATTGCAAAGGAAAACAAATATACGATTCCTGTTAAGATCTACCGGTCAAAGAATAAAGGACCCTTTGGAAAGAAAACACTGGCTAATTCCGGCGGCAAGATTAAAAGCAGTTCAAAGTATGACCCCACAGATCCTCTGCTGACGAAATATAAGAAGGTCTGGTGACAGGATCATTTTGCTTCTCTGCCGCATACAATGTATCCGCCTGCTGTTTTTCTTCCTGCGAAATATGATTTCCGGGGATCTTCTTTACAGGAAAACATCTGATCTGCCACATTATCCAGTGTGGTGATACGCACACGCATCTCACCAACGGAGTCGCTGACTAATACTCTGCCGTCAGTCAGGATCCCCAGGAGCATCAGCATATGGTATCCGCCCCTGCCTGCCTCGTAGATGACAGGCTGTCCCTGCCTGAGACAATCAGCCAGTTCTTCGGCGACTGTCTCTTTATCGAACCGGGTCACATAGGTATGGGGAATATCCTTGACCTCAAAAACACGGCTGATCCCTTTTAAAGAGAGGGGCATCTGTTTGCGTAAGGATTTGGCATAGTTTTTTTCAAAGTCTTCTCTGGAGGCTTCCGGCTCCAGCCGGGAGAGTACCTCCTGAGGTGTCCAGTCTTCTTCCGGGAACCAGGCTCTGATTATGGTTGCAGTACAGCACAGGGCACATCCGTGCCATGCCACGTAAGTGCTGTAATCTCCGTATTCCCAGGCTCCCTGGGCATAATTGCGGTAGTTTCTGACCTGATCGGGGCCTACCAGCATATCCATATCCCACCAAGAGCCTCCGCCCAGGCAGTCAAAAACATTCACAAAGATTGTTTCCTCCCCGCCGGAATCCCGGCAGGAGATGATGGCATATCCCTTCGAAAGTGCGTGGACAGTACCTTCAGGATCAACAGAGGCGATCTCCTTGTTGCTGCTTTTCCAATTCAAAGCCGACCGGTCCACCGGTCTTCCGGATGCATTTTCTTCATTATAAACAGGGATACTCCAGGAGTCCCCGGTCATCATGCAGACTACCCGGTCCCGGATCTCTATATGTGCGTCAGGTGCCTTTTGGTCCGCAGACTCTGTCGATTCTGATTTTTTTGCTGTCTCAGCGGTGTATGAAGTCTCTGTTCTTTCTGTGGTGTTTCTTTTCTGACTAAATTCACTGCCCTTTTCTCTGATACAGCCCGTCAATCCGGCAACACAGCATGCCAGCAAAATCGTCAGGCCCAGAATGATACAGCGGGAGCCTTGGAATGATTGTGTTGTTTTCATAATATTACCTTCTTTGCTTATTCTTACTGTGTATTTACCTATATAATAGCATATATATTATTCCTGTAAAATATTTTTTGCATATTTGAAAATAATACTTGACATTCTTTTTATTCGGTGATACTTTAATTATGACGATATTAGCACTCGAAGCAGTTGAGTGCTAATAACCTGAAAGAAGGGATGGTGCCATGAATCTGGATGAACGTAAGATGAAGATTTTAAAAGCGATCATATCTACTTATCTGGAGACAGGTGAGCCGGTAGGCAGCAGAACCATCGCCAAAGATTCTGACCTTCATTTAAGTTCCGCCACCATTCGTAATGAGATGGCGGATCTGGAAGAGATGGGACTGATTCTCCAGCCCCATACCTCAGCAGGCCGGATCCCTTCGGATGAAGGATATCGTTACTATGTGGATCAGCTGATGGAAGAGCATGATTCCGAGCTCCAGGCCATTGAGGACTCATACCGGGAGGAAAGACAGGAGCTTTACGCGAAGATGGATCGCATGGAGGAGGTCTTAAAGAACGTGGCTGACGTTCTGGCGGCCAACACCAACTATGCCACCCTCATCACCACCCCCCAGATCAAGCAGTCCAAGCTGAAGTTCATTCAGCTTTCCATGGTAAACAGCCGGAAGCTTCTGGCGGTCATTGTGGTGGGTAACGATACGGTAAAGAACCTTCTGATGAATATTGACGAGCCTTTGAGTAATGATGAGATACTCAAGCTCAATATTCTTCTGAACTCTTTCCTGCAGGGACTGACCTTAAATGATATTAATCTGGAACTGGTGCATACTATGAAGGTGCAGGCAGGGATGCATGCAGGTATCCTGGAGGGTATTTTTAATGGGATCGTGGAAGCCATCCATGAAGCGGATGATCTGGAGATCTATACCAGCGGCGCAACCAACATGCTCAAGTATCCGGAACTGATCTCCCCGGGTCAGACCACAGCTCTGCTGGATACTCTGGTGGAGAAGAAGGCCCTGGTCAAGCTGGTGGATGATACGGTAAATCAGGAGGAGAAGCATGGGATTCAGGTTTATATCGGAAATGAAACTCCGGTCCAGAGCCTGAAGGACTGCAGCATCGTTACAGCCACCTATGAGCTGGAGGAAGGCGGTACGGGAACTGTCGGCATCGTCGGTCCCAAGCGTATGGATTACCGGAAGGTGGTTAAGACCCTGCGGAATCTTACAGACGATCTCAATGAGATCTTCCGTAATAAAGAAGAATGACTTTTAAAAATAGATGAAGAAAGGGTGGTACTTCAGTGAAGGACAACAAGAAGGAATTCGACGAAAGTATCGTAAAAGATGACTCTGCTGTGACCATCGAGATCAAGGATGGGAACCTGCCGGAGGAGAAAGCTGCCGGAGAGGCGGCAGATGCTGATTCTCAGGAAGATGCTGAAAATATGGCTGAAGCCGGAGCCGGTGACTCTGATGAGGCATCCGAAGAGCCCGATGAGACGGCCGGTGAGCCCGCAGATGACTATGAGACGGAGGATCAGGAGGACCCCGGTCAGTCATCCGATACTAAAAAAGATAAGAAGAAAAAGAAGTCGCAAAGAGCTCTGGAGATGGAGCTTGATAAAGCAAAAGAGAAAGCCCTTGAGATGACGGACCGTTTCCAGCGTCTGATGGCAGAGTTTGAAAATGCCAGGAAGCGGATGGATAAGGAAAAGGGTCAGATGTTCGACATCGGAGCCAAATCAGTTCTTGAGAAGCTGCTTCCGGTGGTTGACAACTTTGAGAGGGGACTGGATGCTCTTTCAGAAGAAGAAAAGCAGGAGCCCTTCGCCCAGGGCATTGAGAAGATCTATCAGCAGATGATGACTGTTTTTGATGATCTCGGCGTTAAGCCCATGGACGCGGCAGGCAAGGAGTTTAATCCCGACCTTCATAATGCGGTGATGCATGTGGAGGATGAGGAACTGGGAGAGAATATTGTAGCAGAAGAGTTCCAGAAGGGTTATATGTACAAGGACAGCGTGCTGCGCCACAGTATGGTCAAGGTGGCCAACTGATCGGGGATTTTCCGAATCTCCCCGAGATTCGTTTATCTTATAAAAATGAATATTTTCTGAGGATTTTAAAAATCCTGAAGATTGAAATAATTAAGGAGGTTTTACCATGAGTAAGATTATCGGTATTGATTTAGGTACAACAAATTCATGTGTAGCAGTTATGGAAGGTGGAAAGCCTGTAGTTATCACAAATGCAGAAGGTATGAGAACAACTCCGTCTGTAGTTGCATTTACCAAGACAGGTGAGAGAGTGGTCGGAGAACCCGCCAAGCGTCAGGCAGTAACCAATGCTGACAAGACCATTTCTTCCATCAAGCGTAAGATGGGATCCGATTACAAAGTGGACATCGACGGCAAGAAGTATTCTCCCCAGGAGATTTCGGCAATGATCCTTCAGAAGATGAAGGCGGATGCCGAGAACTACCTTGGCGAGAAGGTTACAGAGGCCGTTATCACGGTTCCCGCATACTTTAATGACGCCCAGAGACAGGCAACCAAGGATGCCGGCAAGATTGCGGGCCTTGATGTAAAGCGTATCATCAACGAGCCCACAGCAGCAGCTCTTTCCTATGGTCTGGACAATGAGAATGAGCAGCAGATCATGGTATACGACCTGGGCGGCGGTACCTTTGATGTTTCCATCATCGAAATCGGTGACGGTGTCATCGAGGTTCTTTCCACAGCCGGTGACAACAAGCTGGGCGGCGATGACTTTGATAATGTGATCACCCAGTATATGCTGGATGATTTCAAGGCAAAAGAAGGCGTTGATCTTTCCAACGACAAGATGGCCATGCAGAGATTGAAAGAGGCAGCGGAGAAGGCCAAGAAGGAGCTTTCCTCCTCCACGACCACCAATATCAACCTGCCCTTCATTACAGCAACATCCGAAGGTCCCAAGCATTTTGAGATGAATTTAACCAGAGCAAAATTCAACGAGCTGACAGCTCATCTGGTAGAGAGAACCGTTACACCGGTTACCACAGCCTTAAAGGATGCAGGCCTTACTGCTTCTGATCTTAGCAAGGTGCTTCTGGTTGGCGGTTCCACCAGGATCCCTGCTGTACAGGATAAGGTAAAACAGCTGACGGGCAAGGAGCCCTTCAAGGGAATCAACCCGGATGAATGTGTTGCCATCGGTGCTTCCATCCAGGGTGGTAAGCTGGCCGGCGACGCCGGTGCAGGCGATATCCTCCTGCTGGATGTAACCCCGCTTTCCCTGTCCATCGAGACCATGGGCGGTGTGGCTACCAAGCTGATCGAGCGTAACACGACCATTCCGACCAAGAAGAGCCAGATCTTCTCCACAGCCGAGAATAACCAGACAGCCGTTGATATCCATGTTGTACAGGGTGAGCGTCAGTTCGCCAGGGACAACAAGACCCTGGGCCAGTTCCGTCTGGACGGTATTCCGCCGGCAATGAGAGGTGTTCCGCAGATCGAGGTTACCTTTGATATTGATGCCAACGGTATTGTAAATGTTTCCGCCAAGGATCTTGGTACAGGAAAAGAGCAGCATATCACCATCACAGCCGGTTCCAACATGTCTGATGAAGATATCGAGAAGGCTGTTAAGGAAGCTGCCGAGTTTGAGGCTCAGGATAAGAAGAAGAAAGAGGCCATCGATGCCAGGAACGACGCTGACAACATGGTATTCCAGACCGAGAAGGCCCTGGAAGAGGTTGGCGATAAGATCGCTGATTCCGAGAAGACCACAGTTCAGGCTGACATCGCAAAGCTGAAAGAGATCCTTGAAAGAACCACCATCGACAATATGTCAGAGAACGATGTGGCTGAGATCAATTCTGCCAAAGAGCAGCTGATGAAGGATGCCCAGACTCTGTTCGGCAAGATGTATGAGCAGGCCCAGGCAGGCCAGGCAGGTCCCGGACCTCAGGGTGGGGCCGGTGCAGGCGCCAATGCCACCTATGATGCAGACGATGTGGTAGATGCTGACTATAAAGAAGTATAAAAAGGTGACAGGGAGGAGACAGGGGATTTATTTGCCTGTCCCCTTCCTCTTGCTATGTCAGACATCAGGTTTTTCCGGAGGAGTTTATGGCGGATAAGAGAGATTATTATGAAGTCCTGGGTGTCGGTAAGGATGCCTCGGAAGCAGAGATAAAACGTGCCTACCGTAAGGTTGCCAAGAAATATCACCCTGATATCAATCCAGGCAACAAGGAGGCAGAAGAGAAATTTAAAGAAGCTGCAGAGGCTTATGAGGTCTTAAGTGATTCGGAAAAGAGAGCCCGCTATGACCAGTTCGGTCATGCTGCCTTTGAACAGGGCGGAGCCGGGGCCGGCGGTTTCGGCGGCTTTGATTTCGGCGGCGGCGATATGGGAGACATTTTCGGGGATATCTTCGGAGATTTCTTCGGCGGCGGCAGCCGGGGTGGAAATGCCAGGAGAAACGGTCCCAGACAGGGAGCCAACCTCCGGGCGGCAGTCCGCATTACATTTGATGAGGCCATCCGCGGCGTAGAAAAACAGCTTGAGATCACCTTAAAGGAGACCTGTTCCACCTGTGGCGGCAACGGCTGCAAGCCGGGTACCAGTCCCGAGACCTGTTCCAAGTGTAACGGAACCGGCCAGGTGGTTTACACCCAGCAGTCCATGTTCGGCATGGTCAGGAATGTCCAGCCCTGTCCGGACTGTAACGGCAGCGGCCAGATCATCCGAAATAAGTGCAGCGACTGTGCCGGTACCGGTTACATTAAGGTGCGCAAGAAGATCAAGGTCCCGATTCCTGCGGGTATAGATAACGGTCAGAGCGTGCGCATTCGTGAAAAGGGAGAGCCCGGTATCAACGGTGGACCCAGAGGAGATCTTCTGGTCAACGTCAATGTGTCCAGACATCCCAAGTTCCAGAGACAGGAATATGATATATTCTCCACTGAGCCCATCAGTTTTGCCCAGGCAGCCCTGGGGGCAACGATCAAGATCGATACGGTGGACGGACCTTATGAATATACCATCAAGCCGGGCACCCAGACGGATACCAGGGTGCGCCTGAAGAACAAAGGTGTTCCCAGCCTGAGAAACAAGAATCTCAGAGGAAACCATTTCGTGACCTTTGTGGTACAGGTGCCCAGTCATATGACGGAAGCCCAGAAGGAAGCCCTGCGCAATTTCCAGGAGGCCATGGGGGAGATCCCGCCCAGAGACCAAGAGGAGAAGAGCACCGAGAAGACTGAGAAGAAGGGCTTTTTCGGGAAAAAGAAAAAATAAAAAAGTTAACAAAAATTTAATAATTTAATTTTTCGGATAGTATATCATCTGATTATCAGGCTGATTACTAATCAAAACCCGGCCTTTAAAGGACCGGTTTGCTAATCTTTTTTTGATTAGCAAGAAGGGTGATTTTGATTAGTAATCAGCCTTTTCTGGGTGGATTGACATTATAAAAAACTTTCAGCTATAATGGCATTACAGTAAAGAGAAACACGAAAAACAAGGCACCGGAAGACACGGCATCGGAAGACGCGACATCGGAAAACATGGCATTTAGAGAAATGCGGCGTAAAAAGGAGGTTGATCGCCATGGCAGGTTCATTAGACTTAAATTCATATCTCGGCAGAGAGATTGAATGCAGCTGCGGCCACAGGCATTATTCTGCAGTGAAGAAGATTGATATTGACAAAGGGGCTGTGAAAAGGCTGCCGGACCATATTAAAGGCTTTGGTTACCAGAAGATTTTCATGGTAGCTGATAAGAATACCTGGAAGGCGGCAGGGACCGATGCGGCCAAGGCCCTTGATGCGGCTGGAATTGTGTTTGACAAGATCATTCTGGATTACGATGAGGTGATACCGGACGAGCATGTGATCGGCGAGATCCTGGCTGCGGTGGTTCCCGGAACTGACCTGATCCTGGCAGTGGGATCCGGAACCATCAATGACCTCTGTAAGCTGATCAGCTTCCGTATGGGACTTGACTACATCATTTACGCAACGGCACCTTCCATGGACGGCTTCGTATCCATCGGTTCCGCCGTGATATTAAAGCATGTAAAAACTACCCTGGATTGTCACGGACCTGTGGCTGTCATCGGGGATGTGGATGTTCTTTCCCAGGCTCCCATGAGACTGATCGCCGCCGGACTTGGCGACACTCTGGGGAAATATACCTGTCTCTTTGACTGGAAGCTTTCCCGCATCATCAATGATGAATATTACTGTGAAGAGGTTGTGGAGATGGTTGAGACAGCCATCAGCACCGTGATGAAATACAGCAATGAGGTCCAGAACAGGAAGCCCGAGGCGGTCAAAGCGGTGACAGAAGCTCTGGTACTGACCGGAATTGCCATGAGCTTTGTGGGAAATTCCAGACCGGCTTCCGGCTGCGAGCATCATTTCTCTCATTTCTGGGAGATGAAGGCCTTCATGCACGGGAAATTCCCTGCCCTCCACGGCACCCAGGTAGGTGTGGGCACCATCATCGCCTTATATCTTTACCATATGCTGGAAGGGGAAGAGGTTGATTTTGCCGCAGTAAAGGCTTCCGGCTTTGATAAGGCCGCCTGGGAGAAGGAGATCAGAGAGGTTTATGAGATAGCTGCCGACGGCATCATGGCTGTAGAGGAGAAGTCTCAGAAGAACAATGTGGAACAGAGAAACGTAAGACTTGATGTGATCGGGAAAAATTGGGATAAGATCCGGAAAATGATCCATGACGACCTGCCCAAAGTAAAGGATATGGAAGAACTCTTCGCCGGCCTTGATGCCCCCGTAAATCCCACGCAGATCGATGTCAGCCTGGAAGAGCTTTACCAGAGTGTGATCTATGCCAAAGAGGTTCGCCCAAGGTATACAGTTCTTCAGCTGATCTGGGATCTGGGACTTTCCAGGAAATACGCGGAAAAGACCAGGGAGTATTTTACAGTATAAAGATAACGGAAAAAGACAATTAAATGGTTTGATAACATCAGATAACAAAAAACATGAATTATAAAAGGAGGTCACTATGAAAAAATATGCAATCGGTCTTGATTTTGGTACATTATCTGTTAGGGCGCTTCTCGTGGATATTGAGAACGGCAATGAGATTGCCCAGAGCGTGTATGAGTATCCCCATGCGGTAATGGAAACCCACATTCCTACCGGTGAAAGTCTTCCTCCCGCATGGGCCCTGCAGGATCCCGGCGACTACATGGAAGGTCTGATCACAGTAGTTCGCGGAGTAATGAAGGAGAGCAAGGTCCTTCCCACAGAAGTGATCGGTATCGGTGTGGACTTTACATCTGCTACGATCATGCCGGTGGCCGCTGATAAGACACCACTCAGCATGACGGAGGAATTCTCCCACGAAAAGCATGCCTATGTAAAACTGTGGAAGCATCATGGCGCAGAAAAGGAAGCTGCTTTTATCGATCAGGTTGCCAGAGAGCGTAATGAGTCCTGGCTTTCCATGTACGGCGGAAAGATTTCCAGTGAGTGGACCATTCCCAAGATCCTTGAGACCCTCCATGAAGCACCGGCTGTTTATGAGAAGGCAGACTATTTCCTGGAGGCCCTGGACTGGATCATCTGGGAGATGACAGACAAGCTGACCACATCTGCATGTACTGCAGGTTATAAGATGTTCTATCATCATGAAACAGGCTTCCCGTCCAAGGATTTCTTTAAGGCCCTCGACCCGAAGATGGAAAACTTTGTGGAAGAGAAGTTCAATATGCCGGTTCTTCCCATCGGTGCCTGCGCTGGTCATCTGTGCGGTTCTATGGCCAAGGAGCTGGGCCTTCTGGAAGGAACTCCTGTTGGAACAGGAATCATTGACGCCCACTGTTCTGTTCCCGGAGGCGGTGTAAGCAAACCTGGCGAGCTGATGATCATCATGGGTACCTCATCCTGCCACCTGATGCTGACAGACCACAATGCTTCCATCGAAGGCATCCAGGGAATCGTAAAGGACGGAATCATGCCCGGCAGCTTTGGAATCGAAGCCGGCCAGTGCTGCGTGGGAGACCACTTCGCCTGGTTTGTTGATAACTGTGTACCGGAAGAGTATACCCGTCAGGCTAAGGCAAAGGGAATCAGTGTACATCAGCTGCTTTCAGAGAAGCTTCAAGGCTATAAGGCCGGTGCAAGCGGACTTCTGGCCCTCGACTGGTTCAACGGTGTTCGTTCTCCATTGATGGATTTCGATCTGAACGGTCTGATCATCGGCATGAACCTTCTGACCAAACCGGAGGATATCTATCTGGCCCTGATTGAGGCAACAGCCTACGGCACCAGAGCCATCGTAGAAAGCTTTGAGAAGGCCGGTGTTCCGGTAGACAGCGTGGTGCTTTCCGGCGGAATCCCCTCCAAGAATCCTCTGATCGTACAGATTTACACCGATATCCTTAATCGTGAGATCAAGATTTGTGCTTCCGACCAGGCCTGTGCCCTGGGAGCCGCTGTTCTCGGAACCGCTGCTGCACCGGAGAGTGTAACAGGTTATAAAGATGCCAACGAGATTGCCGCAAAATTCGCAAGGCTTCAGGAGAAGACCTTTGTTCCGGATCCCGAGAAGGTAGCTGTATATGATAAGCTGTATGCGGAGTACAATACACTTCTTGACTATTTCGGCAGAGGCGGAAATGATGTGATGAAACGCCTCAACAGGATCCGGGAAGAGAATAAATAAATATTATTTCATATTAATTCATTTCGGTGTCTGCTGACAGACTTTAGTGGACTTTAAACAGTCTCCGGCAGTCTTTAGAAGTCTTTAGCAGATGCCGGGAGAATCAGTCGAAATCGCCGGGGCGATTTCGACTGATTAAACAGGAATACTGGGTTAACCGGGACAGGGACCGGTGGAAGAACGGATCATCAGTTCCGGCTCATATTCCAGGCGCAGCAGGGCTGACTTGCGGTCTTCCGGATTTTTTCGGGAGGCATGGCTGTTTTGCAGCATTCTTATGGCGGCATCTCCTTTGTCTTCGATGGAATGATCAATAGAAGTCAGGGATATTCTCTCAAAGGAAGCCGCAAGGGTGTTGTCAAAGCCGCATACAGAGTAATCCCCAGGGATGGAGAAGCCCATTTTCTGCAGCCCGTCCATGATGCCGAAAGAGATCTGGTCATTGGTGCCCACGAAGGCTGTGGCAGGATGTTCAGGCCTCTTCATATATTGGGTGATCAGCTGGTAGCCTGCGTCATAATAACGGTTGCCGAGAAGATAATAGTCCCACTGTTCCTGGGTAAGGGCCGCCACCTCCACCTGATCAGGATCTAAGGATGCCTCGATAAAGGCTTCTTTCAGGCCTTCCAGACGCCGGCGCCTGGGAAGCTCCAGAGGGTCAAGGGGAGTTGACATGTAAGCGATATGCTTATGCCCCAGGGAAATAAGGTGTTCGCCGATCAGCTTGCCGGATTTTTTGCTGTCAAGCTCGATAAGAGGGACCCGGAGTTTCTCATTATAATCATTGATCAGAACAAACTGCAGTGTGTGCCTGAGCTGATTGATCATGTCCACAGCCTGGGGCGCATATGTGTAGATTACTCCGTAGAACCCGGAATTTTGTGCTGTCTGCAGAAAGGCCTCTTCCGACTTCTTTTCCCGCATGGTGTAGGTAGTCATGGTATACAGACCTTTTGCGGCAGCACTTTTTGTGATGCTGCGGACCAGGGTGGTATAGTACTCGGTGGAAAGGGAAGGACACATGATAAGAATTGTTTTATTAAGGGAATCGACCGGCTTCGGGCTTCGCTTTTTATAGACATAGCCCATGGCAGTGGCAGTATGAAGTACCTTATCGATGGTCTCCTGTTTAAAGCGAATATCCTCTCTGCCGCTTAAGATCATGGATACGGCGGTCTGGGAAAGCTGGCATTTTTTTGCAATATCACGGGTGGTGACTTTAGTTTTTTTAGGCATATACGGTTTCTCCCATCTGCATTAGAAAAGTGACTGAAGCTGAAGAAATATTCCTTTTTAAGTATATAATAAATATGATTAGTAATCAATGAGGAGTTGTGAGCAGATATATTTACAAGTTAACTGATTTTATCTGCCCAGAGCCGATGAACAGCAGTGGGGAAGGGGTATACCCCTTCCCCCGTACTAAGCGAACTTCCATCAACCTACACAAAAAACCTTGAGATTTACCTTAAATTCTAGTAAAATTACAGTCAAATAGTAAAGGGAGAGGATAAACATATGGAACCGATTATTAAGAGTTTATTAGAGACAGATGCCTATAAGTTTTCTATGGGACAGGCCATATATCATCAGTTCAGTGATTACAAGACGACCTGGACCTTCAAGTGCCGCAATGAGGATGTTCGCTTTACTCCGGAGATGATCGAGGAGATCAAGCGCCAGATCAGGCTCTATTGTGATCTGAGGTTTACGGAGGAGGAGCTGGAGTATCTGGACAGGATCAAATGGATCAAGGGATCCTACTGTGATTTCCTGCGGCTCTGGGAACCCCGGTACGATGATTTTACATTCGGGACGGATGCCCCCTGCGGTCTGTCCATCGAGACACGGGGAACCTGGCTTAATACTTCCATGTACGAGATTCCCGTCCTGGCCATCGTCAATGAAGTGTATTTCCGCATGAAATATGATTATGACCGGCTGATGGAGAGCTTTAAGGAAAGGCTTGATGAGAAGGTGGCAAAGATTGAAAGCGGCCAGTATAATATCGGTGCCTTTTCCGAGTTTGGTCTGAGACGGAGGCTTTCGGAGGAAGCCCAGGAGCTGGCGGTGAAAACCTTAAAGGATCATTCCTATCCGGATTCCGTCTTTGTGGGTACTTCAAATGTATATCTGGCCAGAAAGTACGGACTCAGGCCCATTGGCACCATGGCCCATGAGTGGATCATGTGTGTGGGCCAGGGCAATCATAAGCATAATCCGGCCTACTCTAACTGGTATGCCCTTGATGCCTGGGTAAAGGAATATGGTGTCTTAAACGGAACTGCCCTGACGGATGCCATCACCACCAACTGTTTCCTGGAGGATTTCCAGCTTACCTATGCCACCCTTTTCAGTGGGGTAAGGCATGACAGCGGGGATCCCTGTGAATGGGGTGACAAGATGATAGAACATTATAAGTTCCTGGATATTGACCCCACCGGCAAAACACTTCTTTTTAGTGACAGCCTGAATTTTGAGAAAGCAGATGCCATAAAGAAATATTTTGACGGCCGTGCCAAAGTTGCCTTCGGGATTGGTACCTATATTTCCAATGATACCGAGGTGAAAGCCCTTAATATCGTTATGAAGACCACCGCCTGCAACGGCATGGATGTGGCCAAGATCTCTGATACCGAGGGGAAAGGCATGTGTAAGAATCCTGCCTATGTGAAATATTTACAGAGATGTATCAACTGGAGAATGGAAAACCGCAGCGCTAAGAAATCTTTCAGGGTATGATCCGGAGGACCAAATGATTCCTGTGCCAAAATTATTCAGAAAAACAAAAACTGTTAAGGGGATCAACGCCTATATGGATACCACATTTCATGAGGTCCTGCATACGACTTTGAACCCTGACGGACCGGGTGCTATCCGCATTCATCTGATTCCTCCGAAGAAGGAGGAGAATGCGCTGAACCCCAGCATTGCGATCATTAACGGGGCAGATATCGTTCCGGTCAACTTTGTCTGGGCGGTGATGCTGGCAGAAATGATCCGCGAGACCAACCAGTATGACGGCAGGGAGATCGGTGAGGAGGAGATACAGTCTATTCTTGACCGGACAGCAGAAAATGTGAAACAGATCATTCCTGTCCTTTCAAGAAAACGCATTAAGGGTGACATCCGGACTATCTACCAGACCATAAAGCAGATCGCCTACCGGGAAGAGGTGACGACGGATGTCCATTATATGAGTATCGGTGACTATGCTGAGTACATGAATGCACCCCACCGTATGGACCTGATGGTAAGTGCCATGACAAAGAAGGGGAAATGGCACTGTAATCAGAAATGTGTCCACTGTTACGCGGCGGACCAGGTCCTTGCCGAGGAGGAGGAGATCTCCACCGGGGAATGGAAGGCAATACTGGACAAATGCCGTGCTGTGGGTATTCCCCAGGTGACATTCACCGGCGGTGAACCGACCATGAGGGACGATCTTTTTGATCTCATAAAACATGCCAGGTGGTTTATCTCCCGCCTTAACACAAATGGTATAAAGCTGACACAGGAGTACTGCCGCGGGCTTCGCCGGACAGAGCTTGACAGTGTTCAGATCACCTTTTATTCCTGGGACCGGCAAGTACATAACCGGCTGGTGGGAGCAGACCAGTATGAGAATACGGTCAGGGGAATTGATAATGCTCTGGCGGAGGGACTTTCCGTCAGCATAAACACCCCCCTTTGCACCTTGAATAAGGACTATGTAAAGACCCTTGAATTTCTTCATGAAAAGGGTGTGATCTATGTGACCTGCTCCGGCCTGATCACCACCGGAAATGCGGTCCGTGAAGCCTCAGAGCAGCTGCAGCTGACAAGTGGGGAGCTTGAAAGCATCCTGCGGGCGTCAGTGGCCTACTGTAATGAGAACGGTATGGAGCTCGCATTTACTTCCCCGGGATGGATCGGGCAGGAGGTCTTTGACGAACTGAATATTCCGTCACCTTCCTGCGGCGCTTGTTTATCCAATATGGCCATCACCCCGGGAGGAAATGTCGTTCCCTGTCAGAGCTGGCTTTCTGATGAACCTCTGGGAAACATGCTGAAAGCTGACTGGGAAACCATCTGGGAGTGCCCGGCCTGTGCCGACAAGAGGAACTATTCATCCGAAATGACGGGTGAGTGCCCTTTGAGGAGGTATTGCCCATGATTCGTATAAAGAAAGAAACCAGCAGATTTATACTATTTGCGGCGGTCCTTCTGGTGATGTTCTTTCTTCCTGCCATCGGGGCCCGGGCCAAAGCCACCGATGAGATAGAGGACATGACGATCACCGTGGATGTCAGTGAGGATGCGTCCCTTAAGATGACATATCACATTGACTGGAAGGTCCTTGATGATTCCATCGGCAAGCTGGAATGGATCGACCTGGGTGTTCCCAACAGATACCACGAAAACATCACTCCCTTAAGCAAGACGGTCGATCATATCAATGATAAGGGCAGCACCCTGGCCATATATCTTGACCGGGCTTATGGCGAGGGTGAGACGGTGGGAATAGATTTTTCCATGACCCAGGACCATATGTATCAGATTGATAAATGGGTTAAGGGTGAGACAGTCTATACATTTACACCCGCCTGGTTTGACTCCATGGAGGTCAAACAGCTGACCATCCGCTGGAATGAGGAAAATGCCGGGGCCTGGCAGCCGGACTGCCTGAATGAAGCCGGATACCTGACCTTTAAAACATCCCTTCCGGAAGGCGGAAAGTACACCATTTCTGTCACCTATCCCAATGATGCCTTTGCTTTCGCTGCGGACCGGCAGGCGGGCAGCGGGGACAGCAGTGGAAGTAATTCGGAAGGAGACAATGATTTAAGTGCCGGCGACTGGATACTCGGCATTCTGGGCCTGTTCATTTTCCTGGGGATCATTGCCTCTCCCTTTATCCTTATTTACAAGTTTATAAGATGGATTCTGGAGGGTATAGGTTTCGGATCAAAGCAGGAGACAAAGAAGAAGATCACCCGTACCAAGATCGAGTACTATGAAAGCTGTCCCGGCTGCGGGGCCGCCAGAGAGGAAGGCAAGGACAGCTGTCCCTACTGCGGACGGTCCATGATCAAGAGTAAGGAAGTCGTAGAGGAAAACCAGATAGATAATCCGGAGAATTACACGAAAAAGGGTACCTACCGTTACGGGGATTCAGGGAATACCTATATCCGCGTGAATGTGATCAATGTGCCGGTCAGCCGGCCCCGGCCATCCTCCCGTTCTTCCCGCTCCGGCAGATCCTCTCACCATTCCTCCTGCGCATCATCCTGCGCATGTGTATCATCCTGCGCCTGCGCGTCCTCCTGTGCCTGCGCCTGTGCCTGTGCCTCGTCGGGCCGTGCGGGATGCTCGGTAAAGGATTTCTTTAAGGACAGCATCCATAAAAGACGCATCAGGATCGAGAGCAGGGAGACAGAGAACCGTCCCCTGTCTCCTCCTGTCTCCTGAAAGGTGGAACAGTAATATGCTGACAGAAGAAATCAGAAATGAGCTGTTTAACAGCCAGGACCTGAAATATCGTGACTTTCAGGCCAGACTCATTCCGACAGTAAATATTGATACCATGATCGGTGTGAGAACCCCGGAACTTCGGAAATATGCCGGACAGTTATCCAGGAGGGAAGATATTTCTGAATTCCTGGATGATCTTCCCCACCGGTATTTTGATGAAAACCAGTTACATGCCTTTATAATATCAGGGATAAAGGATTATGAAAGTTGTATAGAGGAAGTGGAAGGCTTTCTGCCCTATATAGACAACTGGGCCACCTGTGACCAGATGTCCCCGAAGGTCTTTAAAAAACACAGGCAGGAGCTGCTTTCCTGTATTAAGCGCTGGATCCGGTCGGATGAGACCTACACCATTCGATTTGGCATCGGGATGCTGATGGAGCATTTTCTTGATGCAGATTTTGAGTCAGTTTACCCTGAAATGGTGGCAGGGATCCGGTCGGAGGAGTATTATGTCAATATGATGTCCGCCTGGTATTTCGCGACGGCTCTGGCTAAGCAGTATGACGCGGTACTGCCGTTTGTTGAGAGCAGGAGACTGGACGCCTGGACTCATAATAAAGCCATTCAGAAAGCGGTAGAAAGCAGGCGTATTTCAAAAGAGCAGAAGGACTATCTGAGAAGTCTTAAAGTGAAGAAGTGAACCACAAGGAAGGAGGCCATATTATGTGTTGTGTAGAATATTTAAAAAAACTTTTAGAGCTTGGTGACCGTTATATAAAGAACTGCAATTGGAAGGATTTTTCTCTTCTGAAGGTATGCCTTTTTTCTATGGGGTTAATAGCAGGGACCCAGGTGCCGGAGAAACATAAAAAAACGATTATTAAGATTTCGGCGGTTCTTTTTGTCGTGGCATATATTCCCCTTGTAGCGAAGTTGCTTTTTATTGCCATGGAAAAAGACCAGTGATGGAAAGGATTGAAATGACGAAAGAAAAACTGTTATTTTTTGATATAGATGGAACTCTGGTCGGATTCGATGGTATAATACCTGACTCCACCTGGAAAGCTCTTGATCTGGCCCGGGAAAACGGCCATCTCCTTTTTATCTGTACAGGAAGAAGCCGTCACCAGATCCACCAGGTCCTGCTGGACTACGGATTTGACGGTATTGTGGCTTCAGCCGGCGGCTATGTGGAGTACAAAAACCAGGTGCTTTTCCATCAGCATTTCGGAAAGGAACGGATGAAAAGTGTAGTTGACTGTTTCAAGGGTACCGGCACCGGCCTGATTCTTGAGATGAAAGAAGCGTGTGTTTCTTCGGCTTCCTCTGAAGAACAGTTCCTTACTTTGTTTCAGTTAGCGGTAGATACCACGGACCTGAAAGAACTGGTGGCTTTTTCAAAGCTGATAAATGATGAAGATTTTCTTTCCTATCCCGATAAGTATGCGGACACAGACAGCATTCTCTACTGCAATTCGCCTTTTGATACAGAAGAAGTGCGCCGGAGGCTGTCCGGAGACATTCATGTGGAGCTGGCAAGCTTTACAGATCCGGAGCCCTATTCCGGCGAAATTACGATGGCCGGTATTACCAAGCAGACCGGTATACAGAGGGTGCTTGAATTCCTGGGGAAAGCCCGGGAGGATGTGATCGGCTTTGGGGATGGGGCAAATGATATCCAGATGCTTGACTATGCAGGAACAGCCGTCGTCATGGGAACCGCAGAGGAAGAAATCAGAAAACATGCAGACTATGTAACGGACCCCGTCTATGAAGATGGTTTATATAATGCCATGAAATATCTGGGGCTGATAGGATAAGTATGGAATATTTTAAAGCATTTAAATTGAAAGACGGCAGAACCTGTATCCTTCGAAACGGGACAGAGGAAGACGGACAGGCTGCACTGGAGAATTTTAAACTGACTCATGAACAGACAGACTGGCTGCTGACCTATCCCGAAGAGAGTACATTTACTGTGGAGCAGGAAAAGCAGTATCTGCAGGAGAAAACAAAGAGCCCGGATGAGATCGAGATACTGGCGGAAGTAGACGGTAAGGTCATCGGAATGGCCGGGATCGACAGAATCGGACGGGCCTATAAAGTAAAGCACCGGGCCGGTTTCGGAATCAGCATCGATAAAGCTTACTGGGGACTTGGTATCGGACGGGAACTGACAAGAGCATGTATCAGGTGCGCAAGAGAAGCAGGTTATGCCCAGTTGGAACTGGATGTGGCAGGGGAGAACGAGAGGGCGATCGCCCTTTATAAAAGCGAAGGTTTTGTTGTTTTTGGCAGGAATCCGAAAGGCTTTCGTTCCCGCCTGACCGGCTGGCAGGAAATGGTGCTCATGCGGCTGGAATTATAAAGAGAGGAGACAGGGGACGGTTCTCTGTCTCCTCCCCGTCTCCTTTCCCGGTCAGTTATTCTGCCCGTACTTCAACAGCTTTTTAGTTGTTTTTTTATTTGTCCTCATGCTGGTAGTCCATGTATCTGAGCCTCTGCTGTAATTTAAGTAAAGGGTCAGTTTGCTGTCAAGATCCCAGGTCCGGACAGCCGTCAGTCCGCTTTTTTCCACATTAGCTAAAGACTCGGGAATCTGATGGTCTGAGAACTTCTTCTTCATGACTTCCACATCGTTTTTGCCGGGCAATGGTGCGGCTCCTGCCAGCTCATCGGGTATAAGATCCGGTATCAGCCCATTTATCAGACTGGTATCGCTGATGGTAAAGGTCTGTTCCGGTTCATCATTCTCATTTTCGTAATAGTAGACTTCCAGATTCTGGACTTTATAACCCTTCCAGGGATCGATACCGGGATAGCCCTTGTCTTTTAACCAGGCGGCGGTCCGGTAGAATGAGGGGTAAATATAATATTCAGGCCAGCTGGTCTGTCCGGATTCCTGGCTTCCCTGATTTTCCTGACTTACGGATATGCTGATCCTGCCGGAGGGTACATAGTTCATGATCTCGGTATAGGTCAGTTCTGAATAATCTGCCAGATAGGCATCAAGAAAAGTCCCGGCATCAGCATCATCTACCTCCAGGGGGTCCAGATCGTAGGGAACGCCCACATTATATATGGTGCAGGTCATGTCGACGGTGGACGGATCCTTTATGCCATAGAGCAGACAATTGTCCTTTTTGAAGCTCTTTGAACCGGCTATGGCATCCATACCTTCCAGATAATCCACCAAAGGAATTCGATAGATCCTTTTCTTCAGACTTCCGTTCTTCATCCTCCAGGTGACCTGGATTTCACGAAGATATCCGGTATTATCTTTCTTTTTATAATCTTCATTTTCCACAAACTGCCCGATTACTTTTCTGGCAGTCTCAGCATCTGCTCCGGTCAGTCCTTCCGGCTTGTCATTATAAATGTCCTGCTCCGAAAGATTCAGCAGCTGGTTATCCCGGATGACAACGGATTCTGCCTGGCCCTCTTTTGGGATCCACCTGTCATAACCGGTGACGTCAAAATAAAAGACCAATGCGATGCCCAGTGCCGCCAGAGTTGCGGCAGCCATCTGGCGCCTGTGGGACCAGATGCCTTTGATATCCATCTGGTAAATGGCTTCGATCACTCCGTGGCCAAAGGCGCTTCCGATCAGGATGCCCACTGCCATCCAGAACAGAGAGTTCTTTAAAGTGATCTGGTAGAGGGCCCAGCCTGAAAACAGGGCTGCCGGTATTACCAGAAGGAATCTTAAGGGCATTTCCATCCGCGGAAATGCCATGGCTCTTCCCGCCATTTCTCCTTTTCTGATAATAAAGAGAAAACGGGTCAGCATAAGCAGTATTATGATCCAGAGGATGGCAGCGGCCAGGTACAGGCTGTCAAATGTAAAATGTTCTCCGGCCAGCTTTCCCAGGAACAGGAAACCCTCTCCATCATGGATCATTCCGGCGGTGATGGTCATGGGAGAGAATACATATAAAAATCTGGGGTTAAAGCCGGCTGCGTCATATGTGTGATAGAAAGTACCCGCATAGGTGGGCAGCACACCGTAAAGCAGGAGGGGAGCGTAAAAGGCAAATACACAGCCTCCTAAAAAACCGGTGGCAATATGTCCGGTAAGGACCATGGCCAGTACCTGTACCAGATAACAAAGGACAAAAGCCAGGGCATAGGCTATAAAGGCCAGTCCCGCAGTCTGCAAAAATGGAACGGTCATCACGCCCGCCGCCGCGCAGATAATAGTCTCTATTACAAGGCCTGCGGCTGTCGGAACCATAAAAATGATCAGGCTGCTGATAAGGATCACCTTGTACATTTCGCTCCTCTTTGCCGGAAGAGAGAAATAGAAATCGCTCTTTGTTCTTGAATGCAGGAAGGCAAAGGAGGTAATGCCGATCACTGCGCCAAGCATACCGACAAGGATCATGGTAAAGGCGTTGGGGGTGATACTTTCGACAACAGAGGTCAGTAGTTTCTTCCTGTCTGTTAGGGAACCATCCCCCAGCAGATTCTGCAGGCTGATGACAAAGCCCATCAGATGGACAAACACAAAGAAAATCACCATCATAAGCTCTGCCAAATGATGTCCCATGTATTCTTTCATTCTTTCAGATAATGAGACTCTTGATGTCATATCCGGCCACCTCCGTTTCACTGATAAAGATTTCCTCCAGAGAGAGTGGTAATGCTTCGATAAATACAGGCCCGTATGCGGACAGCTCCTTAAGGACAGCTTCTGCCTGTCCCCGGGCCGTGAGGGTAAGAAGCCTGCCCCGCCGTTCCATCCGGAGAATAGTGAGCTTTTGGCGTACTTCATCGTCAAGTTCAGGAGGAAGGACACACTGGACCCTGGTGAGATCACCCTTTAATGCTTCCAGATCTTTGGAAAGCAGTACGCCGCCCTTGTGGAGCAGACCAATGTGATCGCAGATATCCTCCAGCTCCCGCAGGTTGTGGGAAGCAATCACCGGGGTTAACCCCTTTTCATCTATTTCAGATGCAAACAGGCTCTTGATTCCCTGGCGCATCACCGGATCCAGCCCGTCAAATGTCTCATCACAAAGCAGATATGCGGCACCACTGCTGATTCCCAGGATAATGGACAGCTGCTTCTTCATACCCTTTGAAAAACGGGCGATCTTCCTGTCCGCCTCCAGATTAAAGATCTTAAGCAGTTCCAGGAAGCGATCCATGTCGAAGCTCCGGTAATACTTCTGATAAAATGTTGCCATTCCTTTCGGAGTGCTGTTGGAAAAATAATACTGGTCATCAGAAATATAAAATATTTTTTCCTTAAGTTCCGGCCTGTCCCATATGAATTCATCGTCAATGTAGATTTCTCCCTCATCGGGCCGGATCACGCCGGACATCATACGAAGCAGGGTGCTCTTTCCCGCGCCATTGGTGCCCAGGAGACCAAAAACACGCCCGTCCTCTATGGTCAGGCTGGTATCCTTAACCGCCTTAATATCTTCAAATGATTTACTGACATTCTTTATGTTAATCATTCTGACACCTCCCCGTAAACAGCATTGATACATCGGATCAGTTCTTTATGAGGGATTTTCAGGTCCCGGCAGGCAGCAGCATGCATCCGTACTTCATCAAGGAGCTTCTTCTGGCGGCGGGCAAGGAAATGCTCATCCATCCGGACAAAATTCCCGCGACCCTTTACCGAATAGATGAAGCCCTCCCGTTCCAGCTCGCTGTAGGCACGTTGAATGGTGTTGGGATTGATGGAAAGATCCACAGCCAGGGCCCGGACAGAGGGCAGCTTCTCATCCGGCTCCAGGACACCGCTTAATATAAGCGTCTGCATCCGGTCCACGATCTGCTCATAGATTGGGCGTTTATCTCTGTAATCCAGGACAATCATATAAAGCTTCAAACCTCCTTCCGATTTATATATTTCTCCCGATTGAAGAGGAAAATCCAGGCCAATCAAAAGTGTATTAATACTATTAGTACACATAATATATTGCAGAAAGCACGGGATGTCAAGTATTATTCTATGTCTTCTTTCTAAATTCGCATTTTTGTGTTAGAATACCCTTTGACCCCATCATCATTATTATAGTAAAAGAATAAAGATTTGATAAAAGATGCTAAAAATAAATGTTGATAATTTCAGCCTGGATCAGATCCTTCGGTCCGGCCAGTGTTTCCGGATGGAAAAGCTTTCGGAAAATGAATATGAAGAAGTATATGAGATCATAGCAGGGAACCGCTATTTAAAAGCCGGCCAGATGGAAAATACCCTCTGCCTGTATTGCGAAGAAGATGAATATGAATTCTGGCTGCAGTACTTTGACCTGAATCATGATTACAGAATATATATCGATCAGATCAATCCCCGGGATACCTATCTGCTTGAGGCTGCCCGCTGCGCCTGCGGTGTCCGGATCCTGCGTCAGGATCTCTGGGAGATGATCGTAACATTTCTCGTCTCCCAGCAGAATCATATAAGAAGAATCAGGAGATGTATCGCCCTGCTCTGTGAGAAATATGGGGAATTTATTCCTTTTTCGGACACTTTAACCGACCAGGAAAAGCTGTCAGCAGATATGCCGGATCATCAGGAGGGAATCAGTCCTTCAGATGCCGGAAATCAGAAAAAGGGTTATTATACATTTCCCGCCCCGGAAGTCTTTGCCGGACTCCCGGAGGATGCCCTGATGGAATGTAGCCTGGGCTACCGCAGTAAATATGTAGTCCGTTCAGCGAAACAGATCGTCTCGGGAGAAGTCAATCTTGACAGGATCATGAATCTGCCTTATAAAGAAGCAAAGCAGGAGCTTTTACGGCTCTTTGGGGTGGGAGAAAAGGTGGCCGACTGTATCTGTCTGTTCTCAAGACACGATCTGGATGCCTTTCCGGTGGATACCCATATCAGACAGGCCCTTGATGCCCATTATAAAAGAGGATTCCCAAACCGCAGGTATAAGGGGTTCAGGGGTGTGATCCAGCAGTATATATTTTGTTATGAGTTATGGGGGTGAAACTTTACAGGCTGCTGATTTGCGGGGGTGATTTTGATTTTGTCAGGTAAACGCAGCAGAGGAGGGGTATATGTCTGCAAGTTCCGTTCCTCCTCGGAAATAGAAGATATATGGCGGTTGCTGTTTTTGATTTCCTGCGGTGCAAAGTCACTTTCAGACATATACCCCTCCTCTGCTGCTGTTTATGGCTGACAAAGGAAAACCAGCCCGATTTTTTGTTTTTATCTGCCTTTAGCCGATAATAGGGCGAATTCAGAAAAAGATATAACCGGGGTTTTTGCTTTTCTATCCATTATACAGCCGGGAGGGACCTGTATGTAGAAAAATAAAAAACTGTCCCCGCAAATCGACACTTGCAACTGCCGAAAAACAGCACATTATAAATAGAAACCCTATCCTGGAAGGAGGAATAACCCATGCGATGGAATAAACTTACCATAGAAACAACAACCCAGGCCGAAGACATGTTAAGCTGGGAGCTTAACGAGATGGGCATCAGCGGGGTGGAGATCGAGGACCATGTTCCTCTTACCGAAGAGGAAAGAAAGATCATGTATGTGGACCTGCTGCCCGATGAGATCGCCCCGGATGACGGGAAAGCTTTGATCTCCTGTTATGTGGAGGAGTCGGAGGACCTGCAGACAGTCATCGCAAAAATCAAGAATAAACTGGAGGAGCTGTCTGCTTATCTGCCCGTGGGCAGCGGCAGGATTACTTTGGATATCACGGAGGAAGAGGACTGGATCAACAACTGGAAGGTATTTTTTAAGCCCTTCCGGCTGGATGATAATATCGTGATCAAACCGACCTGGGAGACACTGACCGACAAAAAGGATGACGACATTGTGGTGGAGATCGACCCGGGGACTGCCTTTGGGAGCGGATCCCATGAGACTACGAAGCTGTGTATTTCTCAGTTAAAGAAATATGTAACTCCCGAGACGGAGATCCTGGATGTGGGAACCGGCAGCGGGATCCTTTCCATCATCGGCCTCAAGCTGGGGGCGGGATTTGCCATGGCTACAGATATAGATCCCAATGCTATCCGGGCTACGGAAGAGAACTTCGAGATCAATGGTGTGGCTGACGGACAGGCAGTGGTTCAGCGGGTAAATATCCTGGATCCGGAGGAAGGGAAGGCTTTTTATGAAAGAAACGGGGGCAGGAAATATGATGTGGTGGTGGCCAATATCCTGGCCGATGTGATCATCCCCCTGTCTGCCCTTGTTACACCTCTTATGAAAGAGACTGGGGTCTTCATTACTTCCGGCATTATAAATACCATGGAGGAAGAAGTGAAGGAAGCCATGCTGGAGAACCATTTTGAGATCATTGAGATCAATCATATGAAGGACTGGGTGAGCATCACCGCAAAACCGGTTAAATGATGACTGCGGTCTTTGTCTGTAGGGCTTGTGAGGAGAATTATGTATCAGTTCTTTATTAGAAAAGAAAATATCAGGAGTTCAGAGATCCTTCTCAATAAACCGGAGGACATAAATCATATAAAAAATGTTCTCCGCATGCGCCCGGGGGAACAGGTATGCTTCTGCTGTGAAGAGACAGGGAAGGATTATATCTGCCGGCTGTCAGACGTAGGGAGTGAGGAGATCCGGGCCGCCATTGAGGACATAGAAGGCGCGTCGGGAGAGCTTCCTGTCCGCCTGGTGCTCTTTCAGGGGCTGCCAAAGTCCGATAAAATGGATCTGATCATACAGAAGGCTGTGGAACTGGGGGCCTTTGAGATCGTGCCTGTGGCCATGAAGCGATGCGTGGTCAGGCTGGATTCCAAAAAGGCAGCAAAAAAGGTGCAGAGGTGGAATGAGATCGCAAAAAGTGCCGCGAAGCAGTCAAAACGAAGCCATATCCCGGAGGTGAAGGAAGTCATGACATTTCCGGAAGCGGTTTCCTATGCTGAAAAGCTTGATTTGGTACTGCTTCCCTATGAGGATGCAGAAGGAATCAGCCATTCCAGACAGGTGCTTTCATCGGTAAAAGGCAAAAAGAGTGCCGGCATATTTATCGGGCCGGAGGGGGGCTTTGATGAAGGAGAAGTGAGCCGGGCCGTGGAAGCCGGGGCCCACCCCATTACCCTGGGACACCGGATCCTGAGGACGGAGACCGCCGGAATGGCAGTATTGTCCATATTGATGTTTATGCTGGAAGAGGATTAATCTAAACTACGAAAATAAGTACATTACGAATAAATAACAAGTCATAGGAGGAATTAAGATGGCCGGATCATCCATGGGAACCCTATTCCGCATCACCACCTGGGGTGAGACCCACGGAAAAGGGGTCGGCGTCGTGGTGGACGGCTGCCCGGCGGGACTGGCTTTATGTGAGGAAGATATACAGAAATATCTGGACAGGAGGAAACCGGGACAGTCAAAATATACTACCAGGAGGCAGGAAGGCGATCGGGTAGAGATCCTGTCCGGCCTTTTTGAAGGGCGGACCACGGGAACGCCCATTTCCATGATTATTTATAATAAAGACCAGAGATCAAAGGATTATTCGGCCATCAAAGATATCTACAGGCCGGGACATGCGGATTACACCTTTGATATGAAATACGGATTCAGAGATTACCGGGGGGGAGGAAGGTCTTCCGGAAGGGAGACCATAGGAAGAACAGCGGCAGGCGCCATTGCGGCCAAAGTATTAGCTGAGCTGGGAATACAGGTATTTGCCTATAGCAGATCCATAGGCCCCGTTACGGTTGACCCCCAAAGATTTGACAAAAAGGTCCGGGACGAGAATGCCCTTTATATGCCTGATGCAAAGGCGGCAGAGGAAGCCGGAAAATATCTTGAGAAGATGATACAGGAGCAGGATTCTGCCGGAGGCGTGGTGGAATGTATTATTACAGGTGTGCCTGCGGGTGTGGGGGAGCCTGTGTTTGACAAGCTTTCCGCCAGCCTGGGAAAGGCGGTCCTGTCAATCGGAGCGGTAAAGGGTTTCGAGATCGGAGATGGATTTTCGGCAGCCAGGTCTTCCGGGTCTTTAAATAATGATCCCTTTATGATGGAAGGGGATAAGATCGTAAAAAAGACCAACCATTCCGGAGGCCTGCTCGGTGGGATGAGTGACGGTTCGGATATCCTGTTCAGGGCAGCATTTAAGCCGACTCCTTCCATAGGCCGCCCCCAGCACACAGTGACCCGGGAGGGCAGGGATACGGTGACACAGATCGGCGGACGTCATGATCCTATTATAGTTCCCCGGGCAGTGGTCGTGGTGGAGACCATGGCTGCGGTCACCCTGCTGGACCTGCTCCTGGTAAATATGAGCAGCAGGATGGAAAATGTAAAGAATTATTTCGCAGGAATCGCTGAAAAATAGTCTCGACAAAGCATTTCCTTTGTGATAGAATGGTCTGCGTATGCAAATAGCGGACTTATACAATACAGAGCTGGTAATATTATGTATTCATTATTGACACGGGACGGCCTGGCCAAGAGAGGCCGCCTTTTGACAGTTCACGGCACGGTGGAGACCCCGGTATTTATGAATGTGGGTACTGTGGGAGCCATAAAGGGTGCTGTGAGTACCGATGACCTGAAGCTGATCGGTACCCAGGTGGAACTGTCCAACACCTATCATCTTCATGTCAGGACCGGAGATAAGCTGATCAAGGAGTACGGCGGCCTGCACAAGTTCATGTCCTGGGACAGGCCCATTCTCACGGATTCCGGCGGATTTCAGGTGTTTTCTCTGGCAGGGCTTCGGAAGATCAGGGAGGAAGGGGTCACCTTCCAGTCCCATATAGATGGTCATTATATTTTCATGGGGCCCGAGGAGAGTATGCAGATCCAGTCCAATCTGGGGTCCACCATTGCCATGGCCTTTGATGAATGCCCGTCCAGCGTGGCGGAGAAGAGCTATATTAAGGAGTCAGTGGACCGGACCACCAGATGGCTTGAACGCTGTAAGGTGAAGATGGAAGAACTGAACAGGCTGCCGGATACGGTGAATCCCCACCAGATGCTTTTCGGTATCAACCAGGGCGGCGTTTATGCAGACATCCGTATTGAACATGCAAAACGGATCGCGGAGCTTAACCTTAGCGGTTATGCCGTGGGTGGTCTTGCCGTCGGTGAGACCCATGAGGAGATGTATCATATTCTGGATGAAACAGTCCCCTATCTGCCCGTGGATAAACCGGTCTACCTGATGGGCGTCGGTACCCCGGCCAACATTATCGAGGCCGTAGACCGGGGCGTGGACTTCTTCGACTGCGTATATCCTTCCCGTAACGGCAGGCATGGACATGTTTACACCCACCATGGAAAGCTCAACATGTTTAATAAAAAGCATGAGCTTGACCACCGTCCTATAGAGGAGGGATGCGGATGCCCCGCCTGCAGGAGCTACAGCAGGGCATATATCAGGCACCTGCTTAAAGCAAACGAGATGCTGGGCATGAGGCTGTGCGTGCTGCATAACCTGTACTTCTACAACCACCTGATGGAGGAGATCCGGCAGGCGATAGAAGAACACCGCTATAAAGAATTTAAGAGATCCACCCTGGAGGGTTTTCGTACTCCGGAGGATTAAATATACTGCTGATCAGATGTCTGCCGCGGATAAAAATTTTATTCCGGGATACATTTATTAGCACAGAGCAACGATTAATAAACAGTAATTGGAGGTTGATTATGTTATTAAGTGCCGGTAATCAGGGACAGTTGATGATGATTGTTTTCTATATCGTGATTTTCGGAGGAATTCTTTATTTCATGACGATCCGTCCCCAGAGGAAACAGCAGAAGGCAGCCGAGGAGCTTCATGCATCCATGCAGCCGGGAGACAGCGTTCTCACCACAAGCGGTTTCTATGGAGTCATCATCGATATCATGGATAACACTGTTATCGTAGAGTTCGGAAACAACAGGAACTGCCGTATCCCCATGCAGAAGGATTCCATCGCGGCAGTAGAAAAGCCGAACCTGACTAAAACAGAGGAAGAATAATAAGGAATTGCCGTGCCGCTCCGGAGAGTTTTCATCTTTGGGAGCGGCCTTTTTGTTTTATCATAGGATATTGCGCTCTCCTTATGATTCCGGGACCGGGGAAATTGATATCCCCTTGGGGACTTTGTTCTAAATCATATCAGCAGGGGCATATACTGTTAAAAAAGTACAGGGATGATCCTATTGAAAACATCAGTAAATAAACAGGTTCTGGCTTACGGTATCAACATTTTCCTGTCTGTTCTCTTTTCTGTCCTGATCACAGCTGTCTTTATAGCCCTGACTGCCTGGCTTATGCTTAAGGGAAAGGTATCTGCCGGAGCGGAAAGAATTATCCTGAATGCCATACGAATACTTTCCTGTATAGCAGGCGGCTATCTGTGCGGAAAAAGGAATAAGATAAGAGGATTTTTGTGGGGACTGCTGGTGGGTGCTTTATACTGCGGTATCCTGCTTATGGTCAGAAAAACCACCGGTTCCCCTCTGCCCTTAAAGCCGGTGAGCACCATAACCTCTGTCATTTCCTGCCTTGCCGGAGGGATGCTGGGAGGCATGCTGAGCTGACAGCCGGGCAATTCTGTTTCAGATGAAAAAGAAGTTGAAAAAAAACTTTTCTTTAAGATTCCTTTATGATATACTAGGCAGAGGAATGTCGATTTCCATACCGGTACATACCGGATTCGGTATTCCTGAAGAAAATATGCAAGGAGGCACTGTTATGAAACGTGTTAAGACACTTACCGGTAAGAAGACATACGCAGGCAGCATGTGTAAGGGCGGCTGCGGTGAATGCCAGACATCCTGCCAGTCAGCCTGCAAGACATCCTGTACAGTAGGCAACCAGACCTGTGAGAATAATAAATAATTAGAATAATGCTTATTTAAGATAGGGTGAACAGATACCTGTTCACCCTATCTGTTGTGCGTTTTTTTACACGTCTGAAGAGGATCCTGCTTCCGAGATTCATAAAAGGGATTCTCACTTAGCTGAAAGGATAGTATTGTGGTACACCAGTATAAGAACAATGGATTTAACATCGTCATGGACGTATGCAGCGGAGCCATCCATGTGGTGGATGATGTGACCTATGATGTGATCGGGCTTTTTGAGAAGCTGGGTCCGGATGAAATAAAGCAGCAGCTGTCCTTCGATGATCATGAGATAGAGGAGGCTTATCAGGAGGTCCTTCAGTTAAAAGAAGAAGGACTTTTGTTTACGGAGGACATCTACGAGGATTATATTGATGAGGTAAAAAACAGGAAGACGGTGGTCAAGGCACTTTGTCTTCATATTGCCCATGACTGTAATCTTGCCTGCCGCTACTGCTTTGCCGGAGAAGGAGAGTATAAAGGCGACCGTTCCCTCATGAGTGAGGAAGTGGGACGGGCTGCTCTGGATTTTCTGGTGGCCCATTCCGGAAACCGTCATAACCTGGAGGTGGATTTTTTCGGCGGCGAGCCCACCATGAACTTTGATGTGGTAAAGGAAATCGTCCGCTACGGAAGAAGCCTGGAGAAAAAGCATGACAAGCATTTCCGCTTCACCCTGACCACCAACGGGGTCCTTCTGAATGACGAGATCATGGATTTCGCCAATAAAGAGATGGACAATGTGGTCATGAGCATCGACGGCCGGAAAGAGGTCAATGACTACATGCGGCCCACCAGGAACGGCAAGTCCAGCTATGACATCATCATGCCGAAGTTCATCCGCTTCGCCAAATCAAGGAATCAGCAGAAGTATTATGTAAGAGGTACATTTACCAGGAAGAATCTTGATTTTTCCGAGGATGTCATCCATCTGGCGGATGCCGGGTTTGAGCAGATTTCCATGGAGCCTGTGGTAGGCTGCCCGGAGGAGCCCTATGCCTTAAGGGAGGAGGATCTGCCGCAGATTTTTAAAGAGTATGACAAACTGGCCAGGGAGATGGTCAGGCGGCATAAAGAAGGAAAATGGTTTAATTTCTTCCATTTTATGATCGATCTGACCGGCGGCCCCTGTGTGGCCAAGCGGCTTTCGGGCTGTGGCAGCGGCACGGAGTACCTGGCCGTAACACCCTGGGGAGATCTTTATCCCTGCCACCAGTTCGTAGGGGAGACGGAGTTTCTTCTGGGAAATGTTTTTGAAGGCATTCAGCGCACTGATATCTGTGATGAATTCCGTGCCTGTAATGTTTATACCAGAGAGAAATGCAGGGACTGCTTTGCCAGATTCTACTGCAGCGGCGGCTGTGCCGCCAATTCATATAAATTTCACGGCGGGATCAATGATACTTATGATCTGAGCTGTGAGATGGAAAGAAAGAGAGTGGAGTGCGCCATCATGATCAAGGCGGCTCTTGCCCAGGAAGGAGAAGAAGAGTAACATGGCGACAAATAAGAAAAGAAAGGCTGATCCCAGACAGAGTGCGATCATGACGATGCTTGTCATCGCAGTCCTGGCGGCAGTGTGTGTATATACTGTGCTGGTCGGCCTTGGCAAGCAGCATAAGGGTTCAGCAAAGAACATCGAGTTAGGTCTGGATCTGGCGGGTGGTGTCAGTATCACCTATGAAGTGACGGACAAAAACCCCAGCGATAAGGATATTGAAGATACCATCTACCGTCTGCAGAAGCGTGTGGAAGGCTATAGTACCGAGTCTGAGGTTTATAAGGAGGGCTCCAACCGTATCACAGTTGAGATCCCCGGAGTCACAGATGCCAACACCATTCTGGAGGAGCTGGGTAAACCCGGTGACCTTTCCTTCAAGCTGGAGGATGGGACAGAGGTCCTGACCGGTGCCAATATCAAGAGCGCGGAAGCAGGAACCCAGACAGAAAACGGCATGAAGAATTATGTGGTTCAGCTTTCCATGGACGCCACCGGCGCAGAGGCCTTTGCAACAGCCACAGCTGCCAATATCAACAAGCCTATATACATTTACTATAATGGTGAGGTGGTCAGTGCTCCCACTGTCAAGTCCGCCATTACAAACGGTGAATGTGTCATTGAGAACATGGAGAGCTATGAGAAGGCGGAAGAACTGGCCACCACCATCCGGATCGGTGCCCTTCCCCTGACCTTAAAGGAAATGCGGTCCCAGGTAGTAGGGGCCAAGCTGGGACAGAATGCCATCCAGTCCAGCTTACGTGCCGGTCTCATCGGCCTGATCGTCATTTTCCTCTTTATGACCATTATTTACCGTTTTCCGGGATTCCTTGCCGGCGTCGCCCTGTTTGGATACGCTGTTCTTGACCTGCTGGCCATCAACGGTTTTAATGCCACCATGACCTTCCCGGGTATCGCCGGTGTGCTTTTATCCATCGGTATGGCGGTAGACGCCAATGTTATTATATTTACCCGTATCAAAGAAGAGATATCTTCCGGCAAGAGTGTATTAAATGCCATCTATGCCGGATATGATAAGGCCTTATCCGCCATCCTTGACGGCAACATTACGACCCTGATCGCGGCAGCGGTTCTGTGGGTAAAAGGTTCCGGTACTGTTAAAGGTTTCGCCCAGACACTGGCCATCGGTATCATTTTATCCATGTTCACAGCACTTTTCCTGACCAAGAAGCTGATGCTGGCCTTCTACGAGTTCGGCGTGCAGGACGAGAAATTCTACGGCAGGGCAAAGCCCTTCAAGGTGATGAACTATATCAAAGCCAGCAAGTTCTGTATTGCGGCTTCTCTGGTTGTGATCATTATCGGCTTTGTCATGATGCCCATTAATAAAGGAAAATTCGGCGAGCCTTTGAACTATGACCTGGAGTTCTCCGGCGGTACAGCCGTCACCATGACCCTGGATCAGGAGCTGACCAACGAGCTGGATGCCCAGATCTGCCAGACAGTGAAGGAGGCGGTCAATGTCAAGACCGTCCAGAGCCAGAAGGTCCTTAACTCCAACCAGCTGGTTGTTAAGACCAACGAGCTTACCGTGGCAGAACGTGAGACCCTGGAGAAAGCTTTGAAGGATACTTATAAGATCTCCGATTACCAGACTCAGGAGATCACCGCCAGTGTATCTGCCGAGATGAAGAATGACGCCATCGTGGCCGTAGTAGTTGCCACCATCTTCATGCTGATCTATATCGCTATCCGGTTTAAGGATGTGAAGTTTGGCGCCAGTGCGGTAATTGCACTTCTTCATGACGTATTTGTGGTATTTACGGTTTACTCTGTGGTAAGGCTCTCTGTGGGCAATACCTTCATTGCCTGCATGCTGACCATCCTCGGATACTCTATCAATGCCACCATCATCATTTTTGACCGTATCCGTGAGAACATGAAGAACAACCAGATGATGAAGGAAGGGCTTGACTTCGTGGTGAATTCCAGTATCAGCCAGACCCTGACCAGGACAGTGAATTCCTCACTGACATCCTTTATCACAGTGTTTATCCTTTATCTGATCGGCCCGGCCTCCATTAAGGAGTTTACTCTGACTCTGATGTGTGGCCTGGTATGCGGTGCCTATTCTTCAGTATGCATCACCGGACCTTTCTGGTATATGATGTCTAAGACAAGCCAGAAGAACAAGGCCAAAAAGATTGAAGAGGCCAGGGAAACCCGCAAAAAATCCAAAAAGAAGAAAAAGAAATAAAGTAGATAAAAGGAGACAGGGGACTTTCTCGAGGAGACAGGGGACGGTTCTCCGTCTCCTTTTGTCTCTCTGGAGGATCAGCACATGAAAGATAAACGATCATTATTCTTTATTATTCCCGCTTTTATTCTGATAGTTATTTTGTGTTATGCCCTCATCAGGGCCATGCTGATCTACATTCCTCTGCGCCGGGAAAAAAATGATTTTAACAGATTAAGAGAGGCCATCCATATCACGGCTGATGATCAGAAAGCTAATAAGGGAGACAAGGGACAGGATAGCAAAAACAATTCTTCTGATCAGGCTTTATCCCCATTTAAGGAACTGGCTGAAGAGAACAGTGATTTTACCGGCTGGTTAAGTATTGCCGACACAGAGATCGACTATCCCGTGATGAAGTCAGCAGAAGATGATCCTGAATACTATTTACACCGTGATTTCAAAGGGGAGAAATCATATTCAGGCTGCTTATTTATAGGCGGGGGGTGTCATGAGGACAGCCTGTCTTTCATTATTTACGGACATAACATGAGCAACGAAACCATGTTTGGCGGTCTGGATAAATATGGTGATTATGAGTATGCGGTCAGTCACAAAGACATCCGTTTTATAACTCCTGAGGAGAAACGCGTCTATCGTGTATTTGCTGCTTTTCAGACTAAAGTCAATGCCGACCGGGATGATGTCTTTAAATACTACGAAGAGATCGGAGATCTCAGCCAGGAGGAATATGAGGATACGGTGGAAAGCATCAGGCGTATGTCAGTGATCAGTACTCCCTCTGCTCCCCAATACCCTGCCCAGTTGCTTTTACTTTCCACCTGCAGCTATCATACAGAAGACGGGCGATTTGTAGTGGCCGCATATAGAATAAAATAGTATTTATGCATAAGTCCAGTCGCAATGCAGAGCACGGAGCCGTGCGGGGGACTTATAAACTCTTGTGGTGCCAGAAGACCCGGCATGGGATTTATTAAGAAGGAGGTAATGTATGATTAATGTAACTATTATGTCAAAAAAGATAATCGGGTGTATTCTATTGGCAGCCTTGTTCTGCCTTCTGATATCGACAGTATCTTTTGCGGAGGACGACCCGGACCAGAACCAATATGCGGCAGTAAGCAAAAACTGCAGGCTGGCCGTGATAAAAAACAAAGCCGGTATTTATCTCCAGGATGAGACAGAGGCAGAAATTCTTGAGAAAGTGGGCTTTGGGAAAAAGCTGGTTCCTCAGGGCCGGCGCGGCGACTGGTATCAGATCAGTTATAAAGAACAAACTGCCTATATCCGCCAGGAGGACGTGGTTTGCTACAACAGAAAGAAGAAACATATTGCCCTTACCTACGATGATGGACCCAGAACGGTAAGCACCGGAAAAATTCTGGATGTACTGGAGAAGTATAATTTCAGAGCTACTTTTTTTGTGGTTGGGGAAAACGTCGGAAAGAAGACGGCAAAAGTACTGAAAAGGGAAAAAGCCCTGGGATGTGAGATCGGCAACCATTCATACAGTCATCCCAAATATACTGGAATCTCTGACAGCAGTATCAGAAAACAGCTTTCTGACACTGACAGCAGGGTAAAGAAGATTACCGGAGGAAAACCTTCTCTGGGCAGGGCACCCTATGGTGCTGTCAGCAGTCGTGTGCTCCGGGTCATGAAAAGACCCAATATCATGTGGACTGTAGATACTCTGGACTGGAAATACAGGAATAAAAGCCGGCTGGTCAGGGTTGTTAAGGCAGATGCCGGGGACGGGAAGATCGTTCTCATGCATGATATTCATGATTCCACTGCCGCAGCGGCAGAAAAGATCTGCAAGAATCTGAAAAAGGCAGGATATGAAGCGGTGACAGTGACAGAACTGGCAGCCATAAAAGGAAAAAGCCTTAAGGGGAAGCAATCCTATAACAGTTTCAGATAAGAGATAAAAAAAAGAGACAGGGGACGGTCCTTTGTCTCTTTTTTCTTGTGTTAACAGGTTGAATATGTTATCCTGTATCTGACTATTATTTAAAGGGCATGGAACTGATTACTATGACAGCATTATTTAGGGCAGACAGGAGTCAGGAATTTTATCGGAGGAGCTTTTATGGCAGATTATATGGAATCATCCCCTGAGAATACTGTCCCTGGAACTCAGGATAAGTCCTATGTTCCCCAAAAGGCTAAAGGTGCATCCGATAAAATATCAGAAAGAGACAAAGAACCGTCCCCTGTCTCCCGAAAACCCGGCAGAAGAAGCAGCGGCCAGCTGTTTGTGGCATTATTATTAAAACTCATAGTAATAGCCGTGTCCGTCTGGGCCATGCTGACTTTTGTCCTGGGACTCACCATCCATTATGGCAACAACATGTTTCCTGCCATTAAGGATGGCGACCTGGTCATCAGCCTGCGGGTCCATCGCCCCTATCTGAATGCCGCAGTACTCTATAAGCAGGACGGAAAGCTGTGTACAGGCAGGGTCATCGGCATGCCGGGCATGGAGATCAATATCACCAAAGAGGGAGCGCTGACTGTAAACGGCATTGCCCCGGCTGAGGAAGTATTCTATCCCACCCGCCCGGCAGAGGACTCGGGCATATCCTATCCCTGCACAGTGGGGGAGGGTCAGGTTTTTATCCTCAATGATTTCCGGTCCGATACCAATGACAGCCGGACCTTTGGCGGTATTGACATAAAAGACGTAAAGGGACCTGTCCTGCTGATTATACGCAGGAGGGGCTTCTGAAGGCTCCGGCGGATCGCAGAGCCCGGCAAAGGAAGGCAGCAGTATACTTATGAACCTGAATTGAGATGACTTGTCTCGTAACTATTAATAAACTTTTTTTATCTTAAGGAGGACACACGATGAAAAGGATTTCTTCAATTATTATGACGGTGGCTTTGATGCTGGGAATGGTTATAGCCCTGGGCGGACCGCCGGTGGAGGCGGCAACAACTTATACACACATAGGAGGATCAACCACAATTACAAAGAATCTGGTGGTGAATAGTGATGCAAATATACCGGATATTACATTTGGTTATACAATAACCAGAGGAACTCCGGTGGCTGCGACAGCATCAACCATTGAGATTCTGGCCAGTGATATCACAGCAACCATCGGGAATGCGGTATTTACAAATTCGGATACTGCAAATACAAGGCTTGGTTTGCCGACTGATGCGGATCCGACCAGCCCGACTGGCGGGAAAAAATATGTTCAAAAAAATGTCACTGTAGATTTTCCAGTTAATTCTTTTACTAAACCAGGAGTCTACCGGTATGTGATCAACGAGACTAATGGAGGAAAGCCGGGTGTTACATATGATGAAACTCCTCGTTTTCTGGACGTTTTTGTTGTGGCTGATCCCAGTACAAATACATTAAGTGTTGATAGTTATGTACTTCGTAATGCTCAAACAAACATCGGTACTAACGGAGTATATGAAACTGAACCTAATGTAAAGAGTGCAGACTTTACAAACACCATTACTCAGTGTGATTTTGAGTTTAAAAAGGAAATCACCGGTAACCAGGGGGATAAAGATAAAAGATTTACTTTTACCCTGTCCATCGCCAATGCGATTCCCGGTGATTATCCAATTGTAGCGACTAAGGTTACCAACAATCCGACTGCTATCACTGTTGCTTCAGATGGAACTTTTACAGGCACCTATGATCTGACAGATGGTAGTTCATTAAAGGTTCAGGGACTTAACAAAGATGCAACCTGTACCGTATCAGAGGATGCCCAGGACTATACGGCCACACATGTCGTTGACTCCGGGAGCTCTGTAAGCGGAAGCAGTTACGGCCCAATCACACTGGCTGATGCCGATCATTCTGTTGCTTTTACCAACACCCGTAACGGCATCATACCCACCGGCATCATCTTCACCATCGCCCCCTTCGCCATCGGCATGCTGCTCTTTGGCGCTCTCGGAATCACCCTGATAGCCAGAGGGAACCAGAGAAGATACGATCTTTAATAACCAACCACCTTTAAGATAATTACAGGAGAGGAGGCATAGGCATGCTGCGCAAAACAATCCAGCTGATTGACACCACCGTCAACCGGGTTGTCGCATTCCTCTGCCTCATTCTCTTTCTGATCTGTTTCTATGCCATGGTGGATGCCGTAAATGTCTATCTGAACGCAAATGATACCAGCATCCTGAAATACAAGCCCGACCTTGACAAGGGGACAGATCCCCTTAAGGAACTGTCGCCGGATTGTGTGGCCTGGCTGACTGTGGAGAATACCAGGATCGATTATCCCGTGATGCAGGGGAAAACCAACGATACCTATATAAACAAGGATCCCTACGGCGACTTTTCTCTGTCAGGTTCTATCTTTCTTGACAGCAGAAACAGTTCGGATTTTTCCGATGACTATTCCATGGTTTATGGTCATCATATGGAATATGGGGCCATGTTCGGTGTGCTGGATGAGTATATTGATCCTGTTTTTTTCAGGAACCACCGAAAAGGAACTCTGATAACCACTTCCGGAAAGAACTATTCCATTAATATTTTTGCCTGCGCTAAGGCGCCGGCCAGTGATACTTTGATCTTCAACCCAACAGAGACAAAGAAAGAGGAGTTACTGGCTTATCTGGAACAAAATGCGACCATCTATGAACCGGAGGAGGCCCAGGGAAACGACTCCATTCTGGCCCTCTCTACCTGCCAGTCCGCCGATGACATAGAGAGAATGATCGTGTTTGGTACATTAAGTGATATTTCTCACAAATAGGGAGCTTAAAAAGATTTCCCGGATAAGGATGATTACTATGAAATGGTTTCCTGCCTTTGGAATCAGTTTTATATTTGTACTGCTGTTTCTGCTGCAAGTGGATTGTTTTGCAGCTTATGTACCTGTCAGTGCGGATATCTGGATAGACATTCAGAATGGCGGAACAGCTGTGATTTCCGGGGAAGAAAACTGTCCCCAGCCGCAGCAAAGCAAGCTGACGCTCAAGGATGGGGGATCGGATGCCTTTCATATTGTCTTTGACCATGTGGGTGAGTTCACCTATTCGGTAAAGATCGAACCGGATGGGAGAGACATCCAGTATGATTCAACAGTTTATGATGTGAAAATCTATGTAACCGATGACAATGGAGAGCTTCGCACCAGCCTTGTGGTGTATAATCCGGAAAATGGAGAAAAATATGCTCCATCTGACACTGATCCCGGCTCTGATCAAGATACCCAATCTGTCAGGAGGTGCCGGTTAAGCTTCAGGAATATGGGAGACCATTCCGGAGAAGATACATCCTCGTCATCAGCAACAATCCCCGGGGAGTCTGAAGGGACAACGACCGAATCATCCGGGGGACAAACACAAGAGGGGACTACAGGGGCCCAGGAAGGCACCACAGGGTCCACAGATACAGAAGAAGGCTCCAAAAAATCTTCTAAAAAGAAATCAAAAGGAACTTCCGGACGTTCCGGATCAGGTAAGGATGATGACAGCGATTCCGATAAAGATAATGAATCCGGACATCAGCCAAAAACCAGCGATGATACCAGACTGGACTGGTATCTCTTTATAGCCATTCTTGCGTCAGCGGGACTGTTTATGTTGTCAATATTTAATTATATTTCTGTGGACAGGGTAATAAAATCAAAAATTAACAAGTAACAAAAAATACACGAAAGGGAAGGAGTTTATGTTATGCCTGAATTAAAGAGAATAATCGCAGTGCTGGTCGCTGTATTATTGCTGTTTACATCGACTCCTGTTACTGCAGTGGATGAAAAGACAGGTCCTGCGGATAAATTTCAGATCAGCAGTGCAGCAGAATCTTCACCTGAAGAATCAACTGAAAAAGATTCTGTCAATAATAAGAAGGAGGATTCTTCCCAGGAGGAAGATAGCTCATCTTCAAAGGAAGATAACAAAGAAAAGGATTCTGAGGAGGAAGCTGATCAAAAAGAAGAAAGCAAAAATGATAGCGAAAAAAAAGAAAAGGATGATCCCACTTCTGTAAAAGAGGAAGGCAGTAGTCAGGCCGACCAGGATTCATCTGGGGAAAAAGCTTCCGACCAAAAAACTGATAAAGATAATACACAGGACAAAAACATTGATAATAATGAAAGTAATAAGGGTAAGGAATCTGTAAATAAGGAAGAAGACTCTTCCTCATCCGATAAATCAGAGTCCGGCAATGATAGGTCTGCTGCCAAATCAGAGTCTGCTACTGAAGAAAAGCCAGCATCCGAATACATTGAGCAGACGGAAGAAACTACAGCCCGGAAAACCCTTTTTGAATATAAAGATAAAACAATGGCTGTTGAGGCCCGGATCAGCCCGGATAGCCGCTTTATTGTAGATGATTCACCGGCAGACAGCACAGAGCTTCATCTGGAAGGAGATACCAGGGATAAGAAGCTTTTTTCCGAACTTATAAAAGATTATGAGGGGGAAGTGCGCACTGTTGACCTGAGTTTTTGTGACAAAGAAGGAGAAACAGCCGAGCAGGTGGAAGGTAATACCTCCCTGACCCTGACCATAAAAGAAAAGGATAAAAATGCCGTCATTAATAACGTTGAGGTGTTCAGCTGCTCCAAAAAAACAGACGGTGATGATCTGATTGAACGGATCGACGATATTGAAATTGATGAAAAGAAACGCACAGTAGAATTTGATGCCGGAGAGCTTTGCTCTTATGCGGTACGCTATACAGTGGATTATTATTATGAAGGTAAGGAATATCACATGCCCGGTGGTTCCACCATGCTTCTTTCTGAGCTGTTTAATCAGCTTTCCATTAAGAGGGATGCCGCGGATGTGGAGCGTATTGATTTTACAAATGATAGTCTGATCTCTTTTTCCCGTTATGATGATGAGACGGATTGGGTCATTAAGAGTCTGAAACCATTTAACAGCACAGAGAAGATGACCATCACTTTTAATGATGGTTATAAAATGGTGATCGAGATCACCGATGATCAGAACGTTTCGGTATCGTCCGATCTGGAGGATTTTCTTTCAAACTGGAAGATTACAGTTGGAGATACAGTTTTTTCAGATGATACAGTAGATGACGATACAGTCATTGAATTTAAAGCAGGGATGCAATATTCCCTGGAGCTGAACTTTGCAGAAAGGTCGGGATTACAATTTGATACGCCGGAAACGAATCCTCCGGATATGCTCTTTCAGCTGCCTGATGCATTTGTGGTTCCATCTGATTTTCAAATGGCCCTGAATGTAAACCTTGGACGAAAAGGCGTATTGGCCGACAACATAGTTTCCGTCATTCAGGATACCGGCGCTGATGGAAAGACTCATTCTTTCCTCAAACTGGTCTGGAACTGGCAGGACACTACCCATTGGGCTTTTTTCCGTGATTCATCTCAGGCAAAACTGAAGATTACCATCAATGGTGTTTTTAGCGACGAGGAGCCACATGTGCTTTCTATCAACGGAAAAGACGTTGCTATCCGTAAGGAAGATCTGCATAATGCAAAAGTCAATAAGGAGGGCAGCTATGACAAAGATACCGGTATTATTGATTATACTGTCACAGTAACTTCTGATGGTACCACCAGTGATATTACCCTGACTGATACAATGGGCAGTGCTCTGACCTATCTGGTAGATGGATCCCATAATGGTGGAATTGTTTTTGAGGCCGCGAATTCCATCAACAGTGCCGGAACTACGCCTCAGATTACCCAGAAGACCGGCAACAGCTTTAATGTAGTCATTCCGGCCATGAATGACGGCGATTGTCTGGTGTTTAAATATTCAGCAAGCGTAGATTATGCCCAAATTGCCATTAGCGGTAACCCATCTTTTGAGGAGACTGGTAATACTGCACAAATTTACGGTGACAGTTATAGACTGGACAATACTGCCATATATCATGAAACTAATATTGAATTTTCAGATCTGGAGAAAAATGTCATTAATAAACGAAGGGAGACGATTAACGGCAACTACAGTTACATACTGACCTGGGAAGTTGAAACCAATAAACGGGCTCAGTACCCGCTTGCTGATACCGATATTACTGATACAATTTCTCCTTCGATTCAGTCGTTTTCCAGATATTATGGGGATGGTGTCCTTGTCAGGTGTTATACAGCTGACAACATATTACAGGAGACTCGTCAGCTTAGCTGGGAGGACTTGAGGGTAGATCTGGCCAACGATGTTACCTGGACATATCATATCCCTGAGACGGATCCTCTATATCGTTATGTATTGACTTATGACACAATTGTCTATATGGACAACCAGACAGAGACCGTAGTCGCTGAGAATACAGCTGAAGGCAAGGGCGGCGTTGACAGTGACCGCGCAGTATTACCGATCCCCGGAAACTCTGGGATCGGCGTCACAAAAAAGGCCACAAATGTAGATTCCACCCATGTGACCTGGGAAATAACACTGACTGTTTCAGGAGCCTCCCTGAACTATCAAAGACTTGTTTTGCATGAGCACTCAGGTACAAAAACAGTTAATAATGTCCCAACCTGGTACAGCGATAGCCTGCCGGGTAAGTGGATCAACAATTCCGCCGGATCCGGAGCCTGGTACAAAGAAAGCCTGCAAAAGGTCGAAGTTGTTGGTCTGGAGGAAAATGAGACTTTTCTGGTAAAATATGGACGTACTGGGGACAGTTATCCCAAAACTTCTTTTTATCCGGATCAACCAGGGGATTGTGTTCTCGAAAGGAACTTTGCAGATGCCACCTCTCAATGGGGATCCGATTATTTCACTCTGGAGTTTTTTAAAGATCCTGACCGCACCCAGGGAGGTTTGTGTAATCCGGGCGGAGACTCCCCATCCAGAACCATCACTGTCAGACTGTCGACCGAGTTTCCTGAATCATGGGCTGCTAAAGCCAGGGAGTACACTCTCTCAACATCAAAAATGGACAGCAGCATTTTTTCTCATGTCAACTGGATAGCTGTTGAAACTCCGGACAGTAATGGGAACCTGGTGACCAGAGCCTTTGATACAGATAAATTTGAACCCATGCCGCCTTGTGTTTATAAAACTGTGCTGGAAACAGCAGACACGACGACGGTTCAATACGACTATAAGAAAAAATGGCCTTTGAATTATCCTGATTGCAAGGTAAAATCTTCCAGTTCGTCTGACACGGGTGCTATGCCGGAATATCAGGATTTGCCTTTGTTCCCCTGTTTCCGATATCAGGTTTTAGTCACTGGTATCAAATATGACGAACCTCTGGTTATTGAGGAAAATTTTGACACCTCTTTAATGACTTTAATGACTTCCGATGACTTTCAAGGTGGAAAAAAAGTGATGACATATAATTCCAATACATGGTCACACACTTTTTTTCCCAAAGTATTTGGTACGAAGAATTACGGCTGGATCAGTTCAGGTCAAAGCAATTATAATGGAACTGAGCCAAACTATGCCACTTATGGTTTTGGATATGATAACAGAAATTATTATAGAAAGGCTGAAGATAATGGATGTACCTTAGAAAAAACCGAGACAGGTTTTCGAGTAACGATTAACTCTCTTTTCAAGGATCCGGATGGAAATCTTTTCCCATATTACGGAATTGACTACTATCTGGTCCCGAAGAATCTTGCGGCCCTCAGACAGATTGAAGAGATGGCCCGGGCAAATGGCCAGGCCGGTAAAGAGCCGAAAGTTAATATCAAAAACACTGCTTCTGCACGTGGCATTTCTGCTTCCGCTAATGTGAAGATTGGAATCACTAACGATTTTATGCCTATCGATAAAACATCAGAGACATATCTGGATCTTTTAGATGGCAACCGTATCCAACTTCAGGATGCCACCGTTGGGAGTCAGACCGTGAGAGATACCCCCGATAATGTATCTGCTGAGAATATTCAGCGTTATGTGATGAAATACCGTGTAGTGCTGAACAAAGGTGGAGAGCGTCTCAACGATGGAAATGATATCACTGCAGAGGATGAATACAGTTCCAATCTGTCAGTTGATTTTACCAGTATCCGGATTACCACCGAGCCTGAAGAAGCAGCGTCCAGAGTTTCTTATGACTACAGTGGTAATATAGGTTATTTTACTATACCTGATGAAACCAAGGTGGTCATCGAGTACGAGGCAACTGTTTTACAGTCTACAGCCGCTTTGGTACCTGTTTCTAATGAGGTCCGGATGCTGCAGTATAAGAAAGCAGTGGAGGATTATGTGGAGCATGGAGGGGCAGGGGGATCTTCTGCCAATACTCCCGGTATTTTTATTAAAAAATACGGATCCGGTCATATGGAAAAAGGTTTGAATGGTGCAACATTTCAGTTATATGAGTATAAAAATAGTTCATATGAAAGAGGGGATTCGAATACCGAAGCTGACTGGGAACCTGTCATTTTGACAAAGCCTGATACACATAATGCGGTCTTTACAACTCATGATCTTACCATCGGAAATACACATTATGGTAATGGTTATGCAGAAATTCAGTTAACCGAGACAAAAGACGGTATGAATCTGGAAAAAGGAAAAGTTTACGGTCTTCGCGAGATCACAACTCCTGTAGGAAAAGCGACAAATGGTGATGATATTAATTACCAGAATCCACATAGTGATAATTTCTACTGTTATGTGTTCAGTATTTGTCAGGATAATGAAACGGCTGATTATTCAAATTATATATTCTTGCAGGATGATACTATGACAGTACGAAATACACCTGAAAGTATTTCTTTGCGTCTTAGCAAGGAGATTAATGGAAATTGTTCACTAAGCGATACAGAGAAGAACTATTTACATTATCAGGTATTCCGTAAAGATACATTGCAAGAAAATCAACCAGCCATATATATGCCGATCATGACTGAGGAGACCGATCAGGCGACAGGCCAAAGTACAAAGGTCATAGATGCACGTTTCACAGGAATCACATATGCACAGGTAAGCATGAATAATGGTGTGGAGATAACCGGGCTTACGGTTGCCAATGGTGCGACAGCCGGCGAATACCTGCTGGTGGAATACGGTAACGAGAATATTATGGATAACCACCCTGACTGGTCCTGGCGTGGCAATTATGAATGGGCTGATGGAGCTTCGGGCAACTTCACAAATTCATCATTTACAGTCTATGATGAAAACGGAGAAAATCCTCAGACAGTTAAAGGTGTAGAATTTACCGTCACCTCCCAGGAAATCAGGGATGGAGAAAGCAAATCGGTTAGCCTTACCAATGCCTATAACCGTGATACCATAAACCTTACCGCCAATAAACGGTGGACAGCTCCGTCGGGTTCAACAGTTTCCTGGCCATCTGGGAAAAACGTTGTTTTTCAGCTGGGTACCCTGGATGCCAATAACTTCTTTATTCCATTGCAGGGTATGACAATTACACTGGATAATACAAAGGATGCGCATGGAGAAGATGTTGCGGGAAGTGCGGTATTTAAAAATCTCCCCAAAAAGGAGATTATCACAGATCCGGATAGTGGAAAAGTAACTGTAAATGACATTCGCTATGCTGTTATGGAGATTGACTCTGTCCAAGGATATGACACCATTTACCCCGGATCCGCAGGAAACGGGAATGCTTCCTTTGGCAGCGGTACCAGCCTGACCATCAAGAATCAGGTGAAATCAACCTCCATCAGTGTTTCCAAGGTCTGGGACGGGGCTACAATTCCCGATGGTGCTTCAGCCACCTTCCGTCTCTATTCGTATATCGGAAATGATTCGTCTGCGGCCACCTGGGTCAACAATGTCAACGACATTGTCCTTGATGGTATACCAGATGAGGGAGAAGGGACATTCGGAGAAAAAATGGCATGGCAGGCTGATTTTACAGGCCTTCCGGAATATGACGGTAATGGTGTTTTACTGCATTATCTTGTTAAGGAAATCAGCTGTACACCTGCAGGCTATGAACCGGAGCAGGATTTTGCCGCCCCCAATGGCACTATTACCAACAAACCAGCTACTACTGTATTTACTGTGACCAAGAGATGGTCAGGTACGTCGGGTAACACATGGCCGGATGGAGAGAAAATCACTTTGCACCTGGCTCGTAAAACCAGAGCCGGTGTTATTGACAACAGCTTTTCTGCTGATTACACAATTACGGCATCCGAAATCCAAACACAGGAACCTGTTATTGATGTATACGGTGTATCCCGTCAGGCAGGATCATGGTCAAATGGAACACTGACCGTGAGTGATCTTCCTAAATATGACGGCAGTGGAAACGAATGGCTCTATTATGTGACTGAGAGTGAGATAAAGGATTCAACTAATAATGAAGATCTTTCCGGAAACTATGATATAGTTTACCGCGATAAGAATAACTATAGACAAACTGGATTAACTTATTCCGGAGGCTCTGTGACCAACACCCGTTCAACTAAACAGCTGACTTTGTCTAAGACAGTATCCGGTAATATGGGTGACAGAACGAAAGCATTTGTTTTTACAATTGCCTTAAGAAATTCTGAGTCCTCGGTTTATAATGGAGGTGTTGCCTGTATCTTTACAGATCAGGATGACACTGCCAGTGAAAGCACGCTGACTTTTGTTGCCGGAACTTCTAATGTCACCCTCAAACATGGTGAGTCCATCACCCTTAAGGATCTGCCCGGCAATCTGCAGTATACCATAACGGAAAACGGGACAGATGCAGCCGGCTATCAGACGACATATAAGGTCAATAACGGAACGGAAGAGACAGGAACAACTGCCACAGGCGGATTGTCCTCAAATCCTGATATAGCATTCACCAATACCAGACAGGTGGCCATCTTCACAGGAGTAAATAATCCTCTGTTGGTATTTGCGGCGGCAATACCCATATTGCTGATGGGTATAATCCTGTTTTTGAGAAGAAGACCGGACGATACTGAATAGAAAAGGGAGCGTCGCAAACTGCTCTTGCCCATTCAGGTTTGAATGGGCATATTGTTATATTAAAATGGCCGGGATTCCATGGAAACATACATGAAATCCCGGCCATCAGGTGATAACTGTTTATGCGACAGCTCCTTCGTTTACTTTATTTCGGGCATGGCCCATACTGGTTGTCACCGGGATCGCTGTCCCTGAAGTACCACACGAGGAGAAGAATCCACCCAACGATCGGTACAAGTGCGATGAATAGCCATCCGCCGGATTTCCCGATGTCGTGAAGCCTTCTAACGCCTACAGCCAGACCGGGGATAAGTGTGGCCAGGGAAAAGATTCCGGCCAGACCGGTAATCAAGGCTATATTGCTGTTCTGCCCTATGGTTGTAAGAATAGAATTGATCACAGAAACAGCAAGTGTCCAGTACCAGTACTCACTTCTCCGGGCTCTGCCGGAAAAATTGGCATAATTATGAAGTACAGAGCTAATTGCTTCGGTAATACTCATATTTTTCACTCCTTTCTTTTTCATCATTATAATTGAACGCAATATAAATGTCAAATCCTAAAATATTTTGTTCCCTTTTGTAAAAGAGGAAAAAGCATGGTATACTGGGAGAACCGTCCCCTGTCTCCTAAGGAGTTTATATGAAAAAAGAACAATGGATGATTGCTGCCAAACGGGCAGATTTTAACGCTCTTTCCAGAGAACTGAATATCAGTCCCGTTCTGGCCCGGCTTATTAGAAACAGAGATATTATGGATGCTGACGGGATGAGGGAATATCTGCATGGAAGTCTTAAAGATATACCCGATCCTTTTCTGTTAAAGGATGTCAAGAAGGGAGCGGAGACCATCAGGAGTAAGATAGAGTCCGGGAGGAAAATCCGGATCATCTCCGACTATGATGTGGATGGGGTTTCCTCAAATTATATTCTGTATCTGGGATTGAAACGTTGTGGTGCTGATGTGGATTATCGTATTCCTGACCGGGTGGAGGACGGATATGGCATCAATGAGCATCTGATCAGTCAGGCCTTCGAGGAGGGAGTTGACACCATCATTACCTGTGATAACGGGATTGCTGCCGGCCCCCAGATTGCCCTGGGAAATGAAATGGGAATGACTTTTGTTATCACAGATCATCACGATGTTCCCTATGAGGAGCTTGCTGATGAAGAGGGGAATATGAAAAAGAAAGAACTTCTGCCGGAGGCGGCAGCTGTGATCAACCCCAAGCAGGAAGCCTGTTCTTATCCTCACAAGAACATTTGCGGGGCTGTGGTTGCCCTGAAGTTTATCCAGGTGCTCTATAGTACTTTCGGGATCAGTATGCAGGAAGCAGAGGACTTTCTTGAGATTGCCGCTCTTGCCACAGTCTGTGATGTTATGCCCCTGACCGGAGAGAACAGGATCATCGTTAAAGAAGGCCTGAGGCGAATGAATTCCGGTCGTGGAGGGAGAGATTTTTCTATGAGAAGTTCCTGGGGGCAAGACCGGCAGGAAGGCCCTCAGAGAAACCGGCAGGGGACACAGACCGATCCGATCCCCGGTCTGCAGGCACTCATAGAGGGAAATCATCTGGAGGATAAGGAGATAAAGGCCTGGCATCTAGGCTTTATCATCGGTCCCTGTATTAACGCTTCCGGCAGACTTTCTACAGCCAGGCTGGCCCTGGAGCTTCTTTTATGCCGGGACCCGGTTCGCTGCAGAGAAATGGCGGAAAAACTGATCGCTTTAAATACAGAAAGAAAAGAAATGACAAAAAAAGGCGAAGAGGATGCCAGGGCATGGCTGGAGGAATCCGGGCATGATAAGGATAAGGTGCTGGTCGTCTATCTTCCCGAATGTCATGAGAGTATTGCGGGCATCATAGCCGGAAGGATCCGGGAAGAGTATAATAAACCCGTATTTGTACTGACCAGAACTCTGAAAGGGGTGAAGGGATCCGGACGTTCCATAGAAGCCTACCACATGTTTGACGAGATGACAAAGGTCAGAGAATGCTTCGACCAGTATGGAGGCCATCCCATGGCGGCGGGCCTGTCCATGCAGGAAGACCGCATTGAAGAACTGAGGGAAAAGCTCAACAGCAATACAAGTCTCACAGAGGAGGATTTCATAGAAAAGGTACATATCGATATTGCCCTCCCCGTGAATTATCTAAGTGAGGCACTCATTTTTGAGCTTGACCGTATGGAACCCTTCGGCACAGAAAACAGGAAACCCCTTTTCGCCCAGAAGGGTCTTTATATAGCAGGATTGCGGGAGGCAGGGACCAGCGGCCGGGTAATAAGGCTGTACCTTAAGGACGCAGAAGGCTATCCTGTGGAAGCAGTCTATTTCGGGGACGCGGGAGAGTTCTGCAGGCAGGTCGAGAAAATCTGCGGTTCCCGGGAGTATTTAAAAATGCGGGAAGGTCAAAAGCATCATGTGCTGATGGACTGTACCTATTATCCTGAGATCAATGTATGGAAAGACCGGAGAAACATTCAGATCATAATAAAGAATTACAGGTTTCGGCTGAAATAATACCGGAAGCTTTGCTATATGGATCAAGGATCTTTAAAGTATTTTTCCGGGCAGCTCAGCAGGAAAAGAGTCTGAATCAGGAGAAACTTATATGGAAACAAATAAAAAATACGATATTCGTCTTATCGGCCTTGACCTTGATGGAACGGTGCTGACCACAGACAAAATACTTACAGCCCATACCAAGAGTATTCTGGAGTCCTGTCTGGCCCGGGGAATACAGATCCTCCCCGCCACCGGCCGGGCCAGGGCTGCCATCCCGGATTATCTCAGGGAAATCAAGGGGCTTCGTTATATGCTCCTCTCCAATGGGGCCAGTATTTATGACCTGAAAGAGGATAAGGAGATATACAGCAACTGTATCCCCTGGGAAAGGGCAATGGAATTGATTGAATATCTGGATCAGTTTGGCACTTATTATGATTTCTATGCCCTGGGCAGGGGATGGAGCGAGGCAAGGTTTTATGATCATACGGAAGATTATAATATTGAGCCTCATATCAAAAAGCTTGTTTTAAGCTCCCGGACCAGGATAGACAGTATGCGGCAGTGGATGGAGATAAACAGGGCTCCGGTGGAAAAAATCAATATGTTTTTTGCCTCCCTGGAAAGAAGAAAAGAGGTTTATGAAGAATTACTGACTGTTCCTGACCTGGCTCCCACCAATTCCCTTTCCAATAATATTGAGATCAATTATTATACCTGCTCTAAAGGAGACGCCCTTATGAGCCTTGCAAAAATCCTGGGACTCGCACCCCATCAGGTCATGGCCTGTGGAGATGGCAACAATGATCTTTCCATGATAAAGGCAGCCGGTATCGGAGTCGCCATGGCAAATGGAGAGGACTGCGTGAAAGAGGCGGCGGATTATATTACAAAAACAAATGATGAGGAAGGAGTCGCCTGTGCGATAGAGCATTTCATAGATTTGAGGGGCAGTGGGGTAAATATGTGCGGAAATGTCAATGTCAGGGCCGGTATTTTGTCAAAGTAGACAGAAACTTCGGTTTTTCTTTTGTTTTTTATAAATTTATACTGTTAAAATCAGGAGATTTCTGTTATACTGATGATGATATGAGCATGAAGTTATGCAGGAAAGTCCATATGAGTCCTGCATGGTGACGTATTCTGAAGCGCAGATCTTTTAAAAGATTATGAAACGAGAGGGTGAATACTTTGAGAAAGCTTGATGATTATGTAAAGACGATTCCTGATTATCCGCATCCGGGTATTATGTTCCGTGATGTCACTTCCGTTCTCCAGGATCCGGAAGGCCTCAAACTCAGTATCCATGAGATGATGCATCTTCTTGAAGGTGTGGAATTTGACGTGGTCGTTGGAACTGAGGCGAGAGGGTTCCTGTTTGGAATGCCCATTGCATATAATAAGCACAAAGGCTTTGTTCCTGTCCGCAAGAAAGGCAAGCTCCCCAGAGAGACTGTAAGCAAGAAGTATGACCTTGAATACGGTAAAGCGGAGATCGAGGTACATAAGGATGCCATTTTCCCCGGACAGAGGGTGGTGCTGGTGGATGATTTACTTGCCACAGGCGGAACCTCCAGGGCAGCAGTAGATCTCATAGAGGAACTTGGCGGCAAGGTTGTAAAGATCATCTTTCTTATGGAACTGGCAGGCCTGCATGGCCGGGATAAACTGGCAGGTTATGATGTGGAGGCTGCCCTTGTCTATCCGGGCAAGTAACACAGTATCTGATTTTCGATGCAGGATTTCTGCGATTTCCGATCACCGGAAATCGCATGACCCCGAGTATGAGATTGATATATGATATGCAGCCCCTGCACTGACTTTAAAGTGCAGGGGTTTATATGCATTACGAAAAAAAGGGAAGGTTTACCCCTTCCCTTTCCGATTGTAAAAAGAGGAGCAGAATTTGGAACAGTTGAATTTATTACAGAGAATTGAAAAGAAGAGTCCGGACTTCAGTAAAGGACAGAGAAGACTGGCAGAATATATTAAAGATAATTATGATATTGCGGCATACCTTACTGCCTCCAAGCTTGGAAATGAGGCGGGGGTCAGTGAATCGACGGTGGTTCGTTTTGCGTATCAGCTGGAGTACGATGGATATCCGGAATTGCAGAAGGCGATCCAGGTGATCGTCAAGACAAATTCAAACTCTGTCCAGCGGCTTTCTTTATCCTCAAAAAGATATCAGGAGAAGGGTGTACTGAAGAGTGTGATGTACACGGACGCTGACCGCCTTCGTGATACGATACAGAATGGTATTGACGAGGAAGAATTTAAAAAGGCAGTCAGTTACATTAATGAATGCCAGAGACTGTTTATCCTGGGTGCAAGAAGCGCGGCCTACCTTTCCGGCCTGCTGGGATATTATCTGAAAATGATGTTTGATAATGTATTTATCGTTGATGCCAACAGCACTTCCGAGACACTGGAGCAGATCTATAATATCGGGGAAAACGACGTCATGTTCGGTGTGACATTTCCCAGATACTCCAAAAGGACCATATATGCCCTTCAGTATGCCAAAAACCATGGGGCCAGGACCATTGCCCTGACGGATAATTACCAGTCACCCATTGTGGAATACGCCAACTGTACTTTGATCGCAAAGAGCGATGTTATGACCATCGTGGATTCCATGGTGGGACCCTTAAGCGTAGTAAACGCACTGGTGACAGCCATTGCTCTTCTCCGCAAGGAGGACGTGGAGAAACGACTGATGGCCCTGGAGGAGCTGTGGAATGAATATGACGTTTACAACAGGAGCTCCCAGTAAGGATTGAAATGAAGAAGATTATTGTGGTCGGGGGCGGTGCGGCAGGTATGATGGCCGCGATTTCCGCCTCCTCGAAAAATAACCAGGTACTTTTGTTTGAAAAGAATGAAAAACCGGGTAAGAAGCTTTTCATAACCGGGAAGGGCCGTTGTAATGTGACCAATGCCTGTCCCATGGACGAGCTGCATACCCATGTAATTACCAACCCGAAGTTTTTATATAGCGCCTTTCACAGTTTTACCAACCGGGATATGATTTCTTTCCTTGAAAAGGAAGGAGTCAGGACCAAGGTGGAGCGGGGTCAGCGGGTGTTTCCGGTATCGGATCATTCCTCGGATATTATCCGGGCCCTGAAAGCAGCCTGCGTCAGGGCCGGGGTGGAGATCTGCTGCTATACTGAGGTGACAGGGATAGAAACAGAAAGGAATAAAGAAGATATTCCCTGCTTTAAAGGGGTCAGACTTAAAGATGGAAGAATGATCGCGGGTCATTCCCTGATCATTGCCACGGGAGGGTATTCTTACCGGTCCACCGGTTCCACCGGAGACGGCTACCGTTTTGCCCGTGACCTGGGGCATTCCGTAAAAGAACCCGAGCCTTCTCTGGTACCCTTTGTCATGAAAGAAGCCTGGTGCAAAGATCTGATGGGGCTTTCCCTGAAAAATGTGGCCATACAGATAAAAGATGGAAAAAAGAAGATATACGAGGGTTTTGGAGAATTCCTTTTTACCCATTTCGGGGTCAGCGGGCCTCTGGTTTTAACTGCCAGCACCCGGCTGGGAACAGCTAAGGCGGCCAAGGCCCTTAAGCAGGGCAGCCTTAAGCTGCTGCTGGACTTAAAGCCGGCTCTCGATGAGGAACAGCTGGAGAAAAGATTCCTGCGGGAATTTGATACCTGGCGGAATAAAAACATTTCCAATGTATTGGACCAGATGCTTCCCCGTAAGATGGTGCCCGTTTTTCTCGGCCTTGCCGAGATCCCTGCGGATAAAAAAGTCCGGGATATAAGCCGGCAGGAGAGAAGGCGGATGGAAGGACTCATGAAATCGGTCCCCATGCATATTACAGGGGTCAGGGGATTTGATGAGGCCATTATTACCCGGGGCGGTGTCAGCGTCCGGGAGATCGATCCTGGGACCATGGAGTCGAAAAGGGTCAGGAATGTATATTTTGCCGGAGAAGTTCTGGATGTGGATGCGGAAACCGGAGGTTATAATCTCCAGATCGCCTGGTCCACAGGGTATACAGCCGGAGTCAGCGCGGGACGGGAATCATTATAATTTCCTTAGAATTTTTTTAAGTTTTTCTTTTCATTTTATGCAATTTGTGTTATGATGATTGAGTGTATGCGAAACTATGTCTTGACAGTATATGATCATTTTCCCTGTCTGATTCACCGGGATCAGGGAAGCTATGATCGGACAGGAGGATGCATCTATGCATTACAGCATTGCCATTGATGGACCGGCCGGGGCCGGAAAGAGTACCATAGCAAGAAGCATAGCCGGACAGCTTGGATTTATTTACGTGGATACAGGTGCTATGTACCGTGCCATTGCCCTGCACTTTTTAAGGAAGGGGATTGACGGCCATGATACTGTTTCCATAGAAGCCGAGTGCCCCCATATCAAGGTCAGCCTTGATTATGATGAGGCAGGCGGGCAGCAGGTTCTTCTGAACGGGGAGAATGTCACCCCCTTTATCCGAACCGAGGAAGTCGGCAACATGGCATCTGTAACCTCAGCCATACCCGCAGTCCGGGCAGCACTTCTGGATCTGCAGAGGGATATGGCAAAGAGATCCGACGTTCTGATGGATGGCCGGGATATCGGGACCCATGTACTCCCGGATGCCTTCTTAAAGATTTATCTCACCGCCTCTTCCCGGGTCAGAGCCGAGAGGAGATATAAGGAACTGAAAGAAAAGGGTCTTGCCTGTCATTTGGAAGATATCGAGAGGGATATCATTTTAAGGGACAGGCAGGATATGAGCAGGGAGATCGCTCCCCTTCGTCAGGCGGAGGATGCCGTGCTGGTGGATTCGTCAGATATGTCCATAGAAGAAGTTATTGACACAGTAGTAGCAGAATTTAATAAGAAAAAGCAGCATACTACCATCCTGTGACCTGTCTGTCCGGATCCTGGTCAGGAACCGGCTTACAGTAAGTGATGATACAGGCTGCTGATTTGTTGCCGGAGTTAACTATGAAGATTACAGTAGCAAAGTCTGCGGGTTTTTGCTTCGGGGTCAGGCGGGCGGTTGATACCGTGTACCGTGAGGCGCAGAAGGATAACGTCTATACCTTTGGTCCCATTATTCATAATGATGAAGTGGTGGCCGACCTGGAAAGTCATGGTGTAATGGTTATCCATTCAGAGGATGATATATCCTCCCTGACGTCCGGGACGGTGATCATACGGTCCCATGGTGTGCCCAGAAGTATCTATGATAAAATCAGGCAGGCTGGTTTGTCCCTGGTCGATGCGACCTGCCCTTTTGTGAAGAAGATCCACCGGATTGCCTGTCAGGAAAGCAGTGACGGACGTACTGTTGTTATCATTGGCAATCATCATCATCCTGAAGTTGAAGGTATTATGGGCTGGTGTACAACGAAGCCCCTTGTGATCGAGGATCATGAGCAGGCAAGAAATATCAGTCCCCAGGAGGGAAAAGGACTGTCCATCGTGTCCCAGACCACATTTAATTACAAGAAGTTTCAGGAATTAGTTGAAATTATCTCGGAAAAGGGTTATGATATAAAAGTCTTTAATACGATATGTAATGCCACTGAGGAGCGGCAGACGGAAACCAGACAACTGGCCAGACACTCAGATGCCATGATCGTGATTGGCGGCAGACACAGCTCGAACACGCAGAAGCTTTTCGAGATAAGTAAAAAAGAATGTAGTAATACTATATATATACAAACTGTTTCAGATTTGAATATGGAGGATTTTCGTAATATCGAAAGACTCGGTATTACTGCAGGGGCATCAACCCCGAACAATATAATCAAGGAGGTTCATGAAAGCATGGCAGAAATGAGTTTTGACCAGATGCTGGAGGAAAGTTTTAAGACGATCAGGAATGGAGAGATCGTCAAAGGTACTATTATTGATGTAAAAGAGGATGAGATCATCTTAAATATCGGATATAAGACAGATGGAATTATCACCAGACAGGAATATTCCAATGACCAGAATCTTGACCTTACCACAGTTGCCAATGTTGGCGACGAGATGGAGGCCAAGGTCCTTAAGGTAAACGATGGCGAGGGTCAGCTTCTCTTAAGCTACAGAAGATTAAAGGCTGAGAAGGTTAACCAGAGACTGCAGGAAGCCTTTGAAAACAAGGAAGTATTAAAGGCTACAGTAGCTAAAGTTCTTGACGGCGGTCTGAGTGTAGTAGTGGAAGATACCAGAGTATTTATCCCTGCCAGCCTGGTTTCAGATACCTATGAGAAGAACTTAAAGAAGTATGACGGCCAGGAGATCGAGTTCGTTATTACCGAGTGTAATCCGCGTCGCAGAAGAATCATCGGTGACCGTAAGCAGCTTCTTGTGGCTGAAAAGAAGAAAAAACAGGAAGAGCTTTTCGCAAGGATCGAACCCGGCATGACCGTAGAAGGTACAGTTAAGAATGTTACAGACTTTGGTGCCTTTGTAGATCTCGGCGGAGCAGACGGACTCCTTCATATCTCAGAGATGAGCTGGGGCCGTGTTGAGAATCCCAAGAAGGTCTTCAATGTAGGAGAAACCTTAAGTGTTCTCATTAAGGAAATCAAGGGTGAGAAGATTGCCCTGTCCCTGAAGTTCCCGGAGACCAATCCCTGGCTTACCGCGGATGAGAAGTATGCAGTCGGCAACATTGTGGAAGGTAAGGTTGCCCGTATGACAGACTTCGGTGCATTTATTGAGCTGGAGCCCGGCGTTGACGCCCTTCTCCATGTATCTCAGATTTCCAGAGAGCATGTTGAGAAGCCTTCCGATGTACTGAAGGTTGGTGAAGAGATCACAGCCAAGGTTGTTGATTTCAAGAAGGACGACCGCAAGATCAGCCTGAGCATCAAGGCTCTGGATATTCCTGCAAGGGATGAAGAGTAATCAGAATAATTGTCCATAATTCAGGGGACGCTGACATTAACTGTTGGCGTCCCCTTTTGTTTGGTTATTGCGAACGTTGTACCAGGATCTCCGGCGCCGCAAGATCCGGCGCAAAAAGATCCGGAGACATAAGACTAAATAAACGTAAGAATCCAGTGGGTGAAAAGTGCCGCCCCTATCCCGGCCACAGCTCCCCAGACCACATCTCTGATAAAATGAATTCCGCCAAGGACCCGGATCAGAGCAAGCCCGATGGCGCATATCAGCATGAATACCCCGACGGCCGGATTGCAGAATAACCAGAGGACTGAGATTAAAAAGATAGAGAAAACATGTCGGCTGGGGAAGGATTCTCCCTTTTTTTCTTTTCCGATCAGAGGATGAATGGGATAAATCTCATAGGGTCTTTGCCTGTTGGCACATTTCCTGTAGACTGATATAAAAGTAAAAGCAAGCCCCGGCAGCAGGATGTGGATCGCCAGGGAGGCAAAAGAATCAGTATAATAAATAAAGACCAGGAGAGCAGGATACATAATCAGACCGGTCGATGTAAAAAGAATATTAAGCAAGCGGATCAGCATAAGAAGCCCGGGCAGGCCTCTGACAGAATCCGCAAATCTGTCATAGTGGGAATAATTCATGGTATCACCTTTTTTCTTATTGTGATTAAGCAGCATACTTAAGAAAGGGTTCCCGGCCCTTCTGAGTATAGTATTATAGCTTATATGGGGATATTGTGCAAATGTTTTCATCAGGAGTGTAATTGTAATCCCTCGCGGAGGATGGGGCACTTTTCTTCTTTTAACCATTAAATTAACATTTACTTTAAGGGAAAAAAGTGCTATAATAGCATTGTTGCTTAATCTTTTTTTCAGGAAATACAGGGGGTTACCATGGCTAAAAATGTTCCGAAAGAGCGAAAAATAGGTTTATACAAAGCTGTTCTTGAGCTTGAGACACTTGAAGAGTGCTGTGATTTTTTTGAAGATATCTGTGCCATGACGGAGCTTCGTTCCATGGAACAGCGGTACGAAGTGGCTAAGATGCTCTATGAAAATAATGTCTATACTGAGATCATGCAGAAGACCAATGCCAGTTCTGCCACCATCAGCCGTGTAAATCGTATGCTGAATTATGGTACCGGCTGCCTGTCCCGTCTCTTTGACCGTCTGAAGAGTAAAGAAGAGCAGGCGGTCAGGTAACAGGCGGTGGCAAAAAGAGGATGGACATAGAAAGGAAGTATATATGAAACAACTGATGTTAGGAAACAAGGCTTTTGCCAGAGGTTTATACGAAGCCGGCTGCATGCTGGTGTCCAGTTATCCCGGAACCCCGAGTACGGAGGTAACAGAGGAAGCGGCTAAGTATGATGAGATATACTGTGAGTGGGCTCCCAATGAGAAGGTTGCCATGGAAGTGGCCTTCGGTGCCTGCCTTGCGGGAAAGAGGAGCTTTTGCGGTATGAAGCACGTGGGGCTTAATGTGGCCGCCGACCCTCTTTATACCTGTTCCTATACCGGAGTGAACGCAGGTATGGTGATCTGTGTCGCCGATGACGCGGGAATGCATTCTTCCCAGAATGAGCAGGATTCCAGGCACCACGCCATTGCTGCCAAGGTGCCCATGCTTGAGCCCTCTGATTCCGGGGAAGCTTATGAATTTGCCAAAAAGGCTTATGAACTTTCTGAAGAGTATGATACTCCGGTCATCATAAAGATGTGTACCCGGGTAGCACATTCCCAGAGCATTGTGGATCCCGGTGATAGGGTCATGCCGGAACCCAGACCCTATCAGAAGAATATTGCCAAGTATGTTATGATGCCGGGAAATGCCATTCGCCGTCATCCTGTAGTGGAAGAAAGAACCCGCCGTCTCATCCAGTTGGCTGAAAACTGTGAGTTTAACCGTGTGGAGATGGGAGATACTTCTTTAGGTATTATAACATCCTCTACAAGTTACCAATATGCCAAAGAGGTATTTGGGGATAAGGCCAGTATCCTGAAACTGGGCCTCATTAATCCCCTTCCGGAGAAACTGATCCTTAATTTTGCCGCCAAAGTGGAGAAGCTGGTGATCATTGAGGAGCTTGACCCCATCATTGAGAACCATTGCAGAAAACTGGGTCTTACAGTAACAGGCAAGGATGTGCTTCCCATAGAGGGAGAGTTCTCCCAGAACCTGATCGCCGAAAAGCTTGGCATGGAGATTCCGGCCCATAAGACCCTTGATGAGCAGCTGCCCGGAAGGCCGCCTGTGATGTGTGCCGGATGTCCCCACAGAGGACTCTTTTATACCTTGAACCGCAACAAATGTACGGTACTGGGAGACATTGGATGTTATACCCTGGGCGCAGTTGCCCCCCTTTCTTCCATAGAGATGACCCTCTGTATGGGTGCATCCATCAGTGCCACCCACGGTTTTAATAAAGCATTGGGAAAAGAAAGCGAAGGTAAGACCGTTGCCGTGATCGGTGATTCCACCTTTATGCATTCCGGTATGACCGGTCTTGCCAATATTGCCTATAACCAGAGCAACTCCACTGTGATCATTCTGGATAACTCCATCACAGGTATGACCGGCCACCAGCAGAATCCCACTACAGGTTATAATATCAAAGGAGATCCTGCGGGAAAGATAGACCTGGAAAGCCTCTGCCGTTCCATGGGCTTTAACAGGGTGGCAGTGGTCGATCCCTATAATCTGGCGGAATGTGACAGGGTCCTTAAGGAGGAGCTGGCCGCGGAGGAACCCTCTGTTATCATCAGCAGGCGTCCCTGTGCCCTCTTAAAGTATGTGAAGCATAATCCTCCACTGACTGTGGCCCAGGATAAATGTGTGGGCTGCAAGTCCTGCATGAGACTTGGCTGCCCGGCTATTGCCATGAAGGATGGAAAGGCGGCAGTGGACCAGACCTTATGTGTAGGCTGCGGAGTCTGTCAGCAGTTATGCCGTTTTGATGCATTAGAGTCCCGGGGAGGTAATTGATATGACAAAGAATATTATGATCGTAGGCGTCGGGGGACAGGGATCTTTGCTTGCCAGCAAGCTTTTAGGCCATCTTCTGCTGACAGAAGGCTATGATGTAAAGGTTTCCGAAGTTCACGGTATGAGCCAGCGAGGCGGAAGTGTAGTGACCTATGTACGATTTGGAGAGAAGGTCTTTTCTCCTATTATAGATAAGGGTGAAGCGGATTATATTGTGTCCTTTGAGAAGCTGGAAGCAGCCCGCTATGTGGAGTATCTCAGAGAAGGCGGCCGTATTGTGGTCAATACCCAGGAGATCGATCCCATGCCGGTGATCACCGGCGCAGCCACTTATCCGGAAGACCTGATCGCAAAGATGAAGGGACTGGGGATTCAGGTGGATGCCATGGACTGTCTTGCCCTGGCAAATGAAGCCGGTTCCTCTAAGGCGGTGAATATTGTCCTCATGGGAAGACTGTCAAAATATTTTGATATTCCTGAGGAGAAATGGCAGCAGGCAATTAAGGACTGTGTTCCTCCAAAATTTCTTGAGTTGAATCTGAAAGCATTTGAATTGGGACGTAATAGTTAAACAGATGAAAAGAAAGATATATTTCTTAAGTTTTCTTTTCCCTATGCCAGCGGAAATGATATCACCTACAATCCCGATACAGGACTTCTTTATCTGGCATATAATATGAAGTACCCATTTCGTATTACCAAGATAAATCCGAATACTTTAAAGCCCTGCGGTATCGTAAATGTCAGGCTTCCCAGGATAGTTACGACCACCCTTTCCGGGAGAAGTCTGCCGGGATCTTCCCGACAGAAAAAGGGCTCTTCAAAGAAGATAATCAGGAGCTTATCCTGGGATCTTCCGGGAATGACACTGGCCCGCAGAATGAAGATAAGCGGGATAGCCGGTATTACTTATAACTCCAGGACACACCAGTATGCCTTGAGAATGAGGAGACAGCATGATATTCTGATCACGGATGAGTCATTCAAACCTGTCAGATATATACATATTGCAAAAACGTCCAGATTAAGGCATCAGTCTATTGACAGTGATGAGGAGCATATCTATGAGTGCCTGGATCATAAAAGGCACTATAATATCATTATGGTTTATAACTGGGAAGGGAAATATCTGTACACGGTGAAGATACCTCTGAAGTATGAGGCAGAAGGACTTTATCACATAGGAAACAAGACATACCTCTCATTTTATTATGGGAGAAATGTAAATAATAAATTTGTCCGCTCCAGTTATACTTACAGACTGTTTATGCCATGATTCTGATAAACACATAATAACCCAAAAAGGGCTGTCAGCGACAGCCCTTTTTGGGTTATTATCTACAGTAATAAGAAACCGGGGATGTATTGTACCCCATCAAAGCCTGCTTTATGATATATGGGATCAGGCTTCAAATCCCACCAGGATAGAACCCGGCTCGGCGTAATAACTGTCAAGACCGCCGCATCTGTGTACATAGCCATTGAAAGAACCGAATGTATTCTCAATAGCCTTCTTCAATAACTCGGCGGTAGATGGGTTGTTATTATGGGCAATAATGATCTTCCCATCCTTATAACCGCACTTTTTCAGATGTTTTACTAGAGAGAGAACTGCTTTTTTATCCCCCCGGGCCTTGTCGATGGTCTGCAGAGTGCCTTCTTCACTGGCCTTACCGATGATCCTGATGCCCAACATACCGATACCCCTGGCCAGCAGCGGATTGACCCGTCCGTTTCTCGCGAGATTATTCAGGGTCGTTAACGAGAAGTACAGGTGGGTATGTATCATATATAATACGATCTTCTCAAGGATCTCATCCGGATCAAGTCCGGAGCTGATGAGTTCCTCAAGCTTCTCTAAAATCAAAGTAACTTCAGGTCCCGTGGACAGGGAATCAAGCACATGGACCTTTCTTCCGGGATGTTCTTCTTCGTAAAGCTTCTTAGCCAGTACAGCAGAATTGTTAGAGCCTGAGAGCTGTCCCGTTATGGTAATACAGAAAACAACATCGGCATCTCCAAATGCTGCGACCCACTGAGCCGGAGCGGGGCAGGAGGTGGAAGTTTTATCCTTGTGCAGGTCAAGGGCGTTCTGCATGGTAGAGACATCCAGAGTGGCATCATCTGTAAAATCATTGTCCCCCACGATAATATGTAAAGGCACTGATTCGAAATCGGCATGTTCCAGAGTATAGATATCACAGGAAGAATCTGCAACAATTTTTATCTTCATAGTATATCCTTTCTGAGTTGATCATCCTGATATGTGTTTTTAAAAAACCTGTTATGTGGAATTATAATCTCTATTTTGTCATCTGTCAACTACCAGAAGCCAGTATACAAGAAGATATATCTATCTCAAAGATCCAGCAATTTTAAAGCATTTGCTTCAAATATCTGTTTCCTCTCTGATTCGGAAAAGGGCATCTGCCGGATCCTGTCCACATAATCCTTCTGGTCCGCCCAGGGGGAATCAGTGGCAAAGAGAATATGATGGGTGCCATGTTTTCTGGCCAGGCCCACAAACTCTTCGTCTGACAGGTTGTGGAGGAGGACGGGAGGCGTGGGATCTCCCTCTGCCCTCACAAGGGGACCGATGGAAAAGGCTGTGTCGAACCATACATCAGCTCCCGCCAGATCCCTGGTCACATCATCCCATCTTGCCCACCCTCCCATGTGGGCAAGGACGAGCTTTTCGGGATGAAGTTCTTCTATTACCTGGAGGATATGTTTAACTGATGAATAATCATGGCCAGGTATTCCGATGTCTATTCCGGCATGGACCAGTACGGTCATTCCAAGTTCGGTGGCAGCATCAATGATACGCATATTCTTTATATCATTCAGGTCGGTCTCCTGATAGGCAGGGTGCAGCTTGATCCCGGCTATTCCGTGCTCTTTAAGAAAAACCAGCTCTCTGCGGCAGTTATCATAGTCAGGATGCATACAGCCCAGGGTAAGAATACCCTGTGCTTTCATCAGATCCAGTTTTTCAATTAGGCCCCGGTTGACTTTTTCCACTTGGAAGAGACTGGTGGCAACCGGAAGATTCAGAGAGTAATCTATCCCGCTTTTTCTCATGGAATCAATGAGATTGCTGATAGTTCCATCCGTAAATGGTCTGGTGTGAGATACGGAAGACAGATGCGTTACTGCTCCGGCGGCAATTTTGTCAGGAAATGTATGGGAATGAAAATCGATGATCATGTAAACTCCTTCGTAATATAAAACCCGTTTGCAACAGCAATATTTTATGACGTTTAAGCCGTAATGTAAAGTTTAAATTTTTTCGGATGGTTACATGTTTCCTATGTAACGCCTGTTTACAGATTTCCTATGAGAGGTTGACTATATTTGACAGCAGTGTTAAAATAATAACAGTTCACAATAGTAATAGCCTCTCGGAATCTCTTTGTGAATGGCTTTCCGGGAGGCTATTAGTAAAAAAGGAGGGACGTTATGAGTTATCTTAAAGAATACGCACAGAAGATGGTAACTGCTGAGGAGGCAGTTAAGGTGATACAGTCCGGTCAGTGGATCGATTACGGCTGGACGACGGGTACACCGGTTGCCCTGGATAAGGCTCTGGCTGCAAGGGCAGAAGAACTTCATGATGTAAAGGTCCGCGGCGGAATCCTGATGTGGGAACCGGAGATCTTTAAAGTGCCGGATGTTTCCGAGCATTTCACATGGAATTCCTGGCATATGAGCGGGATCGAGAGAAAGGCAGCTGCCAAAGGCTATGCTTATTATGCTCCCGTACGTTATTCAGAGCTGCCCCGTTATTATCGTGAGAACATCGGACACCTTGATGTGGCCATGTTCCAGGTTACTCCCATGGATAAACATGGATACTTCAATTTCGGCCCGAATGCTTCTCATATGAAGGCAGTCTGTGAGATCGCCGATATTGTTATTGTGGAAGTAAATGATAAGATGCCCAGATGTCTTGGCGGATTTGAGGAGTGCGTTCATATCTCTGATGTAGATTATATCGTGGAGGGTGACAACCCGCTGATCGCTCAGATGGGAGCCGGCGGTGCGCCCACAGAGGTGGATAAAAAAGTGGCCGAGCTTATTGTGGCCGAGATTCCTGATGGCGCCTGCCTCCAGCTGGGTATCGGCGGTATGCCCAATACCGTAGGTTCCATGATCGCCGAGTCTGACCTGAAGGATCTGGGTGTTCATACAGAGATGTATGTGGATGCCTTCGTTGACATTGCCAAAGCAGGCAAGATCAACGGGTCTAAGAAGAACCTTGACAGAGGCCGCCAGGTATATGCCTTCGGCGCAGGTACCCAGAAGATGTACGATTATCTGGATGAGAATCCGGAATGCATGAGCGCCCCGGTTGACTATACCAACGATATCGACACCATCGGAGCTCTGGATAATTTTATCTCCATTAACAACGCCGTGGATATAGACCTTTACGGTCAGATCAATGCAGAGAGTGCCGGAACCAAACAGATCAGCGGCGCAGGCGGCCAGCTTGACTTTGTCCTTGGCGCCTATAAATCCAAAGGCGGAAAGAGCTTTGTATGCTTCTCCTCCACCTTTAAGTCCAAAGACGGCCAGCTTCATTCCAGGATCCGTCCTACTCTGGCAGAAGGCTCCACTGTAACGGATACCCGTCCCAATACTCACTATGTAGTAACAGAGTATGGCAAAGTATGCCTGAAGGGTCTTTCCCTCTGGGAGAGGGCAGAAGCCCTCATCAGCATCGCGCATCCCAATTTCAGAGATGAACTGATTGCGGAAGCAGAGAAGATGAAGATCTGGAGGAAGAGTAACAAATAAGACAGGTTACCGGGATAATTATTATCTGAATAAACAGCTGCAGAGGGTGGGGGATATTATTCTCCACCCTCTGCAGCCTGAAAACTGAACTGATTATATTATTAATCTCTCTCAACGATTGCGGAGCATCCCATACCGCCGCCTACGCAAAGTGTGGCAAGACCCTTCTTGGAGTCTCTCTTCTGCATTTCGTAGAGGAGGCTTACAAGGATACGGGCACCTGAGCAGCCTACCGGATGTCCCAGGGCGATGGCGCCGCCGTTCACATTCAGCTTGTCAAGATCAAATCCCAGGTCATGTCCCACTGCTACAGACTGGGCAGCGAAAGCTTCGTTAGCCTCGATCAGATCGAAATCTTCAATCTTATAGCCGGCTTTCTTCATGGTCTTTCTGGTGGATGCCACCGGTCCGATACCCATGATGCGGGGTTCTACACCTGCCAGTTCTCCGGCAATCCAGGTGGCCATCGGTGTAACGCCAAGTTCTTTGGCTTTTTCTTCGCTCATAACGATTATGGCAGCAGCACCGTCATTGATACCGGATGCATTACCTGCTGTAACCATACCGTCTTTCTTAAAGGCCGGGCGAAGCTTTGCGAGACCTTCAACAGTTGTTCCCGGACGCGGGCCTTCATCTGTGTCAACAATAACAGTTTTCTTTTTCAGCTTCACTTCAACCGGAACGATCTCATCTTTGAATTTGCCGGCTTCGATGGCTGCAACGGCTTTCTGCTGGCTCTTGGCGGCGAACTCATCCAGCTGTTCCCTGGTAAGTCCCCACTGCTCAGCGATATTCTCGGCAGTGATACCCATATGGATGCCTTCAAATGCATCTGTAAGGGCGTCCTTTAAGAGAGCATCTTCCAGCTTTCCGGGTCCGAGACGATATCCGTAACGTCCCTGCTGCATAAGGTAAGGTGCTCTGGACATACTCTCTGTACCGCCTGCCACAACGATATCAGCATCGCCGTTCTGAATCAGCTTTGCGGCAAGGTTTACGCAGTGAAGACCGGATCCGCATAAAACATTGATGGTAGTTGCAGGTACTTCTACAGGAATACCGGCATTTACAGCAGCCTGACGTGCTACGTTCTGTCCCTGTCCGGCCTGTACTACACAGCCCATGTATACTTCATCAACCAGGTCTGCCGAAACACCTGCACGGTTTAAAGCTTCCTTGATAACGATGGTTCCAAGATCAGCCGGGGCGATGGTAGATAAGCAGCCGCCCATGGTTCCGATGGCTGTACGGCAGGCACCTGCTAAAACAACTTTTCTTTTACTCATAATACTAACTCCTTTTCTCGTTAAATTATTAACATATTCCGTGCCTATATAATATCATATTTATCAGAAAAAACAAGAGAAAAATGAGATTTTATAAGAAGAATTTATAAGGGCCTGTCCGGTAGGTGTTTTTTATTCGATTGACTTTATTGAGAAAATATGATATTCTGTCAATGTTCGCTTTAGAAGGAAAAAGTGTTGAAATTTCATGTTTTAAAGCGATACATAAACAAATCATTAAAACGACAGCCGGAATGCCGGTCAGGCAGCCCGGCAGAGGGAAAGGAAAGTTGTATTATGCCTGTTACTGATTTACTGGAAAGAAATCATAAATTATATGGTGATGAGATAGCCCTGATCGAGCTCAATCCCATGATGAAGGATCCCAGGAGAGTTTCCTGGAAGGAGTATGACCTGGTGCAGCAGACATCTCCCGATCCTTATCGGAGAGAGATCACCTGGAATGTTTTTGATGAAAAAGCCAACCGGGTTGCCAATATGCTTTTAAGCAGGGGAATCAAGAAGGGAGACCGGGTCGCCATCCTCATGTTTAATAATCTCGAGTGGCTGCCTATATATTTCGGTATCCTTAAGACCGGTGCCATCGCTGTCCCCTTTAATTTCCGTTTCGATGCCAAGGAGATCATGTACTGTGCCAACCTCGCGGAAGTCCATATGCTTTTCTTCGGGCCGGAGTTTGTAGAACGTATTGATTCTATCAAGGATGAGATCTGCAAGGGACGCCTTATGATATATGTGGGGGATAATTGTCCGAAGTTTGCCGAGAGTTACCGGGAGATGGCATCAGACTATTCCAGCAAAGCTCCTCTGGTTCGTATTGACGACGAAGATGATGCGGCCATCTACTTTTCATCAGGAACTACAGGTTTTCCCAAGGCCATCCTGCATAATCATGAGAGCCTGATGCAGGCTGCCCAGATGGAACAGAAGCATCACGGAACAAACAGGGATGATGTGTTTTTATGTATACCGCCCCTTTACCATACAGGTGCCAAGTTCCACTGGATGGGAAGCCTGTGCGCCGGCAGCAGGGCAGTCCTCCTGAAAGGAACTACACCGGAGATTATTCTGGATGCCGTATCCAAAGAGCACTGCACCATCGTTTGGCTGCTGGTACCCTGGGCCCAGGAGATTCTTGATGCCCTGGACAGGGGAGACCTTAAGCTTGAGGACTATGAACTGGACCAGTGGAGGCTGATGCATATCGGCGCCCAGCCTGTTCCGCCGTCCCTGATCAAGCACTGGAAAACATATTTCCCCCATCATGATTATGATACCAACTACGGACTGTCTGAATCCACCGGCCCCGGATGTGTACACCTGGGCATGGAGAATGTCCACAAAGTCGGAGCCATTGGAGTTCCCGGATATCGCTGGTCCACAAAGATCGTGGATGAGAACGGCGATGATGTAAAACAGGGAGAGGTGGGAGAGCTTTGCGTAAAAGGTCCCGGCGTTATGACCTGTTATTATAATGACCCGGCAGCCACCGCCGAAACCCTTAAGGACGGCTGGCTATTTACCGGTGATATGGCCATGCAGGACGAAGACGGCTTCATTTTCCTGGTAGACAGGAAAAAGGATGTGATCATCAGCGGTGGAGAAAACATTTATCCCGTACAGATCGAGAATTTCCTGAGTGCCTATAATAAGGTAAAGGATGTGGCGGTGATCGGCCTTCCGGATAAGCGTCTTGGAGAAATCACGGGTGCTATCATTTCCATAAAAGAAGGCATGGAATGCAGCCAGGAAGAGATCGATGAGTACTGTAAAGAACTCCCCAGGTATAAGCGTCCTAAGAAGATCATTTTTGCGGAGGTTCCCAGAAATGCCACCGGTAAGATAGAAAAGCCTGCTCTCAGAAAGAAATATGGGGCTGACCGTCTGGTAGAACAGCAGAATAAAGGGTGATAGGAGCCTGGGCTCATTGCAATGTATCAGGCAACAGAAAAGAAATCCCGGGCTTGTAATAAGCATAAAGGAAATAATGTATAAGGGGGCGTCGCAGTTATGATCTGCCCATTCAGGCTTGAATGGGCAAGAGTGTTACTGCGACGCCCCCTTTTATCCGTATAAAAAGCGTTTTCCGCCCAAGTCTTTCCATAGCCTGCTGGCCCCCTCTAACAAAGAAACCGCCAGGATTCCATGTATAATACATGAAAAAACCTGACGGTCAGGGGGCTGTTTTAGTGCGACAGCCCCCTGTTTAATGTAACTTTATTTACCCAGAGCAGTCTTCTGCGGAACCACGGTATCCTTCTCGTAGCAGGCAAAGGTCTCATCCACCAGCTGCTTATCAGGCTTTGGTGTCACCAGACTGACCACAGGTACGATGACCAGGCCTGCCAGCATGGCGATGGCGCCGCAGTTGATGGGGGAACGCATGATCTCAGGAAGAATTGCGGGAACCAGCATATCAACTATCATGAGGACAGAGCCGAATATGAAGCATACCCAGCAGGAGATCTTCGTGGTTCCCTTCCAGTACAGTGAGTAGAGGAATGGGGCCAGGAATGCTCCGGCCAGTGCTCCCCAGGAGATACCCATCAGCTGGGCGATAAAGGTAACGGCACTCTTGTACTGAATCAGCGCGATAACAGCGGAGATAGCTATGAAAACAACAACCAGGACCCGAATCGTGAGAACCTGATGTTTTTCGTCCATGTCCTTCACGAAATTATCCTTCAGGAAATCGATGGTCAGCGTGGAGCTGGAGGCGATGACCAGTGAGGAGAGGGTGGACATGGAGGCGGACAGTACAAGGATCACGACCAGAGCGATCAGCATGGGGCTTAAGCTTTGCAGCATGGTGGGGATCACGGAGTCATATCCGTTTGCTACCACATCGACCTGATCGGAGAAAAGGCGGCCGAAGCCTCCGAGGAAATAGCATCCGCCGGCAACCACCAGGGCAAAGAAGGTGGAAATAACAGTACCCTTATGGATGGAATCTTCATCCTTGATGGCATAAAACTTCTGGACCATCTGGGGAAGACCCCAGGTTCCCAGGGATGTCAGTATGACCACAAACAGAAGATTCAAAGGATCCGGTCCGAAGAAGGAAGCAAAGATACCCGGAGTGGAGGATACTGTTTCATCGGAAATCTGTCCCAGACCGTCCAGGGCGGCAAGAAATCCGCCGTTGCTCTTTAAAACTGCTCCTATTACGGTCACGATACCGAAAAGCATGATGATACCCTGGATAAAATCATTGATGGCGGTTGCCATATAGCCTCCGGCGATAACATAGACTGCTGTCAGAACCGCCATAAGGATAATACAGACGGAATAATCAATGTTAAAGGCCATACCGAAAAGACGGGAAAGACCATTATATAACGAAGCGGTATAGGGGATCAGGAATATAAAGATGATCACGGAGGCAAAAATCTTTAAGGGCCGGCTTTCGTACCTTTGTCCGAAAAACTGGGGCATGGTGGCGGAATCCAGATGCTGGGTCATAATCCTGGTTCTTCTTCCCAGTACTACCCAGGCCAGAAGGGAACCGATAAAAGCATTGCCGATCCCTGCCCATGTGGCTGCTATTCCGTATTTCCATCCGAACTGGCCGGCGTAACCGACAAATACTACAGCGGAAAAATAAGAAGTACCGTAGGCGAAGGCGGTAAGCCATGGTCCAACAGACCTTCCTCCCAGAACAAAACCATTCACATCGGTTGCGTGTTTTCTGCAGTAGAGACCGATTCCGATCATAACTGCAAAGTAGATAAGCAATACTACTAATTTCATACTTATTTCTTCCTTTCAAAAACTATTTTGCTTTAAAGGTTTTATGCTTTAACCTGTAAAACAATATGTACTTTAACACATAAAATTGAAAAAGTCAAGTTTCAAAGATGTATAAATGATAAGTGAATGATTACTCAAATGTTATTCATTCCTTACAATAAAATCTATAAAAAATATTATTATTTGCGAAAATAACACAAATAATAATTGAAAAATGTCAGATTATAATATAAAATAATAGATA
>JAFRHL010000002.1 GCA_017433295.1 Eubacterium sp.
AATGGCTTAATCTGCAAAGGGAAAATCATTTCATCTCTATAAAATATATCCAAAAAGATCATTTCAAGACCGAATCGTGTTAAATTTTCAAGGTACAATCAAAATGTAATAATCATTAATGTGTCTTTTGACACCCTAATCATATTAGTGAAAAAAGCGACGCAGTCAGAATCTTACCATTCATTCAGGTATGGTTGAGTCAATGCGACGCTTTTTTTACATTCCAAATATTACAGCACCAACAAGATTGACAGGGAAAACTGAATAAAAGATGTTTTATTCAGTAATTTAATGTGGTAAAATATACTTACATTTTTTTAAGAGAGGTGTTGTTATGGAAAAGACTCGAATTAAAGGGCCAGAGGGTCTGACCAGAGAAAGAAAAGAAGCCTCTGATTTCACGAAAAAAGATTACTGACAGACAGTCTCAATCAGATCGGCAGAGGTGTCGTGAGCAGATTTAATATTATAGAACCATAAAATTTAACCGAAGACACAGGAAGACGTGAGATACATATCCCGGTCAGAACCTGCGTCTAAAAATAAAATTTACAAAAAGGAGGAAATAGTATGACTGTACTGACCATCATTCTGGGTGTTCTGCTTATCTTAGGAGGGGTATCCTGCATTTTCACCCCTGTTGCGACCTTTTTATCCACAGGTTATTTTGTGGGAATTCTCTTCCTGATATATGGAATCGGAGGGATCATCCGGGCCTTTCAGAGAAAATCACATGCTCTGGATATCATTTTGAGCATTCTGTCTGTTGCAGTGGGAGTTGTCTCCATCCTGCGCCCGGGCACTACTCTTGTATTTGACAAGATATTGCTTTTGCTGGTTTCTGCTTATTTTATCCTGCAGGGAATTATTACCATTGCGATATCCATGAAAGCAAAAGGTGTATCAAAGATATGGCTGCTTTATACTATCCTGGGGGCCCTGGGGATACTTCTGGGTATCTATTCCCTGATTCACCCGTTAATTGCGGCTGTAACCATAGGATATCTTATCGGTTTCTATTTTATCGATTCCGGGATCAGCATGATCCTGCTGGCCTCTGCGGCAGATGCAATAAAAAAAGGTCTGAGGGGTCCGGAAGAACTTTGAAGCTGCAACATTTAATCTAAGATGAAGGATTTCCGCGATTTCGATCGATTAAGAGCAGTATCAGGGAGAATATGCCATGTCATTTAAAATTGTCCGCAACGACATCACCAGGATGAATACAGAAGCCATTGTGAACACGGCAAATGACCATGCCACGGTGGGCAGCGGCTGCGACAGTGCTGTCTATAAAGCGGCGGGATTTGATGAACTGCTTGCCTTCAGAAAAGAAAGAATTGGTTTTGTGCCGGAAGGGGAAGCCTTCATCACGCCCGGCTTCGGACTTAAGGCCAGGTATATTATCCATGCCGTAAGCCCGCTCTATCAAGGTGGCGACCGGGGCGAAGAGGACAAACTCCGTTCCTGCTATCGCAGGAGTCTTCAGATAGCAAAAGAACATTGTATCAGGTCTATAGCTTTTCCATTGATATCCACAGGTGGGTTCGGATACCCGAAAGAGGAAGGCATGCGCATTGCCGTGGATGAGATCAGGGCATTTCTCTCAGATCATGAGATGGAGATAATTCTGGTCGTATTCGGCAGGGCAGATACTTCTCTGGGGGAGAAAATTTATCCCGGACTGGAAGAATACATAGATCAGAAATATGTGGAAGACAGATGGGATGAAGAATACGGTGAGGGATATAACCGACAGACTGAGGACAGATCTCAGGTACTTACCGGCTTCCGGAGGGATGCGGACAGAGCCCGGGATTATCCCGATTTTAGGATGGATGCAGCAAAAGCCGCTTCTTCACCGGGAAAAAAAGAGTCCGGAAAAGGCATTCTCGGGATGTCTGTTTTCAAGAAGAAAAAGGCTGAAGCCGGTTCATCTTTGGATGAATACGAGGAGACCTGCGCCGGCAGTATGCCGGAGGAGTCCGCTTATTTCCCGGAGGAGCATGAGAGGAAGCTTGAGGAGAGGATGCGGCATCTTTCGGATACTTTTTCCCAGTATCTGATGTATCTGATCCGGGAAAAGAAGCTGGAAAATGCCGAGGTCTACAAGAGGGCCATCGTAAACAAAAAGGTCTTTTCCAAGATCAAGAATAATGCGGATTACCATCCCCAGAAGCTGACGGCCCTCTGTCTCTGCGTGGGTGCAAGGCTGAACCTGGATGAATCAAAGGACCTGCTGGCCAGAGCAGGCTATGCCCTTTCGCCCTGTGACAAAACAGATATCATCTTTTCATACTTTATAGAAAATGAGATCTATGACATGATTGAGCTGGATATTCAGCTGGAAGAGCACGGCCTGCCCTGTATTATTTCCTGAGAGAAATCCGGCAGCGAATCATGATCAATCGGAACCGCCTCGGCGATTTCGCTCGAGTTGTGCAAAGGTCGCTTCCCGGGAGACCTCTTTTATAAAACAATGTCGTATAATGAGTCCATCAAATAAAACATGATATTCACCATATAAAAAAGACAAGGAGGACTTTCATTATGCGTAAGGGTTTAACAGAGGTAGTTTTTATTCTGGACAGAAGCGGTTCCATGAGCGGCCTGGAGGCGGATACCATCGGTGGTTTCAATTCCATGATCGAGAAACAGAGAAAGGAAGAAGGAGAGGCCTATGTCTCCACGGTACTCTTCGATGACCGGTCAGAAGTGCTCTATGACAGGGTTCCTGTAAAGAGGGTGGAGCCGATGAATGACAGTCAGTATTATGTCAGGGGATGCACGGCTCTTCTGGATGCCATCGGCAGCGCGATCCATCATATTGCAAATGTGCATAAGTATGCCCGCGAGGAGGACAGGCCGGAAAAGACGCTTTTTATCATCACCACCGATGGTATGGAGAATTCCAGCCATCTCTACAGTTATGAAAAGGTAAAAGGGATGGTTGAAAGGCAGAAAGATAAATACGGCTGGGAATTCCTTTTCCTCGGTGCAAATATAGACGCCATAGAGGTGGCAGGCAGATTTGGCATAAGCGCTGACAGAGCCATAAATTATGAATGTGACAGCCAGGGAACGGCTTTAAATTACAGAGTGCTTTCAGAGACAGTATCCGCCGTAAGAAGATCCAGAAGCAGGGGAGAGACGGCCAGGGCAGTGGAAGCCTGCTGTGCCCCCATCAGGGAGGATTACAAAAAGCGGCATAAGAAAAAGAGGAATTATCAATGAGAAATGTAAAAATTATCAACGAGTTGAAAATGCTTTTATTTACCATTCTTCTGGGAGCCACCGCAGGTGCGGTCATCTGGCTGTTTCTTAAAGAGGTTTCCATATGTACAGGACTATTATGGGAAAGGGCACCTGCAATGATGCAGGTGCCCTGGTATCCTGTTGCCCTGTGTGCGGCGGGAGGTCTTCTGATCGGTATCGTTCATAAAGTATTCGGAGACTATCCGGAGGAGCTTCCCGTCGTTCTGGGAAAGATTAAAAAGGACAAATTCTATGATTATAAACCCATGGGTGCCATGCTTACAGCGGCTTTTCTGCCTCTGATCTTCGGAGGCAGTGTGGGTCCCGAGGCAGGTCTTACCGGAGTGATCGCAGGATTATGTTACTGGGTGGGAGATAATATCAAGTTTGCCCGGGAAAACAAGGAAGCCTATAATGAGATCGGTGCAGCCGTCACGCTGGGCATTATATTTCATGCCCCCCTTTTTGGTATTTTTTCCGTGGAGGAGGAGAAGACAAATGCCTCGGATATTTCTCTGCCAAAGCCTGTAAAGCTTGTCTTTTACGGTCTCTCCATTGCCGCCGGCCTCCTGACATATTCTGTTCTGGGAAAGCTTTTCGGGGCAGGTCTGGCCGGAATCGAGGGTTTTGAAAGATTTTCCACCGGCTGGACTGATTATATACTGATATTGCTCTATGTCCCCGCGGGCATTTTTCTCTGCTTTTTATTTGAGAACTGTGAAAGGATCCTGGGAGCCGTCAGCGATAAAGTCCCTGTGATCATCAGGGAGATCCTGGGAGGACTTGCCATTGGGGCTGTGGGTATGCTGGTTCCCATGGCGCTTTTTTCCGGCGAGGAGGAAATGGGTCTTCTTATAAAGAATTATGGAGCCTATGCTCCCATGTTCCTGATCGGCATTGCATTTCTTAAGATCATACTTACATCTTTTTCTATTAAATTCGGTTTTAAGGGAGGACATTTCTTCCCGCTGATCTTTGCCTGCGTATGTATGGGATTCGGACTGGCCATGCTGTTTTTTACAAAGGATGTACTCGGCCATGCGGCATTTGCTGCAGGCATGGTCACTGCCTCCACACTGGGAGCCCAGATGAAGAAACCCCTGGCTGTATCCATGCTGCTGCTCCTGGTCTTCCCGGTAAAGATGCTGTTCTTTGTTTTTGTCGCTGCGGCAGTTTCGGGAAGAGTCCTGGAGCTGGTGGAGAAGAGATGGGGTAATGCAGAAATGTAATTTGTGACATCTATATAGCAATCTTATGGTATTTACCCTGTTATTTTCCTAGAAATAATTGTTGAAAAATTGCAGTTAGCATGATATAATCACATTGAAATTATTAAATATTACAAACAGATGACAAGTTCCGCAAGGACTAAGAGGGAAACCAGTGAGATTCTGGTACGATCCCGTCACTGTAAACAGGTAGTCCCAGGACATTTATGCCACTGTCCGCTGAGAAAACGGATGGGAAGGCGTCCTGTGGATGCTGATCTGAAGTCAGGAGACCTGCTTGTCATCATATATGTGTCATAACTTACGGAGGATGGGTTTGACATAGCAGGGTATTATTGTATTTTGCCCGAAGGAAGAATCATCCTTAGGTTCGGATATGATTATATGGATCATATTTCCGGCTTCAGGATGTTTTTTTATTTTCATTTTCTTTCATGTCTGTCTGTCGAATTCGATTTATCCTCCGCCATGAAAATATGATATTCGAGGCCGTTTGAGCCTTGAAAGAACCCGGTGCCGATCGAATACGGTCTCCGGGCTATAAAAAAGAAAAAAGGAGGATGTAACACGATGAAGAAGAAACTGATTGCAGCTTTATTATGCCTTGCCATGGTGGCTTCCATGGCCGGCTGCGGCGGCACACCGGAGGGAAAGAAAAAGGTGACCGGTTCCAAGGGTGATGAATACCTTGTTGACGAGGAAGCCAAAACAGTTCAGACCGATGAAACCAAAAAAGAGTATGAGCCTTATACCATCACTCTGAATCTTGAAAGATCCGGCATCGGCCAGAACATGGAAGAAACTTTTACATCTGCTCCCACCAAGGTGATAGCCGACGGCGACCAGATGGCAGACTTTTTCTTTGACTTAGGCCTGGAAGACCATATGTCCGGCTTTACCCGCGGTGCCTGCTGGTCCACAGTAAACAACTATCCGGCAAGAGACCAGGTAAAGAAGATCACAGAAGACGGCGTCAACCTGAAGAATGCTTCCAAGGAACAGATCCTTGACGCAGGCTGTGACTTTATGATGGGCTGGGATTCCCTTTTTGCTGAGGATGCTTTCTCCGTAAACTGGTGTCTGGAGAATAAGATTATTCCCTACTTCCCCTATTGCTGTTCCGATTCCGCCACCATGGAAGATATCTATAAGGATTATGAGGTCCTGGGTAATATCTTCGGTGTTCAGGATAAGGCTGCCGAGAAGGTACAGGCCATGAAGGACAAACTGGAAGAAGTAAAGACTACTCTGGGCGAGGACGCCTATAAGAATCCTGTTAAGGTATTCGTATATGATTCCGGTGAGGATGCTCCCTTTACAGCCTGCCAGGGCGTTCCGGGAGATATGATCAAGAGAGCCGGCGGAATCTCTGTTTTTGATGAAATTCAGAAAGGCTGGGCGACTCCTTCCTGGGAAGAAGTTGTAGCCAAGGATCCTGATGTAATCCTGATCCTCAACTATACAGACAAGGATGCTGCGGAAAAAGAAGAATTCTTAAAGACCAACGAATTCACAAAAGATCTCCGCGCCGTAAAAGAAGGTAAGATTTTTGTGGCATGCTGTTCTGACATGCAGGGCTCTGCCGGTTCTGCCGGATGCGTTGAGCTTATGGCCAAGCAGTTCTATCCTGATAAGTTTAAATAATCACCACTGATCTTTATTCCTTAGGAAGGAGAACGTAAACTATGGCAAAGATGAAGACTTCGCTGTTCCCGCTTCAGAAGAGGCCGCAGTATATCGCTTTTCTGGTAATCATGTGCGTCCTGCTGGTCATCTCTTTTATCATGGCCACCAGGCTGGGAAGTGTGGAGCTGAAGTTTGATGTGATCCGAAGAGTCATCGCCAACCGGACTATGAGAAGAGAGGTCTATAAGGTGAACTGGGGGGAGAGTACGGAGACCATTATCTGGAACATTCGTATCCCCCGGATCTTCACAGCCTTTATCGTCGGGGCCGGACTGACCCTCTGCGGTATCCTTATGCAGGCCCTGACCAAGAACCCCCTGGCCGACCCCTACGTCCTGGGTATCTCACATGGTGCTTCCGCCGGTGCGGTTTCTGTCATCATGTACGGCTACCTCTGGTTCCTGGGCGGCTATGGAACCATGGTGGGTGCCTTTGTGGGTGCTGTGATTTCTATTGTGCTTGCCTTGAAGATCGCCACCATCAGAAACAAGGTGACCGCCACCCAGCTGGTTCTGGCGGGTATTGCGGTATCCGCTCTCTTTGGTGCCCTGACCAATTTTATGATCTATTATACCAAAACCGGATCTGATAAGGTCAAGACAGCCAGCTACTGGCTGATGGGATCTTTGAACGGAGCGTCCTGGGAGAAACTTTTCTATGCCACCACCGCTTTTGTCATCTGTCTGGTCATAATCCTGGTTCTGTCCAAAAGGCTTGACGTTCTCCTGCTGGGGGACGATGTGGCCGTGACTGTCGGCGTGGATACAGACAGGCTGAAGCTGATCATCATTATCCTGGCGACCCTGCTTACAGGTATTATTGTATCCATCAGCGGTACCATCGGTTTTGTGGGTCTGACCATTCCCCATATCACAAGATCCATTGTGGGGACCAAGCATAAGAGACTGATCCCGGCATCTGTACTGGTAGGAGGTACCTTCCTTGTGGTGGCTGACATTATTTCCCGTGTCATCGTTGCACCGGAAGAGCTGCCCATCGGAGTTGTATCCGCCTTCTTCGGCGCACCCTTCTTCCTGTACTTAATACGCAGGTCACACGGACAGTTTGGAGGTTGAGAGTATGAAATTAGAAGTAAAAGATATTGTTTACTCCATTGACTCCAAGCTGATCGTAAATGGCGTAAGCCTGGGAGTTGAAAAGGGAGAGTTCGTGGGGCTGGTGGGTCCCAACGGCTGCGGTAAATCCACACTGCTAAAGAGTATCTACCGGGTTTACAAACCGGATTCCGGGGCAGCCTATATTGATGGCAAATGTATTGCCGACATGTCCAACAAGGAATCGGCCCTTGAGATGTCCGTCATGCAGCAGGAGAATAATGTGGAGTTCGACATGATGGTCTATGACATGGTTATGCTGGGCCGTTTTGCCCACCAGCATCTGTTCGGAGGCAATGATAAGATCAAGGAACGTCAGATCGTACTGGATGCCATTGAAGAGGTTGGCCTGAAAGGCTATGAGGAACGGAGCTTTCTGTCTCTTTCCGGTGGTGAAAAACAGCGTACTCTGGTGGCCAGAGCTCTGGTACAGAAGGCGGACCTGATTATATTAGATGAACCAACCAACCATCTGGATATAGGATACCAGTACCAGATCATGAATATCCTGAAGCGGCAAAAGCTTACAGTTTTCTCCTCTATTCATGATCTGAATGTGGCCTCCTGTTACTGTGACCGGGTGATTCTGCTGAAGAAAGGTAAGGTCGTTGATGTGGGAACCCCCGAAGAGGTATTCGTTCCCCACAAGATCCGGCAGCTATTCGGTATTGATACAAAGGTCACGGTGAATGAGGCAACAGGAAAGCCTAATATTATCTTTATTCCTGACCTGGTTTCCTGACAGTTTTTCCGGAAGCCGGCACTGATTGTTTCAGTACCGGCTTTTTGCGTGGCAATGCCCGGGAGGGAAAAGTATTTTTTTGTAATAATCAACATATATACATGAAAAATATTGCATATTTCAATAATAAATTTATCCTCTGTTTTGGCAAAAAAAGTCATATTATGGCTGAAATATGACAAAACAATCCAGTAATCAACTTGTGTATATATTTACAATTTATGGTATAATTATTACAACTTAAATAAGAGTCCTGCAAGTTCCGTAAGGATTAATAGAGAAACCAGTGAGATTCTGGTACGATCCCGTCACTGTGAATAGGGAGTTCAGGGACATTTATGTCACTGCCCGGGCGGTAGCCCCGGTGGGAAGGCGTCTTTGGATGATGATCTTAAGTCAGGAGACCTGCTTGCTATGGATATTATGCTGCACTTACGAAGGATGGGTGGGGTTGTTTTCAGATATTTGTGTCCGTTTCTTCGTGAGACGGATTTTTTTTGTTCTCATTAATCGATTCCTCTTCATAAATCACCTGATAATGGCCTCCTGACCGTCATTTCCGTGACCATGTCATGAGATACCGGTCAGGGCGGGACAGGGAAGACTTCTTCCCTGTCCGGGCCCGGGTGGTATCAGGAACCGGTTATTAAGAGATATATTTTTAAAACCAGTCCATTAAGGACTAAAAAAAGAAAAGGAAGGAAAAGACTATGAGAAAAAGCTTTAAGAAACTGTTGGCAATCGGCCTGGCCGCTGTAATGGGCGCTGCCATGCTGACCGGCTGCGGCGGCTCCGGAGGACAGGAAGGATCCACGGGAGCGGCATCCGGAAGCTCAGATGGGAAAACATTGAACTTCGGCTGTCAGATGTATAGTGATGGAGTGGTTGATCCGGCCTATGATACCAATGCAGCCTGGAACTGTATGAGATACGGTATCGGGGAAGCCCTCTTCAAGTTCAATGATGAGATGGTGGCTGAGCCCTGGCTTGCCGAGTCTGCAGAGCACTCCGATGATTACAAGACCTGGACTGTCAAGATCAAAGACGGGATCAAGTTCTCCAATGGCGCTGACATGACAGCTACAAAGGTTAAGGAGTCCTTTGACAGGATGAAGACAGAGGGACCCAACGGAACTTCGGCCCCTGATAAGTTTGTACCCTATGAGACTGAGATCACCGCAGATGATGAGGCAGGAACCCTGGTCTTTGTTCTTCCCAAGGCGGATTTCAACTTTACCGGAAACCTGGCCCATCCCGTCAGTGAGATCATCAATGTGGCTGACACCGAAGACTTCACGAATGGTGTCATCGGAACCGGCCCCTATGTGATATCCAAGTTTACAGACCAGACCGGCTATTCCATGGTAAAAAATGAGAACTATCGTGAGGATGTTCCTTATGATAAGGTGGAGATCATGTTCATGGGTGATGCTTCCGCCAAGACAATGGCCCTTCAGTCCGGACAGATCGACCTGGCCGAGAACATTACAAATGTTGCAGACATTGAGAACTTTAAGAATGATGAGAACTTTACCGTAGATATCGCGGCAGGTGTCCGCTGCGGATTCTCCTGGATGAACATGAAGAAGGGTCCCCTTACCAATGCGACACTCCGTAAGGCCATACTGATGGGTATCGATTATGATGCCATCTGTAAGTCCAACCTCATTAACGGCCTTTATACCGCCGGTTTCTCCGTACTCCCATCCACACTTTCCTATGGATATGACAAGCTCAACAACCCCTATGCATATGACGTGGAAGGTGCCAAGAAGATGCTTGATGATGCCGGTATCGTTGATTCTGACGGAGACGGTATCCGCGAGCTTGACGGAGAGAACATCAATCTGAAATATGTTTCCTACGAGAACAGATCCTTAAATGATTTCTCTGATGCCCATACCCAGTATCTTAAGGAAATCGGCATCGGCGTGACAGCTGATTACGGCAGCTCCGATGACCAGTGGAGCAAGCTTACAACCTTTGAATATGATTTCAACAACAATAACTGGTCTACCGTTGCAAATGGTGACCCGACAGAGTATATGGCCAACTGGTACAGCAAGAGTGAAGGTAACTATTGCGGATATGCCAATGAAGAATATGACAAGGTATACGAGGAAATGCTCAAGACACCCGAAACAGAGAAACGGGCAGAGCTTTTCCAGCAGATGCAGCAGATCCTTGTTGATGATGCTGTAGCAGTGATCGACGGATATTACAACTCATCCATGATCTACTCCAAGAACGTGGGTTATGCCCATATTCATACCGCTGACTACTACTGGATCTCAACAGAGATCACACCGGCAAATTAATCTCTGGCGCGGGATTCCTGTGACGAAAGCCCCAGGATCAATGTCCAAAGATTGTTGATTGATTATCTGATGTAACTGATTATTCATAATTCATGATTCACGATGGGAGGGTACAGCCTTGTACTGTACCCTCCCATATGAATGTTACAGGAGGGGGAGACAACTCTTGAGTAAAAAACAATTGATCTCCAGGCTGCTCCAGATTGTTGTTGTACTGATCGGGATCAGTTTTCTGACCTTTTTGCTGACCTATGTTTCACCGGGTGATCCGGTCAGACATATGCTGACAGCCACCGGCACCATGCCGACGGAAGAACTAATCCAGTCCATTCGTGAAGAAATGGGTCTGAATGATCCTTTCTTTACTCAGTATTTCCGATGGGTGGGCAACTGTCTTCATGGAGATTTCGGTAATTCCTATATGTTAAACAAGCCTGTGGTGACCCTGCTGGCGGCCCGGCTCTGGCCTACCTTAAAGCTCACCATTTTTTCTGTGATCCTGATGCTGATCATAGCGGTACCTCTGGGTATGGTATCAGCAGTTTATAAAGATTCCTGGATCGATTACCTGGTGCGCTGCATCACATTCCTGGGAATTTCTCTCCCCAACTTCTGGGTGGGACTTCTGCTGATGCTTGTATTCTGTGTAAAAATAACCATGTTTCCTGTTATATCCTCAGGGGGAGATTTTAAAAGTATGGTACTTCCTTCCCTTACTCTGGCCATTGCCATGTCAGCCAAATATACCCGGCAGGTCCGGACCGCTGTCCTTGATGAGCTGTCTTCGGATTATGTGATCGGCGCCCAGGCCAGAGGGGTAAAGTTCTGGAAGATCCTCTGGTTTAACGTATTTCCCAACTCCCTTCTGCCTCTGATCACCATGCTGGGACTGTCCATCGGCTCTCTGCTGGGGGGAACGTCCGTGGTGGAAGTGATCTTTTCTTATCCGGGACTTGGAAACCTGGCAGTCTCTGCCATCACGTCCTGCGATTATTATCTGATTCAGGGTTATGTTTTATGGATCGCATTGATTTATATGGTGGTCAATCTTCTTGTTGACCTGTCCTATTATTACATAGATCCCCGTATGAGATTGAAGAGGTGATATTTATGAAAAAACAGAATTTCTTTATGAAGAATAAAACCTTTACAATCTTCGGCATCCTGGCCATACTGATCGTGCTGGCAGCTGTGTTTGCTCCTGTGGTTTCGGGAGGAGTGGATCCTACAGAAGGAGATCTTTCCCAGGCCATCATGCCTCCGTGTGCCGGCCATCCCTTCGGAACAGATAAGATGGGAAGAGATATTTTCGCCAGGGTCATTTACGGGGCCAGGACTTCCCTGGTGGCGACCTTCGCCATCGTTTTTATCGTATTCGCGGTGGGTCTCATCCTGGGTATCATTGCGGGATATTTCGGCGGAATCATCGATACCATCATCATGCGGATCGCTGATATGATGATCGCCTTCCCGGGACTTGTACTGGCTCTTGCAGTGGCGGGTATCCTGGGTGCCAGCATCAGAAATGCCGTCCTGGCCATTTCACTGGTGACATGGCCCAAATACGCCAGACTTGCCCGAAGTCTTGTCATGAAGATCCGGCACAGGGATTATGTGGACGCGGCTATTGTAACAGGCTCTAAAACTTTATATATGCTGACAAGGTATATGCTGCCCAATGCTCTGCCCACCCTTGTGATCACAGGTGCCACTGACATCGGAAGTATGATGCTGGAGCTGGCAGCCCTGTCCTTCCTGGGATTCGGCGCCATACCCCCGACGCCTGAGTGGGGTCTGATGCTGTCTGAAGGCCGGGCTTATATGCAGTCGGCACCCTGGCTGATGGTATTCCCGGGTCTTGCAATCTTTATCACGGTTGTTGTCTTTAACATGCTGGGTGACAGCCTTCGAGATATTCTGGATCCGAAGTCTGAGTAAAGGAGGGGATGAAGTTATGGCATTATTAGAAATTAAGAACGCTGACATCTCCTACGGTGACCGTGTGATCGTAAAGGATTTCTCCCTGACCATGGAGAAGGGACAGATCTGCAGTATTGTCGGAGAATCAGGCAGTGGAAAAACGACAGTGATCCGTGCTGTTTTAGGCCTGCTGGCAGGCGGCGGCAGGATAACAAAGGGGGATATCCTTTTTGAGGGTACTTCTCTTTTAAGTAAATCAAAGGAAGAATGGCGAAAGCTCCGGGGGACAGAGATCTCCATGATTTTTCAGGATTCCGGGGCCATGATGAACCCCACCAGGAAGATCGGTGCTTCCTATGTGGAATATATCCGCACTCATGAAAAGAATATATCAAAGCAGGATGCCTGGAACAAGGCGGTAAAGATGCTGGAGCGAATGAGACTGCCCAGCGGTGACAATATCATGAAAAGTTACCCCTTCCAGCTGTCCGGCGGTATGAGGCAGCGGGTAGGTATTGCCATGGGCATGACCTATGAGCCCAAACTCCTGCTGGCAGACGAGCCCACCAGTGCCCTGGATGTGACCACCCAGGCCCAGATCATCCGTCAGTTCATGGAGCTTCGGGATGATTTCGGTACAAATATCATTATTGTGACCCACAACCTTGGTGTGGCTGCTTATATGGCAGACTATCTGATCGTCATGAAGGATGGAATCATTGAAGACCAGGGGGACAGGGAACACATCCTGCATGGCTCGGACAGCCCCTACACAAAGATGCTCTTAGATGCGGTTCCGTCCTTAGGAGGTGTGCGTTATGTTTGATGACAAAGATATGATTCTGGAAGCAAAACATGTAACCAGAAGATTTCCCGCCGCCGGCGGCCGCTCTCTCCTGGCCTGTAATGACGTGAACCTGAAAATGTATAAGGGAAAGACTCTGGGCCTGGTAGGAGAATCCGGCTGCGGAAAGTCTACCTTTATGCGGTTCCTTGTATCCCTGGACAAGCCTTCTGAGGGTGAGATTCTTTACAGGGGGAAGGATATCACCAAATTAAAAGGAGAAGAGCTGCGGCAGAACCGTCAGAATATCCAGATGGTATTCCAGGATCCGTCCGGTTCCTTCAACCCTAAGATGAAGATCAGGGATATCATCTGCGAACCCCTGCTCAACTTTAACCGCATAAAGCCATCTGAAAAAGATAAGGTGGCAAAAGAGTTCCTGAAAATGGTAGACCTGCCGGAGGATTTTGCAGACAGATATCCTCATAACATGAGCGGCGGACAGAGACAACGTGTGGCCATAGCAAGGGCCATCGCCCTTGAGCCTGAGATCATTGTCATGGACGAAGCCACCTGCGCTCTGGATGTATCGGTACAAAAGACCATCATTGAGCTGATCGTGGGTCTTCAGAAGAAAAAGAATATCACCATCGGCTTTATCGCCCATGACCTGGGTCTGATCCAGTCCTTTGCCCACCAGATCGCAGTCATGTATCTGGGTAACATCGTCGAGGTATTACCCGGCGATGAAATTGATAAAAATGCAAAGCATCCTTATACTCAGGCTCTTATGGGGGCCATCTTTGATCTGAATATGGACTTTTCCAAAAAGATCGAAAGTATAGAGAGTGAAGCCCCCAGTCCCCTGGATGTCCCGCCCGGATGTCCCTTCCAGGACCGGTGTGCTTACTGCACTGAAAGGTGCAGGAGAGAACATCCTAAGCTGATCGACCTGGAGCCCGGACATCAGGTGGCCTGCCACAAATATGACCGGAAATAAAAGAAGCAATCAAAAAGGGGAATGGCTATGAAAAGATTATTTTTATTCTTGATGGTTCTTATTTGTGCTTATGGGATCGCAGCCTGTAATTCTGAAAGACAGGAAGACAAAGTAAAGCCGGAAACTGCTTCTTTACAAGATACAGACATGCATAAGATCGGCGTTATCGTCTACAGCGATAAGGATGAGGAGGTGCTGGCCTTTAAGGACTATCTGAAGGGCTATATTGAAGAAGTATTTCCGGATGTCACTTTCATCTATTCCGGTTCCATTACAACGGAAGAAGAAGAGCTTCGTTTTATTCAGGATGCCTGTGATCAGGGTGCGGAAGGGTTTCTTTCCTTCCTGACCAGAGATCTTGAGAAGGAAACAGCCCTGTGTGCCGAAAACAAGGCCTACTATATGCTGGCTTCCGGAACAGTGTCTGATGAAACATTTGCCTCGGTGGAAGACAACCCGTATTTTATCGGGGAGGTCGGTCCGGGAACCGAACTGGAATACCAGACCGGAGCTGATATGGCAGAGCACTTCTATCGTCAGAATTACGGCAGCGATTATTTTATCCTGAGCGGAGGCGGCTGTCTGGGTAACGAAATGCACCTTTTAAGAACCATGGGTATCCTGGATAAGCTGCAGGAGTTATACGGAGTCACCTTTGACAGGACTTCCCGGGAGATCGCCCTGTCAGACACACCCAACGAGATCACCGCGGGAGAACTGAAGATCTGCGTGGTGCCCGGTTATATCAGCCGGGAAGAATACTTCATTCCCGCAAAAGAAGAGTATGAGAACCACCGCTATGGCATTGTATTATCTGTATTACCTGTTGCAGAGATGTCTGAAGTTGTGAAAGATGCGCATCTGGGTGTGATCGACTGTTACAGTACCAGGAACCTGCAGCTTGTGAACAGGGGACAGCTTCAGTATGTGGCCGGAAAATACAGTTCCATTATCGGACCCTCCTTTGCGGCCATGTACAATGCGGTAACCGGATACTCAGATGATTTCAGGGAAAACGGCAAGGCCTTTCAAGGCCGTCAGGGTTTCTGGTTCTCTGCCAGTCATGATGACTATGTAGAAAAATACGCCATGGCAAACAGCGTAGTCCAAAATGCCTACAATTATGACGATCTCCAGAGGGTATGCAAAGCTTATAATCCCGATGCCTGTCTGGATGACCTTAAAAAACTGATCAGTGCCTTTACCTATGAGGATGCGCTGGCCAGGAGAAGCCAATAGCTAATTTAACTATACTGTGACATGACTATATAAAAATCTGACGGAAAGGAAATGAAGAAATGAGCTTTACATTATGTAACCTTACTGTAGAAGACGGAAAAAAGATCCAGGGTTATCTGGACCTGCCCTTTACCGACAAAGATAAGCTGCCATGTACCCTTATCTATGGTAAAAAACCCGGTCCGGTGGTCCTGATCGACGGTGGGATCCATAATGCGGAATATGTTGGCATTGAAGCAGCAACCCGGCTTGCCAATGAATTTGAACCGGAGGATATTTCGGGAATCCTTATCGTGATCCATCTGGTCAATGTCAATGGTTTTAAGGCCAGGACCATCAGCTTATGCGCAGATGACGGAAAAAACCTTAACCGGGTCTTCCCGGGGGATCCCGAGGGCACCTACGCGGATAAACTGGCCTATTTTATGGAGAAGGAGATCTTCCCCAAGATTGATTACTATATCGATCTCCACTGTGGCGACTGGTTTGAGGATCTGGTTCCTTATATCTATGCTGTTGGAAACGCACCCGAGGAGACTGTCCGCAAGTCTCAGGAAATGGCGATGGCCGCAGATGTACCCTATTATGTTCAGTCAGAATACGGTTCCGGCGGAGCCTATAACCGGGCCGGGACCCTGGGAATTCCATCTGTCCTTCTGGAGAGAGGAAGCATGGGTCTGTGGAACGACCATGAGGTAAAGGACTCCTGCAGGGATGTCCACAATATACTGAAAAAGATCGGAGTGTTAAGTACAGAAAAGTTCGGAAGAATCCTCCAGAGATCTATCCCAAGGAAGCTCCACCATGTGCATTATATCAATGCCCATGTGGAAGGCTGCTGGTTCCCGGAAAAAAGAGCAGGGGATGTGGCCCAGAAAGGAGAGCGCCTTGGCGTGATCAAGGATTACCTTGGACATGTAGTGGAAGAGATCCGGGCACCGGAGGATGTGATTATCATCTACCAGACCGTATCCTATTCCCTGCCCAAGGATACCCCCCTGATCACCTATGGACATTATGAGGACTGCATAGATCAGGCGGATGGACATGACCATGATCATGAAAGCGGACATAGCCATGCTGAATCCCATGGACATGACCACTTCCATACCCATGACCATAAAAATCCTGAAGAGATGAAGTATGACCACACACACTGACAAGAAAGCTTCTTCAGAGAAATATAAAGCAAATACAGCCCTGACAGATGGTCCCATAAGACGATCCATCGTCTTCTTTGCTCTCCCCCTTTTTGCCAGCAGTCTCATTCAGCTCATGTACAGTGCGGTGGACCTGATTTTTGTGGGACAGTTTCTGGGGACCAGATCTGCAGCTTCCATCGGAGCCAGCGATCTTCTGATCACCTGCATGGTCGGTTTTTTTACCGGCATGGCAGTGGGGACCAACGTGATCACAGCCAGATATTATGGTGCAAAGGATTATGACCGGTTAAAGAATCTGATTCGCACCATCTTTCTGGCGGGGCTTTTCGGAGGCATTCTGCTGGTGATTTTTGCCGAGATCTTCGCCCCTGTCTTCCTGACTCTCATGGGGACACCGGACAAAATCTACGGACTTGCCATCCGCTATCTGAGAATTTATATCCTCAGCATGGCTTCTGTTGTTTTATACAACCTTTTAAGCGGCGTCATCCGTGCCATGGGAGACTCCAGGACCCCCATGTTTTTTCAGCTGATCGGGGGACTTCTCAACATCGGAGCGGATTATGTCTTCATTGTCTGGTTTAAAATGGGAGTGGAAGGCACAGCCATCGCAACGGTGATATCCCAGACATTTGCGGCCATATCTGTCATCTGTTATCTGTATTTTATGAAGACCTCCTACAGGCTTCAGATATTTCAAGGTACCTTTGACAGGCATGAGCTGTCCCGTGTACTGAAAGTGGGCGTCCCCTCCGGGATCCAGTCCACGGTCATCACATTTTCAAATATTGTGATCCAGTCACAGATCAATACCCTGGGAGTCAATGAGATTGCCTCTTTCACCGTATTTTTCAAAGCGGAGAACATGTTATGGCTGCCTCTTTTAGCCCTTGGGCAGGCATCGGTCTCCTTTGTCAGCCAGAATTACGGGGCGGGACACTGGGACCGTATCGGGAAGGGAAACCGCTTTACATTATTCGGCGGAGCGCTTTTTACATTTTGTGAAGCACTGCTGCTGATCCTGGCGGCTCCCGCCATAGTCAGTGTATTTACAAAGGACCCGGCTGTGGCAGCCCTTACAATACAGGAGATGAAAATTGTTTATCCCCTCTATTTTATGTGTACCATAATAGAAATACTAAGCAGTAATATGAGGAGCTTCGGCAAGGCTGTTTACCCCATGATCATTATCATTTTCAGTTATTGCGGTGTCAGGGTCATTACCCTTTTTCGGATGATGCATGTCTTTCACAGTGTAAAAGGGGTAGCCTTTGCCTATCCTGTCTCCTGGTCCTGTGCCATGATACTTCTTTTAATTGCTTACTTCCGGGTCATGCCGGAAAAGGCAAGGAAGATTTTCGGCTGAACAGGCCCGGATAAAAAACTGAACATGGCTGATAAAAAAATCTTGACAAATCATTTAAAACGAGCTACCATGTTCCATGGAAAGATTGAAAGATTGTTCAACTGAACAATCTTTCAAGTGTGATTCTCTTACCTAAGAAGAGAGGAATCTCATTTGCAGCTCCGATGAACTTGTATACATGAAATAACTTTTGGGTGATTGAAATGGAAAAGAAAAAAAGTGACTGTCAGCCACTGCAGCCTGATGTGATCAGCCAGGTGGAAGATAAGATGCCTGATGAGAAGGATCTGGAAAAGGTTACATCATTTTTCAAGATACTGGGTGACCAGACCAGGCTTCGAATATTATTTGCTTTAAAAGAAAAAGAAATGTGCGCAGGTGATATTGCAGTACTCCTGAACATGACCAAATCAGCTGTTTCCCATCAGCTGGCCGTCATGAGGAATATGCACCAGGTACGTTCCAGAAGAGAAGGAAAGAATGTTTTTTACTCTCTGGATGACCAGCACATTGTCGATATCATTCAGGAAGCATTTATTCATATGACACATGTGGATAATTAAACCATAAGGAAGGAAGTACATTATGCAGAGAAAAGTCTATATTCTTGAGGGTCTTGACTGTGCCAACTGTGCGGCCAAGATTGAAAACAAGCTTAGCAAAATGCCTGAATTATCAGATGTCTCTGTAACCTACGCCACCCAGCAGCTCAGGTTTTCCGCAGAGGATCCGGACGCTCTGTTACCGAAGATCCAGGAAGCCATTACTGCCATGGAGCCCGACGTGGTGGTTGTAGAGAGAAACCGCAGGCGATCCAGAAGCGGGGCGGCTGCCCATGAACATAGCCATGACCACGGACATGATCACGATCACGGACACGACCACGGACATGATCACGATCACGACCATGACCACGGACACGATCACGGACACCACCATGACCACGATCACGGGCACGATCATGGAGACAGCTGCGGCTGCGGACACGACCACGGCCACGATCATGACCACGGGCACGACCATGGACATAGCCACGATCACGGGCACGATCATGGGGACAGCTGCGGCTGCGGTCACGATCACGACCATGGACACAGTCATGACCACGACCATGGAGACAGCTGCGGTATCGGCCATAACCACGACCATGGGGACAGCTGTGGCTGCGGGCATGACCATGATCATGATCATACACCGGCTGCCACAAGATCCCATACACATTTTGTGGAGGAGCATCATCATGTTTCAGGACATCCTGATGACTGCGAATGTGAGGATTGTACTTCCTTTGTGGAATATTGTGATATCTGTGGTGAAAGTCTGGCAAAATGCAACTGTAAGATGCCTGATGATGATATGGAGAAGAGGGTGTACATTCTGGAAGGAATCGACTGTGCCAACTGTGCAGCTAAGGTAGAGGCCAAGATCCGTCAGATGCCTGAAGTCGGTTTTGCCTCCGTGACCTACGCCACGAAACAGCTCCGGGTATCAGCCTATAATCAGGATAAACTTCTTCCCAGACTGCAGCAGGTGGTAGATTCCATTGAGGATGGTATTACTGTAGTTCCCAGGAAGAGGAGAAAATCCACCGGGATTTCCAATACAAAGATTTATATTCTGGAAGGACTTGACTGCGCGAACTGCGCGGCATCGGTAGAGCGTAAGCTTAAAACACTGCCTGAGGTGGATGATGTGACGATCACTTATGCCACGAAGCAGATGAAGCTTTCCGCCAAGGATCCGGATGCCATCCTTCCTGCTGTCATCAAAGCCATTGATTCAGTGGAGGACGGTATCACCGTTATCCCCAAAGAAACTGTGAAAGCCAGTGCGCCTTCTGCAGAAAAAGAAAAAAAGGCCTCAATAACCGAGAATCCTCTGTTCAGCATTTTTACAGGCGCAGTTATTTTTGTCCTGGGAGAGATCCTGGTACATACTGTATTTGAAGAATCCTCCATACAGTCCTTTGCCATCTTTATTGTGGCCTACCTGATCCTGGGCGGCAAGGTTCTGATCGCAGCCGGAAAGAACATTAGAAAAGGCCAGGTTTTTGACGAGAATTTCCTTATGTGTATTGCCACTCTTGGTGCCTTCTGTATCAGGGAGTTCCCGGAAGCTGTTGGTGTTATGCTCTTTTACAGGATCGGTGAATACTTTGAAGACCGCGCTACGGAACAGAGCCGGAGCCAGATCATGGAAGCAGTTGACCTGCGTCCCGAGGTGGTCAACCTTGTAATCGGTGATGATATCCGTGTGGTTGACGCAGAGGAAGCCAATGTGGGTGATATCCTTCTGGTCCGCCCCGGCGACCGTATCCCTCTGGATGGTGTCATCATTGACGGTGAGAGCCGGATCGATACATCACCTGTGACAGGAGAGCCGGTACCGGTTATGGCAAGAGTGGGAGATAATGTGGTTTCCGGCTGTGTGAATACTTCCGGCCAGCTGAAGATGCGTGTGGAGAAGGTTCTGGAAGAATCCATGGTAACAAGGATTCTGGATTCTGTGGAGAATGCCGCAGCCAGCAAACCTGAGATCGACAAGTTCATTACCAAGTTCGCCAGGGTTTACACACCGTTTGTAGTATTCTTTGCATTGTTTGTAGCACTGGTTCTGCCGGTGGTCATCCCCAGCTGGCATTACCTGGTGGATCCCTCTTACGCAGATAAGACAAATTCCATTCTTTTCGGTACCAGTGGAACAGCATCCATTTATACTGCACTTACTTTCCTGGTAATCAGCTGTCCCTGTGCCCTTGTATTAAGTGTACCTCTGGCTTTCTTCTCCGGTATCGGAGCTGCCTCCAAAAAGGGTATCCTCTTTAAAGGCGGTATTGCCATAGAAGGCTTAAAGGGTGTCAAGGCTGTTGTTATGGATAAGACAGGAACCATCACAAAGGGTAACTTTGTGGTACAGAGGGTAAATCCGGCATCGGATGCGATTTCCGAGGACCAGCTTCTGACCATCAGTGCCAGCTGTGAGCTTTCCTCTACCCATCCCATCGGTAACAGTATCGTGGATGCAGCCCGCCAAAAGGGACTGGAGATTGAAAGACCGGAAAAGGTGGAGGAAATCGCGGGACAGGGCATCAAGGCAGAAATCGCCCAGGGTACGGTCCTTTGTGGTAACAGAAAGCTTATGGAAGCCAATGGTATTGACCTGTCTTCCTATGCAAAAACTGATTTCGGAACAGAAGTTTTAGTTGCGTTAAACGGTGAATTTGCCGGTAACGTTGTGATTTCCGATACGGTAAAAGAAGATGCAGCTCCTGCCATCGGGAAGGTGAAGGATCTGGGTATCAAGACGGTTATGCTTACCGGTGACGCTGAGGACAGTGCCCGGGCAGTTGCAAAGGAAACAGGCATCGATGAGGTCCATGCCAAGCTCCTTCCCCAGGATAAGCTTTCCGAGCTGCAGGCAATCCGTGAAGCCAGCGGTGCCGTGATGTTTGTCGGTGACGGGATTAATGATGCACCGGTGCTGGCAGGCGCCGATGTGGGAGCAGCCATGGGCAGCGGCGCAGACGCAGCCATTGAGGCGGCGGACGTTGTATTCATGAACTCCGAGATGAATGCGATTCCGGAAGCCCTTTCCATAGCCAGAATGACAAATGCCATTTCCTGGCAGAATGTATACTTTGCCCTTGCCATAAAGGTAATCGTAATGATCATGGGTCTCTTCGGTTTCGCCAACATGTGGCTGGCAGTATTTGCTGACACGGGTGTGTCCGTGATCTGTCTGCTTAATTCAATCAGGATTCTGAAGAGAAAATAATTATATTGTACTTATCAATCGGATTCGTCAAGACGGATCCGATTGAATTTTTCCTGTCGGAATCTGAACAAGAACAATGGCCGCAAACATGATGATACAGCCGGCCAGCTCCCGTATACTCATCCGTTCATTCAGGAGAATGGCGCCTGCGATCACAGCAAATACCGATTCAAGACTCATCAACAGAGATGCGACAGTGGGATCCGTATATTTCTGTGCTACGACCTGCAGCGTATATCCTACCCCGCCGGACATGATACCACAGTAGAGAATGGGGATTGCAGCGGAGACTATTTTATCCCAGGAAGGTTCTTCTAAGATAAATGCAATAAGGGTGGAGGCGCCCCAGGCTGTCAGAAACTGTATCGCCGAGATCCGGACAGGATTTCCCAGCTTTGAAAAATGGTCGCAGCAGAGAATATGACCACTGAACAAAAAGGCACAGATGCAGACCAATGTATCTCCGTAAGTAAGAGAGAAACCCTCATTGACACATAAAAGATACATTCCTGTCACACCAATCAACACGGCAATCCAGACCAGCCAGGTGTTTTTCTTTTTAAAAAATATGAAATTGATAACAGGGACCAGCAACATATACATTGCAGTAATGAACCCTGCCTTCCCGGCAGTGGTATAGACCACCCCCATCTGTTGGAAAATAGTTGCTGATACGAGAAAGAGGCCGCAGCAGATTCCTCCGGCCACCGTATTCTTGTTATAGCCTGCCAGTTGTTCCTCAGAGATATGAGCAAGACGCTTTTTTTCCACCGGGCGGGTAACCAGGACCACCAGACCAACTGCCACTGCCGAAAGGAACATTCTTGAGGCAGTAAATGTAATGGGTTCTATAGATTCCATTCCGGCCCGTTGGGCGGCAAATGCAGTTCCCCAGATCATTGCTGTAATTGTCAGAAGGATGTTTCCCAATAGTTTTTTATTCATTTTTCCTCACCTCTGATCCATCTCGTGGATCGCAGATATTTCAAAAATATCATCGCTGATTTTCTCTGCTCTTAATACAAAAGGAAACCTGTCATATTCTATACATAGTATGAAATCTTTTACGGGGAAAACATCCTTCCACTTAATATCGAAAAATTTAAATACAGATGATTCCTTTGTCAGGTTAAAGATCTCCCTTCCCATGTCAAGGGAGAGTCCTTCAAGCATACTTTTAATGTAACGGCCGCAAAGTTCATCCTCCGTGGCGGGATAGATTCCCGAATTACCCATGCAGACCAGAGAAACCTGCTCCGGATTTTTCCTTTTTATATAACTGGCTATCGCAGAGGCATTTACCAGGCTTCCTGTAAGGATCTCATCCGCCCCTGCAGCCCCGCAATGGATCAGGCCCTGTGTGCCGGCGCTGGTGGTATGTACAACGGTCTTCCCCTTAAGATCAGCATGCTCTGTCTGGGAAGGAGAATTCCCATAATCAAAACCCGGGATGATCACTCCGCCCCGTTCGCCCGCCAGGATATAATCCGGGTGTTCTTTTTTCAGATGAAAAGCTGTATTCTTGGAACCGACAGCATAGATTTTTTCGGCGCCTCTGCCAAAGAGATAAGCCTCCAGAGAAAAGGCACGGAAAACATCAATAACTACTGTAAGTCCTTTGGCCTGGTCAGCTCCATCCAGGAGATGAAGCAGTTTTATTTCCATTAGCAGTTCCTCCTTTACGAGTTCAGTTACAATCTATCATAGGATATCAGTGTATTTAGAAAAATGCAAGAAATAAAATGGATTAAGAAGGGTGCCATGTATTTATATAGAAAAATGTTGAGTTGTGGGGCAGTTTTGTTTAGCCAGGGAGACGCAGCAGAGGAGGGTATATGTCTGCAAGTTCCGTTCCTCCTCGGAAATAGAAGTTAAATGGCGGTTGCTGTTTTTTTGATTTCCTGCGGTGCAAAGTCACTTGCAGACATAGTCCCTCACCTTCTCTGCGTCTCTCTGGCTTAGCAAAACTGCCCCCACAAATCAATATTTACTGGATCACCGGTAATAATTTCATAAACCTATTGACATAATAGGTTTATAAGCGTTATAATAAGTCTCAATAAATCGAAAGGAGATTAAAAAGTGATTTATGCTGATAATGCTGCAACCACCAGAATGAGTGACGCAGCCATTCATAAAATGCTCTCCCTCATGAAGGATAACTATGGCAATCCCTCCAGCCTGTATGGTCTTGGACAGGAAGCCAAAGAAATTCTGGAGAAGGCCAGGGAAGATGTGGCTGGTATCATTGGTGCAAGGCCCAGGGAGATTCTCTTTACTTCCGGTGGAAGCGAGGCAGATAACCAGGCTATCCTGTCGGCGGCAGACCTTGGCAGGAAGAAGGGAAAGATGCATATCATTTCTTCTGCTTTTGAGCATCATGCAGTTTTGCATACACTGGAGCGGCTGAAGAGTGAGGGATTTGAGATTACCCTTCTGGATGTACATGAGAACGGGATCATCCTGCCAGAGCAGGTAGAAGATGCCATCAGGGATGATACCTGTCTGGTTACCATCATGTTTGCGAACAATGAGATCGGCACGATTCAGCCCATCAGGAAGATCGGGGCTGTCTGCAGGCAGAAGGGAGTGATTTTTCACACAGACGCTGTTCAGGCCGTCGGTCATGTCCCCATTAATGTGGAGGACGATAACATTGATATGCTTTCGGCATCCGCTCATAAATTCCATGGTCCCAAAGGAGTTGGTTTCCTCTATGCCAGGAAGGGCATCAGGCTTAAGAACCTGATCGAAGGAGGAGCCCAGGAAAGGGGAAAACGGGCAGGAACGGAGAATGTACCGGGAATTGCTGCCATGGCAGTGGCTTTAAAAGAAGCCAATGCCGGCATGGAGGAATACACCTCCCATCTTACGGCCATGAGGGATAAAATTATTGCGGAACTGAAGGAGATTCCCCATTCCGCACTCAACGGTGATGAGGTCTGTAGACTTCCGGGAAATGTGAATTTCTGTTTCGAAGGGATTGAAGGCGAATCACTTTTGCTGTTGCTGGATGATAAAGGAATTCAGGCTTCCTCCGGAAGTGCCTGTACGTCAGGATCTCTGGATCCCAGTCATGTGCTGCTGGCTATCGGCAGAGTACATGATGTGGCTCACGGTTCTCTCCGCCTGAGTCTGGGAGAAGACATCACAGAAGATGATGTGGATTATATTATCCGCTCTGTCAAGGATGTGGTAGAATACCTGCGTAACTTTTCACCGGTCTGGAGAGATCTGATGCAGGGAAAAGGAAAGTTTATTTTATAAAGAAATAAATTGGAGGAAACAGGATGGCTTTATACAGTGAAAAAGTGATGGATCATTTTCGCAATCCCCGCAATGTCGGCGTCATTGAGGATGCCGACGGCATCGGAGAGGTAGGCAATGCCAGATGCGGCGATATCATGAAAATGTATCTCAAAATAGAAGACGATATCATTAAGGATGTAAAATTTGAAACCTTCGGATGTGCCAGCGCCATCGCCTCAAGCTCCATGGCCACGGAACTGATCAAAGGTAAGCCGGTGAGAGAAGCCATGAGTCTGACAAATAAGGCGGTGGCGGAAGCCCTGGACGGCTTGCCGGCTTACAAAATGCATTGTTCCGTGCTGGCAGAAGAAGCGATACAGTCAGCTTTGGAGGACTATGAAAAAAGAAGGGGAAAAGGAGAATAATCAATCATCAGACTTTACCCTGCAGGTTGTTTCATGTATTATATTAATATAGAAATCATACTTACGGGATTTCAGAAAGGAATCATATTATGGCGAACATTTACAAAGGAACATTGGGACTCATCGGAAATACTCCTCTTGTGGAGATCGTTAATATTGAAAAGGAATTAGGACTTGAGGCAACCGTGCTTGTGAAGCTGGAATATTTCAATCCGGCAGGAAGCGTAAAGGACCGTATTGCCAAAGCAATGATCGAGGATGCTGAGGAAAAGGGTATCCTGAAAGAAGGATCTGTGATCATTGAGCCCACCAGCGGAAATACCGGCATCGGCCTTGCATCCATCGCCGCGGCAAAAGGTTACCGCATCATTCTGACAATGCCTGAGACCATGAGTGTGGAAAGACGAAATATCCTGAAGGCATACGGTGCTGAGATTGTCCTGACAGAAGGGGCGAAGGGCATGAAGGGAGCAATTCAGAAAGCAGAAGAGCTTGCCGGGGAGATACCGGACAGCTTTATCCCGGGACAGTTTGTAAATCCGGCCAATCCCGCCATGCATAAGGCCACGACCGGACCGGAAATCTGGAATGATACCGATGGAAAGGTGGATATTTTCATAGCGGGAGTAGGAACCGGAGGAACCTTAACAGGAACCGGAGAATATCTGAAAGAACAGAATCCGGAGGTCAGAATCGTTGCCCTGGAGCCGGAAACTTCCCCGGTACTTTCTGAGGGCAGGGCAGGGGCGCACAAGATTCAGGGGATCGGTGCCGGATTTGTTCCCGATGTTTTGAATACAAATGTGTACGATGAGGTGTTCAAGGCCGGAAATGAGGAAGCCTTTAAGGCAGCAAAGCTCCTGGCCAGAAAAGAAGGAATCTCTGTTGGTATCTCGTCGGGGGCTGCCCTGCACGGAGCCATCGAGCTGGCAAAAAGGCCGGAGAATAAGGGGAAGGTAATTGTTGCCCTGTTGCCGGACAGTGGTGACAGGTATTATTCAACTCCGCTGTTTACCGAATAAGGACGGCGGCAGCACAGAGTCGGAGCCGTGCGGGGGACTTATACACCGACGTGATGCCTGCAGCACGGGCATGGAGGCTTATGTACCCTCGTGGTACCGGCATAAAAATCAGACAATCAGGGGGGCTGTCGCACTAAAACAGCCCCCTGACCGTCAGGTTTTCATGTATTATACATGGAATCCTGGCGGTTTCTTTGTTAGAGGGGGCCAGCAGGCTATGGGGCCAGACAGGTTGCGTTTGCTACCTCGGTTCGCGCGCCGATTATCCGCCATTCGCGCAAACTCGCTCCGCTGGTCGTCTGATCAAGCTGGTCTTCCAATGCCTGCTCCGCTCAAACAAGCGCTCGGTGGCGGAAGCTAGCACAAACCTCGCTGACGCAAACTATGCAAACAGTCTGGCCCCATAGCCTGCAGTCCTCCCTCTTATCCAGGGCTCTCCAGCCCGGATTCCCTTTTTATCTCATAGTGAAAACCTGCCAGTTTCCGCCACGCCCGATGCCGGCTGTTTTGTGCTCCCCATGTGCTATGGAAAGACTTGGGCGGAAAACGCTTTTTATACGGATAAAAGCCGTGCTTCCTGGTGGAAGAACTTGAACTCCTTTACGGCCTGTGATTCATCTTTAATGGTAAGAAATTCGGTCTGAATACCCTGAAGAAGATCCGAAAAAAGCTTTATGAGATCAAAAAGGATGAGGAGATCGAGTTTGTCCATGGATGCGGATGAAGGAAGACCATATGTTAAACGGCCAGCTCAAACCGGCCTATAACCTCCAGAACGGGGTGGATTCCGAATACATCACCTGGCTGGATGTGAGCCAGAGGCCGTCGGACACCAGGACCCTGATCCCTTTCTTAAAATACATGAAAGACCATCTTTCTTTCCGATACCGGGATATCGTTACGGATGCAGGATATGAGAGCGAAGAGAACTATCTATATCTCTATGAAAGCGGACAGACAGCCTTTATCAAACCGAACAACTATGAAAAATCAAAGACGCGGAAATACAGAAATGACATCGGGCGGATGGAGAACATGACATATGACGGGGAGAAAGACTGTTATATCTGCCATAACGGGCAAGAGGTCCTATGGAAGTATGACAAAAGGACAAAAACAGACACCGGATATATACGGATCACTTCGGTATACCGGTGCGAAGAATGCAGTGGATGCCCTTATAAAACGGAATGCATCAAAGGAAACAACTGCAGGACTCCCATGGAAGAACGCAGGAAGACCTGGACGCTATACTTACCGCAGTCTGGATAATGTCACGGCACAGAGTGTGATCCTGGCCATAGCCCATAATATAAACAAGTATCACAACAAGATCCAGTCCGGTAAGACGGGACAGCATCTGTTCGAAGTAAAAAAGAGTGCATAGATTTTGAAAACTCAAAAACGGATCAAAGAGGCCTTTTGCCACAGACAGAAGGCCCCCTATATATCAGGTATATTAATTTACTTTCCTTTGAGCTTGAATTCACTCATCTGCATTTCTCTTGCACCTTTAGTGTTCTTGATGTAAAGTTTATAATATCTATACTTTTTAACTTTCTTTTTATTTTTGGCCGAAAGATTAAATGTGTAGGTTTTATAGTTTACATCCTTGAGTTTCTTGTCATTTTTCACAGCATGGATTTTGACCCACTTTTTGCTGTTTTTTGGAAGAAGTTTGTTGCTGCCGTAAAGAACCCAGGATTTTGGATTTCTTCCCCGGTAAAGACTATTGTCATTGGCGGTGGTGATAGAATATCCGGAAACTTTCATAGACTTTTTCTGTTTCCAGATTACATAAGACCCCTTCCCTGTCTGAACATTCCATTTGGTTTTCTTATTTCCGTCGAAAATGTTATACGCTTCTTCCTGACTGTTGCTTCCTATAGTGGCATCTGTGACCGTGCTATTTAGTTTTTTTACTTTAAAGGTAACTGTTTCAGCATAGTCACTTGACACATTTCCGTTGTTATCCTTTGACTTTCCGGCTTTTAATGTATATGTTCCGGCAGTTTTTGGTTTAAAAGTATCAGTTACTACAGATCCTGCACTGTAATAAGCTAAAGAACCAGAATATTGTTTTACATTTCCTTTCCAGATATCAACATAAATATAATTTGGGGCACCATTTAGCATAATGCCGCCTATATAACGGTAAAAAAATATACCGGAGGAAACGGAAATGGTAATGTCACTTCCAAGCGGGTATACCGTTCCATTCACAGGCGAACTGACAGTTACGGAAGAACTGGCCTGGGATTGACCGGGTACGGCCAACACTATTGTGAAGATAATCATCAGGGCAAGGATGATTGAAATAAGCTTCTTCTTCATACTGAGACCTCCTTTAGCACAATATCATATTGAATATTATTAAAAAGTATCCTATTCATATAGTATATGGATTCAATGGCTATGTCAATCTCAGATGCAGGAATTTTGACTGTTTACAGGGAGTGCAAGTACACTGGATCGGACGCGGCAACTCCCATTGGCATAGGGTGCGGCGGGAAACCGCCCAAATGATGTCTGACTTATTGAAAAAAAGGATTCCATGCTTTATTACATGGAATCCTGGTGGTTGGTGGCTTTTAATACGACAGTCTCATATTCAGCAGTCTATCCCTGAATATCCGGCAGCTTTGCCAAAGAAGCAGCAATCTGTTCATCTGTCGGAATCTCGTCAAACATTTCTCCATTATGGAATTTTTCATAGGCCACCAGATCAAAGTATCCCGTTCCGGTAAGGCCGAAGAGAATGGTCTTTTCTTCACCTGTTTCTCTGCATTTGATTGCTTCATCCATGGCGACCTTGATGGCGTGGGAGCTTTCCGGGGCAGGAAGGATGCCTTCTACCCTGGCGAACTGTTCTGCTGCTTCGAACACTTCTGTCTGCTCCACGCTGACAGCGTCCATATAACCGTCATGGTAAAGCTGGGACAGGATACTGCTCATGCCGTGGAAACGAAGACCGCCGGCATGGTTTGCTGATGGAATGAAATCGCTTCCCAATGTATACATTTTGGCCAGAGGACAGATGCGGCCGGTATCACAGAAGTCATAGGCAAATTTACCTCTGGTAAAGCTCGGGCAGGAAGCAGGTTCTACAGCCACGATCTGGTAATCTGCCTCGCCCTTAAGCTTCTGACCCATAAAGGGCGCGATCAGACCGCCGAGGTTGGAGCCGCCGCCGGCACATCCGATGATCATATCAGGCTTAATATTGTATTTATCCATGGCTGCCTTTGCTTCCAGTCCGATCACAGACTGATGCAGAAGAACCTGATTGAGCACACTTCCAAGAACATAACGGTAGCCGGGGTTGGATGCTGCAACTTCTACAGCTTCAGAGATGGCGCAGCCAAGGCTTCCGGTGGTGCCGGGATGCTGGGCAAGGATCTGGCGTCCTACCTGGGTCGTGTCTGATGGAGAAGGTACTACTGAAGCTCCATAGGTTCTCATCACTTCACGGCGGAAGGGCTTTTGCTCATAGGAAACCTTAACCATGTAAACCTTGCAGTCCAGATCCAGATATGCGCAGGCCATGGAGAGGGCAGTACCCCACTGGCCGGCACCGGTTTCGGTGGTGACACCCTTAAGACCCTGTTCCTTGGCATAAAAAGCCTGGGCAATGGCGGAATTCAGCTTATGGCTGCCGCTGGTATTATTTCCTTCAAACTTATAATAGATCTTTGCGGGAGTCTTGAGCTTTTCCTCCAGGCAATAAGCCCTTACCAGGGGTGAGGGACGGTACATTTTATAGAAATCACGGATCTTTTCGGGGATTTCTATAAAAGCAGTATCATTATCCAGCTCCTGGGCTACCAGTTCCTTACAGAAGATGGGTTCCAGTTCTGCTGCAGTCAGGGGCTGACCGGTTCCGGGATTTAAGAGCGGAGCCGGTTTGTTCTTCATATCAGCCCGCAGATTATACCATGCTTTCGGCATCTCATTTTCTTCAAGATAAATTTTATAGGGAATTGCAGTTTTAGACATTGTGTTACCTCCTTGAAAAAGTATCAGGCAATGATTGCCATGGAAATCAAAGGGGACAGGGGAAAAAGTCCTGAAAAATAAAGAAAACCTGTCCCAAACAGTTACTGCTGGGACAGGTAATAAATTCAAAATACCTGCGGTGCCACCCGGCTTGGTATGCATGACATACCCACTCTGCGCATACAAACATATGCCGAACTTTGATCACGGAGATTCCCGCTCCGTCTCCCATACTGTGACGATTCATCCGGATAAAACGTTCAGTTCTGGTTGCCCTCGGAAGTCCATTCGAAAAAAGCACATATGCCGCAATTCCACCGGCTGCGGCTCTCTGAAAGATGGAGGCTTTCATCTACTTACCCTTCTTCAACGGTTTAGGGAATCATAGCACATAATAAATGGCGTGTCAACTGATTTTGAAAAATTTTTAGCAATTATTTATCAAATGATTTTGAAAGACAACTAAGTGGTGATACATAAAAATGTAAGGCTACTTAGTGATAAAGTGTAATTTTTCGTGCAATTTTTTATTTTTTTGTTGTGAATAGTTAAATAAAAGGTTATAATAAAAGAAGAAAAAACTGGCACATGAAACAATGAATTAAAAGGAGGGAGAAAGATGCAAGAAAACAAAAAACGAATTGCTGTTCATGCATTGACATTGCTAATATGTCTGCTGATGGTGTTTTCAATTAAAATGAAGGTTTTTGCTGGAAGTTCTGTAACTTACATCAGCAGCAATAAGAGGAATGTAGGTATAACTTTTACCGCTCAGCCCGGTTATCATTATGATGTATTACTGTATAACAGATTTAAGAAAAAGCTTGCAAGAACGAACTGTTATTATTATGCGAGTTTTTCCGGAGTTACCTGGAAAAACAGTGTTTACTATTACAGGTACAGATTGTTAAACGATTACAATGTGCCTGTAACAAACTGGACAGAATTAAAACCCTTTACAACGATCAGTGGAAATAGGTATTCTTTAAAGATTAAGAGTAAGAATAACAGGACGGTGAAAGTAAGGGTACCAAAAGTTAAAGGGGTCAGTGACTATTTAATTTACATAGGAAGTTATCCCAGTTACGGTTTCAGAAAGAGCAAGATCGCCAAGCCCGGACAGACAGTTGTTCTTAGCAGATATGCAGGGAGAAAGTTCACCTGGGGATGGAGATATTATGTAAGGATCGTACCAAGAGTCAGGAAGAGACAGGCGCAGGGGATTATTGGAACAGGTAATTTCCTCTTTTATAAAATTTATACATATAGATACCGTTATCGTTATCGTTATCGCTATGTATACTACTAAGTGAAGCCTTTGATCAACCGGGAAGTTGCCCCGGGCTGCCGGCCAGAGTGCCGGCAGCCCGGGTTTTTTTGCTCTATAGGAAATGCA
>JAFRHL010000003.1 GCA_017433295.1 Eubacterium sp.
ACGTCAAACGCGACCTGCTCACCTGCTCCGGCGAAATTGTAAACAGTCTGAAGGAAAACATGGTCTCCGTCCTCAAAAGCGCGGATGTTGTTGACAGTGGTCTTAACGGGAGCCTGCTGAAGACCTGCAACAGCGGCCACGAATGCATCTGCACCGGTACCGAAAGCGAGATTGTGCTGCTTGTACTCAGGTGCGAGAAGAGACTTAGCCTTCTCCAGATCGCCGGAAACGAATGTGCCTATCAGAGCCAGTGCCTTTTCTTTGTTTGTCATGGTGGTATCCTCCTTAAAAATCTGTAATTGATGTTTTAGATGTAACCATCGTAGTTTCATCATGCGTAAAGTATAGCACGTCGAAGATGTAATGTCAATAGTTACATCAAATTTTTTCAAAAAAAATTTCGGATACAATTTGTACCCGACAAAAACAACCGCATTCTCTCATTTTTTGCACCCCCTGCCTCTGAAATGCACCCCCTAAAATGGATTTGCACCCCCTTGATTTTCAGGCGGCAAGGCAATCGCTGAATTGTATCATACTCTGCACTTTGCTTTCTCACGTCGCGCGCATAGAATACAATCTTTGTCGCAAACAGCGGGTCTGCCTTCCAGGCATCGGCGAAAAGACGGGTGATCCGCTCTTTTTCTGCCGATCTCAGGGAGCCGATCGTGCCAAAAAGATCCAGTCTGGCATCTCCAGTTGTGTTCAGTGCAACAGCACCATTTTCAGTTCTTGTAAATGCGGCGTTCATCTTAGCCGCTTCAGCGAAATTCATAGTCTTTTCCTCCTTTCCGCTTTTCTCATTCATGACCCTTTAAGTTACGGAATCGAACCGCTTAGCAGATTATAAGTCTGGTTTTACCAATGCGTTTTGCTGTAAGCATCCCATATACCGGTGGATTGGATTTGAACCAATGACATCTGTATCACTAATAGCCTGCTGTTAAAACCCCGGACAGGATTTTCTCTTTTCCAGTGCTCTACCAGCTGAGCTACCACCGATAAGTCGAAGTGAATCGAATCTCGAACATTTCGCACCTCCGATGTACCGGCAGCACCGGCACAAGGAGTGCCGTTTATGCTGCCATTTTTCTTTCTTTCCTTTTAAAGTATGGTTCTATTGTCTCCCCTGACGGGAGCAGGATTGTATTACTGTAATCTCGCAAATATCTCTTCATAAAGTGTTTCTCCTTTTATAGTCCTCTGGCTCATTCCATTAAAAAAACCGCCTGTCTTTTCAGACAAGCGGTAATCTCAGCATCGTTGCTTTAATATATCTGTTTATTCCAGTATGCGTAAAGATACACCTGGTCCCAGACATCCACTTGATCCGTCCTTATTAAGGCATGCAAAAATAAGCCATTCAGCTTTATCAGCTGAGGGCATAATTATCCCCTGAAGATCATACGGGCGATTTAAAGTTTTGTTGTTGTTCGTATGTCTCTGCAGCATTGCCTTTCCTTTCCGGATGGGGTTTCCACCCATTATCTAAAGCGCCCTCGCTGGACGCACTGACTGGCACCAATATGCATAATAGCTGTAGTAATCCAAAAAGAAAAGAAGCTGGTTGAGCTTGTTCGACAGCTATTCGCAGCCCATGGCGGCAAGCTCTTTTTCATCCGGAGCCTGGTCACATCCCATGGCGGCAAGATACCGGTACAGATCCCTCATAATCCTGATCTCTTCCTCTGAAAAGTCGAAGGAGGGTTTCTTGCCTCGCCAGGAGTAATCGTTGGTTTTCTTTATTATTCTCTTTTTAAACTCTTCTTCCAGCTCCACCGGGATCCCCGCCCTTTGTCCGGGCGAGTCAATAAAAGGCAGGAGGCGGACATCCATCAGCCTGCCTTCCTTTCTGATGGGAAGAATCCGATAAATCGTGCCACCCTCGTCACTCATAAGGATCTTTCTTGTATCTACCTTCCCTGTTTCTGTAAATGGAATTCGGTTCATGATGATGCACTGGCCGGGCAGGTTGGTCTCCTTTACCAGCCCGTCCCGGATGAAAACCTGACAAAGGGCCTCTTTTATGCAGGCAAGCCTGTCGGAGACCTCCTCGCCGGTCTGCACATACAAGACAGGAATGGTGTCATGCATGGACTTGTCATAACCGGGAGCAAGCCCGCAGGCCAGGATACCCGGCTGAGCCGAGACGGCCTTTTCCACCAGTCCGGCTTCGAAACGGATGCCCTCGTTATTGACAAAATACCGGTCCATCCGGCCGGCGTAGGCCAGGCTGCCATCCTCCAGTATATCCACCAGGTCATAGGTGTTTAAGTACAGGCTTCCCTCAATCTCCACCAGATCAAAGAAATGCTCCCCATCAATCTGTCCGCAGCTGACGCCTGGAGAGGCTATATGAAGGACACCCCGCAGCGGACCGTCCCAGACGCCGTGATAAATCCCTGTCTCCTCGTCCCTTACCCGGATTTTTACCCCTGTGATGGGATAACCCATGGCATCGTCTTTCCGGTCAGGAGAGGAAAGGATACAGGCGCCTCCGGCCTCGGACAGACCATAGCCGATGGTAACAGCGGTAGTGCAGCCACACCTGGCAAGAAAAGTATCATATCGTTTTTTTGCTTCCATGGAAACATAAGAGCCGCCCAGAAAGATGAACTGCAGACTGGACAGATCAGGAAGGGATGTCTTCATCTGATTTCCCAGATGAATAAAGCTCTCCATCAGAGCTCCTGAGGCAAAGAGTACATTTACCCCATAGTCCTGAATGACTTTCGCAAGCCGGTCCACCTTGCCGACCCGGGGCAAAAGAACCAGCTTCCCCCCGAAGGCCAGGGTCAGGTGAAGGATATCTGCCAGGGCGTACACCGAGGATAAATCCAGATTCAGATAGGTGACCAGCTTTCCTGCAAGAGGAGCAAAGGATTCCTCTGCCAGAAAAGCAGCCGCCCCGTGGTTAAGTCCCCTGTCAGACAGGGGTACAGGCTTGTGAATTCCTTTTGTGGTGCCGGAGGTATGCAGAATCACAGCTGCGGAATCGGACGCCGGACTGCCATAACAGATGGGAAAGGCCTCGTGCTCTTCCAGAAGATCATCCATAAAGTAAACGCCCCGAAACTTCTTAAGATCCCTCTTCAGGCTCCTGCCTGGATTTTCATCTTCCCCCGGGTAGGAAAAAGCCCTGGAAATGGGAAGAATAATGATGTGGCGAATGCCCAGCTTATACCGGTCGGCAAGAATCCTTTTGATCAGGTCGGGCGTCACCATGTTGTTGGCAAGGACCAGGTCTGTAATTCTCTCTGCCCGGACCATTTTTCTAAAATTTTCGGAATCATTCAGATCGACGGCATGCACCATGGACACGGAGGTCCCGGTCATGTTCAGGGCATAAAAAGCAAAGATCACCTCGGGCCCGGGAATCCCCGTAAGCCCTGCCCGGGCATGTTTTTTCTCTGTGATATTCAAGGCAGAGAAGACTTCCGCATAACGGTCACATCTTCGAAAGAACTGCCGGTAGCTGTAGCCTCTCCTTCCACAAATCAGGGCTGTCGCATTCAGCCGATTCTCGTCACTGCCGTTCATATCCCTGATGAATCTCCATACTTTCTTATCTGTGCTCGTCCCAGAAAGCATATCTTTTTTTCCGTCTTTTCCCTGGCAATCCATGAACGCTTCCCTCCCCTGTTATACATCGTGTTCCATAGTTATACATCGTGTTCCATAGTTATACATCGTGTTCCGCATCGATGGTTTCTTCTTCGTTGTCAAAGAAGATGATTAATAAAATGACCGCTATAAGGTATACAATCATGGGTCCCCAGATATACATCCAGGATATCATATGGTTTACTCCCACGGGCTGGGGCAGACCCTGGCTGTCATAAGCGGCGGAAAATCCTACTGCAGCCATGGCAAAGCCGAAGAATACATTGCCCAGCCCCATACCAATTTTTGTGGCCGCCGAGATTCCTGCATTGCCCAGACCGACTGCATGGATCCCTTTTTTCTTGTCAGTCATTCGAATCAGATCTGCCACCAGCCCCAGCTGGATTCCAGCGCTGACGCCGACTCCGCAGCCTCTAAGTACATTTGAAAAGATCATACCGGTCCTGGACCAGGCAAAAAGTCCAAATCCCAGACTGCCCAGAGCTACAAGAGCGTTTCCAATGATAAAAATCTGTTTTTTACTCCATTTCTTCATCATAAGAGGAACTAAAAACATGATCAGGAGGGATGTCACCAGAACTGTGGCAGTCATCCAGGCCATCTGGCCCATATCTTTCAAAATATAAAGGGCATAATAGCTTCCGCCCAGCATCATGAACTGGGCTCCTGCCAGGGTAAGAATCTGAGCAAGAGTCAGGACCACCCAGTTTTTATCACCAATAAGAGCTTTTGCAGCATCCAGTCCGCTAAACCGGTTCTTTCCGGAAGCGTCGGAAACCTCCGGTATTCGTGAGATGGAACCGCTCACCCGCTCCTTCGTGGTAACTACAGTGATCAAAAGAGTAACAACCACAACCAGACCACATACCAGTAAGGCCCCGCTATAGGCCGGTTGGGTATTCTGATTCTTTGGATCGTTGGTAAAAAGAATCAGAAGCTTTACAAATAGAGCCGTACCCAGTACATTTCCCACATTCGTAAAAATCGACTGGATGACACCCAGGAAGCCCTGCTCTTCCTTGTCCTCTGTCATCAGAGAGACAAGAGAAAAATGCGCAATCTGCACAAAGGTAAGAAACACAGTACAAGCCAGGTTGTAAAGGATAAAAACGTAAACGTACTTTGCATATACCGGCAGGCTGGCAGGCACACGGAAAAGCAGCCAGGTTGACAGGGCCAGAGGGACGCACATGATAAGAAGCCAGGGCCTGGCTTTTCCTATAGGCGTCTTCGTACGATCCAGAATATATCCTGCTGCCAGGTCTGATAATCCGTCAAAAACCTTTGATACAACGATAAGCGTGGAGATGATGGCAATATCCAGCATGGCTACATTGGTCATATAGATAACCAGATATGTGCCTATGGTGGCGATATATATATAATATCCTGATCCACCTAAACCATATCCCAGCCGCTCCACCCAGCCGAGTCCTGTATTTTTCTTATTTAATTTTTCTTTTATGGCTATCAATTTTTTTTACCTGTATTTCTATAGAATCTAGGTCAGATCCTTTTTCATAACATCTTTTATCATTTTCTGCATATCTGCCTCCAGCTCCTGGGGAGGTGCTGCGAATGCGGGTATGTCTTTTCCAATTCCGGCCAGAAGACGGATATCCTTAAGCTGTCCGTTTTCCCTGACAGGCAGGATGGTAAAGGCACGTCCGGTAACTTCCCCTTTCATGATCCTGTACACATCCACTTTCCCGCCGGCATTGAACGGAATTCTTTCTGTAATGACACACTTACCGGGCAGATTGCTTTCGGCGATCCGGTTATCTTTGATAAATACGTTCCGAAGGGCTTGTCTTATAATGTGAGTGGGGTTGCCGGCCCCTGAAGCCGTCTGTACATAGAGGACCGGAATGGAATCATGTAGAATCTTATCATATTCCGGTGCCAGACCGCAGGCCGCGATACCCGGACAGGAAGAAAGAGCTGTCTCCACCAGTCCTGCGTCGAAACGAATCCCTTCATTGTTGACGAAATATTTATCCATCCTTCCGGCATAGGTCATACTGCCGTCCTCATTGACTCTGACCAAATCGTAGGTATTTAAATATTCCTGGCCGTCAATGGACACTGTTTCAAAGAAAACCGTGTCATCAATCCGGCCGCTGCTTAAAGAAGCGGAGCTTAAGAACAGGACACCGGTGCGGGGACCGTCTTCCAGACTGTAATATCGATCCTCTTCCTCATCATAAATCCTGACTCCGACTCCGGAAAGGGGGTAGCCGATGGCGTCGTCTTCCCGGTCCGGGGAGGACAGGATACAGGCAGCGCCTACTTCCGACAGGCCATAACCGATGGTGGTCCGAATATTGGCACCACATTTTTTCAGATAGTCATCATACCGTTTTTTTGCCAGGGCTGAAATATAATTCCCTCCCAGGAAAACAAACTTCAGATGGGAAAGTTCCAAGGGAAGCCTTTTCTTCTCCCACTGGGCAAACATGGCGCCTCCAGCGAAAAGGATGTTTGTCTTATAATGGCTTACAGCCTTGGCAAAGCTAAGCCCCAGCCCCCCTGACGGCACCATGACAATGGTTCCTCCAAAGGCAAGGGGCAGGTGGTTCCCGTCAATCATCGCATAGGAGAAGGAATAGTCTGTGCCCTGGCATGAGACGGTCTTTCCGAAAAGATTCTCAAATCTCTCGTCCCGTACCAGTCTGGCTGCTGATTCATTAAAAGCCCTGTCAGAAAGGGGGATGGGTTTGTGAATCCCGCTTACCGTCCCGGAGGTGTGAATGATGACAGCCGCTTCATCGTTTTCCTCTTCTCCGTAGATAATGGGCATAGCCTCATATTCTTCCAGCAGGTCATCCATAAAAAGGATTCCCTGCATCTTTTTCAGAACTTCATAATTAATCTTGCTCTTCTTCTGCTCAGCCGGACTTGCCAAAGGACCAGCGAAGGGAACATGCAGGATGATTACATGGCGAATACCCAGCTCTCTCCCAATCTTTAATATTTCCTTTAGAAGGTCCGGATTAAGGGCATGGTCGGTCAGCACCAGATCAGTGATCTTCTCCTTGGGGATCAGTTCCCTCCACCGGTCAGGATCCCCCACATCGATAAAATGAATCATGGATACAGAAGCCCCGGTCATATTAAGTCCATAGAAAGCAAACAGTGTCTCGGCACAGGGGGTTCCAGTCATCCCCACCCGGGCATGGTCCCGGCCGGTGATACCCAGACTTGAAAAGACCTCCGCATAGGACTCCCATTTCCGGAACATCTGCCGGTAGCTGTATTCTCTCCTGCCGTCGATGATAGCCGGTTTATTCAGCCGTTCTTCACTCCAGGAATTCAGCTCCTTAATAAAGAGCCAGCTTTTCTGGTCGATGATCTGACCGCTTTCAAGACGGTCCCGGATCTCCCTGCGGCTTACTTCCTCCTTCTCCCGGGCTTTCTGCCTTCGCAGCTCTTCCGCTGCCTGGTCCTCAAACCAGTCACACATTTTGTCGATCACATCCACACTCTGGGGCAGATTGGGGTTACGGATCGGGAAGAGATGGTCAAGGTCGGAATCCCCGTAATAGACTAGATGGGATGTCTTTCCGGCTTTTTTCAGAGCCTCATGGTATATGAGGGTATGTTTGTTTAAGAAGTCTCCCCGGCTGGTTGTCAGGAAGACCGGCGGGAGATTGGTCAGGATTTCTTCATGCTCCGGATCAAGATACTGAAGAAATGTATCGTCTTCAAGCTTCTTCCCGTAAAGCTGATCCTTAAGCAGCCATCCGACAGGGTCATCCCTCTTGATATAAAACATACCGGAGTATAAGCCCAACGCCTTAAAGGTCATCTGTGTGGGCTCATAGCCGATGGCCTCCTTAAGCTTCCCGGACTTTTTCATGGCCGCCACATAGATGGCCAGGAAGGCTCCGGCACTTCCGGTGATCAGAAAAATCCTGGCATAGTCCACATTATAGTCCGAAAGCCTGCTGTCAATCAGGTCCATGCCGGCACACACGTCATCCAGCTGCTGGAAGACATTGGCCTGGGGAGCCGGACGATATTCCAGAGAAAAGACCAGGTAGCCCCGTCTGGCTAAAGATCTCCCCTCTCTCCTGGGCATATTACGGTTACTATCTGCCTGTCCTCCATGAAGAGTGACAATGACGGGCAGTTCCGTCTCCTCCGCCAGCTCCGGGACAAAAATATCCATGTGTAATTCCACTTTGTCCCGATTCATATAAGGATTATCCAGGATCTCCTTGATTTCACAGGTCTTAGTCGGACTTAAAACCTCCGCTTCCTGGTCCTCTGATCTTAGACTGCTGATTCCTTCCTTTTGGATATCCTCAAGAATACCGCTCAGGATTTCACGCCTCAGCACATCCAGGCAGCATTCGTCTCTTTTTGTCATACTTTACCTCCATTGTCTGTCAAGGGATGGGGTTCCCCGACCGTCCACTTCCCTGTCTTAATTGTCAGATTATTCATCTCCATCGATGACAGATAATCCACACTTTCTGCCAGGCCTGTAATTAAGCGGATTCCGATTCCTGATGTAGGATCTTCCGGATGATTGCGTTTTAACCAGTCCACCGGATCAAAGGGTTTGCCATTGTCTCTCAGACGGACAACCTGGCTTTCCGGGCGGTAGATCAGACGAAGATCGATGCATCCGCCTTTTTCATCCTTAAATCCATAAGATACGGTATTCTTTGCCATCTCTTCCACAAAGAGAGACAATACCATGGCAGTGTGACTGTCTGCCCCCTTTTTGTTACAAAATTCTGTAACTTCCTCAGAAGCCGCCATCACATCCTTCATGCTGCGCATGGAAACCTCATAAAGTTCGTCCGGATCTGCACCAAAGCCTTCCGGTAATACGAGGAAGTCGCTTACCGAGGTCGGAAGCCTGCGGTGGATGACAGAGGGAATGAGCACGCACAGTGCAAGTACCAGAAAACCAGTAAGAACAAAGCCGGCTTCCGCTCCCTTAAGACCGAACAAAATTCCCAGGGCCATTACACTGGCAATTGGAAAGACAGCCTCCCTCATGGTATCCATCAGATAGTTCAGTTTCAGACAATTCGTTCCCTGCCAGGCACCGCTGAGCGGATAACTCACCACCATCAGCAGATACTGAATCATCATAAAACGGATAAATCCCGCACCCAGATCGAGGACATCCTTTGCCGATCCTGTGATAAAGAGTCTGGCCACCGGCTGGGGGAAGACAATCACAATAAGGGAAATAACCCCGAAGATCAGAAGGGTTGACTTTATGGCCAGACTAAGTCCCCGCTCCAGACCCTTGCAGTCCTCCTCTCCATACAGCATGCTGATCAGCAAGGCTGCAGACATAAACAAGCCTAATGTGACGGCATTGATTAAAGAAAAAGCTCCGTTGCAGACAGAAAGAGCTGCCACTGCAGTATTTCCCGCGATCGCAAGCAGAAGGGAGTTAAAACAAATACCTCTCAGAGCCTGGCTGCCCATATTGATGGCATTGGGTATACCGCACAAGAACACATCCACCAGATCCGACCATCTGAGGCCCTTCATGACAAAATGAATTACCCTGTCTTTCCGTAGGAAATGTGTCATGATCACCAGAAAGCCAATGATGTTACTAAATGAAGAGGCCAGGGCCATACCCATCATTCCCCCATGAAAGACCAGGGCATTGGCCAGGTCAAATACGATATCTGCGACAAGAGTTGCAGCCATGGCAAGGATACTTCGGTTTTTATCATTATCCAGCATCATGATCCCTGCCAGCATAATGGTAATACGCTGGAAGATCAGGCCGGGACTATATCCCAGCAGATACTGGCTGATCATTCTGGGAATCTCAGGGGTTCCGGTTTTGCCTCCCAGCAGATTCCCCAGAACAGGACCCCCACAGGCCAGGATCGCCACCATGAGGGCCGACACGATCACCGCTGCTATGATGGTGATGCTGTATACCTGATTCACCCTGTCCGGCTGGGCCTTTCCCAAATAGCGGGTACAGACGGTCCCGATTCCTCCGCCCACCAGGCCGCCGGTCAGATTGATGATCATGATAACAGGCTGGATCAGTCCTGTGGCGGTCACTGCATTGGTTCCCAGGAACTGCCCTGTCACGATGGCATCCACCATGACGCAGCCGACGCCGGACACAACACTGATAATATTGGTAATCAGGATCCCCTGGTACATTCTTCGGATTAAATAGTCATCCGCTTTCATATTGATTACTCTCCTTACGAAAAATACCTTATACAATCAGGTCTTTGAAATCAGGAAGCCCCTCGTCCCTGGCCGGAAGCAGCCGGATATCAGCCAGCTTATCCTTGCGGTAAATCGGTATCACTTTAAACCTGTCACCCTTCACATTTCCTTTTGCAATCTCATGACTGTCGACCTTGCCGGCCGCATTATAAGGGATCTCCCTGGTAATCACGACCGCATCAGGAAGGCTCATGGAAGATCCCAGTTCCTCCGTGATAAAGACATGGCAGATTGCTTCTTTCACTTTTCGAACCGATTCTTTTCCTTTGCTGTCTGTCATAAGATAGAGAACAGGAACTGTATCGTGTATCTGTTTTTTGTAGGCAGGCACCACGCCGCATTCACGGATCCCGGGCCTGGAAGTCATGGCAATTTCGACGAGCCCGGAATCAAACCGGACCCCTTTTTCATTGACAAAGAACCTGTTCATCCGGCCCATGGCAGTCAGACAGCCATCCTGGTCCACTTTTACAAGATCATAGGTGCAGTAATAAGGAACTCCGTCAATCATGGTCGGCTCAAAGTAAACTTTATCACCGATTCGTCCACTGCTTAAAGAATCGCAGGCTATATAAAGACCGCCGGTTCGGGGACCGTCTTCGGGCTTATAAAACTTTTCTTCTTCCTCGTCAAAAATCCTCACCTGCACTCCCGGCATGGGATAGCCTATGGCGTCATCCTCCCTGTCAACGGGAGCCAGGATGCAGGCCGCCCCTGTCTCCGTAAGGCCGTATCCGTTAATGATCCGGACCCTTGCGCCTCTTTGCCTGATCCATTCATTATAGGTCTTCTTTTTGTCTGCAGACAGATAACTGCCGCCTACAGCAATCAGTTTCAGAGATGATAAGTCCGGTGCCTTATAGTCAGGCAATTCCATCCATTTATCGATAAGCAGACTGGATATAAAGAGGGTGTTGACCCTGTATTCGCCGATGGCTTTGTAAAGCAGCGGAGTCTCGAGGCCCTGGGGAAGCAGAATCACCGTGCCTCCATAGGCCAAAGGAAGATGAACCATGTCAAATATGGCGTAGGATCCTGCCATCTCAATCAGCTGAAGGCTAACGGCACATCCCCTCAATTCCCTGGTCATCTCCATATGCATAAAGCGATTGACAGCCGCGTTTACCTGCCGGTCCGTAAATGGAACCGGTTTGGGTATTCCATCGCTGGTCCCTGAAGTATGGATGATCAGGGAACACTCTCCGGATGTGTCACTGTCATAATAAATGGGTGACGCCTCATATTCACAAAGAAGGTCTTCCATCAAAAAGATCCCCGGCATATCCCTGAGCTGTTCATGAATCCATCTGCTCTCTACAGAAAGCCTCTTGTCTGCAAACCTTCCTTCCACAGGGACATGGAGGACGATGATATTGGAAAGACCAAGCTCTTCCTTTTTTTCAAGGAATTTTTTCAAAAACACAGGGAAGGGAGCCACGGTCCCCATGATCCCTGTAATGGCGTCCGAAACCAGAAGGTCTGTGATTCCTTCTTCGCGAATCATGTTTTCCAGCATCTTCTCATTAAGAGCGGCGAAAAAAGGAATCATGGATACCGAAGCCCCTGTCATGTTCAAGGCATAGAAGGAAAGGAGGGGTTCTGCTCCGATCCCCGCCAGAATTCCGACCCGGGATCCTTTCTCCCGGGTCATCCCCAGGGCAGAGAAGACTTCCGCATAATACTCCCAGTTCCGAAACATCTGACGATAAGTATATTTCCTGCTTCCATCAATCAAGGCTATGCTGTCAAGCTGGTCAGCAGTAGAAGAATTAAGCTCTACAAGATATTTCCAGCTCTTCTGGTCTATGATCTCTCCGGAGGCAATACGCTCTTCGGCCTTATTCAGCTTCATTCGTTCTCTTTTTGTCATAAGTTTCCTTTCTCCTATGTATTCTAAAACGCAAGATTAATCCTCATAATAATAGTCATCATCCGAGGCATTAAACATACATCTTAATGTGTCACAAAGGGGATTGCCATCTCCTTTTTCCCCGCCCTGACCAGGCATCTGATCACAGCCCGCGCCTTCTGCCATTTCCTTTTCCGGCTTCTGGTCGCAGCCCATGCAGTCTGATCCTTCCTTTTCCGGCTTCTGGTCGCAGCCCATACAGCCTGCCTCTTCCTTTTCCGGCTTCTGGTCGCAGCCCATGCAGTCTGATCCTTCCTTTTCCGGCTTCTGGTCGCAGCCCATTCCCTGGGGCTGGTCACATCCCATACCCTCTGCCGCTCCCTTTTCCGGCTCCTCGTCGCAGCCCATACAGCCTGCCTCTTCCTTTTCCGGCTTCTCGTCGCAGCCCATTCCCTGGGGCTGGTCACATCCCATTCCCATGGTCTGCCCGTCACATCCAGGCTGCTCGCAATCCATACCGGTCAACAATCCAAATACACTGATAATATCTCCAAAAAACCCTTTATACATACTCTAATCCCTCCTAGCCTGCTCCTCAAAATAGGCAAGCATTTTTTCAATGGCGTCAATACTTTTCTCGTGTTCAGGAATGGTGTTAGGAAATGAGTGAATCAGTTCCTTCTCTCCGTAATAAACAAGGTGTGACTTCCTCCCTGCTTTTTTCAGGGCGCTATGGTACATCAAGGTATAACGATTCAGAAAATCGCCCCTGCTGGTAACCAGAAAAGCGGGCGGCAGGTTGAGAAGGATCTCCGGATTCTCGGGATCGAGATATTTTTCAAATTCCGGATCCGAAGCCTTATTTCCATAAAACTGGTCTGCCAGCAGACAACCGATCAGGTCATCCCTATTTGTATAAAACATACCGCTCATCAGCCCCAGGGCTTTAAAATACATCCGGGTAGGTTCATAGCCTATGGCTTTCTGAAGCGCCTTTGACCGTTTCATGGCTGCCACATAGATGGCCAGGTAGGCTCCGGCACTCTCTGCCGTCAGGAAAATCCTGGTAAAATCCACATTAAAGTCCACCAGTCTCATGCCCACCAGATCCATGCCTGCACATACATCGTCCAGCTGCTCACAGGCATTGGCCCGGGGGGCCAGCCGGTATTCTATGGAAAAGACCAGATAGCCTCTCTTAGCAAGAGTTTTGGCAAATTTTCTCGCATTTGACCGATCCCCCACTACCAGACCGCCGCCATGGATCATCACGATGACAGGAAGCTCTGTCTCCTCCGGAACCACCGGTTTAAATATATCCATGGCCAGAGGCACCTCTCCTCGATTCATATAGGGGTTGTTCAGCATTTCCTCTACTTCACACAGGCCCTCTTTCTCTTCCTCTGCCTGATTAGCCGGCTCTATTCCGGGAAAAGTCATCATCGCTCCCTGGAACCGTTCGATAATGATGCGGACAATTTCCCTGCGGATACATCGTAAACCGCAGCAGTCATCCATCTTCATAGAGTTCTTTCCTCCTTTCTCATTCAACATCCATGGCTTTGTTCATTCCGGTCATCTCCTGATCACAACCCATGCCGGCCGTCTCCTCTTCGTCCTCCTGATCACAGCCTAAACCAAAAGCCTGCATGGGACTTTCCGGCTTTTCCTCTTCCGGAAGAAAACGTACATCAACAAGTTTTCCGTCTTTACAGATTCCTTTGATCTTATAAGGGGCACCTTTACATAGCCCCCTGGTAATCCTGTGCAGGTCTACCTTTCCCGTATCATTGCGGGGGATCCGGTCTGTAAGTACAAGAGATACCGGAAGCTGGGCAAGGTCAAAATTGTCCTCTCCGTTAAATATCTCAAGAAGACCGGACTTGACTGCTTCCATAGCACTGCAGCCCAATCCGCAGGTCTGCACATACAAAACCGGTATGGTATCGTATATATCCTTTCTGTACTTTGGTACCACCGCGCAGCCCTCGATTCCAGGCTGCCCTGAAAGGGCTGTCTCGATGATTCCGGCATCGAACCTGACTCCTTCATTGTTGGCAAAAAAGCGGTTGGTCCTGCCGGCATAGCTTAAGTTTTTGTCTTCTCTAAGCTTTACCAGGTCACAGGTGCTGATAAAGGGCTTGCCATCGATCTCCACCGGTTCAAAAAAGACTCTGTCCCCAATCTGTCCGAGACTGATCACATCCGAGGAAATATATAATCCTCCTGTCCGGGGTCCGTCTTCCAGACCATAATATTTATGATCTTTTTCATCATATATACGGATATCAACACCCGGCAGAGGGCGCCCGATGACATCATCCTGTGCCAGATCCGGATCCGGAAGGATGCAGGCCCCGCCAGCCTCCGATAGTCCATAACCGCTGACTGCCTTCACAGTACCGCCATGGTCTGCGATAAAGGTATTAATCTTCCCAATAATATCCGGAGAAAGATAGTATCCGCCCAGGGCTACAAATTCCAGACTGGAAAAATCATATTTCCTGCAGGCTCTGCGGTCCATCCAGTCTTTAAACTGATCAGCTCCGGTCAGCAGAAGATTGACCTTATGGTCTGCAATGGCCTTGTAAAAGAGTGGATTAAAGGCTCCCATGGGCACGATCACATTGGTACATCCAAGAGCCAGGGGAACATGAACCATGTCCACCATGCCGTAGGCCGCTGTCATCTCCTTAGTGACCGCCGTCACCCCGGTGTTTATAAATTTTTTAAAAGGCTCATACTCTATAATATTCACCGCAGCCGCATTCAGGCCACGGTCAGACAGGGGGATGGGCTTGTGGATCCCTTTTGTGGTTCCTGAAGTATGAGTGATGACGGCCGCTGCGTCCGATTCTATCGTGCCCAGAGTTAAGGGCGTTGCTTCATACTTTTTGATAAGGTCATCCATCCGCTCAAAATCAGGGAAGAGCTTCAGGATCTTTTCGTAGGTTCTGGCCTGAAGACGTTCCAAAGGCATGGCATAAGGGCCATCCACATAAGAAGGCAGGATGATGATATGACCAAGCTCCAGGTCTCTCCTGTGAAAATAGAGGGTACGGAGCAGACCGGGCCAGGCACAGGACTCCGCAATGATTACATCCGTAATCTCCTCGGTCCTTAATGTGTCAAGGAATTGTTTCCCATTATGGGTCTCCTCCACAGGAAGCATGGATACGGAAACCCCGTTCATGTTAAGGGCATAAAAAACATTAATACACTCCGCCGATACATTTGGTATCATGGCAACCCGGGAATTCTGTTTCTGAGTAATCTTCATGGCAAAAAAGACCTCCGCATATCGGTCCCACTGCCTGAAGAGCTGCCGGTAGGTAAATTTCCTCTTGCCATTGATCAGAGCAACGCGGTTGAGACTCTCCTCACTGTATGAATTGAGTTCTTTTATGAACTTCCAGCTCTTTTGATTAATAATCTCCCTGCTGTTGATCCGCTGCTCGATCAGGGCCAGCTTCTCCTGTTCTTTTGCGTTCATGATTCTTTCTATCCCCTCCTTTTCTTAAAATGATGTTATGGTTTTCCCTTATCCGCAACAGGTTTTATCATTCTTATAATTTTCTCCCAGGCTTCCCGGCTTTCCGGAAGGTCCGGTTTTAATGTCACAAAAGCATGTACAAGTTCCTTATCCTCCTGGGGAAAATAGATGAGCCTGCACTTATGACCCGCCTTTTTCAGGGCTCTGGCATAGGACAGGGTGTATTTTCTTAAATAATCGGCCCTGCTGCTTGTCAGCACGACAGGTGGAAGGCTCTTTATCACTTTCTCATTCTCCGGATCCATATACTGCATGAAATCAGGATCCTTTCTTCTGTCTCCAAACAGATCCCGGGGATAAATCAGACCGATCACATCCTTTTTTCCTGTATAAAACATACCGCTGACAAAAACGATTCCCCGGATCCGGATACTGGCAGCTTTTAAACCGATCGCCCTGCGAATCCTTTCGGACCGGGTCATGGCAGCTGTATAAAGGCTGAGCCAGGCTCCGGCACTCTCCCCGACCAGATAAATTCTGTCAGGATCTCCACCATAGGAGGCAAGCAGACTGCCTGCATGGTTAAAACCTGCTGTCAAATCACTTAGCTCACCGATCCCGTCCGCTTCCGTAATCAGTCTGTAGGAGAGGGCAAAGACCAGGAATCCCCTGGAGGCCAGGTACTCACAGACCTCTCTCTCCATCCTGGGATGACCCACAAAGAGGCCTCCTCCGTGAACCACAAGGATGACCGGCAGCAGGCCGGGCTTTTGGTCAGGGCGGGATCCCCGGCCTTGAGTCTCCATGTCGGCAGGCCGGTAGATATCCATGGTCAGCCTGACTCCTTCATCACTGACATAGGGCACATCAAACACAGACAAGACATCATCCCTGTTTGTATGCTTCTCTTCCATAGCCTGGATCCGCTGCTCCATGTCCTTTCTGTTGTGTCTGGACATCCATTTTAATACGGAAGGCATCTGTCTCACCCCTTTCATTGAAAGTTACTATTAATCGCCCCACCAATGAAAACAAAGTACCGGCTAAACCTGAACATTAAAGATAGCGTGCCAATCCCTTCTCTAAGAGGAAGGCCGGGTGATAAGAAAGCTTGGACTTCCTAAGGCCCGGGTCCCCCACATCATCTTCCCGGTTCACATACTTGTAATCCCCGGCTTCATGAATCAAAAACTGCTGGTTGATCATGGCATAGGCACCAGACACATGATAATAAGCCTTCTCGATGTGAATGCAGAAAGTGTCTTTACAGATCTCTTCTCCCAGGCTGAAGGCCACCACCTGCCCGTCGGCCCGGATCAGGCCGCCCTTCAGACCAAGAAAGTCCTTTTCTTTTAAAGCCATTTCCGAGACATGCACCTCTGCGATAACATCCTTATCCTCCTTCCGGGGATTATTGGACAACCAGCTATAAAGCATGTCAAGGCACTCCCGAATATTATCCGGACCTATCTCTTCATAAACCCAGTCAAAGTTCTTCATGAATTTATTTACATGGTTTTTCTTTCCGTGATACTTCTTGCCCCGAAGGTCTATCAGGGCCTGTGTCTCATAAATATAGTCAGCCATACTCCTGTGATAGTCTATGGCAAACTGCCCGGGGAAGCGCCGATTAAGCCATTCCTCCTCCATCTTTGTAATACTGTGCATCAGGCATGGGATGCCGGACATGCGGCAATGGTCTATCAGGGCAAGAATGGCTTTCCCCGGATCTTCCTTTCCCACAGGAAAGGAAAAGCTCACCCGGCCCTCATAAAGGGTCCGGAAGACCAGGCAGCCTTCACAGATGGCATAGGTCGTATCATAGACAGACCGCCACAGATAGATAGTAGCAAAAGGCATATCACAGCTTCTGCTGTCTGTATACTTAAGATAGCTTTCGAGTTCCTCTTTATCCTCTGCCCTGACTGGTTTAAATTGTATCATGTTGTGTCTCCAAGTTCCCAGTATAAAGTTAACAAATATCCTATTATTTAAAGCTTATTATAACACAATTTAACAAGATACGTCAATCATTCATCTGCAGTCTTATCACAGTATTCAAATGCCAGCATCCTGTCTGTACCATAAAAGTTTCCGTCCTTGTCATTCGCTTCAGGAACTCCATCGGTATATACGAAGAGCCGGTCTCCCGGATCCAGATGAAATTCATGCTCATCCACATCAATGTCATCAAACATACCAAGCATGAGGGTATGCTCATACTCGATCAGCTCATAGCTTCCCCCTGCCTTTTTCAGTACAGGATGCTCATGTCCGGCATTGACGGCAAGTCCTTTTCCGGTTCTTATATCGATGATGGCCATCCAGACTGTGACAAAAAGGTTGCCCGGATTGTTTTCACAAAGCTTTCTGTTCACATCCTTCAAAATCTCGGAAGGGCTGCCTCCTGATAATGCGCGGCTATTAATGGCCACCTTTGACATGACCATAAAGAGCGCGGCCGGCATCCCCTTATCGGATACATCTGCCATCACAAGGGCAATGTGATCCTTATCGGTCATAAAAAAGTCATAAAAATCTCCTCCCACATTTCTGGCAGGCTTCATTAAAGCATAGACATCAAAGGCTGTCTGACCGGGAAATGCAGGAAATGTACTGGGCAGTATGCCGGCCTGTACCTGGGACGCCATATCCATCTCCGCTTTTACACGTTCTGTTTCAGCCGTGATATTACGGATCTTTTCGACATACTCGTCGGTATTCGTCATCTTAGTACCATACCTGAAAGCATCGTAGGTTACTTTACCTTCTTCATGCTATTGACCCAGCGCCGGTAGATGAGCCTGACAATGAGTTTCTGGTCTTCATCAGAAAATGTCTCAAGCTGCTCCGGCGTAATCTCAGTCAGAGACTTGTCGCCAAACTTATCGTAATATGCATCTTCTCTGGCATCAGGCCGCATACTGCTGGAAGGACGCCTCCATCATCCCAGATACTCCCTTAAAAACAGCTGCTCTTTCCCTATAAAAAACGAATTCCGTTATTCCACCAGAAAAACTGATCGTAAAATATGTGGCTACCAGGCTTGCCACAAAGAAATCAGCAATACTTGTGTAACGACACTATATATTATTCTCCTTATTAATTTCATGGATGCTTAACCTCTCCTGTCATTTTTTTATACGTACTCCATAATACAGTTTCCCTGGAGTGGCCGGATGCTTTGTACTGCCCGCCTGCCTTCCCGGGTAAGGCCCGGCGGCCATCCGGACCCTGAAATAGAATCCCGGTCCCTGCCAAAGAAAATGTCAGTCAGATCCCCGATGGAGATCTCTCCTCCATGACAGACCTCTTTCCCACTCCCAAGGGCCGGAGAATTCCGGTCAGATCCTTCCTGACCAGGCGCCAGTCGATCGATGGTGCATATTCCACCTAGAGCCTTTAAATAATAGGTTCCTGACTGGTCCGGGACCTGTCTGTCCCTCACCTTAAGCACCATCGAAAAGTCGGTCCCGGCCTCAAGAAAGCGGCCTGCCTCCTCCAGATTCAGGATTCGGAACATAATCATAGGCTTTCTCTTTATAGAAAGAATGTGAGTACCTGGTATCTCCTCTTCTCCCAGGAACACATCCTCCCAGCTTTCATCCAGAATCAGGCGAAAATCCCTGCAGCCATAATGATCATAACAATAGGCAAAAAGGGCTTGTATAAAGGCTCTCCTGTCTTTTTGGCAGCAATTGATCCTGGACAGGAGGAGACATCCATCACAATCGTCCTCCTCTTCATCCTCATTCTCATCGATCGCTGCCAGAAAACGGCCGGCATACTCCCCTTGATCATAGACATAGCAGACATCCGCGTGATCACTGATGGCCTCCTTCTCAAGAACCTCATAATAAGCGGTATCGATCCAGGTGGACACAAACCTGCAGAGGTCTGCCTGCTTATTTTCCCGGGCGGCAGCAATTTCCGCATCCCCCACATTGTCAAACCGGCTGACCACATGGATGTTTTCTCCGGGCCCATCCGGCTGCCAGACCATCCTGACCTCCAGCCAGTCAGCCCCGTACCTGAAACCAAAGGGCCGGTAATAGGCCGGATCAGCAGGCATCAGGTAGCAAAAAACTTCCCCCCGCCTGCGCAGAAGGTTCAGGGCGTTGTATATAAGCTCCCTCATGACCCCCTGCCGCCGCCAGACCCTGTCCGTGGCCACACCCACGATATAGTGAGCGGAAATCCTTTCCCCCCGGACATTCAGACCATAAGGATTTAAGTGGAGCATTCCCTTATACTGTCCCGTCTCCTCTTGCTGATTGTCCAGAATCGGACAGACCAGTACCTCATTTTTCCTGTATATTTCCTCAAAATAAAAGTCTTCATAAGCTTCCGGATCATGGAAGTTTCTCCGCCACATGGCACGAATCTGCTGTTCAGACTCCTTATGATCTTCCCGAACCATTTCTTCCTCCTTAAATGAGTGGGATACTCGAAATAGAGATCATACCCTCATTCAACTCACCAGTTGTCTTTTTATACTCGTTAAATCAGTACCCTTTCCGACCTCGCTGTTTACCTCGACACTTCCACCACTGTGATTGTACTTGATTCCATTATCACATAAGTTGTATACGATGCTGTATAGCAGCTGAGGGATTGCCCTGATTGGAGCATCCGATCCACCTATTGTAACCTCCACATCCAGAGCGGTCGCAGCTACTTCCAGACTGTCTACTGCATTTTCAGTAATACGGTACAGATCACAATCTTCCCATTTCATTTCCATGCCGCCATTATCAAGCTTGGTAAGGTCAGCAGCTCTGCATAACCGGAAATTGCATGAAGCGGCGTTTTCAACTCATGCGATACATTAGCCGTAAATTCCTGTCTGATCAATGCTGTTGATCGGTTTCAGTATTCGCTTTGTAGGCCTTGATGCAAGCACAAATGACAGAACAAAAGCAACCAGAATCACAAAGCAGATTGGCTGTGCAAATCCAAAAAGCAATGTCCAGACTGCCATCAGATCCTTCTAACGGTTCTTTGGTCGCAGGCTCCGTGATATATCCGATCTCCGTCTCCATTGTTTTCAAATACGAGTTCATCATAGACATATGCATTCGCATTGTCTGCGGGAGCCAGATACCTATATTATGGTATCACAAATCTGATAATTATGATATAATGAATTCATACTGGGTTTAGCAGATAAAACGCAGTGCGGGATTGCTTTTAACGGATCGGAAATCAGAGGTCGGAGATCAATGAACATCTTTGAAAAGGCAAAGCAGATCGAGACGAGAAAGGACTATGTGGATTCACGTCTCAGAAGCTTTAAATACTTAGAAGAAGAGTTTTCAGATATGCAGGAGTATATCCTGATCTGTGCGCATACGTTTGACGAGATTGAAGCATATCCATCTCCGGCCACTCCATGCAAAAGATCAAACGAAAGCTTCGAAGGTTCACACACACAGCCCTCGTAAAGCGAAACAGCGGCAGACTGAAAGCCAAGGAGGCGGCTCACGACCTGATTATCCAGTTCAACCGTTTCTTCTTCGGATTCAAAGGGGGCGGCAAGCTTCTGTCCTGGGCGAGATGGGCCTTCCCTGTGATCTCTGATACAGGCTGTCTTAAGGAGATCGACCACTTTTTTCAGGACAGCCTGCATCTTAGTGCGTCTGAAACCGTCGCAGAGCAAGCAGGTGCCGTCACTCATTGGATCTCCTCGTAATAGTAAGGGGCTGTCGCACTAAAACAGCCCCTTTTTTACCACTCTCTCGCTAAAGGCTAAAGCAGGGAGGCATAAATGGTTTGCTTCGGCAGTAATGTCACTTAGTTAAATCATGACTTTTGGATTTACACTAACGACATAACCGTTTTAGGAAGATAAGCGGGAAGCCTCGGTTATTCAATTGCCGAGATGAAAGCGCCGGATCAAGGCAAGATCACCCGGGGGATAGGAATCGTGAAATCGTAGTACATGGGGCCCTCCTTTTAGTGCGAAGCGCACGAAGAATTAACAATAATATTTAGGCCCTTTTACAGCCACTTAGATGCCCAGGCAGACAGCTCTTTGGCAGATGTGCCTGTAGAAAAGCGGTTTCCTTTCTCCACTTTGGCTCCTGGAGCCAGTGCCTGCATGTTGCTTCCGGAATCCCCGATCCCGCTCATCCCGGATGTTGCAAAGGGGATCACGGTCTTACCGGAGAAATCATACTGTTCCATAAAGGTATCGATAATGGATGGCTCTCTGTACCACCATACAGGAAAGCCTACAAAAACCACATCATACTGGCCCATATCAGCGACAGTTGATACAATAGCCGGTCTGGAACTCCGGTCATTCATCTCCAGGGAACTCCTGCTCTTGCTGTCCTGCCAATTCAGATCACCTTTGGTATATGGAGTCTCTGGCTTGATCTCAAATAAATCTGCCTCGATGCCTTCTGCAAGTCTGCCGGCTAATTTTGTAGTTACTCCACTTGCTGAAAAAAATGCTACTAGTGTTTTGCTCATAATCTTGCCTCCTGATTTCTAATATTTGATGGTTTATCCCCTTATCTCATAACCCGAGCTTTTTAGTACATCCATTGCCTTCCCGAAGTTTTCCTCCTTCGTGAGAATGTAATCCGTATTGTATGTAGAAATAGCAAAAATCCCAATCTCGTTGGATGCCAGAACCTTTGAAATCCTGGCCAGGATACCAATCAGGGAGAATTCCAACTGGCCGATAATGCGAAATCCCCGCCAGCCATCGTCGCGGTCTGTTGTATTGTCTGGGACTGCTCCCTCGGGGCAGACCAGAGAATTCTCTTCATCAGTCACCCCTATAAAGCAGAAATCTTGTTTCAGGTCAACCATGCTGTAATCTTTGACTTTACATACAGAGAACCGATCATTTAAGGGTTCAATCTTTATTTTCTCTGCCATTTCCTGTTGCAGCTCCTTAAAGAGACGTTTCCTGAGATTCTTCTTCACGCTTCGATAATGCTTTGCCACTTCACCATAAGGAATCCATATTTCCGCCTTCTCAATGTGTACCATGACCAAAGAGAGAATCTTTTTATCCTCTCCGGAGTCCGGATATTTCCCGGAACTCTTATAAGATGCTTTATATACGTCATACATCCACTGATATATCTGTTCTTTCTGCTTCTGTTTCAAGTGGGAATACTTCTTATTTGTCTGCAGAAGTTTTCCGTCAATCCATTCATGATTCTTCATCCAGATTTCTTTCCTCCATATACCAAACTTGTGAGTCAAATGATAGCAGTTAATATGATATACTGTACAAACTGCTTATGGTCAGCATCCCGTCTCCTGTCAGCCTTTACACCATCTCAATAAGATCTTCGCTGAAACCTTCCAGATCGTCCAACTTGATCACTTTCTTCTTTATCAGTGAAGCAATATCCCAGGGCATCTCCGACTTTCTAAGCTCCAGCATTACTCCTGGGTGCCTCTTGTCTCTCTTGATCCTCTTCTCCAGTTCCCAGAAATAATCAGAGGCATTGCCGGGCGAACTCAGCATCCGGACATACTTTATGATCAGTTTTTCCATATAGCGTTCCTGCCATTCGGGAAGTCTCTCCCTGAACAGTTTCCAGTCTTTTTTTGATACATCTGGCATATTGGTCACCGCCTTTGTCTTATTACTATCATCAATTAAACGGCATTTCCTTCATAATATCAGCCCGCCTCTCCTGAGTGACTTCTGAGGTGATATCGAAAGCCGCCTCGCTCCCGACAAGCAGCAAAGGAGCTTTAAGTCCAATATCTGTAAAGATTCCCTTTACATTTTCGTAGCTGTATCCCAGTATAGCCCCAGTCCCGCTGACCAGACTTCTGATTCCCTCCACAAATGTGCCTGAGAATACAATCTCATAGTCATCATCCCAGAAAAACAGACTGTCATAACCAGCTTCCTCCGACGACCACAGGTCCATCTGATCGATTCTTTGGATTGTATGAGCAAGCCAGTTGGCATAGTCCTTTCCAACGCCGTCTTCTTTGATAAGTCTACGTCCTGTTTTCATTCTATCTACCATTGCATTGATTTCCGAGCGAACAGTATTAGCGGACAGGTACTGACTGATTCCTTCAAAGAAATCAGTATCGTTCTCACTGATTGGCGGTCCGGCGAATTCTGTCAGGTAGATATCAAAGATTGCAGGAAGAGAGCCTGCCCAGATATCAAGTGCATTATAGATGACCTTTGATGCAGTGGTTGACAGATATGTATAGAGTTCATCGATTTTATCATCTGTATGATTTGCTAATCGAAACATATGATTTCCCTTTCTGATACGGAATTATTCCTTCTTATATCCCTGGAATAGCAGACCTGCAAAGACAGCACATAGTAATCCACCGCCAAACATGAACCCGGATCTCTTCTCTTTCCTCATTACACCAGTGACCGTAATCGCCATTCCTGCCAGGCCGCCAAATGTCAACATACCAAAGCCGCGGTACAATCTGGCTTTCGTAAGTATCCGGTCAAGACCGGCGATGCGCTCGGAAATTAGTTCAATGACCCCAATGATCATTAATATCCCCGGGATTATCTCTGACACTCTTTTGATTGTAGATGGTTGTCTTCCCTTGGTCAGGCACACGATATATGTGATCCAACCGATATTGCCAGGAATATCATAGACAATCCAACGAATATTAGAGATTGTTGTTTTGTATAAGCTGTTGTTCATTTTTCGGTACCCACTTTATTTCCTCGAAGGTTTCTATGAATGATCATGACAATCATGTCTCTGCGACCTGACACAGAGACATTTTACAAAAAGAAGTATCATTCCTATAGGTCAACAACTAAAATGTAACGGTTTCCGGTGCCTTTGTAAATGAGCTGAAAGTAGCTGTGGCATTCTTAAGGTAAAAAACTTCCGTGTTCCCATCATCAGCAGAATACATCTGTTGTAAGGACGGATAAGCATCCAGCATAGACTGTCTGGCCTCACGGCGGTCATCTTCCACCAGTTCCCCGGCGATGCGGAGCCACTCTCCGCTCTTAAAAGCACAAAGTTCTACCTTGGGATTGGCATGGATTTGCTTTGACACATCCTTTACTTTCCCGGTCTGGATATACAGCTTATCCTCAAAAATGTGTGCTGTACCAAAGGGTCTTACCCTCGGTTGGTCACCATACTGATTGCCCGATTCATTGCTTCCCCGGGGAGCATGGCAACTGCCCCCTTCAACTGGATCCATATACCCAGAGCAAGGATAAAACATCCGGCAGCCATAAAGGCGAACTGAAGCAAATATGTATTCGCTGTAATTCCTTTTATCAGATAACATGAGAAGTTTGTAAGATATCCATAGACAAATGCCAGGATTGTCTGGATCCCTATCTCGATATAATTGCATCTTCCTTTCATCAGTATTACCTGAATGATGATCTGTATGACACTAAGCAGATTCAGCCAACCACCGAAAGTCAGAGCATCACTGACTAGTGATACAGAATAGGGAACGGACGCAACAGGAGAAGTTCCCAATCCGGCCTTTGTGGAAAAGGCTACCCCCATGGAGGCAATAAACAGCCCTATTAGAAATAATAAATAACGATATAGTAAAACCTTATCCTTCATTTTCATCTACTATCTTGAATCATTCCGAGTCAAATACTTTATAGTCTTTCATCTCAAATGGTTTCATAATCGTCTGTCTCCTTAAACTCTGTTAAGTTTCTCTAAATATTCAACCGGCACTTTTTTAATAAGCCAGATCTGATTGGCCGACAGATAGAAAGCATATCCATCTTCCGTCATTTTTCGACAATCAACCTCATAAATCACCGGTTTCCCATGCCTGCTTCCGACCTTTTTCGCCGTTTCCATATCCGAGGAAAGGTGGACATACAGCCGTCCTTTGGGGAGCAGACCCTGCGCATCAATCGAAGGAACATATTTCTCCCCGGTACCATGCCAGAGGATGTCCGGCGGAGTCTTCTCCTCCAATTCCACATCCACAGGAATGGAGTGGCCCTGATTAGCCCGGATCAGAGTGTGGTCTTCATTGAAGGAATATCTCTGCTTCTCATCGGTCCGGACAATCTCTTCCAGCTTTTCCATATCCAAAGAATGTCCTCCGGAACGGTTGATCCCATCGATCAATTCCTGTACATCTGCCCATCCATGTTCATCCAAGGATATTCCAATGGCCTCCGGTCTGTGCCGGAGGATCAGGGATATGAATTTGCTTGTATTCTTCATTCTTTTATCGGATCTCACGTTCTTCATCTATGATCTCTGCCTCTGTGTTATTTTCTATGAAATGTGATATATCTTCCATAAGACTGTCAGCCATAGCATTGTGGGGTACGATAGCAGCAATACCGATGGTAATCATCTTATGGACATCCTGATCTTCTATCTCTGCTGCAGAAACATGATAGCGGTTCTGCAGTTTAGCGATGAGGCTTTTGACAATCATCCGTTTTTCTTTCAGACTACCTACCCATGGGGCATGAAGGCGGACTGTTATTGCTACTATTTTCATTAGCTATATGCATCCTTTTCCGATACTTTATAATGGTCTGTCATCTTCTCTGAGAACGGTGACAGGTACTCTGTCGCACGCTTTCTAACTTGAAATCGCTAAAGTGTCCTGTTACTCACACTGATTATTTCAAGGGACCCCTGTGTCTACGTGGTATATAACCGACTCATAACCCAGGCAAATGCTCTGGCTGTTCGCAGATCAGGATCTTTAAAATGATTTCCCTTATTCCACTCGAGAATACAGTCCACTCCGGCATCCTTTAGTATAATCTGCCCCTGCCGAATGGCACCTCCAACCCTGGCCATGACGGGATTTCTGGTTCGTTCTTCCTTGTCGCCAAGACTAAGATAAACAGTCTGGGCACGAAAGGTGTTTTCACTCATATAATCTGTAAAATCAGGATACCAGATCGAAGGAGAAGCTGCTGCAATCCCATCAAAACAGTCCGTCTGATAGGCTAACCAAAGTGCAAAAAGACCAGCCAGAGAATAACCTCCGATAATCAGCTTTTGCTTTGGCATCTTATCTTCCCTGATAATACAGGGGATTATCTCATCAATAATAATATGTAATGTCTCTTCTGCCTTACCGGCAAAATCCTTTTTCCCGAATACTGCCGGTGCCGGCCATGGAGACAGATCATGGTTCCAGTAATTTACTTTGACAGCCTGAAGGCAAAAGTCTTTTCCTGGGCATAACTCTCTTATATGGGCTATTTCCCGGTCAATCAAATCCATGTCATGGTCATCAACCATTTGGAGAAGGACCATGTCTGCATCCTTATTTCCGAAAATATATGTGTGAAAATCTGAAATAGTATCTATCATATCTGCTAGTCCTGTGCAGCGAACCGAACATCGACAACCTCGCCGATATACATATCATGAGCATCTCCGTCTGAATAAAACGCTGTTCTTATATCTTTTGGGATCCTATCCATTTCCAGCTCCTGGACAAATAGTTTTCTACATATCAGGGTAGCCTCTGCTTCTATAAATGCAACAGACTCCCCGGCTGCCATTGGAGTAAGGCCGCTATCATGTATTTTATCGATATCCCGGCCTGATTTCGACCCAAGGACTCCGAGGATTGGCTTACATGTTTCCGAGAAAAAGCTGATGGTGAAATAATCCTCGCTTTCCATAAAAACATGCGTATATCTTGATTTACGGACATATACGGTGGCTGCCGGTTTATTCCACAGGGTTCCAAGGCCACCCCAGGATATGGTCATTGTATTAAAATCCTCCGGTTTTCCTGCAGTAAGCAAGGCCCACTTTTTATCATACTGACTGAATATCTCTGTGTTAAACTTCATTGTATTCTTCCCTCTCTGTATTCTTGTATTCTTCCTGTGCCGACAGGACCTTATCGAGCATCTGCTTATATTCTGTTATGACCTCCTCCGGTGAAATTATCCGGATGTCTCCCTCAAACTGAAAGACCCAGGAGAAAAACGGTGGAGATATCTCCACATCCACTGTGGTTCGAAACCTTGAACCCTCCAGGTCTTCTACCGGAATTGCATTGCCAAACTGATCGATCACGTTCTGCATCAGTCTGTCTTCACACTCCAGAACCACATGGCACTGTTCTCCGGAGAACATTCGCAGGACATGATTCATATATTTATCCACGGTAAAATCCGGGTCTATGTATCGGTCTTGGTCCAGGATGGTTGGAAGGTACATCCGGTCTACACGAAAAGCAAGCGGTTTCTGTCTCTTGTCAGAATAGCCCAGCATGTAATAGCGGTCATCATTCCAGACAAGGGCATACGGACTTACCTTGTAAACCTCTCCATCGTTACGTAGCACCTTCTCTTTTCCACCGGTGTAATCATAGTACTGGAACTCAATCATCCGGTCTCCATCAATGGCACTGGTGATCTGATCCGATATGATAAAGACATTGGGATGTTTATTGTAAAATATAAATGTAGGTTATTGCAAAACAAAAATGGTTCTTCCGTATTTGTTAGTAACGTGTGGGCTTCTCATACATTAGCTTTGCTTCCAACAGTGTCTTGCCACAACGCCCATACATTGATTTCTCAATGGTTTTTACTTTGCTGTTAGTTCCCTCAACAAAGCCATTACTTAGCGGACAGGCTACTGCGTTTTCTACTGCATTCAGGTCTCTATCAAGACCTTTTGCAAATGATGCAAGTTCTTTTATGTGAGATTTCTTGTATCTTTCTATAAATATGTAGAGATAGTTCATATTTTTCTTTTTGAATATCTCACGAAA
>JAFRHL010000041.1 GCA_017433295.1 Eubacterium sp.
ATTCCGGCAGACTATGAATATACACCTATGACCTACGCCGCATCTCTGTTGAAAAAGCATGTCAACATTCCGGTGATCGCAGCATGGGGCATTGAGACGCTGAATCGCGGTGACAGGCTGATTCGGAATGGAAATGCTGATTTGACTGCTTATGCAAAACCGTTCTTAGCTGATCCGGAATTCGTACTCAAAAGTAAAAACAACATGGATTATAAACCGTGCTTTGGCTGCCGCAGCTGTCAGTGGTACAGCGATGGAAGCAGATGTCCTGGACGAAAAAGGGCACACAAAACAACATGAGAGATTGTTTTATCTGACCGCCAGAATGACTGGCGGTCGGTTTTTCCGAGAAAACATAAACCGTCTGACGCTTACAACCTTTCCTCAATTTTTTTCCAGCTATGGGTCGTCAGGCAGCTTTTATCTAAATCCTTCATCATATCTTCCCAAAGCTTATATGGCATTGTCATCGACAAGTAGTTCTTAAGGGCAGCGCTTCTCTGGGAAATATCAAACAGCCCCATTATTGCATAAGGTTCTTCCTTATCGATCTGCTCCGCTGCATAGACAATAGAATGACACGCAGCGCCAAATGGAGCGAGAGTATTTACGGCTTTACCATTATGAAAGCCTTGCATGGTAACAAGTGCCGAAATCTGATCTGCGTTCGCAAAAATATATACTAAATCTGGTGTGCCGACCTCAGACCATCTGCTCAATGGCGCGAAAACAATTCTTGGATATGCTTTATCAGAGAACGGCATGTTGTTCCTCCATTTCAAAGCTGTTTCCGCATCGCAAAAGAAGCGTTCTCCCTCTTTAAGCAACGCCGGAGCTTCTGCAGGAGCTTTTTCTCCAAGTCCTTGTGAAAGCATTACATGAATATTCGGATTCAAGCGGGTGAATCCATCACCGAAGCAGGCACCTACTGCTCCGCCAGGACAGGTACATCCATCCTCATCTAAAGATGTGATCTTTCCTTTGGCTGCAGCCAAAACAAATTTTATTCTTTTGCTAACGGATCCATCTCAGGATCTGTAACGATATATGTCATGACCGGTCACTTTGTTTTCCCTTATATATGAACTGTTCTTTAATCCAAGTTTTTTACTCATGACCGGATCCGTTTTCATTTTGTCAATCATCCGGATGCGTTTCATCCAAGCCATCCCACTCATTACCTACACCTTCTTTTCTGTCCTTGTGTTTTAGAGTATACTGGGTTTTGCTATATCAATATATATCCAACCCAACGGATTACTTAGGTCTATTCCGCAGGATAGCAGAAAAAGAGAGTCTTCCCGGGTATTGAAGCTACGTCTCGTCTATGGTATCCTTCCATGTATAAGATCAGCTGTAAAAGGGAGTATTGTCAGTCCATGTCAAAAGTCGTCAAGCGTGGATACGCAGAAAATGATGAAAAGGAATTCATCACCCAGATAGATAAATTAAGGGATGCAGGGAGGGACCTGCATTATCTGATGAACAGGGGATATCCGTCTAAGAATGCCTCTATCTTTGTCGGGAACCATTATCTGCTGTCAGAACGGCAGCGCCTGGCCCTGGTCAGGAGTATCGCCACAGATCAAGCTGTTGCCAGCCGGAAGGCAAAAGAAAAAGCCAGGCTGGAACCTGGCTGTGAAGTCTCTATTGACTGTTTTAATACTGTCATCTCCCTGGAAATCGCTTTTTCTGATTCTACGCTGCTTCTGTGCATGGACGGGACTATCCGGGACCTGGCGGGACTGCGGGGTACTTATCGTCTGATCGATAAAACAAGGCCTGCTATCCAGTCGATCCGGAAGCTTCTGGAGACAGAAAATGTGAAGACGGCACATTTCCTGATCGATGCTCCGGTATCCAATTCCGGCAGGCTGAAAGCGCAGATTGCGGAGCTTTTCTCCGGTTCTTCGGTGGAAACTGAATTTGCAGTGATCCGGGATGTGGACCGGAGTCTGTACGGGCGGGATAATGTCATCACATCGGATGCCGTGATCCTGGACCATTGCAGGTCCTGGTTTAATCTTGTCAGGCGTGCCATAGAACTTGAAATTGGTGATTATCCATTTGTCGAGATACAGGGGGACCCGGTATGCTAAAACAATAAGCTGTCTGCATCCAGTCCGACAAAGGATGTCAGGATCCTATCCGCCCTGCTGATGTCTTGTGGCATAGCTTTCTGCGGAACAAATTTCTTACATGTAAACATCTTCAGGGTTTACAGTTGCCACAAGGCTGATACCCTTCTTCAATGAGTTTCTCACGGCTTTCGGTGGAAGTCTCCTTATTCTTCTCCTTCATATCGTTGACACTGTCGCAGGAAGGATGATGAAAGCGGTGAGTATTTGTGTTCAGGATATAAGTCACTTCCGTTTCTTCATATGAATGTTCTTCTGACTGTCTCTCCTGGGTTTCCGATGGCACAAGAGTCTGATCTTTCTCTTCTTCCGAAAATTTCTCCTCTATTTCCGTACTCTCTTCTTCTGATGATTTCTCATCTGTTTCTGTATTCTCCTGTTTTTGATAGTCCGGATCCAGCCGGTTATCTCCCTCGTATACGGGTGTGACTCTGTAAAGCACATGGTTGCCTGTGTCACGGATATACTCCAATACCATCAGTTCAAAAGGCTGCATTCCTTCCGTGTTCAGGTACCTGGTACCAATGATGAGATTCTCTTCATTGGCATTCTCCCCGGCCAGGGAAAATGCGATCAGGTGACAACGGTTATAGAGATAGTTTCCATCGATCAGATCATGGTAATTGGCGACCTGCCAGCCGGAGGGATGGACCGAACCGATCGGTTCCCTTTCTTCCTAAGGCATGGTCTCCGGGCCTATAATGGCATAAGCCGTCCCACACCTTCCCAGGTCATCAAGGTCACTGTACTGCTCAAATGTCTTTTTGGTCAGCTCCTCTTCTGAGAAAGTGGGCTGGTTATCATTGATTCGGACATAGGGCTTCCCGTTGTAGTCTGGCAAATCTTTTAATGAGCATCCTGAAGAAGATGTGGCAAGTTCTGTGACGGGCATCGCTTGATGTACAAAGATACCTGTGACCACCACAGAAGTGATGGCATACCGAAATATGCTTCGGCGATCCCACCGGCCATGCAGGCGATGGTATCGCTATCTCCTCCTAAGGAGATGGCTTTCCGGATGGTATCCTCATAGTCTTCCCCTTCCAGAAATGCGATGATAGCCTCCGGTACCGATCTCTGGCAGATGGAGGCAGCTATAGCCTGGGCTCCTTTAATTCCTTCTGGATGGTTGTGGGTCACTTCCGCAGTGAGCTTTGCCGCATGCAGAGTGTCCTCCAAAGTCTTGTAGAGCCAGCCTGCCGGGGAGACTCTCATGCCAGACCCATTCCCGAAGCTGTTGTAAGGCTGCGGGTTTTTCTGTCTAAGCCATCGGTAAAACATCCCGCCGTAGCCGGCATCGGGATATCTCCTTCCGATGGTCTGCATTTCCTTTACCACACTTGCCCTGATGGCGAAATCATCCTTGCCCCAACTGTCCATCAAAGCCCTTGCCACGGCAAGGGTCATACAGGAGTCGTCCGTAGGCCGAGAATACTTGCTTAAAAGAACAAATCTATAGTCATGGGTATTATCGAATTCATATACAGATCCTACAATATCGCCGAAAATTGCTCCTAACATTGTCATTTCCTCCTCTTCTCTTCCTATGATACCATGCCTGTAAAGTCTTTGCTCCATGATTTTACGAAGATGCATGGATATCATAAATGTCATATTTTAATCTTACAGGCCTCATGATAACACCTAAGAGATGCCAAAAGGTCGCCTGGCAGGAGACATCTTATCCATAACCAGCTTTTGTCAGTCCCATTGGCATTCTGGATACTAATCAGTACAAAAAAATTGTGTATATCTCAATTGGGGTATTGACAACGCGTGTTATAATGGACGGGTAAAATTTAATCAAAAAAATAAAGGAGAATCATTATGAAGATCACAGGATTTTGCCCGATAATCGTTACAAAAGACCATGAGGCTGCAATCAAGGTGTTCGAAGATCTCGGCTTCGAAAGGCGCCACACTAAAACTGACATTGAGGGTGGACAGAATACAAACTACAACCTGAAAGACACCCACGGAAACCGCATTCATGTCGCAAGTTCAGAAATCGTTCCTCAGGATCTGACAGCGATCGCTATTAACGTTGATAATTTTCAGGAAGCATATGATTTCTTTATTTCCCATGGGTTTGTAAATCCACGCGGTGATAAGATTACAGAAACAAGTTCTTCAAAAGACACCATGCTGTTCTCGCCATCTGGATTCCCGGTTGTTATTGCCGAACATTTAAAATAAAAACTACTCCCTATTAGGAGATATACTCAGTTCCACTTACACACTCAATGATTATAAAGGAGAAGGACACAATGAAGATCACAACTTTTAATCCACTTATTATATCACAGGATGCAGAGAATATTGTCTCCCTATTTGAAGAACTCGGATTCGAAAAACGCCATAACAAAACAGGTGAGAATTTCTCAGCTAATCGTATGAAGGACGCCAATGGCTTTCATGTTGATGTTACGTCGGCAGCAGTCCCTCAGGACATCACATCCATCCGTATGAATGTCGATAGTTTTGATGAAGCATACAATCTTCTGACTGCTCGCGGATTTACGATCGTCCAGGGCGGTAAGGTGGAGAATACCGGATCATCAAGATCAGCAATGTTGGTTTCACCGTCAGGATTCACAATTGTCGTTGCCGAGCATATAAAGAAATAACCTCCCTCCTGGGAAATAACCAGGCCCCACATGCCCTGATAAATGAACTTCTTACAGGGCATACGTGGGGCATATATCTTATGTATAGTTTTTAGTGTGGTCTTATGGAATATAAGACCATATAGGTCCAGGATGCTATCCCAACAGCCAGCAACATTAATCCGAGGATCTTTCCAAACAGGCTCTTCCTCGTTACCGCCAGATAGAGACCTACCGGGGGCATTGCCACGATCCCGAAGACCAATACCAGCAGAAAACACTTTAACCATGTCTCTATCCCAGTCTTTCTGATTGCTTCGTTCGTCATTTTTCATCACCTATCCCTTTCAACTGAGTTGATTATAATCAATTTTTACCTTTTTGGTCAGTCTATGACTGCCTTTGCACAATCCACATCCTCTCAGGAGAATGCTCCCTGGACGATCCCCGGCATGTCATGCCTGACTTCGGCACGGTAATAGCCATCTATGGTGACCGGTGCATTGAAGAGGGCAGCCGGGAGGTATTTGCGGATGTTCTTGACCTTAGTGGTGTTCTTATCAAGGCAGTCTATGACATAGTTGATGTGGTCATAGCCCAGTTTCAGAAACCGGTTCCGGACGAGATCTGCCGGGTACCTGGAGCTGGCGATCACGATCTCTTTGTTTCTGGAGGATACCATCTCTACGATTAGGCTGTAGATCTCCAGAATCAGGTCATGATCTGACTGCCGTGCTTCCAGGAGGCTATCCAAATCGATATTGTTTCGGACCAGAGCATAGACGGTCCCTGTCTCATGGCCGGTGTCGGTTCTTACTCCGGTTCCCGAATCTCTCTGGTTCTCATCGTATCTCATCGCATCGTATATTCCAGTGCCAACGGGCAGACTATCTCCGTTACCAGATACGATAAGATAAGATTTATTATAACTAGATTCAGTCTTATTATATTTATTCTTATTAGGGTCCTCAAAACAAACTTCTATAAGTTTATTATGGGGAATTCTAGAAGTTTCATTTGTAAACTTCTTGTTGTTTACTATGTAAACTTCTGTAGCCGTCCCGGATCCATCAGTAGTTTGCATTGAAAACTTCTCTGCGTGGACATCCTGACCGGTAAAGCTGCCTGCATCGTTCTTTTCCCAGGTTGTCTCTGGAGAAATGTGACCGGTTTTGGTCTGGATCTGATCAAATATGTCCATTTCTTTGGCTGAGATGCTATTTTCTCCTGGTCTTATTACCATTTCCGACTCTTCCTGCTCACGTAAAGAAGTTTGTTCCAGAATCTTCCGGGGGGTCTCATCTGTCTCTACAGAAGTTTGCTTTCCTTCATATGTGGCTCCCTTACCAACAGCCTTCACAGGTTTTTCCCCAGCATGAAAAGCTTTGCCTTCATTTCCCATAGATCCAAGTGGCCGGACAGGTCCGAAAGAGGCATAGTTTTCTCTGAGGAATTCTTCATCGGCATATTCGGGTACATTATCATAATCAGCTGTAGAGTTGTCCTCAGGAGATATCCTGGTTATGTTGTTGTTCATAGAGGCACCTTTTCCGGAAACATCTACCCCTTTTGGCTCCCGAATAGGTTCCTGCCAAATATCTCTACCCGCTGCTATATTGTCACCTTCTTTCATCTCTGCCCGGGACTCCACCAGGAAGGTCTTCACATAGATCATGTTGGATTTTCCGAAGCCCTGCCGCCTCTTCTGGGTAAGGCCGATTCCAGTCTCCACGTCCAGTTCTTTCAGGCATTTGACAGCCTTGTTCTTGCCGACACCCAGCAGCTCCATCACATCATCGATGGAGAAATAAATATAAGCCCTGTTTTCTTCATCGAACCAATGGTTTTTTACTGACAGAGAAATCCTGTCAAGCATAAGGCCGTAAAGGATCTTGGCATCAGAAGACAACCCTTTGAAATAGCTGACCGTGAACAGCTGCTTTGGAATCCGGTAAAATGTAAACTGGTCCACATCCCGGCCTTCAAAGAATTTAAAAGTTACTTTTTCTGTCATACGCTGCCTGTTTCTTTGTGATACCCATGTCCTTCTGAATCTCTTCCAAGGGGTAGATGAAGTATACAAATTCCTGGTCATCGATCCACTGGTTTTTTCGGGAGATCTGCATCCGGTCCATCAGGAACCCATATGTGATCTTGGCCCAGCTCTGTATCCCGGAAAAGGTCTTTTCGGTCATCAGTGTCTTGGGAATCCGAATGAAAGAATAACTCTCTGCCTGGGCTCCATAAAAATAGTTCATCGCCATTATTCTGACACCTCATGTTCTGCCTTCCATTTCTCAAGAAGGGATATGATTACTGTTTCCATATCTTTCACGGTGTAGTCTGCGGGGAAATATTTCAGCAGTTTATACTCATTGATGGTCACCTTCTTTGCCGGAGCCTTAATGGGGATCACACTGTTTAGGATACTGATCATGAGCTGCTGGGTCATGCCGGTCTCTCCCTGGTCGACATATTTCCTTAGGGCTGAGATCTGGTTAGGCTTAATGAAGCCGTTATCCTTGATATATTCATAGAGCCACTGCTGGACCTGCTTGTCGATGTAAGAGATATTGACGGCTATGGTGAAGTTGAGGCGTTTCCGGTCTACCATGTCGAGGAGCTCCGGAATGAGTTCAGTGAGGCGGATATAACGCTGTACCTGACGACCACTTTCACCATTAATGCGTCCAACTATATCGGCGGTCTCATATTGTCCGACATTTTGTCGGGAATTGTCTTTCTTGGGACGTCCCGCTTGTCTTCTCATGGCATCCATTTTCATTTTGTAAGCAAATGCCTTTTCACTCGGCAACAGTTCCTCCCGCTGGATATTACTATCAAACATGTTTATTACTGCTTCCTCGTCTGTCATATCTCGAATAAACGCAGGTATCGTTGTTAACTACGCCAACATTGCAGCATGCAGTCTCCGGTGCCCTGAAATCATTTCATACGTATTGGCTTTCTCCTTATCCGGCCTCAGGATAACCGGTGTAAGAACACCATTCTGCCGGATACTCTCTGTCAGTTCCTCCATCTTTTCATCATCAATGACCTTGGACGGATGGTTTTTAAAACTGTGGATCAACCTGATCTCAACCTCACTGGAACTTTCCTCTCCGGGTACACCCAGCAGTTCCTCAAGGCTTGCCATCTTTATCTTTTGTCCGCTTCTAGTTTTCACTCCTAAACACCTCCCTTGTCAGATTTTCATATGCGACTGCTACTTTGTTTTTTGGACAGTGCCGAAAGATGCTGATTCCTTCCGCGCTGGCCTCTGCTGCTTTCAAAGATAATGGAATCCTGGTGTTAAAGATGTTGATCTGGGATCCGTAGTTTTCCCGTACATTTGCATAGATATCTTTCGCATAATTCGTACGAAGATCCACCATGGTTAGCAGGATCCCTTCAATGGTCAGTTTCCGGTTCAGCCGCTTTTTTACCATGAAAATGGTTTTTATCAGCTGCTGCAGGCCTTTTACCGGCAGATATGCGGTCTGTACCGGAATGATCACGGAATCGGCCGCAGCCAGGGCATTGATCGTCATGATACCTAGGGAGGGCATACAGTCGATCAGAATGAAATCGTATTAAGCCCTCATCATCTCTATGTATTCCTTCAGGATGACTTCCCGGCTCATCACGGTTCCCATGGTGAGCTCCAGGGCAGAGAGTTCTATGTTCGCCGGCAGAAGGTCTACATCTTCCATATGGTGGAGGATCCCTTCTTTGGGCTTGAAATCTTCTTCATTGATGATATCCATCATGACGGATGCCAGTGTGATGCTGATATCATCGGGTTCTACAAATCCCAGGCTTGCTGTAAGTGACCCCTGGGAATCCGCATCCAGGAGCAGGACCCTGTTCCCTTCTTTAGCCAGTCCTACACCAAGATTTACTGTGGAAGTGGTCTTGCTCACACCGCCTTTTTGATTACATAAACAGATAACTCTACACATATATCCTTCATCTCCTTCCATTTTTATCCTTGTTTGCTTTCTTTGCGAGTCGGAAGGCCCATCCTTCCAACATTAGAAGGATTTCCTTCTCCATCATTTCCATTGCGTAGTAATCCGGGAAATAGTCTTTTAGTTTTTCCTGCTCGATGACTAGCCGGTCGGAATACCTTTTCTTATCCTCATTCAGAATCCGGCGGATATCTTCCTTCCAGAGTTTCCCTTCCTGGCTCAGTTTTTTGATCCGCTGGGCCTGGGAGAGGGAAGGCTTGGTCTGGGAGTATTCCATCAGGTCCAGGAGGATCTTCTGCTCATCCTTGGGCAGGTAAGATATCTCCACAGCAGGATTGAAGGAGATCCCTCCCTTGTCCAGCTTGTCGATCAGCTCCGGGATCCGCAGGTATCTCTGAACCTGTTTGGGACTGTCCCCGCCCTGTTCCCCGAGGATCTGGACGGTCCTCTTGCCTTTGTGGTCGAACAGACTACCGGAAGCAGGGTTTTCTTTCTTCTGTTTCCCGGACCTTTTTTTCATGGCTTCATATTTCATCTTGTAAGCGAAGGCCTTTTCTGAGATACTGACTTCCTCCCGCTGGTTGTTGGAGTCGATCATGGCAATCACTGCATCCTCATCGTTCATGACCCGGATGATGACCGGTACTTTACGATAACCCAGGAGCTTTGCGATAAATCTACGCCTGTGACCGGATATGATCTCGTAAAAGCCTTCCGGAACCGGCCTTACGATCAGGGGAGTCAGGATCCCGTACTTTTCCACGCTTTCCTTCAGGCTCTTCATCTGTTTGTCTTCCCTGATCTTGAAGGGGTGGTCGTGGAAATCCCTGAGGCGCTCGGTCACGATCTCGATGACCATTTCCTCCGGTCCGGATTCGTATAGCTGGCTTCTGGCTTCTCCCATGATAATCACCTCTCTTTCTTCTTTAATCCCCTGCTTGGCTTTCCGACTTAAACGCAAAAAAGCCCGCCTGAATCGAATCGTTTTCTTTGATCCAATCCAGACGGGCTTTCCCATCTGTCTTTCAGCTGCTATTTCCGTGCGCAGTGCGCAAGAAGTATGCGGGTACGGTGCGCTCATGACCCCTATACTGAGATCAGTTTCATCTACTGTTTATCCGGCGGGTAGTACCTGCCTCCAATTATCTGTAACCGATCTCGGCTTCTTAGCAGCTGCTAAGAAATATGGTATTGTTGTGCTAAGATTTTCTCCGCTTTTCTTAGCAGGGAGAGGGGCTGGATTTTTTCCAATTACCCGTTTTACACCCTCATATAAGGTCATCTCAGTACCTTCCGCCTTATCTTATCAGAAGGGGCCGATATGACCGTTAGCAGAGGGGTATTTTTTCTTAGCTGGCTGCTAAGATTTTTTAAGGATTCTTAGCAGGCCTGTCATTCCTGTTTCTGGAAAAAGAAAAATGGAATAATTCGGTACTTATTACCAAATCATTCCATTTCTGGACGTCCCTGAGAGGATTCGAACCTCCGACCTACCGCTTAGGAGTGAGAACATATGTTCGATATTCTGTTCTTGTTTAGTTTGTGTGAGTTGCGGAAACCCTTTATTTAAGCGGTTTTCCAGGCATCTGCAAGTTGAATCCAGTCCATCAAAAATGTCTTCAGTCATGCTATGTTGAGTTTATTTTCTTAGCAATTTCTTAGTATTTGCTAAGATGAACGGAAGGTATAAAATAAAAATACCCAGTTAGCAATCGACCGCCTTCCCTGATCAGGTTATCAGGAATGATCAACAATATTTGATTGATTGGATATGCAAATTATAACATCTATGGG
>JAFRHL010000042.1 GCA_017433295.1 Eubacterium sp.
GTTATGTGCTCCTTCTGTCGCAACTCGCGCTCATTTCGGATGCTTCGCATCCTTCTGTCGCAACTCGCGCTCATTTCGGATGCTTCGCATCCTCAATGTTCGTTGCACTCTCATGGAAACGATAGTAATTCCTGCCTGCTGTCTGCAAGCAGACGCAGTCAGTTCTTACTTTCGTTTCCGCGCTCGTTGCTATGCGATCACATCATTCCCATGCCGCCGCCTGCGGGCATTCCCGGCGCGGGTGTATCCTCTTTGATATCTGCCACGATGGATTCTGTGGTCAGCAGTGTGGAAGCTACGCTTGTAGCGTTCTGCAATGCGCTTCTTGTAACCTTTGTGGGATCGATGATACCATTCTCGATCATGTCAACGTATTTCTCGGTCAGTACATCAAAGCCGGTGCCTGCTTCGCTTTCAGCAACTTTATTAATGATAACGGATCCTTCAAGGCCGGCATTGGCTGCGATATGGAACAGGGGGGATTCCAGAGCCTTCAGTACGATCTCTGCTCCTGTCTTCTCATCTCCGGCAAAGTCTTCTGTGGCTTTGGCTACCTTCTTTGCAGCATGGATATAGGCAGATCCGCCGCCTGCGATGATACCTTCTTCCACAGCGGCTCTTGTGGCGGCCAGGGCATCTTCAAGACGAAGCTTCGCTTCCTTCATTTCGGTTTCTGTGGCGGCACCCACACGAATGACTGCAACACCGCCGGACAGTTTTGCAAGTCTCTCCTGCAGTTTCTCTTTATCAAATTCAGATGTTGTAGTATCAAGCTGCATCTTGATCTGTCCGATCCTTGCCTGGATTGCGTCTTTTGCTCCTGCACCATCAACGATCACTGTATTCTCTTTTTCAACTTTGACAGATTTTGCACGTCCCAGCATGGTCATATCTGCATCCTTAAGCTCCAGTCCGACTTCCTCGGAGATCACGGTACCGCCTGTAAGGATGGCGATATCTTCCAGCATGGCCTTTCTTCTGTCACCATAGCCCGGTGCCTTTACTCCTACTACGGAGAAGGTTCCTCTTAATTTGTTAACGATCAGTGTGGTGAGAGCCTCACCTTCAATATCCTCGGCAATGATAAGCAGCTTGGCGCCACTCTGAACCACCTGCTCCAGCAGAGGAAGGAGCTCCTGGATATTGCTGATCTTCTTATCAGTAATTAAAATATACGGATCATCCAGTTCTGCTACCATTTTTTCCATATCTGTTGCCATATAAGCAGAAATGTAACCACGGTCAAACTGCATACCTTCCACGAGGTCAAGTTCTGTCTGCATGGTCCTGGACTCTTCGATGGTGATCACGCCGTCTTTGGAAACCTTTTCCATGGCATCTGCTACAAGAAGTCCAACTTCTTCATCTCCTGCTGAGATGGAAGCAACCTTGGCAATCTGCTCTTTTCCGCCTACCTGACGGCTCATCTCTGTGATGGCGTCAATGGCTGCGTCCGTTGCCTTCTTCATACCTTTTCTTAAAATAATGGGATTAGCACCTGCAGCCAGGTTCTTCATTCCTGCATTGATCATAGCCTGGGCCAGAACAGTGGCAGTGGTGGTGCCGTCACCTGCAACATCGTTGGTCTTTGTGGCCACTTCTTTGACGATCTGGGCACCCATGTTCTCAAATGCGTCTTCCAGTTCGATATCCTTTGCGATGGTCACACCGTCATTGGTGATAAGGGGAGTGCCAAAGCTCTTGTCAAGTACAACATTACGTCCTTTGGGTCCTAAAGTTACTCTGACTGTATCTGCCAGCTGATTTACGCCTGATTCTAATGCTTTTCTGGCTTCTACGCCATATTTAATCTGTTTTGCCATAACGATAACCTCCTGATTATAATCAAAAATCCCTATTTATTCTACGATAGCAAGGATGTCGCCCTGTTTAACGATGATATATTCTTCTTCACCCATCTTTACATTAGTTCCTGCATATTTGGAATAGATTACTTTCTGTCCCACAGCAACTTCCATCTTTACTTCCTCTGTTCCGGGGCCCACTGCGATCACTTCAGCCTCCTGGGGCTTCTCCTGAGCAGAACTGGTAAGAATAATACCGGACTGTGTCTTGGTCTCTGCTTCAAGCTGTTTTAATACAACTCTGTCTGCCAATGGTACTAACTTCATAACAAATGCCTCCTATAATCCATATTTATATTCTGTCTTAAGTCTGTTAGCACTCATTAAGTTTGAGTGCTAATCACTGGAACTATAATAGGTTCTTTTCCAGATAAATGCAAATTGCAAAAAGGAATATATATGCTTATATAAGAATTTATCTCTTATAATCTTCTTTTTTCTTTTATTTTCTCATTATTTCTTTTTCTATGGCTGCTTCTTTCCAAGTGAGCTTTTCCTCCACTATGGAGAGGAAATCTGAATCTAATCAATCCAAATCGCCTCGTCGATTTCTCGCGAGTTGCGCGGCAGCTTTAGCTGCCTTCCTTTGCGCAAGTCTGCGTCTCGTCTCCCGATCTACGCTCCGCTCCGGTCGGTTCTTATGTGTCTCTCCCGACTCGGTCCTTGCTCCTGCTACGCAGGGTCATCCATCGGATGACCGCAACCGTCGGAGACTCAATCTCAATCGCGGGTATGTATCCCACGTGTGAGATTAAAGTGCTGATGAAATCGTTGATGTATTCGGCTTACTTAAAAGCACTTCAATTTGATACAGTCTTCGGTTTTTTCAGCCAGGAGCAGGGCTGGCATCAGCTTTTTTCTATTTCTGGCCTGGAAAAAGGGACCTTTCATCAACCTTTTCGCAGAAAATTTTAATAATGAGGCTGTTTTAGCGCGATAGCTCCTTGATTATAAATAGAAAATGGAATCCTTGGAATAAGATCCTGGATAAGAGGGAGGAATGTAGACTATAAACCCCTCTAAAAAAGAAACCGTCAGATTCCATGTATAGATGTATACATGAAATCTGACGGTCCGGGGAGCAGTTCAGTTTTAATACGACAGTCCCTTTTATATAATTACATATTCGTCGCGACTTACTGCTTCCTTTTCAGATTCCTGATATGCTCCCTTGCCTTTTCATAAATGTCATAGGGTTCTCTGTATCTCGGCCCGTAATCATTATGATAGACTGGTTTTCTCATGGTATCGCCAGTATTGTCACATTCTGTTCTTTTCAGATCAGTCTCTTTCAACGCTCTTCTGTCATGGGATACCATATCAGTATCCTGAGTCATCTGAATCAGAATCGTTTGCATTCTGACCCTGTTTTTTGGAAAAATCCATGCTGTCCAAATTCTCATCATCCGGTTCGTTTTCGTCTGACACGTAACCGGTCCCTTCTTCTGAAGCAGCGCCATCGGTTTTGTCCGCAGGTCCTGTTTCTCCATTACTCTCGGTGGTGGGATCCGTACGGAAATGCATGGTACCGGGATCAAGGGTCTCGCCCCGGTTCTTATAAAGTTCGGAAACCGTTACCAGCTGGAATCCCTGTTCAATGAGATCAGGTACGAATCTCTGAACCGCTGCCACATTGTACTCATGGATGTCATGAAGGAGGACCACATCACCATCTGTAGCCTTCATGACCATCTGATATGTAGCATCCGCATTTTTGGTTTTCCAGTCCTCTGTATCAAGGGACCAGTTAACGCAGCAGAGTCCGTAGCTGCCTACAGCATTAAGCACTGTCTTATCCGCTGAACCATAGGGTGGACGCATCAGCTTTGGTGCAACCCCGATGGCATTTTTGTTGGCTTCCACTGCCTTGCTGATCTCCTCATCAAGGGTGGCTCCGGACAGCTTTGTAAGCTGAGAGTGACTGTATGTATGGGTTCCCACCTCCATGCCAAGGTCATACTCTCTCTGGACAACCTCGGGATAATAGTTCACATTCTGACCAAGGCAGAAAAAGGTTGCTTTGGCATAGTTCTCCTCCAGGGCATCCAGCATAACATTGGTGGTATCCGGGTTGGGACCATCATCAAATGTTATGGCCACCATGGGCTTTGAGGGATCTATCTCGGGAAGTATCCTGAGTTCAAAGGTCTGCTTGAGCTTGGATCCATCTGTTGCTTTTGCGGTAACCTTAACGGTTTTTCTGGCACTGTCCTCTGCCGGTTTAAGAATACCTTTGTCAGATACACTCACCATATCTTCTTCACTGCAGGTCCACTTAAGCTTTGTGTTGGTGGCATCTTTGGGCTGATATTTTATATCCAGCTTCATAGTCTCTCCCACCCGGATATAGCCCTGGGGCACAGTGATCTTCAGACTAGTCATGGGCTTGCTGTTATCTGCCTTTTCATCCTTTTCATTCTTGTCCTTGTTCTTTTTACTCTTCTGATCCTTTACATCGGAAGACTTCTTATTACTCTCCTTCGTAACCTCATCAGATGCAGAAGATCCGGTAAGACGTTTAACGATGGAAAAGATTCCGCTTAGCAGAATAACCACCACCAGCCCGGAAACAATATACTTGGCGAGTTTAGCTTTATTCATAATTATCTCAATACCTCCTGTCATAGGAACAGCTTCTTCTTAAAACCATAACAGCTTAACAGGCGAAAACCCCCATGTTGATTTCCGCCTGTGTTTATCCTTTATTTGTATAAAATTTTATACCCTTGACAGATATTCACCGGTTCTGGTGTCAATTTTTAACCGGTCTCCAAGGTTCACAAACAAGGGTACATAAACCACGGCGCCGGTCTCCACAGTACAGGGCTTGGTTGCGCCGGTTGCTGTATTGCCCTTCTCCCCGGGTTCACACTCGGTGACCTCAAGTTCCACAAACATGGGAGGCTCGATGGCGAAAATATCCCCATTATGGGAAACCATCTTAACCTCGTCGTTCTCACGGACAAACTTAAGGGAATCGCCGATGATATCCCTTCCGAGTCCGATCTGATCATAGGTCTCTGTATTCATAAAGTAATACAGGTCGCCGTCATTATATAAATACTGCATATCGGTTCTCTCGATACGGGCCGGGTTGAACTTCTCGGTGGGACGGAAGCTTCTCTCAATGGCTCCGCCGTTCTTAATATTCTTAAGCTTTGTTCTTACAAAGGCGGCACCCTTTCCCGGTTTAACATGCTGGAACTCTATAACCTGATAAACGTTTCCTTCCATCTCAATAGTAAGGCCGTTCTTAAAATCGCCTGCAGAAATCATATTCTAAATCCTCCTTATGTGTCTCATAACCATTCTTAAAATATTCTATAATAAATAACCCCATTTTTCAACACTTTTTTTCCTTTTGCTGTCGGAGATAGAAAAAAAGTACGATTTTTTCCAGATACCTTTTCAGGACGATCTGAATCTCCTCTTTAGGATGAATGGGCTTTACAAGGATCGAGTATATCCCTGCCAGTTTAGCCCCCAGGACATCCGTAAAGATCTGGTCGCCTACAAACAGGGTATTTAATTCATCAGTACCCATCCGGTCCATGCCCTTCCTGTATCCCTCCGGTAGAGGTTTGCCTGCTTTATAAACATAATGACAGCCCACGGCCTCACTGAAGCTCTTCACTCTTGGTTCCTTGTTATTGGAGATCAGACATGCTTCAAAGCCGGTCTTCCTCAGGCGGTCAAATAATTCCACGGCCCTCTGGTCCGCAGGAGCATCATGAGGTACCAGTGTATTATCGATATCAAAAAGTACCCCCCTGTATCCTTTCCTGTAAAGCTGTTCAAAGGGGATCTCGTAGGTGGACTCCAGATATTCATCGGGATAAAAAATGCTCATCTCGTGTTTCCTTCCTCAGGATCATCCGGGACCCTGTTCATAAACATCCTTTAGCTTCTGCAAGGTTCTTTTCTCAATGCGGCTGACGTATGACCTGGAGATATTCATAACTGCAGCCACTTCCTTCTGGGTATGGGGTCTGTACTGTCTGAGGCCGTACCGCATTAAAATGATCTCCCGGTCTCTTTCATTATCAAGAGACTCCACCGCCATATCCAGATATTGTAAATAAGACTTATAAATATATTGCTCCACGATCTCCATATCATCTGTGCAGAGAATATCCATCAGGCTGATATGGTTTCCCTCCTGATCTGTTCCCACAGGTTCATAGAGAGAAACCTCCCTGGAAAGCTTTTTTTCCTGCCTGAGCATCATCAGGAGCTCATTATCAATACATCTCGCTGCATAGGTGGCAAGTCTTTTGCCCTTCGTCTGGTCAAAGGTATTGACTGCTTTAATAAGACCAATGGTTCCAATGGAAATCAGGTCATCCAGATCTCTTTCCGGAGAATGATATTTTTTTACGATGTGAGCAACCAGACGCAGATTATGTTCAATCAGTTTTTCCCTGGCAGACCGATCCCCTTCCCTGTATTTTTCCAGATACCGTTTTTCTTCTTCCGGACGCAAAGGCTTTTCAAAAGATTGCATGCCATACTCTTAAAACCGTATTCTTTATAGTATATGCAGGATAGGATGGCCATTGTTCCGGATTAGTGATTACCGGCCTGTTCTTTTCTTCGCAGGAGCCAACCTGCACCAAGCCTTTCGTCAAACTTTATCCATATTTCCTGTTTGGGGTGGGGGGCAGATTCCACCGGCATGCGGTTTTCATCCTCCATCGCCCTGACAGTCAGGAGGCGGTTGGTTCCATCCGGAACCATGACCTCCAGCTCCTCCCCCACGGAGAATTTATTTCTCTGATATATCTTATGATATCCCTTCTCGTCTATATCCTGAATGATGCCGATGTAGGTGTATTCTTTGATATAAGTAGAAGCATCATAGATCTGGGCGTTTTCATCGGGCTTTCCGTAAAAGAAGCCGGTGGTAAACCGCCGGTAGGTACACTTTGCGATCTCATTCCGGTAATATTCCATGTTGGCCCGGTATTTTTCAGGGGACTCCAGATAATCATCGATGGCGCGCCGGTAGGTTCTCGTAACCGCTGCCACATAGAGGGCTGTCTTCATACGGCCTTCAATCTTAAGGCTGTCAATACCTGCCTCTATCAGATCCGGTATATGCTCGATCATACACAGGTCTCTGGAATTGAAAATATAAGTACCCCGGTCGTTTTCTTCCACAGGAAGGTACTCGCCCGGTCTCTTTTCTTCCATCACATAGTATTTCCACCGGCATGGATGGGTGCAGGCACCCTTATTGGCGTCCCTTCCGGTAAAATAACTGCTGAGCAGACATCTTCCGGAATGGGAGATGCACATGGCCCCATGGATAAATGCCTCGATCTCCATCTCCTCAGGGATCCGGGCCCGGATTTCCTTTAATTCCGTAAGGCTGAGTTCTCTGGCTGCCACAACTCTGCCGGCTCCCTGCCGGTACCAGAAATTATAAGTCATATAATTGGTGCTGTTGGCCTGGGTACTGATATGTATCTGAATTTGGGGACATACTTCCCTGGCTATGGAAAAGACTCCGGGATCCGATATGATCAGTGCATCTGGCCCCATGGCCGAAAGCTCTGCAAAATAATCCCTTATTCCGTCAAGATCTGCGTTATGGGCTACAATGTTGGCTGTAACATACACTTTCACACCATGCTTATGGGCAAAGCCTATCCCCTCTTCCATATCTTCCCGGGAAAAATTCCTGGCCTTTACCCTCAGACCATACATTTCCCCTCCGATATATACGGCATCTGCCCCATATAAAACCGCTGCCTTCAGCACTTCCAGGCTGCTGGCAGGTATCAGTAACTCTGTATTTCTCATTTTTCTCCTCTATATACTATGGTTTCTTTCACACTGAGGGTCATACCGTCTCCTGTTTCCAGTATCACGGTGGAAAGCCCCTCCGTGTGGGTCAGTGCAAATAAATATTCCCTCATTCTGCTGTGGATGGTGTGGTTTCTCCTTCTGATGGCGTATCGCGATTCAAAAATATCACCGTCCTGCAGCACATTGTCAGAAACCAGGATGCCTTCCGGCGCCAGCAGACGCATGACCTCCGGAAAATAATGAATGTACTGTCCTTTGGCCGCATCCATAAATATAAAATCGAAGTGACCCTGCAGGTCCTTCAGGATATCTGAAGCATCTCCGGCCAGCAGGGTGATACGGTCCCCCAACCCTGCCATGGCAATATTGGCTCTGGCCCGGGAAATACGGGGAGGGTAATTTTCAATGGTTACGATCCCGGTTTCCTCCGGAGTATGAAGAGCCATAAAAACCGAAGAGAATCCTATGGCAGCCCCGACCTCCAGGATCCTCTCCGGTTTTTTCATCATTAATAATACCTTGAGCAGGTCACGGGACTCCTTCCGTATGATGGGTACCTGGTCCTTTTGGGCTTCCTCTTCTATCCGGCAAAGAACCGGGGAAGCGGGATCTGTCCCGAAGGATCTGATAAAATCAATGACCCGCTGCCTGTCTGTCATTCCTCTTCCTCCTCATGAATCAGCATCTTCAGTATTTCCGAAGGTTTCATGGACGCCTTCATAATATACTCTCCCGGTACGATCTGGTCGTAGCCTTCCATACTGCGAAAAGCCATGGCGGTAATATAGGCATTTTTAACGATACCGGACCTCTCCAGATCTTTTGCTATATCTAATAGCGGTTCCTTCTCTCTTACCGTGATCACGCTTTCCGTGGCAGCCGGACTGCTGTCATAGGGTCTGTCGGCAAAAACCGCATAGCCCGTTTTCTCAGATTCACGAAACAGAAAAACGGCAAGAAGCAGGAGGAATATAAACAGCAGAGTTTTAATCAGAAAATGTGAAACTTTATCAAACATAATAAAAGGCACTCCCCCCGGTCAGTCCATGTAGGAAACATCAATCTGGATATCACCGGCAATACAGTTAAATACCCTGCGAAGCATCATATTAACATGCTCCTCCGAGGTCAGAAAATCCATAACCACCGGCTCCATAAGGATATCCTTGTATTCATCATAAAGGTTGTCTGCCATTTCAAAATATCTTTCATCCTTTTCATCAAGAGACAGGTTCTTCCTGCGGAATTCATTGAACTTATTGTAGGTCTCCTGCCTTTCCTTTAAGACCCTCAGACTTTTCTGGTATCTGCGGTAATCTTCAGTGCGGCACAGCATATCCGTCAGTTCCTTTGTCTTCTCCAGGACCATATCAGCCTCAGGCAAAAGGCCATATCCTTTTTTCTCAGACTGCATACTATCAACTCCTTCACACAGTCATAAAGCATCTGCCTAAACTTCTGTAATAATAGGCAGGATCATAGGACTCCTCTTCATCCTTTTCCAGATAAAGTCACCCAGATCATCCCTGATGGAAGACTTCATCCTGCCCCAGTCTGTTATCTTTTTACTCCTGCATCTGTCCAGAGTATCCCTTACCACATTTCTGGCTTCCTCCATAAGGTTTTCACTTTCCCTCACATAGACGAAGCCTCTTGAAACAATGTCCGGGCCGGCCAGAAGCATGTTATTATACCGGTCCAGTGTAACCACTACAATAAACAGACCGTTCTGGGACAGCAGCTGGCGGTCCCTTAATACAATATTTCCGACGTCACCGACACCCAGGCCGTCTACAAATACACCGCCTGCCGGCACCTTTCCTGTAACCTTAGCCTGCTTTTCAGAGATGGACAGGACATCACCGGAATGAAGAATAATGACATTCTCCTTGGGAATTCCCATCTCAATGGCCAGATTCCTGTGGGTCATCAGATGATGGTACTCTCCGTGTACCGGAATGGCATACCTGGGCTTTGTCAGGGTATAGATCAGTTTGATCTCCTCTTCACAGGCATGTCCGGATACATGGGTATCCTGATAAATAACCTTGGCCCCCTTAAGAGCCAGGTCGTTCATTACTTTATTGACAGCTTTCTCGTTACCCGGAATGGGATGGGAGCTGAAAATGATCACATCGCCGGGATTAATGGAAACCTTCCGGTGAACTGATGCCGCCATACGGCTCAGGGCTGCCATGGTCTCACCCTGGCTGCCGGTGGTGATCAGGACGATCTTATCATCCGGATAATTGCGCATCTCCTCAATGTCGATCAGAGTTTTCTTAGGAATGTTTATATAACCCAGCTCTGCCGCCGTAGAGATGGTGGTGACCATACTGCGCCCTTCCACCACAACCTTCTTTCCATACTTATGGGCACAGTTAATGATCTGCTGCACCCTGTCTACATTTGAAGCAAAGGTGGCCACTATGATACGATGATTAATGTGTTCGTTGAACAGATGATCCAAAGTTCTTCCCACAGTCCTCTCGGACGGCGTAAAGCCGGGTCTTTCACAGTTGGTACTGTCACACATCAGAGCCAGGACACCTTTCTTTCCCAGTTCGGCAAAACGTCCCAGGTCAATGGCATCTCCAAATACCGGTGTGTAATCGATCTTAAAGTCACCTGTATGGACTATGACACCCGCCGGTGTATAAATGGCAAGGGCAGCCGCGTCAGAAATACTGTGATTTGTCTTTATAAATTCAATACGAAAGCAGCCCAGGTTAATAGACTGTCCATGTTTTACAACCTTTCTTTTTGTTGATTTTAAAAGATTATGCTCTCTTAACTTATTTTCAATCAGTCCCATCGTCAGCTTAGTGGCGTAGACGGGCATGTTGATCTCCTTTAATGCATAGGGAATTGCTCCGATATGATCCTCATGTCCATGGGTGATGACCAGGCCCTTCACCTTAGATGCATTCTCCTTCAGATAAGTTATATCCGGGATAACCAGGTCAATTCCAAGCATATCCTCGTCCGGGAAGGCCAGGCCGCAGTCCACCACGATAATATGATCCTCGTACTCAATCGCGGTAATATTCATACCGATCTGCTCCAGACCCCCCAGGGGAATTATTTTTACCGACTGATTATTTGCTTTCAAACTACTACCTCCGTTCTCAATGTTCAGGCCTTCTTCGATATCTCTTTCTCATTAAAATAAAAGGCCCTTTTACAAAATAGCAGAATGAACTCAGCCGTTTGTCTGTACTCTTAAACAGCCGGGAGTGACATATTTGCTCCCGGCCGCTTAAGCTCCCTGCATGATTTCCTTATGAACTTTTATGCTCCGGGGCTTTCTAAGCCAGACATCCGGAGAAATTCTATTCTACCTCAATATCCAAATCTTCCATCAACTGTTCAAATACTTTTGACACAGACTCAAGTTCATCCTCGTCTTCAACGATCTCATAGGAAGCCAGGTCACTATCTGAATCTGATGTCTCTCTCATAATATAAACAATTGTATCTTCCTCTCCTGCGGTCTCTTCTTCAGAAACCAGCAGATAATTCCTTCCGTTGATCGTTGTCTGTTCCAGGATACCAAATTCCACCTCTGTTCCGTCATCCGTAAGAAATGGAATGCTGTCTGTCTTCTTCATAGTTCTTCTCTCACCCGTTCATCCGTTCAATTCACTTTTATCCATTACCGGATGAGCATCCATGTAGCTTTGCAGAATAAGGGCCGCAGCCATCTGGTCAATGCTTTTTTTCCGATGCTCTCTTCTGACTCCCGCTTCCTTTAAAATGCGCTCTGACTCCACTGTTGTAAGTCTTTCATCCCAGAGCTCCACAGCAAGCCCGGTTCTCTTTGTGAGCAGCTGCGCAAACTCCATGGTCGCCTGCGCTCTTTCTCCTAAAGTATTATTCATATTCTTCGGCAGACCCAGTATAATCCTGTCTACATGATACTGGTCAGCCAGTGCTTCGATCCTTGCAAGAGTCTGTCTTAACTTTCCGGGGGACTTCCTCGTTATTGTCTCCACAGCCTGCGCAGTGATGCCCAGATCATCGCTCACCGCCACACCTGTTGTTTTGCTTCCGAAATCAAGCCCCATCAACCGCTGCTTCATATTACGACAGCTTTGTATTGATATAATTCTCGAACAGCACCTCGAGGATCTCATCTCTTTCAACCTTCATAATAAGGCTTCTGGCGCCGTTATAACTGGTTATATATGTCGGATCTCCGGACATGATATACCCTACGATCTGGTTGATCGGATTATAACCCTTTTCCATAAGGGCTCCGTAAACATCTCTCAGGATAGATTCCACATCATACTGCTGTTCTTTTACCACCTGAAAGAACTGCGTATTATTCTTTCCCATCATAAGCCTCCTTTCTGGAATTCAATTTACAGTTATTCTACTATGACTCAGGTTAAAATTCAATCGAAACTTCTCCAAATAGTAAATTTTTATCCAAAAATCCTTCTACTTTAACCACAACTATATCATTTTGTGTCAGAATTGTGTCTTTTTCATTGATTTTCACGGCAATTCTAACATATCTTTCTGTATAGCCCTGCATATATCGGACCCCATCAATCACTGTCTCATCTTCCAGCAATACTTTCTGCAAAGTACCGATACACTTCTCTTCATACTCTCTTTTCAGTTGCGCGGCCAGCTTAAGAAGGGATGCGCTTCTCTGATTTTTTATTGTATCAGGAAGATGCCCGCTCATCCCTGCAGCCCTGGTTCCCTGACGAAGGGAGTATTTAAAAATGTGCATCTCATAAAGGCGAATCTTTTTCAGAAACTCTTCTGTCCTGCCGAATTCTTCTTCCGTTTCACCCACAAAACCTGCAATAACATCTGTGGTCAGTGCCGGTTCCTCATAATATTTTCTTAAAATGTTCACGGCGGCTTCGTAATCGGCGGTGGTATAGTGCCGGTTCATCCTTGCAAGGGTCTCGTCACAGCCGCTTTGGAGAGAAAGATGAAAATGAGGACACAGCTTCCGGCATTCCAGCAGTTTCCGGACAAATTCTTCTGTGATGACCCTGGGCTCCAGGGATCCCAGCCGGATCCTCTCGATACCCGGTATACGGTCTACCCTCCTGATGATATCCGTCAGGTCCGTATCTCCCAGATCCTTTCCGTAGGAACTCAGATGGATCCCGGTGAGGACCACTTCTTTATAACCGGAGACCGCCAGGGACGCTATTTCCTCCACCACTTTCTCAGGCTTCTTACTCCTTATCCTGCCCCTGGCATAGGGGATAATACAATAGGAACAGAACTGATTGCATCCGTCCTGAATCTTGACATAAGCCCTTGTATGTCCGTCGGTCCTGTGGATCGTCAGGTCTTCAAACTGCATCCTGCGGCTCATATCCGGCACTCTGGAAATGATCCTGCTTTCCCCGCTGCCTTCTGCCGGCCCGGAGTCAGCCCTGTTTTCCGCAAAAAAATCCTCCAGGATACTGACGATCTCTTTTTTCTTATTATTCCCAAGCAGGATATCCGCCATACCCTGCCGGATAATTTTTTCCCCGGCAGACTGGACATAACAGCCGGCGGCAACCACCACTGCCCGGGGATTGTTATTCCTGGCACGGTGTATCATCTGCCGGCTTTTCCTGTCTGCCATGTTGGTCACCGAACAGGTGTTGATTATATAAACATCGGCCCGGTCCCTGAAATCTACGATCTCATAACCGGCCTTCTCCAGGAGCTCCTGCATGGCATCTGTCTCATATTGATTTACTTTGCAGCCCAGGGTAAGAAGCGCTGCTTTTCTGGGATTTTCGAGAAACATTATCGCATTTTTCCTCTATTGACTTTTGGGTATAAAACCGTTACACTATTATTAAGAATTCAATCAGATCATGAATATATTACAGGAGGGATACCCTATGAAAACAGTAAAAATATCTTTAGATTCTATCGATAAGGTAAAAACTTTTGTAAATGAGATCAACCGCTTTAATGCGGAATTCGATCTGGTTTCGGGCCGCTATGTGATTGACGCCAAGTCCATCATGGGTATCTTCAGTCTTGATATTTCCAGACCTATCGATCTTAATATCCACAACGCCGATAATCTTGATGAGATCATGGCCGCCTTACAGCCATACATCATTACAGAGGATTAATCGCAAAGAGGATTAGTCCCGAAAAGGACTAATCCCGGGAGAAGATTAATCACAGGCTTTTATGAAAATTACCTCTTCTGTTTCAATTGCGGTCTTTAACAGATCGTCAATACAATCTTTTAATTTTTTCTCTGATCTTTCGATCACATCAAGCCTGGGCTTGGTGACCGGATGCTTCGCCACAAAGATGGTGCAGCAATCCTCATAAGGCAGGATGGAGGTCTCGAAGGTACCTATCTTCTCAGCCAGATGAATGATATCGTTTTTATCCATACCGATGCAGGGACGGAAAACCGGTAGTGTTGCCGCCGCATCTGTACAGTAAAGACTCTGCATGGTCTGGCTGGCCACCTGGCCGATACTCTCCCCTGTAACAAGTCCCAGACAGTCATTTTCCTTCGCAAAATACTCAGCAATCTTCATCATATAGCGACGCATGATAATAGTCAGCTCATCATGGGGACATTTCTCGTAGATCGCCATCTGTATATCCGTAAAATTAACAATGTGAAGATGAATGGGGCCTGTATACTTTGATATCAGCCTTGCAAGATCCACAACCTTCTGCTTTGCTCTCTCACTGGTATAGGGCGGAGCGTGAAAGTATGTCGCTTCAAGACGCACTCCCCTCTTGGAAATCATATAACCGGCCACGGGGCTGTCAATTCCCCCGGAGAGTAAGAGCATGGCTTTCCCGTTGGTGCCGATGGGCATACCGCCTGGACCGGGCAGCTCTTCTGTATAAATGTAGATTTTATCCCTTACCTCCACCGTCACATACACATCCGGATCATGTACATCCACCTTAAGATCCCCAAATCTCTCCAGCAGCTTTTCTCCCAGGAAGGCTGCCAGCTCCATGGAAGTCATGGGAAAAGATTTATCCGCCCTCCTTACCATGACCTTAAAGGTAAAATGAAGATCATGGTAACGTTCAGCCATGTAATCTAACAGTATTTCTGTGATACTGTCAAGATCATTATCCTCTCCCACCACGATGGGACAGATCCCGGAAATTCCGAACACACAGGATAAGGCGGCTGTGGCTTCCTCAAAGTCATACTCTCCAAGAGCCTCGGCAAAAATCCTGCCGGATTCCTTCCGGATCTTAAAATCTCCCACCGGGTCCAGGGCATAGTGCATCTGGGTCACCAGGGCATCTTCAAAACGAAACCGGTTTTTCCCTTTCACACCGATCTCACCGTATTTTATAAGAAATGCTTTGTATTCCATAACGGTCTCCTCTTTGTCTCAGACTTATCTGCGTTTAAATTTCCGAAGCAGAGGCAGCAGCTCTTTCAGCGCATCCAGACACCTGTCCACTTCTTCCTTTGTATTATATATTGAAAATGAGAACCGCAGGGCAGACTCATAATGGTCTTTATCCAGGCCGATTCCCTTCAGGGTCCCGCTGACCTCAGGCTTGTTGGAGGAACAGGCGGAACCTGCCGAAACATAGATCCCCTTATCCTCCAGGGCATGAAGCAGCACCTCACTGCGGACTCCGGGAAATGATATATTGGCAATATGGGGAGCCTCACCCGAATTATCACACACATTCTCAAGCTCGTCCATCACTCTGCCGGTGAAATACTCCTTCACCTCCCTGATGGACCTTACCTTGTCTTCATGATCCTGATAGATCAGCTGGCAGGCCTTTCCCAGGCCGGCAATGCCGGGCATATTCTCCGTGCCGGACCGCATACCCTTCTGCTGGTTTCCTCCAAAGATCAAAGGTTTGATCCTGGTACCATTCTTTATATAGATAAAACCGGTCCCCTTGGGACCATGGATCTTATGACCGCTGACAGAGATCATATCTGCCTTCCATTTCTTAGGTCTTATTAACTGTTTTCCATAAGCCTGGATACAGTCAGTATGAAAAAGAATTGCCGGATCATAGTCCTTCACGATCCTGCCTATCTCCTCCACCGGCTCCACGGCACCGATCTCATTATTAACCGCCATTATGGATACCAGCAGAGTATCCGGCCGCAAGGCCCCGGCCAATGCCAGAAGATCCACAATACCATGACTGTCCACCGGCAGATAGGTCACCTCAAAGCCTTCATCCTCCAGAAAAGAAAGAGGGTTATAGACAGAAGCATGCTCAATACAGCTTGTGATGATATGCCTTCTGGTCCGTCTCCCTGCCAGGGCAGTTCCAATCAGGGCCAGATTATTTGCTTCTGTCCCGCCCGAAGTAAAGCAGATCTCCTTCGGATCCACCTTAAGGCTTTTTGCGATAATGTCTTTGCTCTGAATCAAATATTGTTCTGCCTCGAAGCCCTTCCTGTGCATGGAAGAAGGGTTGCCGTAAACCTTCTCCAGCATCTCATCCATGAGCTGTCTTACCTCGGGGAAGGCCCGGGTGGTGGCTCCGTTATCAAAATATATCTCAGTCATGAGAAGAATCTCCTATAATATTTCCCGTCATTTCATAACTTGTAAAGTCTAACATAAGGGGCGGGCTTTTGCAAGTGGATTTGTGGTTTGGCAGACAAATGCCGGTAGGGGAGGTATTCTTACAGACAGACGCCGGAAGGGGCCAAATATCTCCCCAGGTTCCGTTCCTCCTCGGAAAAAGAAGACATTAAAATAATTTTTGTCCTTGATTTCCTGCGGTGCAAAGTCACCTGGGGAGATATTTGGTCCCCTTCCGGCTGTTGGCTGGAAAATAAAGGATAGCGAGGCTGATAAAGAATTAATTGAGCAGATAATCTCAAGGATTCTTCATTCTTATCTGCCCGACATCCTTAAGAACATCGATTCTGGGCAAACAAATAACACTTTGATTTTATATTCTACAATTAAAAAACAGACGGGAGGGGGTGCCTATATCTCAACAGGTGACTTTGCACCGCAGGAAATCAAAGAAAAAAGCATTCCAATGATTTCTTTTTCCGAGGAGCAACGGAACCTGTGAAGATATAGACACCCCCTCCCGGCGTCTGTCAAATGTTAAAAATCAAACGGGATAAGCCCCATTTTCCTGATCCGCTTTTACCGGATCGATCTTATTCTTCCGGGCGGCCCGGTATTTGAAGAAGTCTTCAGCCACCTGGGGGAACAGGGCATAGGTCAGGACGTCTTCATCCTGCTCCTTCCACTGGGCTATCTCCTTATCCAGCCTGTCAAGCTCGGGCTCAATAAGATCTGCCGGGCGGCAGGTGATGGGTTCTTCGTCACCGATGGCCATCTTCTGGACTTCGGGATTTACGGGAAGGGTGGTCTTACCGTATTCTCCCTTCAAAAGGGCTTTGGATTCCTTGGTTATCATTTTATAGCGCTGTCCGGTAAGGACATTTAATACTGCCTGGGTACCTACGATCTGGCTGGATGGTGTAACCAGGGGCGGTTCTCCGAAATCCTTGCGGACTCTCGGAACCTCTGCCAGCACTTCGTAATACTTATCTGAAGCTCCCTGCTCTTTCAGCTGGGAAACAAGGTTGGATAACATACCGCCGGGCACCTGGTACATGAGAGTTTTGATGTTTACTCCCATCACCTTCGGATTCAGCAGGCCTGTTTCCAGGGCTTCCTCCTGAATCGGCCTGAAATAATCTGCGATCTCACCCAGCAGCTTCTGGTCGAATCCCGGGTCATAGGGAGTGCCCCGGAAGGTCTCGGCCATTACCTCTGTTGCCGGCTGGCTGGTTCCCATGGCAAAGGGTGACATGGCTGTATCAATGACATCCACGCCGGCTTCCACGGCCTTTAAGTAGGTCATTCCGCCAACGCCGCTGGTATAATGGGTGTGAAGCTCCACCGGAAGATCGGTGGCTTCTTTTAAGGCAGTCACAAGCCGGGTTGCCTCATAGGGCACCAGAAGACCGGCCATATCCTTGATGCAGAGTGAATCGGCACCCATCTCCTCGATCCGTTTCGCCTTATCCTTCCAGTATTCCAGGGTGTAAGGCTCTCCCAGGGTGTAGGAAAGAGCCACCTGGGCATGGGCTCCTTCTTTATTGGAGGCACTTACTGCCGTCTGAAGATTTCGAAGGTCGTTCAGGCAGTCAAAGATGCGGATAATATCTATTCCGTTGGCAACGGATTTCTGTACAAAATACTCTACCACATCGTCGGCATATGGACGGTATCCCAGGATATTCTGACCCCGGAAAAGCATCTGCAGCTTTGTTTTCTTGAATCCATCTTTGAGCTTTCTCAAACGATCCCAGGGATCCTCTTTAAGGAAACGCAGGGAAGCGTCAAAGGTGGCTCCTCCCCAGCACTCTACAGCATGGTATCCTACCTGATCCATCTTATCCACGATGGGAAGCATCTGCTCTGTTGTCATACGGGTGGCGATCAGAGACTGATGGGCATCACGGAGGACGGTTTCCACGATTTTAATTGGTTTTTTCTTTATTTCTGACATTTGTCATTCTCCTTATTACCACTTATTTAACTCCAAATATTGCCATAAAGGTACCTGCTGCCACGGCTGTGCCGATAACGCCGGCGACATTGGGTCCCATGGCGTGCATCAGAAGGAAATTAGACGGGTCTGCTTCTGATCCCACCTTCTGGGAAACACGGGCTGCCATGGGCACTGCGGAAACACCCGCCGAACCGATCAGGGGGTTTACTTTTCCGCCGGTCACCTTGCACATCAGTTTACCGAAAAGCACTCCGGCACCGGTACCCACTGCAAAGGCCACCAGACCAAGGATAACGATCTTTATGGTATCCATATTCAGGAAGGCCTCGGCGCTGGTGGTCGCGCCTACGGAAGTACCGAGAATAATAACTACGATATACATTAAGGCGTTGGAAGCCGTCTCAGACAGCTGCTTAACCACGCCGGATTCCCTGAAAAGATTACCCAGCATCAGCATACCGACAAGTGGTGCCGTTGTGGGAAGGATCAGGCAGACAATAATGGTAACAACTATGGGAAAGAGGATACGCTCTGTCTTTGTTACCGGCCGGAGCTGCTCCATCTTGATCTTCCGTTCTTCTTCTGTGGTGAGAAGCTTCATGATGGGCGGCTGTATAATGGGAACCAGGGACATATAGGAATAGGCAGCCACCGCTATGGGACCCATAAGTCCGGTCTGTCCCAGTTTTCCTGCCAGGAAAATGGATGTAGGACCATCGGCTCCTCCAATGATGGAAATGGCCGCTGCGGCCTTGTCATTAAATCCCATAAAAATGGCCAGGAAATAGGCACTGTAGATACCAAACTGGGCCGCTGCTCCCAAAAGAAAGCTCATGGGATTGGCGATCAGCGGGCCGAAGTCGGTAAGGGCTCCTACCCCCAGAAAGATCAGGGAAGGCAGAATACTCCATTCATCCAGCAAATAAAAATAATGCAGCAGTCCGGTATCAGACATGATATCCGGAAACAGATTAACCAGAAGCATGCCAAAGGAGATCGGAACCAGCAAAAGAGGTTCGTACTCTTTTACAATAGCCAGATATAAGAAAATCAGGGCCACCAGGATCATAACAAAGTTGCCCGGTGTCAGATTGGCAAATCCGGTCTGTTCTGCAAGATGTCTTATGATCTCAACAACTGTGTTCATAGGTTTGTACCTCCAAATCAGACAAAGTCTGTCTCATCAGTCCATGGTTGCGAGAAGATCTCCGCCCTCAACCTGATCTCCGACTGATACTTCAATGCCTGCGATGGTACCATCCTGGGGTGCACAGATTTCATTTTCCATCTTCATGGCTTCAAGGACCACTACCACATCGCCTTTCTTTACAGAGGCACCTGCGTCAGCCTTGATGGCCACGATCTTTCCGGGCATAGGGGAATTGATCTTCACACTGCCTGATCCGGAAGCCTTTCTGGAAGCTGCTTTTTTGGCAGCCGGCTTCGGAGCCGGTACAGCTGCCGGAACAGGGGCTGCAACACTTTCTGATACTTCTGCACCATCCAGCTCCTGTACTGCCACGTCATAGGAAACACCATTTACAATAATTCTATAATTCTTCATGATCATCCTCCTGAATCATTTCTTATCAAATAATACTACCGTCTGTTTTTTGTTCTGACTCTCTTTATCGAGCGGACCACCAGCTTGTCGGCACTTACTGCTCCTCCCGTGGAAGCAAGGATCGCTGCGGTGATCACCGCCACCAGCTGGCCGTCAAGGATCACGTTCTCCTCGTCTTCCTCTTCGTACACTTCCTCTTCAAGGATGGGTCTTTGGGGCGCCGGTCTTCCCGACTGTGACGCCATCTCGGCTTCCTTCTTTTTCTGTTTCCGGTTGGCAAGCCTGACCTGCATGGCCGGAATAAACTTAAACAGTGAGATCACCAGTGAGATAAAGATCAGAACCAGAAATACCGTGCCCATACCCATCATGGTATTGAGAAGGGCTGTCATCATTTTTTCTGCCATAATCTCACCTCACTAAACAGCACTGTGTTTTTTCTTTATACTGATGACCTTTTTTCCGAATAGCATCTCATAAGCCGCGATCAGGCGCTTTCTGGTGGCATCCGGTTCAATGATGTCATCGATATAACCCCGTCTGGCCGCTGCCAGGGCACTGCTCTGAAGCTCTCTGTATTCATCCGTTTTTTCCCGGATAAGTCCCATCTGGTCTTCATCGGCGGCGATCTCTGAAGCATACATGATGCGGACAGCCTGCTCCGCATCCATCATACCGACGGAAGCATCCGGCCAGGCCAGTACGAAATCTGAACCGATCACTTTGGAGTTCATGACGATGGCTGCTGTACCATAGGCCTCCCCGGCCACCAGGTTCACCCTGGGAACTGTGCTGCCGGAAAGAACGGCAGTAAACTGGGCCAGAAGTCCGGCCAATCTTCTCTCCTCATGCAGAGCCGGTTTCAGTCCTGTGACATTGGTCACTGTCAGAATGGGAATGTTGAAGCTGTCACAGAATTTTATAAATTTCACTGCCTTCTGAAGCCCCTTTGATGTCAGAAGCTTCTCGCCATCCACAGGCTGGTTGGCTATGGCACCCACTGTCTCACCGTTAAGGCGGATAAATGCGGTCACCATATCCGAGGCATACATTTCCTTTATTTCTATATAAGAAGCGTGATCAGATACTGAAGTCAGAAGAAATCTGGCATCATATTCAGATTCGTTCAGTTCGGGAATGATCCTGTTAAGGTCGTCCTTTGCCTCATCAAATGCATCATCCGCCTCGTAGTCTGAAGGCAGCATACTGATCAGACTGCGGACTTTAAGCAGCATCTCACTTTCATCCTCACAGACAAAGTCTACATTACCGGCACGCCGGGCCTGATAATCCGCCTTTCCACTGTCCAGCTCAGCCCCTTTATTGTCTTCTAATGTATTGGGGCTGTTGACAAACAAAGCGCCATTCTCCCTTTCCATAAATGTAAAATCAGAAAGGGCGCTGATAACGGCACTGCCGCCGCCGCACTGTCCGAAGACCGCGCAGATCTGCGGAACCCTGCCGGAAGCCTGGGCCTGCTTTGCAAAAATAGTTCCGAAAGCCTGAAGAGCATCGTTGGCTTCCTGAAGTCTTAAGCCTGAAGAATCTATCATTCCGATGACCGGAGCTCCGGTTTTAATGGCCAGGTCATAGACAGCAGCGATCTTTTTAGCATGCATCTCACCCACAGACCCGCCAAGGACCGCTCCGTCCTGACTGTAAACATAAACCATACGGTCACCTATTACCCCGTAACCGGTGATCACACCATCTCCGGGAAGCTTTTTGGCACCAAGATTGTAATCGGTGTTCCTGGCTGAAACCAGACTGCCGATCTCAACAAAAGTGGAATCATCAAAAAGATTCTCGATCCTTTCTCTGGCACTCATTTTTGAATGACTCATGTTAATTCCTCCATTTAAATTTAAGTAGTAAAAACACAATAATTGGTCTTATATTATCAAATGCACCTGGTAAAATCAATAGTATTATGTTACAAACTTAACATAAATCAAATGTTTTCTTACAGTATTTTTTCTAAAATATTTGTTTCAGCAGCCACTTTTCGTTATAATACCCGTTTAAAGAATCACTTTTATCCTTTTGCTTTCGATTGAAGCTGATTATATTATCTTTTCACGGAAATATCCTGTTGTTTGCAAGAGTTTTTTTGTCCTTATCAAAAGAATTTTCTGTTAAATAGTTAACATTATGATTTTGCTGTGTTTTCCTCTTTTCATTTTGCTCTGTTTCTTATATAATAATACTGCAGGATCAACAAGAAGGAGGAGATTTCATGGAAAATCGTAAACTATCGTTCCGGTCCAGAAGCTGTAATCTGAATCTTTCAGTAATACCCGGTCATTTTGCCACCAGGAACTCTCATGTTAACTACTATATGGATATGACTACTTTGAAGAACCGCCAGTCCAATGCCTTAGAAGCCGCGGAAGCGCTGGTTCAGCTGTACAAACATAATACAGTTGTCGATACCATCGTATGTCTTGACGGCACTGAAGTCATCGGCGCTTTTCTGGCAGAGAAGCTTACGGAAGCCGGTTTCTTTTCATATAACCGCCATAAATCCATTTATATCGTAACCCCTGAGATTGATACGGACGGCCAGATGTTTTTCAGAAAGAACATCCAGCCAATGATCCGTGATAAGAATGTTATCATTCTGATGGCTTCTATTACAACCGGAATCACTATCAATCGAAGCTGGGAATGCATCGAATTCTATGGGGGCAAGCTCCAGGGCATATCCTCCATATTCAGTGCCATCGAAGAGTATGGAAATCTGCCGGTTAATTCCCTTTTCACCATAAAGGATATACCGACCTACCATACCTACACCAAGCACGATTGTCCCTACTGTAAGAATGGCCAGAAAATCGACGCCCTGGTAAATGGATACGGATATTCGGAGTTATAATATAGCTGTTATAAACTAATCAACAGGCAGCAAAACCTTCTCCATGAGATCACATTTTGCTGTCATGGTTCAAACCGGGATTATCCTTTTCAACTTTTAAACATCGAAATAGGAGCCGGGGAAATATATCTGAAAGTGACTTTGTGACGAAGGAAAGGATATCTCTATCCTTTCAGTTTGTCTCCTGTTCCAAGGAACAACGGAACTTTCAGATATATTTCCCCGGCTCCCTTTCTTGTTTCATCTGCCCAGGGATAATTCCGGTTTTCCCTACACTTCCACATCCACGGTGGCTCCCACCTCTTCGATGGCCTCTTCCATAAATCCCTGTTTGGTTATCTCATCAATATCCGGGAGTTCTTCCAGGGATGAGACTCCGAAACATCGCAAGAACTCTTCCGTTGTCCCGAATACGATGGGACGGCCGATGGTATCAAGCCTTCCCAGTTCGCAGACCAGCCCGTATTCTATCAGTTTATTTACCGAGAAATCACTTTTTACTCCCCGGATGGCTTCGATCTCCTGTCTGGTGACAGGCTGCTTGTAAGCTATGATGGAAAGGGTCTCCAGCATGACATCAGTCAGAGACCGCTTTCTGGGCTGAACCACCAGCTTACGGATATAGTCGTAGGTTTCTATTTTGGTGCAGAGCTGCCAGGCTCCGTCCAGTTCAATAAGAGTGATACCCCTGGAATCCCGGCTGTATTCTGCTTTCATTTCCATAAGAGTCATAAAGAGCTCTTCCTGGGAAATATCCAGGACTGCCGCCAGACGTTCCTTTTCTACAGACTCTCCCATGGTAAACAGTATGCTCTCAATGATTCCTTTTAATTTTTCTTTATCCATTCTCAACCATCCTGTTCCTCTGTACAATCCAGATAGATCTCCCCGAAGTTGCCTTCCTGTACCACCTTTGCCTGTCCGGCCTTCATCATCTCCAGGACTGCCAGAAATGTCACTACGATCATTTCACGATTCGGCTGTATGTCAAGCAGGGTGCGGAAATTGATCCTTTTCATCCCCCGGATCTGCTGATGGATCTCTCTCATCCGGTCTTCTACCTTATATCGCTCCTTCCGGATCTTGCCGAAACGGCTTCTGACGGGATCCACCCGGTCCTTTCTGCGGCGCATTACCATCTGGAAGGTCAGGTTCAGTTTTTCAAGGCTGGTATCTCCTATGACCTCTTTCGGGTCCACCGGCTCCACATACTCCCGAATCTCCCTGGGAACCGTCTCAGGCTTATAGAATACCTTGTCTGCTTCCACACGAAGGTCCTTCAGCTCTCCGGCAGCGTACTTGTACATCTTATATTCCACCAGACGACGGACCAGCTCCTCTCTGGGATCCTCTGTCTCTTCCTCCTCCACTCCGGGAAGGAGCATCCTGGACTTAATGCGGAGCAGGGTTGCGGCCATCACCAGGAACTCACTTAAGGAATCCAGGGGGAAGGCTTCTTCCATGGCCGCCAGGTATTCCATGTATTGTTCTGTGATCAATACAATGGGAATGTCATAAATATTTATTTTATTCTTCTCTATTAAATGCAAAAGAAGGTCCAGAGGGCCTTCAAATGCATCCAATCGTATATCAATCTTCATAATTGTTATTCATAGCTGCCCTATTTCCGCTTTTTCCCACGGGCCCTGGCCTTTTCAGCCTGGTTGAGGGAGGCTGCATCAATATGACGAAGGGACGGCTTCTCAGGTTCCGGAAGCAGTTCCACCTTATATATGATGGCTGCCAGAGCAGGGATTGTCACGGAGAAGCTGTATCTCCACCATTTATATCCTTTATTCCTGGCTTCCAGGTCTTCTTTTGGTCCATTAAAGTATCCGTCATATTCCTGACGTTCTCCGGACAGCACTTCATGCAGGATGGCATTATGGTCATAGCCGAACTCAAAGCCGTTATACTGTTCTTCACTCATGTTAAGAACTACAATATAGCGGTTGTCACCGGCAATACGCTCATAAATATAGACTCTTTCCTCGACGGCATCAACCTCCAGCCACCGGAATCCCTCTTCGTTATAGTCATTCTGTGAGAAAGCCGGTTCGTTCAGGTAAAGGCTGTACAGCTCCCCGAGGAACTTGCGGAAGGCATCATGTTTGGGGTATTTCAGAAGGAACCAGTCACATTCCTTCATTTCATCCCACTCTCTGAAGTGCCCCAGTTCATTGCCCATAAAGCTCAGCTTCTTGCCCGGATGGGTGTACATATAGGTATAGAGGGTCTTGGCCTGCTGGAACTTCACATCGTACTCACCCCACATTTTCTGAACGATGGTAGCCTTTCCATGGACCACCTCATCATGGGAGAAGGGCAGGAGATACCGTTCTTTATAAAAGTACATCATGGAGAAAGAAATATCATGATAATGATACTTTCTGTCATTGGGGTGAATGCGGAAATAATCCAGGGTATCATTCATCCATCCCATATCCCATTTATAATCAAATCCCAGTCCGCCATACTCTACCGGATGGGTCACCTTGGGAAAATTGGTGGAATCCTCAGCGATCAGCATGGCTGTAGGATGTCTCTTCTGTAATCCCTGATTCATACATTTGATAAAGTCCAGGGCTCCTTCATTGACCCCGCGCTCCGCATTGCCCTGCCAGTAGATGGCATTACTGATGGCATCCATACGGATTCCGTCAAAATGGAATCTGGTCATCCAGAAATCCGCCGAAGACTGGAGCAGGGTCCTCACCTCTCCCCTGTAATAATTAAAATTGCAGGTTCCCCACTCGCTGTATCCCGTATCATTGTCATACTCATAAAGGGCTGTCCCGTCAAAGTTCATAAGAACATAATCATTCATTACAAAATGTACCGGTACGAAATCCATGATCACCCCGATACCCTCTTTGTGGAAGATATCGACCATCTTCATAAGATCCTTTGCCGTCCCGTATCTGGAGGTAGGACAAAAATATCCGCTGACCTGGTAACCCCAGGACTGGTCGGAGGGGTGCTCGGACAGAGGAAGAAATTCCACGTGGGTATAACCCATTTTCTTTACGTACTCTGCCAGCTGCTCTCCCAGCTCGTCGTAGCGGTACCAGCCGTCAGGATCGTCTTCCCGCTCCGTATCCTTCTTTCTCCAGGAACCGGCATGGACTTCATAGATATTGACCGGACGGTCAAAGTTCTTGGTGCGTTTTTTCATCCACTCCTGGTCACTGAACTGATATTCATCAATATCCACGATCTTCGTTGCCGTTCCGGGACGCAGCTCGGAGCCGAATCCATAGGGATCAAAATGGTCTGTGAAATAGTCTCCCTTTTTATGGATCCTGTATTTATACATCTGGCCGGCTTTGGCCTCCGGAATCTCCAGCTCATAGATGCCGGACAGACCGTCCTGCACCATCACGCTGCCGCTCTCCCAGTTATTGAACTCACCGATCACCTCTACCTTTTTGGCGCTGGGCGCATAAACACGAAACATTACCCCATTCCTGGTCAAATGGGCTCCGAAAAAATCATATGCATCAAAAGCCTGTCCTATATAAAACTGGTGTAATTCCATCCAATTATCCCCCCTGGTTAATTCTGACAGCCACTGGTGAATCTTTGTGCATTCTATTCTCAACTGAAGAGTCGAGAATAGGGATACGTCTTAGAAAATAACTGTCGTATCACTAGAATCATACTGTTCTTTATTTTAGTTTAATTCCAAATAAATGGCAACTATAAAATGCATATTTCACTTAAAAAAGCATAAAATGTATCAATTCTTTAGCGGAGTCAGCCATGAACTTTTCTTTGTATACCCTGATAAAAAAACACGCAGTCATCACTCTGGTCTTTCTGATCCTGTTATCTTCCGTTTTCCCGGCTGTACCTATTAAAGGGGCTAAAGCCCCGGAGGAATCACAGACCTCTGTTTCTCCCCCGGATGAAAATACAACCGGTTTGAATGAAAAACCGGACGACAAAAACCCCGTCAGGTTCCACAGCCAAGCAAAAAGTGCTCTTTTAATGGAAGCCTCCACCGGTCAGGTTATCTTTGAACAGGATGCGGATACAAAAAGACCTCCCGCCAGCATCACAAAGATTATGACCCTGATCCTGATCTTTGATGCCATGAATTCCGGAACATTAAAACCGGAGGACAGCATTACCGTCAGTGAACATGCCGCCTCCATGGGTGGCTCCCAGGTATTTCTGGAAACAGGCGAGACCCAGACAGCAGATACCATGATCAAGTGCATCGCCGTTGCATCAGGCAATGACGCCTGCGTTGCCATGGCAGAACATATCGCAGGAACAGAAGAAGCCTTTGTGGAAAAAATGAATAAACGGGCAGTTGAGCTTGGAATGAAAAATACACATTTTGTAAACTGCTGCGGCCTGGATGCGGAATCCCACTATACAACAGCCCGGGATATCGCCATCATGTCCCGGGAGCTCATCATAAAATATCCGGATATCTTCCGATATACTACGATATGGATGGATAAGATCACCCATGTCACCCGACGGGGATCCCAGGAATTCGGTCTGTCCAACACCAACAAACTGATCAGGCAATACAACGGAGCCACCGGCCTGAAAACCGGAAGCACCTCCAAAGCCGGGTTCTGTCTTTCCGGTACTGCCAGCAGGAATGACATCTCCCTTATTGCTGTCGTCATGGCCTGCAACAGCTCCAGGGACAGGGTCAGAGCCTGCAGTGCCCTGCTGGATTATGGCTTTGCCAACTGCCATCTTTACGAAGACAAGGCCATGCCCGCCCTGCCGGACCTGCCTGTAAAAAACGGCAAATCCGACAGTCTTCCCCTGATGTATGACAAAGAGTTTTCCTGTGTCACCACAAATCAGATGGATACCGGCAAAATACGCAGGAAAATGTCAATAAAAAAGAAGGTTACCGCCCCGGTCCGGAAGGGACAGTCAGTGGGAACACTCACCTATTATTACGGTGATACTGTTCTGGGCAAAACCATGGTCCTGGCGGGGGCTTCCGTAGAAAAAGCCGGCTACAGGGACTGCGCCGGCAAATTGATACAGGGACTGGTATTCTGATTAGGGAGGAGACAGGGGACGGTTCTCTGTCTCCCAAATGGCCTCCAGAACTCCTCCGGCCACGCACCTTGCCTTATCGGAGATCTTGCGGAAGTTATCCTTTTCACTGAGTCTGGGATCAATATCCGCCATCTTTAATCCCTCAGTCACCCGGAAGCCTTCCCTGATCATTCCCCGGATTATTCCGGGAATAGGGGCATATACCGATATATCATCTTTTATAATGGAACTATGCGGCATTTCCGGCCTGATACAGGCAATCTCTTCCCCGGCAGTTACTACCTCCCCTATGTCCTTTAAGATATGAACAATTCCTTCTGCCGGAGCATGGATCACCCTCTCGGCTCCGTACCCTGCGATCATACCGGGAATCCCTGTATTGGGGGCAGCGGTGCCTTCATGGATCACTCTTCCCAGGTCATGGCCTCTTTTTGTTTCTATCACTGCATGGACGTCCTCTCCGGCCACAAAGCCGGGACCGAGGCCGATCACTACCGGGGCATCTGTAATGGAAGTGCCCAGATTTCTTTTGGCTAAAATGGCGTCCACCACCACAGCCGGCCGGCATTCCCTGATCATAAGGCCCCGGGGGTCAACCATGACCGGCACTTTTCTTTCCCGATAGAACTTATAAGCCTCCTCCACCGTTTCTGCCAGTTTTGCAGTCACTCCCTCGACCTCAGTTTCCCCGAAGGTGACCGCTTCGCAAAAGCTAACTGTTCTCCGGATACAGGCCGGTGACTCCGTTTCAAGAACAAGAAGCGGAAAACCGCACCGGAACAGTTTATAAATGGTTCCGCTGGCGATGTCTCCGCCTCCCCGTATTATTACCAAATGTTTCAGCCAATCAGCAAATGTCATTTTCACTCTCCTGCTTGTACATCTTTCGCAAATTTTTAAAGTGCGAATGTTTTGTTTGATAAAACTGTCTTCTGAAAGAGTCAGAAAGATAATATATTTGTTTAAAAAATAATCCAAACTAAACATTAAGATTTAAGCATTTTTTCACTGACAAAGATCTTCTAAACAGACGAAATATTGATGTTATCGACTGTTGATATGGGGCAACAGCAACCACAGAATGCGAGCCCTGTTTCTACGCTGGCGGCTATGCAGCCCGGGCAATCAAATAGTTTATTAAGACTATCTGCGGCCGGAAGGCAACAGAACCTGTGAAGCAACAGGGCTCGACATCTGTTATCTGTTCATCCTTATTATATCTTCATTCTTACTATCTCTTCATTCTTACTGCCAGCTCATTTTCATTCCACAAATTCAATAACTCCTGTATCCAGCCGGGCGATCTGGGCCTGGGAGTAAACATAGTAGCCCGCTTCCTCAAGTCGCTGTCTCCCCTTCTGGAAGGACTTTTCGATCAGGATACCGATACCGGCAAGGGTTGCCCCGGCTTCCCGGATCAGTCTGGCAGCTCCCGTGGCTGCCTCCCCGTTGGCCAGGAAATCATCGATCAGGAGGATTCTGTCGTCCTTATCAATGAACTCCGCAAAGAGGGTAAGCTCATAACTGGTCCCTTTGGTAAAGGACATGACTCTGGTCTGATAGACTTCGCCATCGAGTATCTTCGAGGTCTGCTTCTTTAAAATAACCATGGGCACATTAAGGTGCTTTGCCGCCATCAGAGCCGGAGCAATTCCAGAGCTTTCTATGGTAAAGACCTTTGTAATACCATAGTCTGCAAAATGTTCGGCAAAATCCTTACCCAGCTCGTTCATGAAATCGGAATCTACCTGATGGTTGATAAAACTGCCAACCTTTAATACAGTAGAGTCCACTGCAACTCCGTCTTTTCTGATCCTGTCTTCCAGTAATTTCACGCTTTTCACCCCATTGTATAAGATCGTAGTATTCTTTGTCAGGTTTTACTGTTGTTCTCCTTTTGAGTATATCTCAGGTCATCCATATAGTCAACGTCAAAAAGTTCTCCCTGATTCCCGGTCAGGATCCTGAGCACAATCTCCGGATGTCTGCGGGCTACTGTTTTTCCACCCTTGTCTCCTTCCAGGGAGAGCAATTCGCCATAAAGCCACCGGGGAAATACTGCAGGATTTCCTTCATGGTGTCCATCGGACAAAAGACATATCTTCTCCGGATTTGACCTGAAAGCCGAGAGCAGATTTTGCAGGCTTATGGCAGAAAGCAGGGGCTGGTCTCCCACCAGGAAGCAGCAGCCATCGGGACAGGCGGTACGCGCCTCCCCTGACAGAGAAACAACTTCCGTCTCTGCTTCTGTATCTGCTTCCATCTTTGCCCCCATCTCCCGTCTCAGTCCCAGCTTCAGGGATTCTGAAATGCCCCGTTCGGGATGGTCGTTGTGCACTAGGTCCATCCATGGATAGCTCTTCTCGCAGTGGTCCCGGATCTCTTCATAACAGGTAACCACCGTGATATGATCGGCTCCGCTTTCTTTTGCCTGAGCTAAAGCGATCTGGTAGAGGGGCTTTCCCTGATACCGGGCCAGTAGTTTATTTGCGCCAAATCTCCGGCTCCGGCCGGAAAGCATCAATACAAGCGAAATAGTCATACCCCTGTCTCCCCTATGCTTTATTCCAAAGAGGATAGATCACTGCCGTTGAAATAATCATTATCGGTGGATTGACTACCATCCTCCGGATGCTCATCCCTTTGGTGCAGGCCCATAAATACCTGCTCTGCTGTGATGGGCAGGGTCCGGAAGCGGAGCCCGGTGGCATTATAAACTGCATCTGCGATGGCGGGTCCCGGGGTGTTGATTACGACTTCACCGATGGATTTGGCCCCAAAAGGTCCTGTGGATTCATAGCTTGGAGCGAATTCCACATGGACCGTACCTGTATCCAGTCTGCTGGGGATCTTGTAATTCATAAAATTACGGTTTTTCAGCTTTCCCTTTTCTGAATACTGAATATCTTCATAGAGGGCCATGCCTATCCCCTGGACGATGCCTCCCTCGGTCTGGACTCTGGCAAGGTTCGTGTTTATAACTGTACCGCAGTCCACCACCGCCGCATAATGGATCGGTGTAATTTTTCCTGTCAGAAGATCCACCTCTATCTCGGCTGCCCCGCACATGAAAGGGGGAGGAGACACCGGTGAGGTGTTTGATTCTGTTGCCTCAAGAATATTTCCTGTTCCGGCCTGCAATGCATTTACCAGATCTGATAAATGTATATAGTGGTCCGGATCATTCTGATCGGTGATCAGGCTGCCGTCAAAGGACAAATCCCGGGCCGGCACTCCCATGATGGCGGCGGCCTCCCGGCAGATCTTTCTTTTCAGCGTTTCACAGGCCTTTACCACCGCTCCTCCTGTTACATAAGTGGTGCTGGAGGCATAGGAGCCGCTGTCATAGGGGGAGTGGTCCGTATCGACTCCTCTTACTATGATCTGGTCCATATCACATCCCAGGCAATCTGCCGCCATCTGTGAAAGTATGGTATCACAGCCGGTACCCATGTCGGAACAGCCCACCGTCAGGACATAAAAACCGTCATCATTGAGTTTGATCCGGGCGGAACCCACGTCCACATTCTGGATACCGGATCCCTGCATGGACAAGGACATCCCCACGGCTCTTACGGTATGGGGACCGGTTTTGATGCAGGGATACTTCTCATCCCAGCCGATCATTTCCTTAGTTTTGATAAGGCACTGGTCCAGATTACAGGCATTTGCTCTTTCCCCGTGATAGTCACTGAAGAGTTCTCCCTGCCTGATGATATTCATTTCCCTGAGTCCGGCAGGATCCATATTCATCTTATGGGCCAGTTCATTTACCGCAGATTCCACCGCAAACATTCCCTGGGTCGCTCCATAACCCCGATAGGCTCCGGCAGACATGACGTTCGAATAAACCACTTCCGACTTAAAACGATAGGCGTCAAGATCCCGGTAGAGGGAAATGGTCTTCGCCCCGGTCAGGTCCACTGTGGTGGGGCCATGCTCTCCGTAAGCCCCGGTATTGGAAAGTGTATGAAGATCGATTACCCGGATCTTCCCATTTTTATCAGCCCCGATCCGTACAGAAAGCTGCATCTCATGTCTGGGGGACCCATTAATGAAACACTCCTCCCTTGTGAAGGTCAGCCTTGCAGGTTTTCCGGTCTTATAGGTTACAAACGCAGGATAAACCTCGATCACGGCCGTCTGTTTTGCACCGAAGCCACCGCCTATCCTGGGCTTTATGACCCGGACCATTGACTTTTTAATGTCCAGTCCTCTTGCAACGATTCTGCGCACATGAAAGGGAATCTGCGTTGAGGAAACCACCTCGATCCTCCCCTGGGGATCCATGCGTGTATAGGTAACAAAGGGCTCCATCATAGCCTGATTGACTGCCTTGGTATGATAGACCTCCTCCACCTTGTAATCACAGTCCGCCAAAACCTTTTCCACATCACCCCGTCCTCTTTCATTTGAGGCGCAGAGGTTGCGGAACTGGTCTGTTCCCTGGCCTTCTTTCGCGACAAAGCTTTCCTCCGGGTGGATCACCACCGGATTGTCCATGGCTTTTGTAAAGTCAAGAACGGCTTCCAGAACCTGGTATTTGACCTTGATCATTCTTAAAGCCCGGGAGACACATTTTCTGTCGGTTCCGGCAACGATGGCCACCGGATCCCCCACAAAGCGCACCCTCCTGTCGAGAATCAGCCTGTCATCAGGGCTGGGCTCGGGAAAGGTCTGTCCCGCCTGAGTAAATCTCTTTCCGGGTACATCCTTATAGGTGAAAACAGCTTCTATTCCCGGGATCCTTAAAGCTGTATCTGTCTGTATATCTTCTATCAGCGCATGGGCATGAGGGCTTCTCAAGAGCCCCACCACAAGACAGTTCTCCGGGGCAAGGTCGTCTGTGTAGACCGGTTTTCCCGATAGCAGGGCCGTGGAATCGATCTTTTTTATCCCCTGACTGACATATCTTTTGTTTTCCATATTTATCTCCATTTCACCAGATTCCGATCAGGATTGACTATCATCGACGCCGAAATACCTGTACAGGGCGCGATGCTGTGCCTGATAACCTGTACAGCGGCACAGATTTCCCGAAAGATATTCCCTGATCTGGTTTTTATCGGGCTTTGCTATTTCATTCTTCAAAGCCAGGACATTCATGATAAGTCCCGGACTGCAAAAACCGCACTGGTCAGCTCCTTCTTCGGCCAGATAACGCGAGAAGGCTTCCGCCTCTTCCCGGACCCCTTCCAGAGTCGTTACGGAATGTCCATGAACCCTAAGGGCCGGAACACTGCAGGACAAAACCGGTCTTTCATCCAGCCATACTGTACACAGACCGCAGTTTCCGGTATCGCAGCCGCATTTTACACTTTTCATGCCCAGGGACCGTAAAAGGTCTATCAGCATCATATCCGGCTCAGGCCGGGCCTGTACTTTTTTACCATTCAGAACAAACTCAGTCAGCATAATTCATCCTCCGTAATCCTGTCAAGACAGCGGCCGATCAGGATCTCAGATAATTCCCGACGATAGCCGGCGCTTCCCCTCATATTACTTCCATACTCCAGTCTGCTGATTACTTCACGGGCAAAAGCCTTACGACAGTCGGAAGATTTTGGATCGGAAAGGCTGACACCCTCAACAAGCCGGGCACAGGCCGGGCGGGCACCGATCACCACGCTGAAGGCTTCTTCCTGCCTGGCGACTGCGCAGGTCAGCACAGGAAAGTCCGTCTCTGTGATCCGAAAGCTCTGGTAGGCTACCCTTCTCTGATCCTTGCGGACATAGATATGTGTCAATATATCCTGGTCCGGAGCCATGTCTGTAAATTCTTTCAGAGGGACTGTTCCTCCATGGTACAATTCCACATAACTGTCACAGGCCAAAAAGGCAGTCAGCACATCTGAAAATCCAAATCTCGGAAAAATGCTGCCTCCCACCGTCGCACAATTGCGAAACTGCACACCCACAATATGTCCCATGGCTTCTGAAAAAATGCCGCAAAATGTATTATTCAGCCCTTTGTCCATCTCCAGCTGTCTTAAGTTTACCATACAGCCGATACGAAATCCCTCTTCATCCTCTTCTATCTGGTCAAGCCCCAGCAAAGACAGATCAATGGCATTCATAATATTCCGGCTTCCCATCTTAAGCCAGAGATTTCCTCCTATGATCGTATTATTACGGTTTTTCTTCTTCAGCTCGTATGCCTCCTCCAGCGAAGAAACCATACAGTAATTTTTTATTGTATACACCTTTTCTCCTTCCCGTGTCCGGATTCTCGCTTCTTTTCACCAAAGAACTATCACAATGGCAGGAATCTTTTCAGTATAAAAAGATTAAGATAGCTTTCGCTGAAACAACCTGCACAGAACATGGTAATACACAAAGCCGATACAAAAAGCTTCTGCTCCATGACAGGATGTATTTTTAAGAGCTTCCCCTGCTGTTTCATCTTCATGATATAGAAATGCCCCTTTGTATTGTTATGGAATATATAAAAATAAGCCGAAAATAACATAATACCGTAAAAGATAATCTGGGGCATGGTGAAGGCCAGTCCGTAAAGCATTCCTGTCCACCCGAAGCGGATCACCAGCAGAGAGATAAAACTCCCCAGAGCGATTGAAAAAACAGAAGTAAAGAGGCAGTAGGTCACATAAGGAGAGAAGATAAAAACCCCCATGATAAACATCAGCAGCTGGCGGATCCTCACCATGACAATATATGAGAATAAATCTCCTGCAGTCTTTCCTTCCAGAGATGCTATGTAACTGGTGTAATCCAGAAAATCATAAAAATGAAAGAAGCCGTTTCTGATACCTATATTGATGATCAGGCTACCCAGCAGAATGCCTGTAAAATATAATAACAGTAATAGTTTTTTTCCTTCAATGGTATAATACATATAATTTCCCGTCCTGTAAATAATATTTATGAGACTTGTTACTTCCCCTACCATTATATTCAGAAAAATACCCATAAATGCAAAAAAGCAAAATCCTCTTTCAAGAATTTTGCTTTTTTATACTAGGTATTGTAAAACAGCGCTATAAGCGCTGTCTATGCAGGAGTCTTCTCTTTCAAGAAGCAATTACCTGGCATAGGCAACAGATCTGGATTCACGAATGACATTGACTTTGATCTGGCCCGGATAATCCAGTTCACTTTCGATCTGTTTGGAAATATCTCTGGCCATCAATACCATATCCGCATCGCTAACCTGTTCAGGAACTACCATTACACGAATTTCTCTACCCGCCTGAATGGCAAAAGTCTTATCGACACCCTTAAAGGAATCAGCTATCTCTTCCAGCTGTTTCAATCTCGTCGTGTACGTCTCCAATGTTTCACGTCTGGCACCTGGTCTTGCAGCAGAAATAGTATCGGCAGCCTGTACAATACAGGCAATCAGACTGGTAGGTTCAACATCTCCATGATGAGATTCCACAGCGTTTATTACGACTTGAGATTCTTTGTATCTCTTACATAAGTCCACACCTATTGAAATATGAGAGCCTTCAATCTCATGATCTACGGATTTACCGATATCATGAAGTAAGCCGGCTCTTTTTGCCAAACGTACATCTTCCCCGATTTCCCCGGCAAGCAGCCCGGATAACTGTGCCACTTCAATGGAATGTTTCAGAGCATTCTGACCGTAGCTGGTTCGGAACTTCATCTTACCCAGCAGACGGACAAGTTCAGGACGAATTCCGTGGACGCCGGCCTCTATGACGGCAGCCTCTCCTTCTTCCTTCATAATCTGTTCTACTTCATTCTTGGCCTTCTCAACCATCTCTTCAATTCTGGCAGGATGTATCCTTCCATCAACGATCAGCTTCTCCAGAGCGATCCTGGCCACTTCTCTTCTGACAGGATCAAAGCTTGATAAAATAACCGCCTCCGGAGTATCATCGATGATCAGGTCAACTCCCGTTAATGTTTCAAGCGTCCGGATATTACGGCCTTCACGACCGATGATCCTTCCCTTCATCTCATCATTGGGAAGCTGTACCAAAGAGATCGTTGTCTCAGCCACGTGATCGGCCGCGCACTTCTGAATGGCTGTGACAACATAATCCTTAGCCTTCTTGGATGCTTCTTCCCTGGCTCTGGTTTCCAGTTCCTTCACCAGAACAGCCATCTCACGCTTCACATCATCTTCGACAGTTTTAAGCAGATAATCTTTTGCTTGTTCAGAGGTTAAACCTGAAATTCTTTCCAGTTCCTGCAGTCTCTTGGCATGTAATTCCTCAACCTTTGCCCTTTGCTTATCAAGGGAACTCTCTTTATGAGAAAGAGACTGTTCTCTCTTCTCCAGAGCGTCAGCCTTACGGTCGACGGCCTCTTCCTTATTGAGAACACGTTTCTCATACTTCTGGAGTTCCGCTCTGCGTTCTTTGGTTTCCTTCTCGAAGTCGTTCTTGGCTCTGATGGATTCTTCCTTTGCCTCAAGCATTGCCTCTCTCTTTTTGGCATCGGCAGTCTTGACGGCATCGTCAATAATCTCTCTGGCCTTCTGTTCCGCGCTGCCTATCTTTGCCTCTGACACCTTTCTGTGATAATTCAGAGTCAGCACATAAGTCACGGCAACTGCAATGAGAACCAGAACAACTGCAATAAGAACCGCAGCAATCATGGGAACCATCTCTACAGGAGCACCTCCTTATGAAGTTTTCATTATACAAAAGTACAACATATTGATTTTAATCTATTTTGACAAATAAGTCAAGCACTAATCCTGCCATATTTCCCGCAAAATATCCCTTACCAGACCTGTATCGTAGCCTTTTCTGTGAAAATGGGCATATACTTTGTCCATAGAAGCCCTGTCGCGCTGATGAAATCTCCGGGCATACCTGGTCACCTGTTCTTCCAGATCTTCCCTTTTCTGCTCTCCTTCTTCCTCAAAAACAAGATCAATAATATCGGAGGAGATCCCTTTTCCCATTAATTCCTGTCGGATCATACGGAAACTTTTCCGCTTTCTCCTGGAATGAAGATAATCTCTGGCATAAGCAAGATCATCCACATAACCGGATTCCACAAGAAAATCCATTGCTGCCTGTATGGAGCGGCTGTCATTGCCGGACTTCTTAAGCTTAGTGATGATCTCTCCGGCTGTCTGGTCCTGCCGGACCAGAATACCCAGGGCCCTCTTTTTGGCCCGGGGAACCGCAAAAGTACTCCTCAGCTTCTCTATCTCTTCCAGGGAAAGCAGCATTCCGTCTTTCAAACCACACTTTTTTATCTCTCCGGGATACAGGTATATGCCTTCTTCTCCTTCAATATCCAGATAAATCTTCTTCCCTTCAGTAGCAAGCAGTCTGATCCTGTGCTCCATCATCTGTCATGGCCGCTGCTTTCCTCAGTGCCGTCAGGATCCTTCCGGCCGGAGGAATCTGCCTTCTTTGCCAGTACGTCTTCCGGAAGATTATAAAACTCCCTGACTTTGTTCTCCACATCCTGCATAACCTGGGGATGATCTCTTAAGTACATCTTGGCATTCTCCCGGCCCTGGCCGATCTTCTCCCCCTGATAGGAATACCAGGCTCCGCTCTTCTTAACTGCGTCAACCTTGACGCCCAGATCAAGCAGGTCTCCTTCTCTGGAGATCCCCTGGCCGAACATGATATCGAACTCTGCCTCCCTGAATGGCGGTGCCACCTTGTTCTTTACGACCTTCACCCGGGTATGGTTGCCGATGATCTCTCCGCCCTGCTTGATGGCCTCCACCCTTCTTACATCCAGCCTCACAGAGGAATAAAACTTCAGGGCCCGGCCTCCTGTGGTGGTTTCCGGATTGCCGAACATCACACCGACCTTCTCGCGAAGCTGGTTTATAAATACTACAACACAGTTGGACTTATCAATGACGCCGGTCAGCTTCCTCATGGCCTTGGACATGAGGCGGGCATGCAGTCCCACCTGAAGGTCATCCATGTCCCCGTCGATCTCTGCCTTGGGAACCAGAGCTGCCACAGAGTCGATGATAACGATGTCAAGGGCTCCCGACCGGATCATGGTCTCTGCGATCTCCAGGGCCTGCTCTCCGTGGTCCGGCTGCGATATGTAAAGGTTGTCAATGTCCACGCCGATCTTCCTGGCGTACTGGGGATCCAGGGCATGCTCGGCGTCGATAAACCCGGCTATCCCGTCCCTTTTCTGTGCCTCTGCGATCATATGCAGGGCCACTGTGGTCTTGCCGCTGGACTCCGGACCATATATCTCGATGATCCTTCCTCTGGGAACGCCGCCGACTCCCAGGGCCACATCCAGACTGATGGAGCCTGTGGGTATGGCCTCCACATTGATATTGGCACCCGCGTCTCCCAGCTTCATGATGGAACCGCGTCCGTAGCTCTTCTCTATAGCTGCCACCGCATTGTTAAGTGCGGCAATCTTATCTTCTCTTCCCATAATAAAAAATCCTGAAAATCCTTTCTGTCCTGTTTGACTCTTTTGCCCTGTCTAAGGCTCTCTCAGATATACTATAACACACTCCGCAAAAGAAAACAAGTGTTCTGAGAACATTTGTTTGTTTTAACATCTTAAATTATCTGTTATCTACTCTTTCGGGATACATATCATGATGGGCGAGCCTGTCCTCCGCGATACGTTCCCATTTTGTTCCGGGACGGCCGTAATTGGTATAGGGATCAATGGATATGCCTCCCCGGGGAGTAAATTTGCCCCAGACCTCTATATACTTGGGATCCATCAGCTTTATAAGGTCTTTCATAATAATGTTCACGCAGTCCTCATGAAAATCGCCATGATTACGAAAGCTGAATAGATAAAGCTTCAGGGACTTGCTTTCCACCATCTTCTCTCCCGGCACATAGGAAATTATGATATTGGCAAAATCCGGCTGTCCCGTCATGGGACAGAGGCTGGTAAATTCCGGACAGTTAAATTTGACAAAGTAATCATGGTCCTGATGCTTATTGATAAAGGTCTCCAGGATATCCGGAGCGTAATCCGAAGGATAGCGCACCTTTTGATTCCCCAGCAAAGACAGGCCCGAAAGTTCTTCTTCTTTTCTTGTACTCATAATTGTTCTCTCCTCTGTAAATCCCTAAGATCACGGCATGGGACGTATATTATTATTTTTATAAATATGGAAATAGTAGATCAGGTCAAAGCAGGTCTGTTCCTCGCCTCTGCTTGTCAGGGTCCATTCCGGGTCCTTATCAAGGTCCGGCATCCATGTATCCGCTTCATAGGAATAATCCAGCCTGGTCACATAAGCAGTATCGCAGTAGGGCAGCAGCATCCGGTAGATGCTCTCTCCCCCTATGACAAAGATCCTGTCCCTGTCACAGGACTTAAGCTTATCCCATAATTCTTCTTCTGTATGGACCACCACTGCTCCCCGGCCATCATAGTCCTTCTGTCTGGTTAAAACAATATTCACCCTTTTAGGCAGGGGCATTCCTCCCGGAAAGCTTTCCAGGGTCTTTCTCCCCATAACAACAATATTTCCCTCCGTCAGGAGCCGGAACTGTTTCATATCATTGGGTATCCTGACCAGAAGGGCATTGTTCTTTCCGATTGCCCAGTTTTTATCTGCCGCAACGATCAATTTCATTTTTACTCTCCATTTCCGAACCGTTCTGCTCCCCAAAGCGCAGCGGCAGGGTCTCAGTAGTTCTGGTAAATAAGTCGCTGTTTGCAGTATTGATTTTCTCCTGCAAAAGTATTACAATAATAATATCCCATTACAGAAAGGATGTTATTATGAAAAAGTCAAAAATCACCTTAATAGCTCTTATAATAGGTATTGCTGCCATTGCGGGAATAGTGGCATATTATCTTATGAACAGGGGAGACCAGGAAGACAGCATACTGTCCTTTGACCAGGATTCCGGAGAGGAAACAGATTATCTTGATGATCTTGATGCCCCCGAGTTTTCTGAAAAGGAAGAGAAAGCTCATACCAAAGTGCGCAGGGGATACATTCCCATCCGGCTGGGCAGACACTAATCCTTCATACCATCTTCATTTATAATCACTATCGATTTAATTTGTATCAGGCCCTTTCATCATTTGGCGGCCTGATACAATTCTTTTAACTCTTCCAGACTGAAATTATAGTGCGAATTGCAGAAATGACAGTTTACCTCTATGGGCTCGCCATCCTCTATCATGGAAGCCAGTTCTTCTTTTCCCACACTGATTACCGCTCTTTTTACCCTCTCTTTGGAACAATTACAGTAAAATCTTGCATCTATCTTATCTTCAACAGTATAATCATATCCTTTAAAGAGTTCTGCGATCATCTCCTCCGGACTTTGTCCTCGGTCAAGGTGGTCTGTGACAGAGGTAAAGCTTTTAAGTCTTTCCTCAAGAGCACTGATGATCTCTTCCCCGGCATAGGGCATCATCTGTATAATAAAACCGCCGGCCTGTCTTACCGTATTCTCCCTGTTCATCAAAACACCCAGAGCTACTGATGTGGGTATCTGTTCTGACTCCGCGAAATAATATGTGAGGTCTTCGGCAATCTCTCCTGTCACCAGCTGAGTCTGTCCGGAATACGGCTCTTTCAGCCCCAGGTCTTTTATGACTGTCAGGACTCCCAGGTCCAGGGCCCTGCCAACATCCAGCTTCCCTGCGGGGCTTGGCGGGAGCATGACATCACTGTGAAATGCATAACCCTTTACGTTGGCTGCGGCATCCGCTGTCACAACCAGTCCTCCTATGGGCCCGCTGCACCTGATCTGTATGGTGACCAGGTCAGACTCATTTTTACACATGGTACCCATCATGGCACCGGCGGTCAGGAGCCGTCCCAGGGCGGCCGTTGCCACCGGGCTGGTATTGTGCTTCTGTCTTGCTGTTTCCACCAGGTTTTTGGTATATGCCGCAAAAAAGCGGACCTGGTTACCTGCCGCCATTCCTCTTATCACATAATCCTGCATAGTATTCCTCACTCTTCTTTGTTCTTACTTTTCCCTTTCTCACGTGCCATGACCACAACTCTTTCACTGAAGGCATCCGCCTCTTTTTCCGTGTATCCGTCATAGGCCGCCAGAAAGTCCATTCCGCTTTCCTCAAGTAATAACTTTATCTCATGAAGGGTATAACCCCTTTGTATATGCTCTTCTGTAAACTTACGGTATCTTCCGTCTGTCTCTCTGACAAAAACACTGAGGTCAATATAATTTAGATGGTTTTCCGTCTCATATTCATTATACCAGATGAAGCTTACATCCTCCCGGTCTTCCGCTATCACCGAATCACCCATCAGGTCTTTATATTTATATTCCGTGTTAAAGTCAAAAATAAAAATACCTCCCGGATCCAGGTAATTATTAACAAGCCTGAAAACCCCGGTCAGCTCCTCCGGAGAAGTAATATAATTGACAGTATCACAGACACAGATCACGGATGCCACAGTACCGTACAGTTCAAAATTTCTCATATCCTGCAAAAGAAGCAGCGGCGGGCGGTTGTCACCTGCCTTCTCCTCTGCGATCTGCAGCATCTCCACCGAAGAATCCACCCCGATCATATCAAAGCCTCTCCGGTCCATAATACTTAACATCTTTCCCGTACCACATCCCAGTTCCAGCATAAGACCATCCCGGATTCCTCCGGTCTTAAGAAGTTTCTGAATACGATCCGCCCACTGTTCATAGGGAACATTATCCATCAGTTCATCATAAACCCGGGCAAAACTTTCATAAGAAGCCATATTTTCTCCTTTTTTACAGCAGGGGGGCAATAATCCGTAAAATTCCCTGGATCAGCTGGAAAAACATATTTTTCCGGCTGAGCTGCAGGGTAATCTCCGTGCAGCTCTCCAGGCTTGCTTCGAAATCCTTCCTGATATCTGTTACCGTGTCACAATCGTAAAGAAATACACCGTTTTCAAAATGATGATACAGGCTCCGGTAGTCCAGATTGATGGTACCCACCGTGGCAAAACGGTCATCACAGACAGCGCACTTACTGTGGACGAAGCCGGGCCTGAACTGGTATATCTTTACTCCCCCCTCCACCAGCTGCTGGTAATAGGACTGGGTCACCAGAAAAATGATCCTTTTGTCGGGGATACCAGGTGTAATGATCCTTACATCCACTCCCCTTTTTGAAGCCAGGATCAGAGAGGTCGCCAGTTCATTATCTATAATCAGGTAGGGTGTGAAAAAATAAATATAATTCCTGGCCGCGTCGATCATGTTAAGGTATACATTTTCTCCTACATATTCCCTGTCGAGAGGATGGTCGGAATAGGGAAGCACCAGTCCTCTGCTTCCTTTGATAAGGCCTTCTGACGGAGGAAACATCCGGTAGTCCAGCCTGTCTTCCGAGAAGGCGTTCCACATCTGGAGAAACATCATTGTCATACTGTAGACGGCCTTTCCCGTGATTCGTATCCCGTTGTCCTTCCAGTAACCAAAACGCTCTTTCCGGTTAATATATTCATCCGCGAAATTGATTCCTCCGGTATAAGCCGTCTTCCCGTCAATGACCAGGATCTTCCTGTGGTCCCTGTTGTTAAATATTGTAGAGAAAACGGGAAAATATCTGTTAAAAACTACACATTTTATGCCCTGCTCCCTGAGTTCCCGGTCATAATGGCCGGAAAGAGCAAAGGCTGAACCCACATCATCATACATGACCCGGATATCCAGACCCTCTCTGGCCTTTTTAAGCAGGATCTCCAGTACGGAATTCCACATGATCCCTTCTTCTATGATGAAATATTCCAGGTAAATATATTGTTCTGCTCCTTTAAGATCCTCAAGCATCCTCTCAAAACAGCTTTCACCGCTGGAATAATAATCAGCCTCTGAATCACGGTACGCGGGGAACCCGGTCTGTTTCTCCAGATAGTAGACCTGTCCGGCTGCCCCGGGATCAATGAGTTTCAGCTCATTTTCAATAGATTCATCAAATTTGAGGAAGCTTACGCTCTCATCGATGGTGGGCTGAAGCTTTTTCCGCATATGCCTTACCGGCCTTTTTCCGCTTAAAAAGAGATACAGGAGGCCACCGAAGAGCGGCACCAGAAGGATCACAATGATCCAGGCAAGCTTAACTGCAGGATTATCGCTTTTGTTCATGATCCCTATGACCACCAGTATGCTCAGGATCCTGAGACCGATGGAAATATACCGGCTGTAGCTGGTAAACTGGAAAAACATCACTGCGATCCAGCCCATCTGCAGAAGGATCAGGAATGATGCGATAAACATACGATGTGAAATTATCTTGAAAATCTTTCTCATATATTATACTTTATTGGTCAGGCCAGTTAATCAGTTCCTCCCGTAATACCGGAAGCAGATCAGCTTCGGGGACTTTTTTTACAACCTCGCCATGTTTGATCAGCAGGCCGACTCCTTTGCCTCCCGCAATTCCGATATCTGCCTCCTTTGCTTCTCCGGGTCCATTGACGACACATCCCATAACTGCAACCTTAATATTCAGGTGATCAAAGCCGGCCGCTAGCTTTTCCACTTCATTGGCCAGCCCGATCAGGTCGATACTGGTCCTTCCGCAGGTGGGACAGGAGACAACCTCGATGCCTCCCTTCCTTAATCCAAGGGTCCTCAGGATCTGTCTGGCTGAAGCGATTTCATTTACCGGATCTCCGGTCAGGGAAACCCGGATGGTGTCACCGATTCCCTGATGAAGGATCAGCCCCAGTCCCAGGGCAGACTTAATGTTGCCGGAAAAAACTGTTCCCGCCTCTGTAATACCCACATGAAGAGGATAAGGACACAGGGGCGCCAGCAATTCATGGGCTTTGACACACATGAGGACATCTGAAGACTTGATGCTCACCACCAGATCGTTAAATCCCATTTCTTCTATCATATGAACCTTATCCAGGGCGCTTTCTACCAGGCCTTCCGCCGTCACCCTGCCGTATTTCTCAATAATATCCTTCTCCAGGGAGCCGCTGTTGACTCCCACACGGATGGGAATGTTATACTCACCGGCTTTATCTACCACCGCCCTGACCCGGTCCCTGGAGCCTATATTGCCGGGATTGATCCTGATCTTGTCAGCACCATTCTCTATGGCCGCTATGGCCATACGATAATCAAAATGAATATCCGCCACGATGGGGATGTGGATCTGCTTTTTTATCTCTCCGAGGGCCCTGGCCGCTTCCGGGGTGGGGACCGTGGATCTGATGATATCACATCCTGCAGCCTCCAGATCATGAATCTGCTTCACCGTCGCCTCGACATCTTCTGTCTTTGTGTTGGTCATGGACTGGATCAGAATGGGATTACCGCCGCCGATCTTCCTGTCGCCGATCGTGATCACCCTGGTGTGTTCTCTGTACATAAACTCTCCTTTGTCTTATAAAAGCTGCCTTATATCATTTGCCATGACAAATACCATAAATGCCAGCAAAATTACCAGGCCTGCCATGTGGATCATACCCTCCTTCTCCGGAGGTATCTTCTTTCTCCTGATCATCTCAATAATAATAAATACCAGTCTTCCGCCATCTAAGGCCGGTAAGGGCAGAAGGTTCATCACTCCCAGGTTGGCGCTTAACAATATGGCAAAGCTCAGCAGGTTCACCGCTGCAACCTTTATCCCGTAAACAATAGAATTATCAAAGGTTTCCCCTATCATATTAACGATACCCACGGGACCGGACATATCATTGATGGAAGCTTTCCCGCTGAAAAGATATCCCAGGCTCAGGAAGGTGGACTTGATCTGGTAGCGCACCTCCAGGAAGCTGTACTTTATAGTGCCGAGGAGTCCGGTCCTCACTCCCCCGGGAATACTGGTGATTCCCAATCTGTAATATCCATCCTCCTTCTTCCGATGGACAAGGGTAGTATTGACTTTACCGTCTCTCTTATAGGTAACTTCCACATCCGGCTCTGTATTATTCATAAAATTGTAAAGACTGATCTCCCTGTAATTATAGATACGGGAGCCCTGCAGCTTTAATATCTCATCCCCGGGCCGGAGGCCGGCCTCATAGGCACCGCTGTCAATACTGACATCGCCTATCACCGCGGGATCCGCGCCTGCCAGCCCGATTACAAACAAAGAAAGTAGAAAAGCCAGAATAAAGTTAAAAAAGGGCCCTGCAAAGATTACGGAAAATCTGGCGGGAGCAGACTGGTTATTAAAGGCTCTGGGGTCGGAATCTTCCCCGTCTTCCCCCAGCATCATACAGCTTCCACCAAAGGGAAGCGCTTTTATACAGTATTTCGTCTCTCCCCGCCGGACGCCGAAAAGTGTAGGACCGATACCAACGGAGAACTCCTCCACGCATATCCCGTTCTTTCTGGCCAGAAGAAAGTGACCCAGTTCATGAAAAATGACAATGGCACTGAACAGAATTATTGCAATTATAATCTTTAACATATAAATCCTTTCATAAGCAGTTTATTTCATTCCCGCCACCAGCACCAGCAGGTAGTAGATGATCGGAGCCGTAAAAATGATGCTGTCAAACCGGTCCAGGATTCCTCCGTGCCCCGGTATCAGATTACTGTAATCCTTAATATCATAATTCCTCTTTATGGCGGAAGCTCCCAGGTCTCCGATAATACTGATCAGTCCGCCGGCAGCGCAGACCAGAGCAAAGATCAACGGCAGATTATAATCCGCCGCAATGAGATGCTGTCCCGCCAGACCGTAAAGGGCGCCCAGAAGACCGGCTCCAAGAACACCTCCCACGGCTCCTTCTATGGTCTTTTTCGGACTTAAGACCGGTGACATTTTATGCCTTCCCAATAATCTGCCGGCACAATATGCCAGAGTATCGTTGCCCCAGGCACTTAAAAATACAAGGGCTATCATGTAACCCCCATTGTCCATGATCCTGATCCTGTAGATACAGGAAAGCATGACAGTCACATAAAAGAGTGAAAAATATGCCAGGGTAACCTGGTCAATCTTAAAACGGGGAAAGGTGAATACATATACGGCAAACAGCATGATCAGTACCAGCAGGACCAGCGGAAGAATGTACTGTTCCAGATTCAGCCACAATATCAGGTAATAGAGTATGGCCCCGGAATAGGCTGTCACAGCCAGGGCGGACTTCTCCTGATTGACCACCTTAAGCAGCTCATACATGCCCATCAGGGAAATGGCAGCTGTCGCAATCAGGGTGACTGTACCTCCAAAGTACAAAATGACCACCGCCAGTATGACCAGAACAATACCACTGAGCAATCTTTGTTTAAACATGAATATTCCTCCTACTTCACTCCCCCGAACCTTCTCTCTCTTGTATTATAGTATTCTACGGCCCGGATCAGTTGCTCTTTATTAAAATCAGGCCAGAGAATATCGGTAAAATAGAACTCGGTGTATGCCATCTGCCATAAAAGCCAGTTGGAAAGCCTCTGTTCCCCGCTGGTGCGGATGAGCAGGTCGGGGTCAGGAATATCCTTTGTATCCAGTCTCCGGGAGATCAGATCCTCGGTAATGTCATCGGCGGACAGCAGGCCGTCTTCCGAATCCCTGACAATACTCCTTACCGCCCTGACTATCTCATCGCGGCTGCCGTAGTTTAAGGCGATGGTAAAATTCAGGCCGGTATTAACCGACGATACTTCTTCCAGTTCATCGATGGCTGCCCTGATATCTTCAGCCAGGCGGGACTTCTCCCCGATGATCCTGACTCTCATGTTATTCTTTGAAGTACGTTCGATACAGTCCCTCAGATACCGGCGTAAGAGCTTCATCAGGGCACTCACTTCCTTTTCGGGCCGGCTCCAGTTCTCTGTGGAAAAGGCATACACAGTCAGGTACTTGATGCCGATATCCCAGGCATCCTCACAGATCTGTTCCACAGCCTTTGCCCCCTGGGAATGCCCTACATTGCGGGGCATAAAATGCTTCTTTGCCCAGCGTCCGTTCCCATCCAGTATTATGGCAACATGTTGCGGGATCTTCAGTAATTTACCATTTAACTCTTTTTCCATCTGTTATCTCCGTTACACAGTGAACGCCAGGCTGCCAGTCTCCCGGCTGCCTGGCGATGTTATCCGTTAAGGCACAGTATACACCATCTTATAGGGTTTAACCATGCATTATACCGTAAGAATCTCTTTCGATTTCTTGTCGATAGCTTCATCAACCTTCTTCACGTACATATCTGTTTCTTTCTGAACTTTCGTCTGCTGTTCCTTCAGTTCATCTTCTGTAATCTCGTTGGCTTTATTGGCCTTCTTCAGGAATTCATTGGCATCCCGGCGGATGTTGCGGATAGCTACCTTGGCTCCCTCTCCCTTCTTCTTGACATCCTTAACCAGTTCCTTCCTTCGCTCTTCTGTAAGCTCAGGAAATACAAGACGTATCATCCTGCCGTCATTGGAAGGATTGATCCCTATATCTGACTGGAGGATAGCCTTCTCGATGGCTTTAAGAAGAGAAGGTTCCCAGGGCTGGATGGTGATAAGCCTGGGCTCCGGAACCGTAACATTCCCAACCTGCTGAACCGGTGTGGGGGTTCCGTAATAATCGACCCTGATCCGGTCGAGCACATGGGGGTTGGCCCTGCCGGCCCGGATGGAGTTATACTCCCTTTCAAGATTATCAATTGACTTCTGCATCTTCTCAGTATACTTCTCAATCATAGCTTACCTCCTGTCATGATTTTACATTAATTTGTCAAATTTGTCAAGTCCTGTATCTGTATCTTTATAGAATAATAACTTACGCTCTAATCAGCTGTCACATAAGTGCCATGAAAAGCTCCATTCATTGTATTCACAATACCGTTCTCTTCATTCAGCCCGAAAATGACCAGAGGCATCTTATTCTCAAGGCACATGATGGTGGCGGTCAGGTCGATCACCCCGAGCTTCTGCTCCAGCACTTCCTCCAGTGAAATCACATCATACTTCTTTGCTTCCGGATTGAGCTTTGGATCACTGTCATAAACACCGTCGATGGCCTTGGCCAGAAGGATCGCGTCTGCCCCGATCTCAATGGCTCTTAAGGCTGTGGCTGTATCAGTGGAAAAATAGGGGTGGCCGGTCCCTCCCGCAAAGAAAGCAACACCACCCTCCTGCAGGTGAGCAACTGCATCATCTTTAGAATAAAGACTGGTGAAAGCACCGCATACAAATGGTGTATATACTTTTGTCTTCATCCCCTTGTGTCTGAACATATCGGCCACATAGATACAGTTCATCACCGTAGCAAGCATACCGATCTGGTCAGCCTTTGTGCGGTCCATATTCTCACTGGTCCTGCCTCTCCAGAAATTGCCTCCGCCGATCACAATGGCCACCTGCACTCCGGAATCAACCACCTTCTTAACCTGTGCGGCCACATTCAGGACTGTTTTTTCGTCAAAGCCAGTCTTTTTGTCACCTGCCAGAGCTTCTCCGGATAATTTTAAAAGAATACGATTCAGTTTGGTCAAATCCTTCATAAATGCCTCCACATCCTTAAGATTGAATCAGTAAAACTCTTCTGGTTCGGATATCATACTTAAGCGTAACCGTCTGAAATCCCTCATCAATATCAATAAATCTGAGCATATCATCCCTGTGCGCCATCACAGGATAATTCATGCCGGACAGCGCAGAGTAAAATACATTAATGATCATATGTCCATTTTCTCTTGAAATACCAGACAATAAGACTTTCATGACTCCACCCTGATAAAAAACAAAATGCTAAATAAACGGTTACGGAATATTCCACATATATTATATCCGATTAGAGAAGCAATGTAAAGTATCATAAAACTTTACTCAAAAATCCTTTTGTCCTCTCATTCTTCGGATGGTCCATGACCTCCTCCGGCGTACCCTGCTCCATAATGACGCCCTCATCTATAAAGAACACGCGGTCTGCCACATCATGGGCAAATCCCATCTCATGGGTAACGATCACCATGGTCATTCCCTCTGCGGCCAGTTCTCTCATTACATCCAGAACCTCGCAGACCATCTCCGGGTCCAGAGCCGATGTGGGCTCATCAAAAAGCATGATATCCGGCTCCATGGCCAGGGCCCGGGCAATGGCGACTCTCTGCTGCTGGCCGCCTGACAGCTGTTTGGGCTTAACATCCGCTTTATCTGAAAGGCCGACCCGCTTAAGCAGCTGCAGGGCCTTCTCTTCCGCTTCCTTTTTCGACTTCAGCTTTAGTTCCACAGGAGCAAGCATCACATTCTCTTTCGCTGTATAATGGGGAAAGAGATTAAACTGCTGGAATACCATACCTATATGGCGGCGGATCTTGTTGATATCGGCTTTTTTGTCTGTAATGGACTCTCCATCCACCAGGATCTCACCACCCGTTGCTTCCTCAAGCCGGTTGAGACAGCGGAGAAAGGTGGACTTTCCTGAACCGGAGGGTCCTATAACGCAAATTACTTCTCCTGCCTTGATCTCCGTGTCGATTCCCTTCAGGACCTGCAGCTTTCCAAAGGATTTCTTCAACCCTTTTACCGATATTTTTACTTCTCTGTTATCTGACATCAGGAATTCAGCCTCCTTTCAACCAATTTTGAGACGAAGGAAAGAACCGTCACAATAGCCAGGAAGAAAATGGCAACCCAGGTATAAGTGGCGAAGGACTGCATGGTCCGGCCTACGTAGACCTTGGCCTGATTCATGATCTCCGCCAGCCCGATGGCATAAAGTATGGTAGAATCCTTCAATGTGATAATGAACTGGTTGACAAGAGAAGGAAGGCATATCCTGATAGCCTGGGGAAGGATGATCTTCTGCATGGACTTGGCATAGCTTAAGCCCAGACTTCTGGCAGCCTCCATCTGGCCCACATTGACAGCTTCAATAGATCCCCGGAATATCTCGGAAATGTATGCTCCGGCATTCATGGAAAGTGTTATGACCCCTGCCGTAAATATATCAATTCGAAAAGGCGTCCCTGTAACGGCCTGGATCAGCTGGGGAACCGCAAAATAAAAATAAAATGCCTGAACAAGCATGGGGGTACCTCGGATGATCCAGATGTAAAACTTGGCGATGGCTTTTAATATTCTATAGGGAGAAATATTCATCAGGCAGACAAAGATACCTACTGCCAGGGCAATAATCAATGACAGTACAGTAATCTGCACTGTCATTTTCAGGCCATTAAAGAGGAGATCATGTGATTCATTAAAAACTTTGATCAGATCAATGTTCATTGTTTCCTCCAACAGGTCAGGCGGACAGATCTGCTGTCCGCCCTGACCCTATCATTCTTTAGTTGCTTCCGGTATATTTTGCCACGATCTCATCATATTTTCCACTGTCCTTAAGACTCTTTAAGCCGGCATTAAACTTCTCAAGGAGTTCCTTGTTCTGTCCCTTTAATACGACGAAACCATAAGGTGTAGAATAGTCATCCTTCTGATCAGCTATGATCTTAAGACCATTACCCTGCTTGCAGTTATAAGCCATTACCGGCTGGTCCTCAAAGCAGGCCACGGTATTTCCGGTAACTACATCCTGATACATCATATCTGACTGGTCAAAATATGCAATCTCAAATCCATACTGATCCTTTAAGGATTCTGCACAGTCAGCACCCATGGTACCGGTCTTGGCAGCCACTTTCTTTCCCTTTAAATCTTCCAGTCCCTTGATATCACTGTTCTCGGCAACAGCGATACATACGTAGGAATCATAATATGCATCGGAGAAATCATAGGTCTCTTTCCTCTTGTCCGTGATGGAAGCACCTGCGATACAGCCGTCTGCCTGGCCGGCCTCTACTGCTGCCATGGCAGCATCAAATCCCAGGGATCTCCACTCAACCGTAAAGCCCTGATCTTCCGCGATGGCATTCATCAGATCAATATCGATACCGACAAATTCATTATTCTCATCTGTAAACTCAAAGGGCGCAAATGCGGTATCAGTGGCAATTACATAAGAATCCCCCCCTGCTTCTGTAGACTGTTCCGCACCGCCGGCCCCCCCGCAGGCTGCCAGAGAAAGTGCCATGATTCCAACTAACATCATTGATAAAAACTTTTTCATCGCTAATTCTTCCTTTCTGTATATCTATTACAACAAACTCCGGAATTATTATACATTTTTTATAAAAAAAATGCAATATAATTGTATCATATACCTAATGTAAGTAAAATTAAAGAAGGGGCTTTAACCCCTTCTTCAGATCCATTACTTTACAACTGCATTATCCATCACATATTTGACCACCAGTGAATTCAGCACGGCCCTGTTAATATAGCTCTGTGAATAGGTCTCCACATAAGCGCTGTAATCCTGTCCGTTAAAATACTCCTTCACATCATCCTCGGTCACTTTGATATTCTGCTCACCAGCAATTACGTCAGCAATCAGATAGGTTTTGATGGTCTTTTCACAGGTATCATAGTAGCTGGCTCTTAAATCTTTCTCATCTTTATAACCGTAGCTGCTCATATAATCTTCAATACTATAGCCCTGGGTTGCCATCTCTGATTTCAGGCCGTCCATCACCACATCAACTCTGGCATTGACGATCTCTTCGGGAATATCCTTAAACTTGGAATTCTCCATCAGGTAGTTCCAGACATAATCATTCTCTTTATTTTTCTCAAGGTTTTCCCTGATCTGCTTTTTCATATCCTTTACAGAAGTAAAGCCATAGGCAGCTGTCAGATTCTGTTTTACAAAATCATCGGTGAGTTTGGCATCTTCCTTCTCGCTGATATAATTGATGGTCGTAGTGAAGACGGCATCCTTTCCCGCCAGGTCTTTTGACTGGTAGTCCTTGGGGAAGGTGACTTTAATCTCCACGGTCTCTCCGGGATTATGTCCCTCCAGCTGCTCTTCGAAATTATCAATAAAGGTTTTCGACCCTATGGTAAGATCATAGCCTTTGGCGGAGCCGCCATCAAACTCTTTTCCGTCCACCTTGCCTGTATAATCAATATTTACCGTATCACCATTTTCAACAGCCCTGTCCTTGACCTCCTTTGTGGTCTGATAGCTGGCCATAAGGCTGTCAATCTGGTCCTGGACTTCCTTATCAGTGGCAGCAACGTCCTTTTTGTTAATCTTAATGCCCTTATACTTGCACACCGTCACATAATCTGAGGGTGTTACATCAGCCAGAGTACCGTCTTCATTCAGACCTTTCCCATAATCCACTGTAATAGCGGCAGTTTCTGCCTTTGCGGCCGTTGTCGCTTCCTCCGCCTTCTTACTGGTATTACACCCGGTAACCAGTGCGGCCGCAAGGACCAGCACACATCCGGCTGTCACTACTCTTCTCATGTAATCTCTTCCTTTCCGTAATAAAACACCTATAAATCATCCATATATCATCTTTTCAGGTTCACTGATAATCTCTGATCCGGCATGCTTTCAGGCATGCATTGCCTCCAGGATCTCTTCCTCCAGGGCCTCGGCGATCCTTGCGCCGCGGGCCATCGCCGCCCTTGCGTGCAAGAGCGCCTTCTCCGGCGAAAGCTCCACTCCCCTGCCGTCACGGTAAAGCAGGGCCATACTGTAATATCCCATACGATATTCCGCCATCTCTATGGTATTCATGAAAGCGGCTGCCGCCTGCTCATAATCTCCGGAATGATAATACCTGGTGCCGGTCTGGTACATCTTCTTAACCCTGCCGGCAAGCTCTTCAGACATCTGTCCTCTTTCCAGCTCCCAGGCCTGAACGATCTTACGTACCTTTACCAGGGACTTCTCATACTTCATATTGACAGAAAAAGTTCCATCTTCCTTCTTAAGAAGAAGTTTCTGCGTGGCCAGCCCTCCTGTCAGCTTGTCCATACAATCAGCGATATCACTCTCCAGGACATAAGCGCCCACCAGCTGTCTGGTTTTAGCCAGGTCAACGGTGTTGTTTTCATGAAGAGGCAGCTGTCCGACAAAAAAAACAGAATGCTTCATAACACCTGTCTTCTCCTCCGCTGTGGAAGCATTCTGAACCATCTGATACATATGTTCTATATTCTCTTTTGTTAATGTTTTTCCTTCCATCATGGCACTGATCTTTGACTGTTCCATGCTGTTTTCCTCCCAGAATCAATTATCAAGAAGCGCCAGCACCTGATCTTTGGAAATATAGCCCACAGACTTCCTTACGGCCCGGCCGTTCTTAAAGACCATCAGCATGGGAATGCTGGCAACCTTAAACTGTACCGCCAGAACCGCTTCCTCATCCACGTTCACCTTACATACCTTGATGTCGCTTCTTTCTGCCGCCACCTCATCAATAATGGGGGAAAGCATCTTGCAGGGTCCGCACCAGGCAGCCCAGAAATCCACCAGAACCGGCTTATCGGACTGTAATACTTCCTTTTCAAAATTATCCTTGGTAACCTTTACAATAGCCATATATATTCTTCCTTTCTTTTAATATGAAATAAATTCTCTTAAAATGTATCATACCACAATTCTTCCCTGTTTGTCCCCATAATACACAGAAAATTCAAAAATAACCGGCAGGTATTAAGAAACGACAGTATGATCCCGGCTCTGCTCTTCCTCAGGATAAGTCAGACCCCATTCACCTCTCAGCTGTGTCATGATATCCATCACATCTTTTGAATAAGCCAGTTTCATGGCTGTCGGGTCTCCATTATTAATAGCTTCCTCCATGGCAGTATGCTCATAATATAGGGCATTTTCATATTGTCCGGCACAGATCTCCCTTCGCTCTCCTGTCCGGGCATCCACAAAGACTGCCCTGTCGGCCCGGGGGAATTCCATAATCTCGATATAACCCTTCTCACAGCTGATCATGGCCCTTTTCGGCTGTTTACTGTGCATGGTAAGGGCGACCGTGGCCATCTGTCCCCCGCTGTTCTTAAGCAGGACCGTGGCCTGTTCGTCAACACCTGTCGGCGCCGCTTTCCACTGGCTTAAGACTGCGTCGGGCTTTTCATCCATAAAGCTTCGCACGATACTGAGGGCATAGACTCCTATGTCAAGCATGGCGCCTCCCGCAAGATTCCGGTTAAAGAAACGGTTACTCATATCGTAGGTCTTAAAGCTGCCGAAATTTACGGTGATCATCTGGACCTTCCCGGTCTCACCCCTTTTTACCATTTCCCATAACTCCTTGTATACGGGCATATGCCAGATGGTCATTGCTTCTGCCAGAACGAGATTTTTACTCTCGGCCAGGGCGATCATCCGGTCCAGCTCGGAAGAATTGAGGGTGATCGACTTCTCCACCAGCAGGTGCTTGCCGTTTTCCAGGGCCTTTTTCATAAATTGGAAATGAGTGTTATGGGGGGTGGTTATATAGATAATATCTACATTCTCATCCAAGAACATCTCATCAATGCTGTTATATACTTTCCCGATACCATATTTATCGGCAAAGGCGACCGCCTTTTCATGGGTTCTGTTGGCCACAGCATACAATGATTTACCCATCTTTTTAAGTCCCGCTGCCATCTCATTGGCGATCACGCCCGTTCCCAGGACCGCCCAATTTAATTCTCTGTGCATTTTTCCCTCCTGAATAACCAATGATATATGCTATTATCAATCGCTAATAGTCTACTGAAAAACACCCAGTTTGTCAACTTGTGGATATCACGCCTGAAGACGGATCTGTTTTCATAAAGAAAAGGCCAGAGAAATTGTTCCCTCTGACCCTCCGATAGGTTATAATCTTATATCACTTGACCGTCACCTTCGGTTTCCTTTGCGGTGACCTTTCCGTTTGCATCCACAGTCGCGACTGTCGGGTTATTGCTTGTGAACCTGAGAATCTTCGCATGATTTGTCGCGAGTTTCTTTTTGGTTCTTACCTTCGTCACTCTGCCCTTTATCGTCACGGTCTTATCCTTTCTTAGAGTGACAGAGATCTTGTTAAGCTTAAGGCTCTTCGGGTTCGTGTATTTGCCCCTGTAGTATCGCAGCCCTTTGTTATTGAAGCTGCAGAGCTGTTTTCGGCCAGATGGTCTCATCTGTGCCAAAGATTTTGATGGAGAAGTTGTCCACCACTATGGTGTCACCACTTCCGCTCTGGTCTGCGGCGATTCTCTTAGATGCGATGGACCAGTCGAGCCAGTGGTCATCCTTGAACAGGTAACTCTCTCCGGCGTTTACGACTGCTTTGTAATAGTAATTCTCTCCGATCATATCGAGCGTTTTTGAACCTTTATCAAATCCGGCATTGGCGGCATATCCGTATTTTTTATTTCCATCGTCATCAGACAGGGTCTCGGTGCATACCACGGATATGACATCGCCTTTCTTCACATTCTGCTTTTCCCCTTTTCTATCGAACGCCGTCTCAGGCTGCTTGGCAAACCATGCGGTATGTCTCTCCGAGAGATCAAATCCCCTGCCGGTCCTGAGATCGATAGTCTCTTCATAGGTCTTACCTTCGAGAGACAGGATGCTGGACTCCGCCGCCGCCGTGCCGCCGAAAGCCCAGCAGGATCCCCATGGATCCTGTTTCTTTACCGGGGTAACAAGACCATACTTTCTCATATCATATTTGCCTGGAAATCTTGCGGCATGCCCTGTAACAGGCACCGCGGTAAGGGCACTGCAAGAGACAACGCCTTATAATTCAAGATATGGTTTCTACCAACCACAGATAACACATTTTTTCCTGATATTTTATGTTGCGCACCTGGAGCAAAAAAAACGAACCCCTGCATTTCTACAGAAGTTCGCGAAAAAGTAATGGGGCAAGTGAAGCAACAAGCGAACCCTTTCTAGTATTCCTTAATGTGTTTTCAATAACACTTCCATACTCCAGAATATGATGAGTTGATTTCATCAATCTTCCCTAGCCGTATCTAAAAACCCCAGGAGCCAGATGGTTCCTGGGGTTCTACATGTAACCCGTCATACCGAAAAGTTGTCAATTCACAATTCTTTTTCCCAATAAATTATCAATGCTTCTACATTCGATTCCTGAAAGACTCTGTCAATAATCTCCCTTACTTTGCCCCAATTACCTCCGGCAATTCCACAACCGATATATCCGGGGATGCACACGTCACACTGTTTCTTTTCTGCAACTGTCCTAATATCTTTAAAACATTTTTCCATGCAGGCATAATTTGTTAGACCATTATTGAAATGTTCATTCTGACAGAACATATTTGCGATTAGACCAATCTCTGTCTCACTGTATAAAACAGTCCCTAAAGCTTTTAAGCCTCTTGTGATACAGTATTTCTGATAATCTCTGTACTGTTCCTCAGAAAGCAGCTTGTCACGGATAGAAGCTGCGACACCCCCTCCCATGACACCATGATAATTGACCTGATGACATATAATCCCATGCCCATCCCTGATAATATCTCCCATCATTTTTTTCACGCCCATGCCCTTACTCCTTTCCTACTGCCAGCTCAACTGTCAACTCCTGACCATCCTGCCACCCCAACTCCTTCAGTGTAGCTTTCTGCACATACAACGATCCGATCTTAGCCGCATCCAGGCTATTGTCCAGTACCTCTGCAAATTTGATCGTATTCTTGGTAACTCTTTCCTGTTTAAATCTAACTGTCATGATTCCGTCCTTTCTACTGTCGTAACCTCCGTGGCGGGTTTTTTATCAATCCTCTATCCTAACTTCTTTCAGTGCCTCAGTCAGCAGCCGATCTACCAACTGTTCCACCGTGATGCCGACCTCATGGGCCAGCTGATAAACAGATACATACGTATCAGGTGATACAACTACAGATGTCCTTTTGGGTTTCCTGTCCTTGGTTTGTCGTTTTAAAACAATCTCTGCCATGTTCCCCTCCTACATCAAGGCGGCCTTGTAAAAACTGAATGCCTTGCTGATTCCGTCAAATGTCCGTATCACGTAGTGATGTCTGGTCCTCATGTTGGTCACAATCACCGCATAGATTATCTTTCCTGCGATAGTCATTTTGCGAGTAAGTTCTACCCGGATGCCGATGATCCTGTTCTCGTGCTTCTTTAAAACCTTTACTTCTCTGTTTCCAATCTTTGTCATGGTATTCTCCTCTCTACCGGTATAGCCCGACCGGCGACGGGATTAAATTGATTAACAATAAACAATACAACCTTTTCTAACTTCCTGCATTTCAGATCCTACGATCTCAGCTCCTGGCCATTCCTCCCGGAAAGCATCGTAAGTATCAAATGTCTTTTCGTGTTTGCCAGTATAGCTGTCATGTGCGATCACCGGGCCGTTGCTTCCATACTGCTTTTTCTCTTCCTGATACCAGTATGCTTCGGTCCGGATATATTCGTCTGCAGAATTGTCTGCCAAGCGGCAACCATTTCCAAGTCAAAATTCATTGTTCTCCTCCTAACCTATCCTACGAATACTCTTGTCTGCATGTATCTCAAAATAACAATATCCCAACTCACTGTTATAAGGATATGTGGGAACATATACGTAAGCAAGAAACCCATTCCGGCTCAGTATGTTACTTTGTGTAGCCGGAAACTCCGGACAGTCAAGCAACAGCCCGATATGGATGTCTCCTTCAACAGTGTTAACGATAATATGTGATATCCTTGTATCAGCATCGCTAAATCTCAATGCTCTTCTTTCAGTATCCTCAGGTTTGTCCGGCAAAGATACGCCGCCAATATTCCAGAATTCCCGCAGGACATCTGCCGCACTGATACCTGTAGGAATGGCAGTCAATCTGCCCCTCAATGCATTCATGGCTAATACATCGATCATTGCTTTTCTACTCATAGCACACCTCCTACTGTACCCAGATAACCATATTACCCATCATCGTAATCTCCTCGTTTAAATACTTAAATCCATCCCGATCTATATCTGCCAAGGCATTTTCATAGGCACCTGTGGCCCATGCCTCATACCTGGCGATCACAGCATTATCAGCTTTTCTCACAACCATAATCATTTAATTTTCTCCTCGTTATCTCTCATTTGAAAACAAACACTTCTCTGTGAAATTTCCCGTCTTTGCCCTCGTAGTTGAATCGGTAAATCTCTGATTTCTTGTACCCCTTCTTTACGAGCTCAAGCCACTTTTCTCTCTCTCTTCTTTTTCATTCCTTACTTCGTAAAACTCTCTGTAGATTCCATTTGCCATCTCAGTTCCTCCTTACCATGCTGTTGCAGCTATGTCGTCGTACATTGCCTTGTCGAGCCGGAACATCTCCAGGGCCTTCTTCTTTGTTATCGGCCCAAACAGTTCTACATAGTCGTTGAACTGGTACTCTTCCCAACACTCATATGTCTGATCTCCGCCCTCGTTGTAATGCTCCTTTGCCAGAGCCATCAGCTCTTCGTATGTCAATGCCTTTGCCTTTGCCATCGTTATGCCCTCCTTGTCATTTCTGCCAGGAACCGCTTCATGTATGCGGACCGTTCTGATTTATTCATGTAGTTCATTGCTGTTGTATAAGCTTTGCAAAATCTTTCCTTGTCTGCAGCTTCGATCGCTTTGTCCATCTCTGCTGCAAGGACTGAAGATCTTCTTTTCCGATACTCTTTTTCCTGATCCCATGTTCTTTTCATTTTGTTGTCTCTCCTTTTTGTTTTTCAGCTAAATGTTTTTTACTAACACAAATATAGCAAAATTTATTTTTCTTGTCAATGCTTTTAGCTAAATTTTTTCATCTGTATTTAAACACGGGAAAATTACTTTATTTGCGCGCGCGTATAGATATGTACGCATCAGGAACGACAGGCGGAGCTATTCCTCTCTAATTTACCTTTTTCATATACTCTATAGAAATTTTTGTAATAATGTAATAATCTTTGAAGAGCCTTTATTGATGCGGTTTTAAGAGATTACAAGAAATGTAATATCATGTAATATTGTAAGAAAAAAATATTACAATATTACATTTTGAAATGCTTTGTAATATGGTTTGTAATGAATTTTGTAATAAAAAAAAGAAGCCCCGAAGGGCTTCTAAAAGTTAGCTGGATATGATTTTTTATGGTTTGATAAGCTTCCCGGCCTTAAGCAAGGTCAGCAATTTTGTGTTCTGGGCGGCAGATCCTGAGTATGAACTAATCCCATTCTTTGCGGCGATCTTCTTTCTGACCGTCATGGATCTGTCTCTTACTCCAACGTCTCCCAGGGCATCCACAAGGGATCCTGATTTGCCGGTGTACTTCTTATAGTAGGAAACGGCAACGGCTGCAGATGAGGCTGTGGATGTCACAGAGGGCTGACCACACACGGCGCTGTAGTCAGGTCTGCCGTATCCAAGGATCCTGGAGTATCCAGCGGTGTAGCTCTTCTCGCACACTCCGCCACCATTGTCGATGACGGATGATGCTCCGCTCGTGTTGCCTTCTACGGTATAGACCTTGCCACCATTCACCTTATAGACAAATCCGATGTGATTTGCCCCACTGTGGCGGGTACCAGAAAAGAAGATCACATCACCAGCTTTCGGACTGGAAGTGTGATACCTTTTCTTCTTTATAAAGTTCTGTCTGATCGTCTCACAGGCAGCAGAATAAGCACCACAAAGAAGTTGTCTGCCTGCAGTATTGCCAAAGGCCGTATAGAAAAGCCAGGACAGGAAGGAAGCGCACCAATAGGTACCGTTCATACCCATCCATTTCCCATACTTTGTATAGTTGTTGCTGCCGGCATTGGCGGTCTTGCTGTCAAGGTTACTGTTAGATCTCTTCTCCAGGTATCCGACTTCACCGAATGCGATCTCTTTCAGCCAGTCCGCGGGAGCCATTGCATCCAGCACGGTGTAGCACTCATCCCCCCACTTATCCCGATAGGCCTGTCTGGTGTATCCAAAAGGATCCACACCGGTATTATAGCCGCCTGGGAAATCATAGAAGGTGTATGTACTGCCCATCTTATTCTTGATGACGGTCTTATGTCTCTTCCACTTTGACTTGTCAGCCTTGACAGAGGTACTGCCTGTCTTGACCGTAGACAGATCACTCATGCAGTCATGCTCATCAATGTATCTGGGAAGAGTACGCAGGCCTTCACAGAATACCTTTTTGACGATCCAGATTACAAGAGGATTTGTCGTACCTGCATTGAATCGGGCGCTTCCTTTAGCATACCACCCGGATGTCAGGACCTTTACAAGATTAGCAGCAGTTGCATGCTCATCTCCTCTAATGTCGGTACGATTGGCGATCTGGGAGGCCTCAGCGAACCATCCTGCGATGGTACCTTGTTCATGTAAGACTATATTAGCCACGCCCCTGATCTGTTTATCGGTCAATTTATACTTTGGAAACTTCATCCTTATCACTATCCTTTCCAGGCACACTGCTCATCTCATCCGTCATCTCGTCCAGAAATTTCTCGATGCATTTCTTCACTTTGAGCGGGACTGGTAATTCCAGTAAAGTCATATTTTTAAGAATTGACACCGCTTCATATAAGATGAAAAGTAAACAGAAAAATTCACTCATTCCAAGTTTCGCGATACCGAGAACCTTGATATATTCTTCCGGAACCATGAACAAAGCATTGACGTGAACGATCACGTCAACGGCCATCAGGGCCACGATACTGACCAGCATAGCCACTTTACGAATGGCCCCGTCAATCCCAAAAGCGGAATTGAATTTGTGGTACTTGATTGCTCTGAGAACTCCTAAAATAGTATCCAGAACGATTGCAATCAAAAGGATCTTTAAAAAACTGCTAGAACTTAATAATGAGACTATCTTCATAGGCATATTTGAACCTCCTATTTCCATCGCAGGATCTCACTGATCTTACGATTCTTGTGATAAACTTTGCTATAATCAGGCATAATACCTTTTGAATAATTACCATTAGCATGGCCGCCCTCGTACATGATGTATCCTTTGCCTGTGTAGGTAAACGTGTGAGTCACACCCTCAAAGGCGATGATGTCCCCTGGCTTCAGAAGACCAGCATCCACAGCCTGTTTTACGGTCATACCGATGGGATCGCCTTTTGTTATACGAGTAAACTTATTCTTGAAATCACCAGTATAATATGACTTAAAGGTTCCATTTGCACCGGATACCCAGGACTTCCCGTCCTTCCGTTTGATCCCCAGGGTCTTCAGTGCCCAGCTGATAGGCACAAGGCAGGTAATCCCTACTACCTTTTTTGTGGTAACCATATCTATGACAGTCTGAAAACTGCCGTTATTTATGGCTGATACGTAGTGGTATTTAAAATATTTGTAATGGGCTTTGATGTATTCGTGGTAGGTTCCCAGATAACCCAGGAACTGCAGGACGACATCCGAGACATACTCAACATAGGCCGCATTCAAAAAGCCGTATTTGCCACCATAGCAAATGTAATACCAGATCTTCCCGTCTTCCGACAAGATTGCATCACAGACCTCAACGACATCACCCTGCGCCAGTGGAGAGAAGGAACACAGGCTCTTGTCAGCCCCCGCCCAGTTGCGGACATTGAGCCCTTTGGCTTTCACCCACGCTTTAAAGACTGCTTTTTTACTTGGGCTCGTCTGCTCCGACAGTTTGAATATCGTCCGGCTCCCCGCTGTTATCTTCGTCATCTTTGATCTCTCCTTCCATGTAGAAATGGCCAATCAGGCTGCCATCCGGCTGATTCACAGTCTGAGTCCCGGCCAGATGGGAATTAAGAAGAGTAACCACAGTCTCTCCCTCCTCTCTGATCTGAATCTCAGAAAGATTATCCTCCGTCATCTTGTTCCATGCCTTTTTAAAAGCTGCTGCGTTTTTGCAGGCCATGACATAGTGCTTCGGATATGAGGCCTCAATCAATTCGATAGTAGTCCCATCTTTCAGTATCATTTCCAGTTTCATACTTTCGTCCTCCTTTCAGAGCATTAAAAAAGCACCTCCCATTGGAAGATGCTTCTTGTGTAGCAGTTTTATGTCACCCCCCGATATTATCCAGGGGTCGATGAACAGCTGATTATATAGTTTACACATATTTTGTAGAGTGTGCCATGCGTTGAAATTCTTAGCATATGCGCTCCATGATTGAAATGACGTATAGATGTCTGTGTAAGTCATTACACCTGATTCAAGCAGTGGCACAAACTTTTTCAGTTTTCGTCTTTCCCGGACCACAGACTTTTTATATATCCGGCGTACTACTTTCCCTGTCTTTGTCAGGGTAAATCTGGTCTTCAGGAAGGTAAATCCGTGGGAAATCTTCACGATTTGCGTCTTCTTCTCATTGAGCGTGATACCAAGCTCTTTGCAGATCTTTCTGATCTCATCCATGCAGTGATGCAGATACTCTTTGCTCTCATGGATAAGATATCCATCATCCATATACCGGCCATAGCCTCTGATCCGCAGCACCTCTTTGACATAGTGGTCAAGTCGGTTTGCAGATGCCAGGGCGAATGTCTGGCTGATCTGACTTCCCAGTCCAAGGCCAATATCACCAAAGCAGTCAATAAAATGTTCTGTCAGCGCAATGATCCTTTCATCCGTGAACTGTTCCTTCATGATTTGTTTGCAAAGCTCATGGGACACATTATCGAAGAATTTTGAAAAGTCAAACAGGAGAATATAACCTTCCGTTCCATGCTTCTGGTAATGCTCATGAAGATGCCGGCACATTCTGCGAATAGAAAAATGATATCCCCTGTTTTCCAACGATGCAGCATTATCATAGATGAAGGTCGGAGCCAACATTGGGACCAATGCATTATCGCAAAGACAGCGTTGAACAACCCTCTCAACGACTGTCACGGACTTTATATGCCGGATCTTTCCCCGTTCGTTGATATCAAACTCGTAAAAGCCGCTGGATTTGAACTTGCCTTCCTGCAGCCGGGTGTAAGTCTGATTCACCATCATCGGGGCCTGTGTGATATACTTCTGTACAGATGCTTTCCATGCCACATTCCTGCGGCACTTTTTATATGACTTATAAAGGTTGTCGTAGGAAAATACGATATCAAAGTCATCAAAACAAGCACGGCTCTGTATCTTCTTTGCCGTGCGTCTTTCAACCCTTCTCTGATATCTTGCTTCCCGTCTTTCCTCGCTTGTCATTGTCTATAGGTTCCTTTTCTCTCTGATCACTTTTGTACAGCTGTCGGATGGTTACATATAGCCGTATAAGGTCAGCTGGCATGAAACAGCGCATCACCATCAAGCACTGCCATGCAAGCAGCGTCCGCCAGGACCTATCAAAAGTGTTATTTACCATGCTCTCACATGGAGGGTCTTGCTCTCCTTCTCATCCTCTTGCACTGATTTCACCACAAGGTTACTTTGTCTCGCAGATGAGGATCCCACGGGGAGCGCATTAGAGTTGTTGGCGTTATTATTGTTATTGTTGCCGTTGCTGTTCACGCCATTGAAGTTATTGTTGTTATTAGCAGACCGACACCACCAGAACTCGGTACGTCACAGTGTATAGAACAAAACCCAAAGTAGATTACACGATGTTTTTATAACGTGCCTTGTCTTTTTTCAGTGTACCTTTTACAAGCCGAAGTTCCTTTTCTACAAGGTCCATCCAGAATTTTATGACATTCGGCTCTAATCCAAAAAGCTCATGGGCAACCTCGATCTGTGAGATGAGGCTGTTCAGTTCCGCATTTGCCCGGAGTAGATAGTCCCTCCGGAGCTGGACTTCATGGGCATTGGTCGGATAAATGCTGTTCGCCATCTTCGTGTACTGATGCACCCGTGTAGCTGAGTTAGCAATAGGCTGCGCGATGTAAAAAGTATACCGTTTGGGGAAGCCGACACACTTCTGTATCGTATAGATCTGAAGTTGCCGGGCAGTGTGGATGAATTCCATCTCAGACTCCGCACGTTGACTTCGGATAACTGACATTGTTTTCACCTACTTTCTCCAAACGGATTATACTTTATACAATGCAAAAATTCCAGAAAAATTTTCGCCGCTTACGCGGCGTCTGGGCGTAATGCCCCATAGGCTCCTATATCTGGCCCCACAAAGGGGGCCAGATGAACAGATGTTCGATTATAGTGAGAAGCCCACGGGGAGCGCATTAGAGTTGGAGGCGTAATTAAAGCTATTGTCGCCGCTGCTGTTCACGCCATTGAAGGTACCGCTGGTACCAGCCGACCGACACCACCAGAACTCGGCGCTTGACGCGCCGACTTTCTTCTTCACACGGCTTGCACTATCAGGAAATACGCCGTCGTAAATTGGTCCCATCGTCTCTGCATTACTGATTGCCCCAAACATCTCACGCCTAGATGGAAGCCACAGATCCTCTGTGGACGGAACATCATTGACAGCTGTTCCACTTGTATCGAATATACGTGAATACTTTGTAACCTCTTTGATAGCATTTCTAACCGTCTCAGGAATGAGGGGTTTAATAGTTTCTTTGAGGTAAGTGCGCATTTCACATTTCTCCCAACCACCGATAGATCCTGTTCCTTCAGCATTGTTATTATTA